>CAWIJW010000004.1:0-615017 GCA_963836525.1 uncultured Acidobacteriaceae bacterium
GAATAGATGAGGCGGGGCAGGCGTTGGAAAAGGCTGTGATCGGACCAGAGGTTCAGTTCGCTCTGGAGATCGTCGTGGTTGCCCAGGCGCAGAGTGCGGTTGGAGAAGAAGCTGGTGTACGCGCCGTAGCCGAAGGGGATATACATGGTTCGCACGGCCAGCGTGAGCGAGGTTTCCGATGGGTCGAGATTGAGATCGTAGATGCGGGAGATGGGCTGATAATCTCCGGGAGCATTTCCATGAGGTCCCTCGGGCTGGATTCGCCTGCCGTTGGCGAAGACGTCGGGGCTCGATTCCAAAGCATCGAGGCCGAAGGAAGCGCTTCTCGAGACCGGCAGCTCGATGAGCAACGCGACGGGCCCGTGGTTGGGGGCGAGCTTGATATGGATCCGGAACCAGGCGTAGCGCTGCGAGCGAGCGTTTTGCGGCTGCTGTGCGGGAGACCCGGAGGTTTGCTTGGCGCCGGTGGCGGGTTGCGTCTCATCCTCGTCGGGAACCTCGTCCATAGCGGCCTGGGCGTTCCGGATGGCCCACGCGGAGTCGTTGAAACCGGGAGTGGCTGCAGCGGGATCGGATGTGATCCCCACGCGCCAGCCTTTGTCGAGGATGAGCGGGGAGCCGAGGCTGGTGGCATCAAAGATGACCTGAGGGGCTGACGGCGCTGAGGGCCGGCTGGGCTTGGCATGACTGCGTGGCTGGGGCACGGCAGCAGACGCGGGATTGAGGGACGGAGGTGCGGCCTGGGCAGCAAGCAGCGCTACCCCACTGACGGCAAACCAAACTGCCGCTGGAATTCTCAACCGCAAAGCGCCTCCCTGTGTGTTTTCCTCACCAATGTACTCGCAGGGGGTTCCAAGCTCAAAGGGCTCCGATGGAGGGCCGCGGGGAGGCGGAGTGTCTGGCGAGTCCCGGGGAGCGAGCCGGGCGGTTTGGGGCAAACGGGGAGAAATCCGGCTTTTCTTTGTTGCCAAAGTGGCACATACTGACGTCTAAGACATAGAGCGAAGCGGGGCAGTGGGACCGGGTGCCCACTGCGGTGGAGGAGAGGTCATGAGGGCAATGGATCGCATCGGGTTGAGAACGGCGGTTCTGGCAGGATTGGCGATGGCGCTGGCCACTGGAGTTTGGGCACAATCGAGCGGTTCGACTGCAGGCAATTCCCCATCCAGCACGCCAACAGCGCAAGCTCCGCCGGCTACGGCGCCGGATAGCGGCAACGCACAGACGGCTCCGGCGGCGAGCCAGACAACATCGGGGACGGCGCAGCCGGCTCCCGGCACCACGCCTGTGGGCGGAGACCTGCCGGCTCCCGCGAAGCAGCCTGATTCCGGAACCGCATCGACGACGGGCAGCGGGGCGAGCAGTGGGGCGAGCAGCGGACAGTTGGCGCCTTGCTCAGCGAACACTGGAGACAAAAAGGACAAGAAGAAGGAGAAGAATAAGGGCCCTGCGCCGGGCACTGAGGCCGCGGGCGGCGATTGCGCAGGGCCAGCGTCAGCCGACGGGGTAGATCCCCTTAAGGTGGTTGACCCGGGCAGCCAGATGATCAAGGTGAAATCGGGCAGCATCGAGGACGTGAACGCGGTAGGGAATCGCGATATCGGCGCGCGCGGGTTGGGCAACTGGTACTCGACCGACGGCGAAATCAAAATGGGCAAGGAGTATGCCGACGAGATCGAGAAGAGCACGAAGTTTATCACCGATCCCGTGGTCGACGAGTACATCAATCGCATCGGGCAGAACATTGTGAAGAACTCCGACTGCAAGGTGCCGTTCACGATCAAGGTGATTGATTCCGACGAGATCAACGCCATGGCGCTGCCGGGTGGATTCTTCTACGTGAACTCCGGGCTGATTCTGAATGCGGATGAAGAGGCGGAGCTGGCGGGCGTGATGGCGCACGAAACGGCGCACGTATGCGCGCACCACGCGGCGCGCGAGATGACGCGGCTGAACTATGCGCAGATCGGCATGGTGCCGCTGATCATGATGACCGGATACACGTGGACCGGATACGGTATTTATGAGGCAGCGCAACTAGCAATTCCGATCACGTTCCTGGAGTTCTCGCGCGAGTTCGAGGCGCAGGCCGATTACCTGGGCGTGCAATACATGTACCGGTCGGGCTACGATCCGCAGGCATTCATCACCTTCTTTGAAAAGGTGCAGGCGCTGGAGAAGCGCAAGCCAGGACTGGTGGCCAAGGCGTTTTCAGACCATCCGCAAACGCCGGACCGCATTCTGCACACACAGGAGGAGATTGCCCGAATTCTGCCGGCGAAGACCGATTACCTGGTTACGACCTCGGAGTTCGATGACGTGAAGGCGCGGCTGGCGCGCATCGAGAACAAGCGCCGGCTGGTCGACACCAAGGGGGTCACGAGGCCATCACTACGCAGGGCGAGCACGGGACCAGGCGACTCGGGCAATTCGGGCGATTCGAGCGCCCAGCCCGGCAGCAGCCCATCGGACTCCGGCGACGGGCCGCCGACGCTGCACCGCCGCGACGACCAGAACTGAAAAGCAGGGAATAGCCACCCCATCGAGCAACAATCGCTCGCTGGGGCCCCCGGCAGGGACCGAGGGACCAAGGGAATAAGGATCAGAAGGCGGCGAGTGGCTATCGTCCCGCTACTTGGGCTCATGCTTCGTCAATCGAGACATGTGGGAACGGCTTCCCGACAAGGGAGGCCGTTTTCGCGTGTGTGCGCAGATGCGGAAGCGGCGGGCTCGCTGTAGGGTTAAGCTTAGCTATACTTGACGGCACGGATGCGCGCGGCGGGGCCACAGCTCGCAATTTGCGCGGGACGAGGCCCGGCGGGCGCGCTACGAGCGATTCCCGAGGCGCTGGTTTGCCATGAAGAGTGAAAGCCGCTCGCTTGACGTGAGGGCGATTGCAGTTGTTGCGGCTATCTTTGTTTTCATCTTGCTGCTGACCAAGATTGCCAACCAGATGCCGCCCGAGCCGCCTTCCGGATATACCTTCTGGATCTACGCACAACGCGTAGTCGAGTGCACTCCCACGGAGATCACGCTGGTGGATAGCCATCAGGCAGAGACGCATCTCGAAAAGGACTCGAGCTGGCCGGACTGCGCCACGTTTCAGAAAAGCGATGTGCTGGATTTTCATCTGTCTCGCGGGGAGAAAACCAGGTTCCTGAGCGACGAGAAGACGGCGTGGTGGCGGAAGGAGATGTAAGAAAGCAGGGAGTAGGGAATAGGGAACAGGGATCAGGGATCAGGGAACAGACTTCCTTGAGGTGGTTCGCCCAATTTCCGAGGCGCGTCGCGCGCCTAATTGCAGGTTGCAAAGATCGGTCTAGACGAGTTCAAGCCGAAGTTCGCGGCCTACGGCCAACGCTGCTTTACGCAACGTGTTCAGAGTTACAGCGTCGTGTTCGGGATCCAGCAGCCGATCAAGGGCCGCACGGCTGGTGTGCATCCGCCGCGCCATCGCAGCTTTGGAAAGCTGTTTCTCTTTCATGGCGGCTTCTACCTGGCGCGCTAGGACACGCTTGAGAGCGGCGGCCGATACTTCCTCGTAGATGCCTTCCTCGCGAAGCCAACTATCGAATGACGAGCCAATATTCTTCTTTTTCATATGCCCTCCTTTTTGCGCCTGAGCGCAAGGTCGATTTCGTTCTGCGGAATCTTCTGCGTCTTTTTGATAAAGCCGTGAAGCAACACGAGGTGCTCGTCCGCAATGCAGAAAATGACTCGCGCGATTCTCCTACGCGGCAAACGACTACGAACCTCCCACAGCTCCTTGCCAAGTGAGCGTACCAGGGGCAAGCCGATGGGCCACGAAAACTCAACATCCTTGATGTCCTCGCCGATCACCTTCCGATCTTCCGCTGCAAGGCTTCTCAGCCATTCACGCACCGGCTCACGTCCCGCATCGGAGCGGTAGAAACGGGCAGGCAGCCGCTTGGGTTCAGATCGCAAAAATCAGTGTATCAATTTTGGTACGCTCCGTCCACTCGTGCGAGGCGCATCGGGGAGATGGAGTCTAGGCTGTCGGGGCTGAAGGGTAGGGTGATTGGGGCGGACCATCTGCTTCAAGGGCGCAACAGGTTGGGTTGGGGGTGGGGCGGGGACACAATAGGGTGGGTTTTTCCACAGGGATATTGACAGGATGGAGAAGGGTGAAACTCCTTTAATTTCCTGTAACTTCCGGAAACTCCTTGAATAAACTGATCAACTCGGGTTAAATACAGAAGTACCGGCAGGTTTGCCGGAATTCGCCTTTCATTATCCCGCTTTTCCGGGAGGCTATTATGCGCAACGCTGCAGCCCGTTCGAACCTGTTGGTTCCCGAAGTGCGCGAGGTCATGGATATTCGCCAGGCCTCGGGCTACCTTGGTGTCTCGCCCGACACACTGTACAAGTACGCCTCGGAGGGTTTTGTGCCCGCGTTCAAGCTGGGCAATCGCTGGCGATTCAAGCGCTCGCGGCTGGATGAGTGGATGGACCGGCAGAGCGAGTTGCACGCGGGCGGCGAAGTGGACGCGAGCAAGAAGAAGCCGGTGCAGCGAGAGGGAGCGACTAGCCTCTAGCTCCTAGCTTCTAGCTTCCAACGATTCGCTCTGAGTTTTTTCGCGTCAATCGCGACATTTTCACTGATTCAAACGAAGTAGGGGCTCTTCGGAGAGCCAAGTCGCACCTGCCCCCTAAAGCTAGAGGCTAGCGGCTAGAAGCTAGAAGTTTCGGGCGAAGCCCGCCGTGATAAAACTGAGCGGGTGGACCATTTCCGCCGCATGGGCGCGCTGCGCCGCAAGCTGACTCGCGCGGGGCTCCCCGGGCTCCTCGTCACACACCCACCAGACATTTGCTATCTGTGTGGCTTTACCGGCTCGAGCGCCGCGCTGGCTGTAACGCGTCGGACGGCGCGGCTTTTCACGGATGGTCGCTACACGGCGCAGGCCGCCGAAGAGGTGCAGGCGGCGCAGGCGCAGATTGTTTCGGGGTCGCCCGCGGTGGCGGCGGCGCAGTGGCTGGCGGCGCAGCCGGGCGTGACGATGGCGGGATTCGATCCGGCCAGGACCACGGTGGCGGAGCTGGCGCGTTGGAAGACGGAACTGCCCAGCCGGTTGAGGCGCGGATTCTTCCAGGCCGTGCCGGCGCCTTTCGTTGAAATCCTGCGCTGCGTGAAGGATGAAGATGAGCTGACGCTGATGGCAGAGGCGGCGCTCGTGGGCTGCACGCTGTTTGATCGCATTCTGAGCTTCCTGCGGCCGGGAGTTCCGGAGATTGAGGTGGCCGCGGAGCTGGAGCATCAGGCTCGGCTGATGGGCGCCGAAGGAATGTCGTTTGAGACGATCGTTGCCTCGGGTGTTCGCTCGGCCATGCCGCACGGGCGCGCGACGGCCGCGCCACTCGCCCGGCGGGGGTTCGTCACGCTGGACTTCGGTATAATCCTCAAAGGTTACTGTTCGGATATGACGCGCACCGTTTTCCTGGGCAAGCCAAGGCCCGAGGAGCGGAATGCATATCATGCAGTGCTGGAAGCCCAGGAGACGGCGGTGAACGCCGTCGCCTCAGGCGTGAGCTGCGCGGAGGTGGACGAGGCCGCGCGCCGCGTGCTGCGCAGGGAGGGGGTGGGCGAGGCGTTTACCCACTCCACCGGGCACGGCGTTGGACTGGAGATTCATGAGCCACCGCGCGTTGGCGCAGGACAGACGACACGGCTCGTGCCCGGCATGGTGGTCACCATCGAGCCGGGCGTTTACTTGGCGGGCAGGTTCGGCATTCGCATTGAGGATATGGTGGCGGTGACTCGCACCGGAGGGCAGGTGTTGACTCCGGCACCCAAGGCGCTGATTGAACTCTGAACGGCGGTGGATGGCTGCTTTGGCTGGGGGAAGTGGAAGTGAAGGAACGAATGAAGCAACAAGACATTGAAGATCTGCGACAACTGATTGAGTTTTTGAAGCAGCATCAGGTTGCCGAGTTTGATGTGGACCGCGGCGACCTGAAGATCCGGCTCAAATTCAATCCCCCGGAGAGCGGGACGGCTTCGCTAAGCGATTTGGCGCGGCTGCTGAGGACAGCGCCGCCCGCTGGAGCGCAGGCTTCCGCAGGGGCCACGCAAGCAGGATCGAGTTCGAGACAGTCAGGGGTTGCGGCGGATCCGGCTGCCGACCCGGATGCCGGGTTGCACCTGGTGAAATCGCCGATTGTGGGCACCTTTTATGGCTCGCCGTCGCCGGGCGCCGCGCCGTTTGTCTCGCCTGGAGATCAAGTGGAGAAGGGCCAGGTGATCGGCATCATCGAGGCGATGAAGCTGATGAACGAGATCGAAGCGGACGCCGCGGGCGAGATTGTCCGCTGCCTGGTTTCGAACGGGCAGGCCATCGAATTTGGGCAGCCTCTGTTTTCCATTCGGCCGGTGTAGGTGGAACGCGGGAGCAAGTCAGCAAGTCGGCAAGTCAGCGAGTCAGCGGGTGCGTCAGACCTCAGAGCATTCCGATTCCTTTCTCCGGCAACGTCTGAGCCTGCTCCAACGAGCCGCTTGGTACGATCGATTTTTTGCTGACTTGCTAACTCGCTAACTTGCTGGCTTGCTGACTATGTTTCGTAAAGTTCTGGTGGCGAATCGAGGCGAGATTGCGCTGCGCGTGTTGAACGCGTGCAGGGAGCTGGGCATCCGCACGGTTGCCGTGTACAGCGAGGCGGACCGCAACGCGCTGCATGTTCGCTTTGCCGATGAGGCCATCTGCATTGGGCCGCCGCGGGCATCGGACAGCTATCTGAACGTGCCAGCGGTGATTTCGGCGGCCGAGATTGCCGATGTGGATGCAATTCATCCCGGCTACGGGCTGCTGAGCGAGAACGCCAACTTCGCGGAGGTGTGCCGCGCGTCGAATATCAAGTTCATCGGGCCGCCGCCGGAGGTGACGCGGCTGATGGGCGAAAAGGAAAAGGCGCGGCAGGCCATGAAGAAGGCCAAGGTGCCGATTTTGCCGGGATCGGATGGAGTGCTGACCACTGCCGAGGAAGCGCAGGCGTGGGCGAAAAAGGTCGGATACCCGGTGATTCTGAAAGCCAAGGCGGGCGGCGGCGGGCGCGGGATGCGCATTGTGCGCGACAACGAGGAACTGCCCAATCTGTTTCACGCGGCGTTTACCGAGGCGGCAAACGCGTTTGGCAACGGCGAGCTCTACATGGAGAAGTACATCGAGCAGCCGCGGCACATCGAGTTCCAGGTGCTGGCCGATGAGCATGGGAACGTGGCGTCGCTGTTTGAGCGCGAGTGTTCAATTCAGCGGCGGCACCAGAAGCTAATCGAAGAGGCGCCAAGCCTGCAGGTGACGCCGAGGATGCGCGAGGAGGTGGGCCGGACGCTGTGCAGGTGCATGAGCGAGATCGGCTACCAGAACGCGGGGACGGTGGAGTTTCTGATGGACGCGAGTCATCAGCTCTACTTCATCGAAATGAACACGCGCATCCAGGTAGAGCATCCGGTGACGGAAGCGATTACAGGCGTAGACATTGTGCAGGCGCAGTTGCGCATTGCGGCCGGAGAGCGGCTGGATGCGATTCTGCCGCCGAAGCTGGAGATGCGCGGGCATGCCATCGAGTGCCGGATCAACGCCGAGCATCCCGAGAGGTTCACGCCATCGGCGGGACAGATCACGGCGTTCAACGTGCCGGGCGGAAATGGGATTCGCGTGGATACCGCGCTCTATGCCGAGGGCGTGATTCCGCCGTATTACGACTCGCTGATCGCGAAGCTGATCGCGCACGGGGCGGACCGCGCGGAGGCGATGGCGCGGATGGAGCGGGCGCTGAGCCAATTCATCGTGCAGGGAGTGGACACATCCATTCCGCTGCACCAGGCGGTTCTTCGGGATGCGGGGTTCAGGGCCGGGGAGTTCGATACCGGGTACATGGAGCGGTTTTTGGAGCGGTCCTCCAGTTAAGGTGGCATTTCCGCTTTCGTACAGGGTGGCTTTTTCTTGAGGAAAAAGCCACTTAGGAGTTGCGGCTTCGCTTCACAGCAACTGGAGAACCGCTCGGGCGGCGCGGGCCGAGGCGGAGAAGCAGCCGGCGTGAGGCCGGGGGCCGGGAAGGAGGGCCATGATTCCAGGCTGGCCCACTGCCCCCGGAGATCGGTCACGATTTCTTGCAGAAAATTCTCTTCCCCCGCGCTGTCAATTGCGTTATAAAGTGGGTTGCACTCTTTCCCCAGATTCTGTGAAGACGACCGAGTGATACCGGCCAATCCAAGAGCCGTGTGACGGCGCGGTGTTCCCTTTGCGCCGACTCGGGAATCGCAAACTCCCACAGGAGGGGAACGACCATGAATGTCGATCAGGTGACTTCGAATTTGGGGCAGATCATCACGGCCATCGGCGGTTTGGGAACGGCGGCCTTTGGGCTGCTGGAAGCCTGCAAGCCGGTGATGCCGTGGATCAATCGAATCGGATTTGGCGGAATTCGGGACGCCGTCGCCGCTCTGTCCCCGGAAGAAGCGAACGCCAATTCTGCGCTGAACGCGCTGCCGAAGAATCAGATTCTTGATTCAGTACGCGCCAACTGGGTGAACGGGACGGATCTGGCAAGCCAAAAGGCGATCGCCAAGTCGCTGGTCAAGCTGCACCTGAACGCCGGCAACGCCGCGGCGTTGGCCGCGCAGACCAGCGTCGACGCCACCGTGCTCAAAACCGTCGCCACGAAAACCGCCGCCGGGACAGCGTTGTTGCAGCCGGAAAGCGACCTGTTTTCGCGCTTCGATCTCATCGTGACGGCGCAGCTCGACGCGGCGTACCAACATGCCGATCAGGTGTATCGCAACTGGACGCGCGCGCTCGCCGCCATGATCGCTGTGTTGCTCGCTGTGGCTGGGGGATGGGCCCTTGGGGGTAAGGAGTTTTGGAGCATGTCGGACCCGTCGAACCTAGCCTCGGCGGTTTTGGTGGGGCTGCTGGCTACGCCACTGGCGCCGATTGCCAAGGATATTTCCACGGCACTGGCCACGGCGGCGAACACGATGCAGTTGGTGAAGAAAGCAGGGTCGCGATGAGCGCGCCGGATCCCATCACGCGCTTTCTCGATCTTCGGATGCTGTGGGGCGGCGGTGAAGTGGCAGACCAAGTGCAGCCCAAGCAATGGACGGGCGGCAACAACTATGCCGACCAGACCAAGTACATCGACCTCAATCTAGATGATCTCAAAAGCTTCGTTCACGCCAAGGACGTGCTGATCGCGACGCACGGATTCAATGTGAATCGCGCCACCGGCATCCAGGATCTCTTGATGTGGCGGCAGTTGCTGACTCTGCCTGACTCCGCAGTTTTCGTCGGAGTGCTGTGGCCGGGAGACTCGGAGTCGTTCCACGCCTTGTGCTACCCGATTGAGCCGGCTCAAACCATGGATGCGGGCAGCAAGCTGGCGACGTTCGTCAACAACAACTTCCAAAACGCAGCCAGCGTCTCGTTTGTTTCTCACAGCCTGGGCGCGCGCGTCATCCTGCAGGCGATCAATCAGGGGCAGAGGCAGGTGCGCCGGGCGATCCTGATGGCCGGGGCCATCGACGACCAATGCCTTACGCAGGAGTTCGCCGGCGTGCAGCAAAAGGTGGAGACAATTTCGGTGCTCGCCTCTAAGGAGGACGACGTGCTGAAGTGGGCCTTCCCCATCGGCGATCTGGTTGCTGAGATTATCGATCACGATCATCCATGGTGGGAGTCGGCGCTGGGGCGTTTTGGGCCCGCAGCGCCTCCGCAACACTACCAGCCGCCGTGCGCGATCCCGCCGGGGTGGGGGTATGGCCACGGCGACTACCTGCGAACGGATCCGCCAGCCCCGGCGAGCATTCCTCCGCCCACAAATGTGCCGGAGGATGGTCCCGCTCCAATTGGCGCGGGCTGGCAGGAGGCTTGGTCGGCATCGTTTGTGTCGACGCGATTCCAGTAGGTTGAGCGGGGACGGGGCAGAGAAGCGGCCTGCGTGAGGCGCTTAGAGGGAACGTATTGGACCAGAATTCTTCTAAATGATTGAATGTAAATCTGGATAGAGCTGGACCTTGTCCTCGAGGACTGGGTCGGCGACGTGCGAAATGCGTGGGCAGAACTGTGGAAATTTATCGCTTTTTCTTCGCCTCTTTGCCTTGAAATCGGGTATGCTGTGTGGGCAACGAGGAGGTTGCACGAATGGACGCTCAGAAAGAACTGATTGCCGAGTTCGACCGTGAGACCGCAAAGACGCGCAAGATGCTCGACGCGATCCCGGCCGATGCCGATTTCAACTACAAACCCCACCCCAAATCGATGAGCCTGGGCCGGCTGGCCGGTCATCTCACCGATTTTTCGGGCGATTGGGCGCTGACCACGCTGACCAAGGACAAGCTGGAGTTCGCCGCGGATCACAAGTGGGATCCATATGTGCCGGCGAGCAAAGCGGCGGTGCTGGAAAAGTTCGACAAGCAGTTGGGCGAAACGCGCGCGGCACTGGTTGCGACGACGGGAGAGAAGTGGGATCGAAAGTGGCAGTTTATCTTTGGCGGGCAGGCGTGGATCGATGAGCCGAAGCACCAGGTGTTCCGCGAGATGGTGATGAACCACATGATTCACCATCGCGGGCAGTTGAGCGTGTATCTGCGTCTGCTGGGCGCGAAGATTCCGGGGATCTATGGGCCTTCGGCGGATGAGATGTAGGCAAAGTGGGCAGTGAACAGTGATCAGTGGGCAGACGGGGCCGGGGTATTGCGCGCGGCCCCTGGCTTTCTTGCGGATATTGCCTTCTGTCAAGGCCGGATCTCCCGGTATTCGTTTGCGCCGGTCCGAGGTTCGTTCTGTTTGGCGGCCGCTTCGTCACAAATTTGCCGAGAGATTGATCCTGGCCTTTGCGCGGGCTATTCAGCAGAAGAATCCGGAATCGAACAGGAGCATAGCGATGAAAAGACCGATTCACTTTGAGATTCCTGCCGAGGATCCTCGGCGCGCGATTGCGTTTTATGAAAAAGTCTTTGGCTGGAAGTTTGAGTTGTGGAATGGACCCATGGAGTATTGGACCATTCGCACAGGAGACAGCTAGCCGGGGATCGACGGCGGGCTGATGACGCGGCGTGATCCCGCGCAGCCCTGCGTGAACACCATGGATGTCGACGGACCTCGACGCCACAACGGCTGTGATTGCAAGCGCCGGTGGGCAGTGCGTGGTGCCCAAGATGCCAATCCCCGGCATCGGATGGCTCGCGTACTTCAAGGACACGGAAGGGCACATCTTCGGCGTGATGCAGGCGGACATATCGGTGAAGTAAAAGACGTTCGGCCGGAATCTTTGATTCGCACGTCACCGGCGGACGCGGGTTCCGGCGTCTATCCTTATCTCATGCCCTTCCGCTTTCCTAGAATTTACCCAATTCTCGATTCGTCCATCGTTCCATCGTACGGCCGCCCTGAGTTTCTTCGCCAACTGGGCAGCAAGATGGCTGAGGCTGGCGTGACGCTGCTCGAATACCGGAACAAGACGGGAAACGATGCCGAGGTTCTGGCGGATGCGGCGATTCTTCGCGAGGCACTGCCTGCGGGAAAGGTGAAGCTGATTCTGGATGATCGCGCCGACCTGGTTGAGCGGGTTGGATTCGACGGCGTGCATGTGGATGCGGGCGACCTGACACCGGCGGAGGCTCGGCGGCTGCTTGGGCCGGACCGGATTGTGGGCACTTTTGGCGGGAGCGGGGCGCTGGTGCCCGGGATTCTGAAGGAGCCGGTGGATTATCTGTCGATTGGCCCCGTTTTTCCCACGACGACAAAGCAGACGGCGAAGGCGCCGATCGGCGCGGCGGGCGTGCGAAGGCTGCGCGAAGAAGCTGGGTCTGACGCGGTGCTGGTTGCCGTGGGAGGGGTTACGCTCAAGACCGCGCCGGTTATTCTGGCGGCGGGAGCGAGTGTGGTCGGCGTCTCCGCCGCGATCTTCCGCGCAAAGGATCCCGCGGGCGAATTCCGGCGGTGGGTGGCCGCGCTCCAGTAGATGCGTTCCCTGACAGTGTCCGAAGACGAGGCAGTGGTTGTCCGGAGGTGAGACACCATCTGCCTCGGGACGAGACGCTTTGTGGCCGAGATTGAGACAGGTCCTGTTTGAAAACGAGACATTTCTCATGAGCGAAGGGCCGGGACAAGGCGGCATTCGCCGGGTATTGCGCGGACTGGCCGGTGCTGTATCGTATGATTGCGTAACGAGTTCCGGCGGACAGAGTTAAATCTGCCTGACCTTCCGGAGGATTCTGCTCCGGCCGCGCTGTCTGTTTCGTTCCATTCACTCGCCAGGGAGGAAATCGCTCATTGATATCCAGACTGCTGCGCATTAAGCCCATGTCGATGCTCTCGCTGGAGGCGGGCGAGCAAGGCGAGCACACGCTGAAACGTTCCCTTGGAGCCGTCAACCTGGTGACGCTGGGAATTGGCGCCGTGATTGGCGCGGGCATCTTTGTGCTGACGGGCCAGGCCGCGGCGCTCTACGCGGGTCCGGCCGTAGCACTGAGCTTTGTACTGGCGGGAATCACGTGCGCTTTTGCCGGGCTGTGCTACGCCGAGTTTGCTTCGATTATTCCGATTGCCGGGTCGGCGTATACGTATGGCTATGCCACACTGGGTGAGCTCGTGGCCTGGATTATTGGCTGGGACCTGGTGCTGGAGTACGCCTTCGGCGCGTCGACGGTGGCATCAGGATGGTCAGGGTATTTCAATAGCCTGCTGCAGCAATTCGGGATCTTCATTCCACCACAATTGACGGCGTCGACGGGAACTTCACTGGTGTTTTACAAGCATGAGTGGCTGCCGGTGATGTCGCTGCCGTCGGGTGTGAGCGATGCCGGGCTGCCGCATGTGACGGCTGCCCTCAACCTGATTGCCATGATGGTTGTCATGGTGATCACGTTCATCCTGGTAATCGGCATCAAGGAGTCGGCGAACTTCAACTCCGCGATCGTGTTTATCAAGCTGAGCGTGGTGGGGATCTTTCTGGTGGTGGGCGGATACTTTCTGATCCGGCATCCCGAAGTGGCGAAGCTGAACTGGCATCCCTTCGTCCCGCCCAAGGACGCACACGGCAACTTCGGCTGGGGCGGCATATCCAAAGGCGCCTCGCGCATTTTCTTCGCCTACATTGGATTTGATGCGGTGTCAACGGCCGCACAGGAGGCCAAGAAGCCGCAGAGAGACATGCCCATCGGCATTCTCGGGTCACTGGCCATCTGCACGGTCTTGTACATCCTGGTGTCGCTGGTGTTAACAGGGCTGGTGAGCTACACCAGGCTGGACGTCGGCGCTCCGGTGGCGCTGGGTATCGATGCGACGGGAGTGAGCTGGGGCTCGCTGCTGGTGAAGATCGGAGCGGTCTTCGGACTAGCTACGGTGATGCTGGTGATGCTGCTGGGGCAGACGCGCGTCTTCTACTCCATGTCGAAGGATGGGCTGTTTTGGAAATGGGCCTCGGCGGTTCATCCGAAGTTTCGCACGCCGTGGATCACGACCATCGTATTCGGGATATTCGCGGCGATGTTTCCGGCGTTTCTGCCTATCGGAAGACTCGCCGATCTGGTGAACATCGGGACGCTGCTGGCGTTCACCATCGTGTGCGCTGGAGTTTGGGTGCTGCGCGTGCGTCATCCCGACCTGCATCGGCCGTTTCGCACGCCGCTGGTGCCCCTGGTTCCATTTCTCGGGATTGTGTCGGCGATCTTTCTTATGTCGCGGTTGGCGCTCATCACGTGGGCAGTGATGATCAGTTGGCTGCTGGTGGGGCTGCTCGTCTACTTCGGCTATTCGCTCAAGCACAGCAAGGTGCAGAAGCTGGCGAAAGCGGAGGCGGCGGACTGAGCGGGGACAATTTCGATCCGGAAGCGACGGCCTCCCTGCGGGAGGCCGTTTTGTTGATGCAGAGACGCTTGCCGATGGTTGGGCGTCGTCTCGACTGGAGGCGGAGGCTGCGGGTTGTCGACATTCTTGAGCAGAGCTCGGACTCATTGATGACTGCGCCTGGTCAAAGTATGCGATCGCGGTCAACGTACCACGGTCAGTTGTGGGGAGACGGCTGCGTGAAGTTTGTGGTCGCGCACGAAGGGCGGGTGCGCATCGAACGGCGCTCGCGGATCAGGCACGGTCTTGGCGCAGAATTCGCGAAGGCGCGCATGAGTTCGGCAGCGATGTCCTGAGCGGTGGACTGCTCGATGACGGAGCGCTGCATGAGGTAGACGAGCTTGCCGTCGCGCAGGATGGCGACGGAGGGCGAGCTGGGCGGGTGGCCCTCAAAGTAGCTGCGGGCGCGCTCGGTGGCCTCGCGGTCCTGGCCGGCAAAGACGGTGATTTTGCGATCGGGCTGGTTGGCGGAATTACCGAGAGCGAGGCGGATGCCGGGACGGGCCTTGCCGGCCGCGCAACCGCAGATGGAGTTGACGACGACGAGGGTGGTTCCCGGCTCGGCCAGCGCCGCGTCGACTTCTTCGGCGGTCCGGGTTTCCTTGATTCCTGCGCGCACAAGCTCCTCGCGCATGGGAATCACCATCAGTTCTGGGTACATGTTTGCCTCCGGCAGGGAAGTTGCCTGTGACTATTCTATCGTGTGCGCCCCTTGCGGTGCACGGCGTTTTTCCGAAAATGCGTGCCATTGCCGGCTCTGTGCAAGGTCACCGCTCCCTGTTGGTCCCACCCCAACGACGAAGACCAGTCGTTGGGGGCCCCGGGGTTGGTCGCTTGAGTTGGCTCAAGTGGCTTCGCATTACAGTTTTTCGGAAAAACGCGTTAGCCTTGATGCAATGCGGGTCAAAGAAAGCCAACTCCTCGCCCCTTTCACCACCTTTGGCATTGGCGGTCCAGCGCGATGGTTTGTCGAAGCCGCAAGCGAAGAGGAGATTGTGGAGGCGTGCGCGTGGGTGCGCGAGCGGGGAGCGCCGTTGTTCGTGCTGGGCGGCGGGAGCAACGTGCTGGTCGCGGATGCGGGCTTTCCCGGGCTTGTGCTGCGTGTTGCGTTGAAAGGAGTTCATCGGGACGGCGAGGTATTTCGAGTTGGCGCCGGTGAGGATTGGGACGGCTTTGTCGAACGGGCCGTTGAGGATGGGTGCGCGGGGATCGAGTGCCTGGCGGGGATTCCCGGCACGGTAGGTGGAACGCCGGTGCAGAATGTGGGCGCATACGGGCAGGAGGTTGCATCGGTCATCGAGCGCGTGCGGGCGTTTGATGTGACCGAGAGCCGCGTTTGTGGAGTTCTCCAATGCCGAGTGCGGATTTGCCTATCGGCGGAGCCGGTTCAACTCGACGGATCGCGGGCGATTCATTGTGACGCGCGTCGACTACCGGTTGTGCGAGAATGGCTCGCCACAGATTACGTATCACGGATCTGAAAGCTTACTTTCAAAGCTGGGCGAAGGAGCCGTCGCTCGCCGAGGTTGCGGCGGCGGTGCGCAAGATCCGGCTGAGCAAAGGCATGCTGCTTGTGGAGGGCGATCCCGACTGCCGCAGCGCGGGGAGTTTCTTCAAGAACCCTGCTGTCTCGCAGGAAGTGGCGGATCGCGTGCGGCAAATCGCGGCGAGTGCCGGAGTTCCAGTGCGGCTTTTCCAGCGGACGATGGGCTGGTGAAGATTCCCGCCGCGTGGCTGATTGAGCAGGCTGGTTTTGCGAAGGGTTACACGATGGGCGCGGCAGGGATTTCGTCGCGGCATACGCTGGCGCTGGTCAATCGTGGAGAGCGCGCAGACGGCGCGAGAGGACGGAAGAGATTCTGGCGCTGGCGGAGAAGATTGCAGCGGCGGTCGAGGCGCGGTTTGGGATCCGGCTGGAGAGGGAGCCGGAGATGGTGGGGTTTTGAACGCGAAGAGTCTCATGTGAGATGAAGTCCCGAGGCTTCCGGCGGGAGATGGATTCGCAGCAATAGAATGGTTGCTTAGCTAAAGAAGTACTTGGATGTTGCGGCGGTGTGAATGATGAGGGTCTCCGTCTCTGGCGCGCTTCGTTCGGCAGCAGATTCTTTATCTCGCAGTTTCTGCCATCGTCGGCGCCATTTTCTGGGCGATTGGCCAGCAGATCAATCCTGGCACGGTTTTGGTGTACTCCCTTTGCATTGGGAATCTCCTGTCGCCCGCAATCGGTCGGGTGGAGTTCCTCTATTCGGGAAGGCGATTCCCTTTCAACTGGCTGATCTTTCTACCGATCCTCCTCGTACTGACGGTCCCGGTTTACCTGATTTCGAGCGCAGTTGTGTGGCTGCTCGCTCGACCCGCTCCGCAGACGCTTTCCCATCTGATTCGAAAGGCTGGAAATTTCCATTTCTGGTCACCTTCGTCTTCGGTTTTGTCTCTTTTCTGTACCACACAACGAGAGATCGGCTGGAACAACGCAACAGGGAACTGCAGCGTCGGTGGAGAAGGGCGCGGAGCAGCTTGAGAAGCAGGAACAGGAGCTGCAGCGCGCGCGGGAGATCCAACAATCGCTGCTGCCGAAAAAAATTCCTCAGCTTGCGGGGTTTGAAGTGGCGGGGGCGTGGAGGCCGGCGCGCACGGTGAGCGGAGATTACTACGACGTATTCAAGCTGGACGATCACAAGCTGGGAGTTTGCATAGCTGACGTGGTGGGGAAGGGCGTGTCGGCGGCGTTGCTGATGGCCAATGTGCAGGCCGCGGTGCGCGCGTTTGCGGGCAGCGCCGAGAGCCCGGCGCAGTTGTGCGCCAAGGTGAACAGCCTGCTCTGCGAGAATCTGGCGACCGGGAAGTTCGTGACGTTCCTCTATGGCGTGCTGGACAGCGAGACGCGTACGCTCGAGTACTGCAACGCGGGGCACGTTTATCCGATTCTCATTTCTGCGGGCGCGACGCGAACGCTGGACCGGGGCGGCGCGGCGCTGGGCGTTTTTCCAAAGTGGGAGTATCGAAGACGCGGCGATTGAGTTGCGCGCCGGGCGATCGGCTGTTGCTTGTGACCGATGGCATCACCGAAGCGAGCGGCGGGACGAGCAGGAGTTCGGCGAGGAGAAGCTGGCCGTGGCGGCGCTGGCGCACAGCAGGCGCACGGCGGCGGAGATGAGCGACGCGCTGCTTAATCAAGTCTCAGCGTTCTGCGAGGCGCACTTTCAGGATGATGCGACGCTCGTGGTGATTGCGGCGAAGTGAGGGAGCGGGTCAGTCTTCCTTGCTTTGCAGCCGGCCAAGGAGGCGATGGCGCTCAGCGGCGAGAACTTCGGCGGCTGGGCCGAGCGCGGTAAGGCGGCCTTCGCGGAGCAGCAGGACTTCCGCACCAGTCGCCAGTGCGTCTGAGACGTCATGCGTGGCGAGGACGGCCTGCACATGATTCTCGCGCAGCCAATGTTGCAGGCGCACGAGGAGCGCATCGCTGGCGGCGCCGTCGAGGGCGGAGAAGGGCTCGTCGAGGAGGAGCAGATGCGGACCCGGCGCGAGCGCCCGCGCCAAGGCTACGCGCTGCGCCTGACCGCCGGAGAGATTTTGCGGACGGCGGGAGGCGAGGTCGGTTGCGCCAACGAGATCCAGCATTTCTCCCACGCGGCGAGCGCGGCGATCGCGAGGCAAGGCTGCGCAGACCATAAGCCACGTTTGCGGCAACGCTCAGGTGAGGGAAGAGCGCGGACTGCTGCGAAACAAGCGAAGTTTGGCGATGGCCGGGCCGCAGCGTGGACTCCGATAACCGTTTCAGTGAGTGCGCGGCCATCGAGGGTGATGCGGCCGCGGTGGGGCCTGTCGAGACCGGCAAGCAGGCGCAGGAGCGTGCTCTTGCCGGCGCCGGAGGGGCCGAAGATCACGGTCCAATCGGAAGCGAAGCCGCACTCCACCTGGAGATGGAAGCTGCCGCGGTGCGCGTCGAGCGAGAACTCAAGCATCGCGACCTCCGCGCAGCACTCCGCGCTTGTGGCTCACGGAGTAAATGATGGCGAGGGCGAAGACGCTCAGGGCGAGAAGGATCGCGGCGGTGCGGCCGGCGGCGGCGTAGTCGAAGTTCTCAACCTGGTTGTAGAGGACGATGGAAAGCGTGCGCGTGGCGCCGGGAATGTCGCCGCCGAGCATGAGCACCACGCCGAACTCGCCCACGGTGTGAAGAAAGCTGAGCACGATGGCGGCCAGGAGCGAGCGGCGAGCGAGCGGAACGAGGATGCTGGAAACGAGGCGCACGGGGCCGGCTCCGAGGAGTCGCGCGGCATCGACGAGCGCGGTATCGACGGAGGCGAAGCCGGCGACAAGCGGCTGCACGGCAAAGGGCAGGCTGTAGATGACGGAGCCAACAACCAGTCCATCGAAGGAGAAGGCAAGCGGATGGCCGAGGAGGGCGGCAATGCCGCGGCCAAAGGCGGTGCGGGGACCGAGCAGGACGAGAAGAAAGAAGCCGAGCACGGTGGGCGGCAAAACCATGGGCAGCGTGGCCACAGCTTCGAGAGCGGCGAGCCATCGGCCGCGGCCGAGCACGATGAGCGCCGCGAGAGGCACGGCGATGGCGAGAAGAATCGCGGTGGTGACCGTGGCGAGACGGAGCGAGAGCGCGAATGCTTGCCAGTCCATTACGCTCATTTCACCGGCGTGAGGCCGCTCTTCGCAAGTTCGGCCTGCACCGGGGGCGAAAGGAGAAAGTCCAGCAGCTTGTGCGCGGCGGCGCGCTGCTTGGTGTTGCTGACGATGACGGCGCCCTGCTCGATGGGCGGATAGAGATCGCGCGGGATGACGAAGTAGGAGCCGTCTGCAGAGAGGCGCGGCGTGAGGGCGGAGGTGAGCGAGATGAGGCCGGCGTCGGCGTTGGCGGAGTCGACAAATTGGGCTGCCTGGGCGATGTTTTCGGCGGTGACGAGGCGAGGCTTGAGTGTGTCGTAGAGCTTGAGGCTCTGGAGCGCGGCGACGGCGGCGCGGCCATAGGGAGCGCGGTCGGGATTGGCGATGGCGAGGCGCTTCAAGCGCGGGTCGCGCAGCAGGTCGAGCGAGGGCGGGGGCAACTGAGAGTCTTTCCGCTCCCAGAGGACGAGCGTGCCCCTGGCGTAGGTGATCGGAGTGGTGGAATCGGCGGAGCCGGCGGCGTCGGCGAGGCCATCGTCGATGAGGCGCTTGGGGAAACTGAGGTCCGCGGAAAGAAAAATGTCAAAGGGCGCGCCGTTTTCGATCTGCGTGGTGAGCATCGCAGAGGCCTGGTAGGTGGCTTCGGCGTGAATGCCGGTGGCGTGCTGAAATTGGTCGAGGATGGGCGGAAGAACGGGCTCGAGATCGGCGGCTGCGGCGACGCGGAGAGGGGTTTGCGCGCAGAGCGGCGCGAAGAACAGAAAGGCGAACAGGGCGGGGAGGAGTTGCTTCGGCATCGGCGCGGTGAGCCCCTCCATCCACAGCGAGAATCGCCGTACACCTGCTAGGCTAACACCTAGCAACGAAACCGCGTGATTCGCGAACCGAGTGGGCAGGAACACGACTTTACGCGTGGTTATGCTGAGGGTATGCGACTTCTAAGCACGCGGTTTCGGGGACAGGTATGAACGACAATTTGCACCAGTTGCGCTGTTTTGGATGCGGAAGCCAGATCGCGGGCGCGGAGGCGCGGGCGGACTTTCGCTGCGCCCAATGCGGGGACCTGTTTGAGGTGGAATATCCCGGCTGGAGCCAGCGTGGCGGCCACGACCGGCCGAATCCGGGCGCGTTGAAATGGCTGTGGAGAGAGCGGCGCTGCTCCGGAGAGGCTCTGGATCAGTCGGGAGTGTGGCGATTCCGCGAGCTGCTGCCGATTCTGGATAACTTCGGCAATGCGGTCTCGCTGCGCGAGGGCAACGCGCCGCTCTATCATCTGCCCCGCGCGGCAAAGGCGCTGGGCATCGATCAGCTTTTTGCCAAGCACCAGGGCATGAACCCCTCGGGATCGTTCAAAGACACAGGCATGACCGCGGCGCTGAGCGTGGCGCGCGAGCGGGGATTCGAGTGGGTGGCATGCGCTTCGACGGGCAACACGTCGGCCTCGATGGCCGCGTATGCGTCGCGCGCCGGGATGCGCAGCCTGGTGCTGATTCCCGAAGGCAAGATTGCGTGGGGCAAGCTGTCGCAGGCGATGGACTACGGTGCTTTGACCTGCCAGGTGAAGGCCGACTTTGACGGCTGCCTGCGCCTGCTGACGGAGATTGTGAAGCAGGCGCCGATCTACCTGCTGAATTCCGTGAATCCCTACCGGCTGGAGGGGCAAAAGACGCCGGCATTCGAGATTGCCGAGGCGCTCGACTGGAATGTGCCCGACCATTTGATTGTTCCTGGCGGAAACCTGGGCAACAGCTCGGCGCTGGGAAAGGGGTTCCGCGAGCTGCGCGAGCTGGGACTGGTGGCGCGGCTGCCGCGCATCAGTGTGATTCAGGCGGCGGGGGCGAATCCGCTGGTGCGCAGCCTGGAGACGAGCCATGGCGCGGTGCTGGAGGCGGTGGAGGCGCACACGCGCGCAACTGCCATTCGGATCGGGAATCCGGCTTCGTGGCGCAAGGCGGCGCGGGTGATTCAGGAGAGCGGCGGATGGTGCCTGGACGTGACGGAGACCGAGATTGCGATTGCCAAGGCTGAGATTGGCGCGGAAGGACTGGGCTGCGAGCCGGCTTCGGCGGTGACGCTGGCGGGACTGAAGAAGCTGCGCCCGCAGGGGGTGATCCGTTCCGGAGACACCGTGGTTCTGGTGTTGACCGGGCATACGCTGAAAGATGCGGACTACACCATCGATTTCCATCGCGGAACGCTGCTGACGGATGAGGAGAAGAAGGGATCGGAGGCGGCGATCGATGCGCTGCGGCGGGATGCGATTACCGTGGATGCTACGCCGGCTGCGGTGCTGGCCGCGCTGAAGGGCGAGGTGGGATGAGCGGCCGAGATCGACAGGAAAGCCCGGCGTTCTTCGACTGCGCTTGCCTGCAACCTCGGCGAATCTCGGGCCAGGGTTTGACGCCGTCGCTGTGGCGCTGGATTTCTTTCTCGAGATCGAAGCCGAGGCTGCGCCGGAGTTTTCGGTGACTGCCACCGGCCGGAACGCGGACCGGTGCGCGCAGCTCGAAGACAACCTGATTCTCGAAACTTACAAGCAGATCATGCGGAGTCACGAGCGGGCGATTGTTCCCTTGGCGATTCGGATGGTGAATGGGATTCCGCTGGGCATGGGTTGCGGATCGTCTGCAGCCGCACGCCTTGCGGCGATCGCGCTGGCAAACCATTTTGGGCAGCTTGGCTGGGATACGGAGCGGATTCTCGAAGAGGCGTACAGGCTAGAGGGCCATCCGGACAATGTGGCGGCGTGCTGGCTGGGCGGGTTTGTGACGGCTGTGTGCGAGGGAACGAAGGTGCGCGTGGCTCGAGCCGATCCTCCCGAGGAGTGGCGGGCGATTGTCGCGCTGCCTCAAGAGCCGCTGGCCACCAGCGAAGCGCGCGCGGTGCTGCCGGCGAGTTATTCGCTTGAGGATGTGGTTGCAAACCTGCAATCGGTTGCTGTGCTGGGGCTGGCTTTTGCGCAGGGGCGGGCCGATCTGCTGCGGCTGGCGATGAGGGATCGGATTCATCAGCCGTATCGCGCGCCCATCTGCCCACTCTTGCCGATTCTGCTGCCGCTGGTGGGCGAGCACGGAATTCTCGGCGTGGCTTGAGCGGGGCGGGGCCAGCGGTTCTGGTGGTTGTCGACCGGGAGGAGAGCTTGGCAGGTGCTTCAAGGGTAGTGCAAAAAGCGGTTGAGAATCGCATGGCGGCGGAGCTGGCGATTTGCCGGTTTTCACGGACTGGAGCTGGTCAATCTATTGAAAACAAAGGAGTTTGATGAGATACAGGCGAAGCAAATGCGTAATATCTTGCGTTATCAATAGGTTACGGTGGTTGCCTAGGTGAGTAGTCATCAAATTTTTGATTACTTGGCCTATTACTGAAGTTTGCTTGCTATTTATCGATTGAACACCTAAATTCGCTGCGTGAGCAGTTCTGGGGGAGGGCTGCTCTAGCGCCCGAGGTCCCTTCCGGATCCGGGCGCTTCTCTTTGCGCGCAAGAACATTTTGTCGCCACGAGAAGCTGCGGACTTCGCTCGGAGCTGGCCGTTTATTTGCAGGTACTCGACCGAGGCTCTACTCAAGCGATTTGGCGCTCAGCCTCGGAGCGTCGAGGCATTTGCTGGTTCCGGGCATTGCCGCCGAGCACACCACCTCCGCGACGGCGATCGCTGCTGCGCGCGCGCAAAACCGCGCGACGGTCTGCGACTTCAGACGCCTCTCGAGCATCCGATGGATATGCGGTTTCCTGTACAATGATCGCGTGCGGGTCCGCAAGGAGGATCATGGCTGGATTGGGTATTTTGGAAGTGAACGATGCGAATTTCGACCAGGAGGTGCTGCACTGCGAGCAGCCGGTTCTGGTGGATTTCTGGGCAGTTTGGTGCGGCCCGTGCAAGGCGATTGCGCCGATTGTGGACGGCATTGCCGAAGCCTATGCTGGCAAGCTGAAGGTGGCCAAGGTGAACGTGGACCAGAATGGGGCTGCTCCGTCTCGCTACGGCATTCGAGGCATCCCAACGCTCTTATTTTTCAAGGGCGGGAAGGTGGCCGACCAGGTGGTGGGGGTTTGCTCGCCGGAAGTGATTGAGGAGAAGGTGAAGCGGCTGATTGCGTAAGCGAATTCATCGAGCAATGAGCAAGAAGGCCCGGCTTCGTGCCGGGCTTTCGTCCGTATGGGCGCCTTCATACGCGGCCGCGGAACTGAATGATGCGCCGGCGGTCACGCTTGGAGGGCCGGCGCGGGGGCAGCGAGATGTATTGTTCGAGGGCCTTGCGCTCTTCAGTGAGATGGAGGCGCGCGAGGCGGCTCGATTCGGTCTCGCGATAGAGCGTTTGCGCGACTGAAGCCGGGCCGCGCATCGCGCTGACCAGCAGAACCTCAACCTCGAAAATGCCGCGCTCGTTTTCGATGTGCAGCTTGTCTCCGGGGCGGACCTCGCGCGCGGGTTTGGCACGGTGGCCGTTCGATTGAATGCGGCCAATGTCGCAAGCGCGCGAAGCCATGGCACGCGTTTTGAAGAAGCGCGCTGCCCAGAGCCATTTGTCGATGCGCACAGTGTCCACGCTGGCTTCCCGCGAAGCGAACAAAATCGTATCAGGGTTTGCCGGTCACTTTCCAGACATAGAGATGATTGGAATCGCTCGATGTGGCTACGGCGAGCCCCTTCTTGTGCGTGACGCAGTTGAGCGCAGCGCGAATATTTGCCTTTGTGTCAGGCAGGGCAGCCAGCGGAACCTTGAGGGCTGTGTCTGCGGCCAACTGATCGATATGGCGCAAGAGTTGTTCGACGATCTTTTTGTGTTTTCCTACCCGGCCTTTGGGGACATCGATCTGGCGCACCGCCTGGAACCTAAGTGGAGCGGAATGGGTGGTGTGGTCACGTGCCACAGTCGTGCTCCTCTTTTGTGGTGAGATGCAAGAGTACGAGTGGCGTATGCCTAGAGTATCGTTGGCGTATTGACCCAGTAAAAATATCCTAACCGTGTAAGAAGTTCACAGCTCCCAGGCGGGACGTCGCGAACCTTGGCGATTGGTTGTCTACAGCGTAAATCCCTCATGTGGCTTCGAGAATTGGAGAAACCGGCCCGAATGGAACGCGATTTGCAACGGTGCGACTAGAGGTACCGAGGTATAGCTATGAACGGAACACGAAATTCCCCTATCGTGTCGACCGGAGAAGCGCCGTCGGTCCATGCGAGCGGGCATCACCCAAGCGTACTGGTTGTCGATGATGAATCTGTGATTGCAGACACCATCGCCAGGATCCTCTCATTGAGCGGTTATTCCGCGATTGCAGCGTACGACGGGAACGGTGCACTTGAAACTGCACTGCTTCGACCGCCCGAACTGCTCATCACAGACGTGATGTTGCCAGGGATGAACGGCATCGAACTGGCCATCACGATCAGGCGCATCTATCCAGAGTGCAAGGTTTTGCTGTTCTCAGGGCGGGCGTCAACGTCAGACCTGCTGGCAACAGCCCACCGTGCAGGGCATCGGTTCACCTTGCTCAACAAGCCTGTGCCGCCGCAAGACCTTCTGGCCATGGTGGCGGAGAATCTCAAGGCAAACGGCGCGGAGCGCAGTGCCACGGCAGCCTAACGGCCAATTTCATTCCAAGATGGCTTGACCATCGCGTCAGCGCTCGCCGGCCGGCTCCACGTGCATGAGCGCCTGATAACGCCGCGCGTATTCGGCTTTGTAGCCGGCGACGGCGCGGTCGTAGCTGAGCGGCACGGTGTTGGGCTTCACGGTCCAGTGGAGCTCGATCGTACGCGCACTGCCGGGAACCGAGAGCGCACCGTTGGTGGGCTGGATGGATTTGCCGTCGGCCGTTGCCGACTTCAGATCGACGAACCAAGGCAGGTGCACGATGATGGCTTCGGGCTGCGCCGTGAAGTCCGGGTTCAGGTGCAGAACGGCGACTCCGTCCTGAGGCTGATCGAGCGTGAATGTGAGAAGGCCGAAGTTGGTGGGCGCCTGGCGCACGGCGATCGTCTTGCCCTTGCCGATCCACGCCGGCGAGACGACGGAGAGCAGATGGAGCTGGTTGCCTTCTTCGCGGACGAGCATGGTGCGCAGGAGCGTGCGGTACTCGGCCGCGAACCAGCCGTGCGGCGCAAGGTTGGCGCCGAAGTTGCGGTCGCCCCAGGGGCGGATGTTGAATTCAAATCCGGCGTTGGTTGAGCTGGTGTGGACGAGGATCGCGTAGAACTCTTTGATGGCCTGCTTCCTGGTCGCCGCGAATGGTCTCGGTGAGGGTGTTCTTGATGGTGAGGTAGTGGTGCAGGAACTCGCCGTCGGCGTAGGTCATGATGCCTTCAGCGTATTTGGCCTGCGTGGCCTTGAGCGTCGCCGTAACGCGGGGATCGTGCGGATCGAGAGTGGGCTCGGGAACCACAGACAGAAGATTGCCCCAGTCGTAGCCGCGCGTTTGACCGTCGAGCGCGGGCGGAATGGTAGCCGTTGTGCGCTGCGGCCTGCGCGTCGAGCACCTTGAAGAACGCCTGGTGGAAGTCGTCATACTCAGATTGCCAGGTTTGGGCGAGGTCAGCATGGCCGGTATCGGCAGCCATTTGAATGGCGAGCCTGAGGCCGTCGAGCGCGAGGAAGTTGTAGCCGGTGATGTGGCCCTGGACGATACTCGTTGTCGCGCACGTCGCTCGCCGGGATGATGTGGAGCGGGTCAGCGGCGCGAGCCTGATGCAGCCAATCGACCGCGCGGGCAATTTGGGGTAGAGCCCATTCGGCAAAGGCCTTGTCGTGCGTGATGCGGTAATGCTGCCCATAGGCCCAGACGGCTTCGCCCCAGCCGTCGTATTGCTGCGGCTGCGACAGGAAGTTGCCGTCGGGCTTTTGCGATTTGGCGAAGAAGTCGAGACACTCGCGCGCGATCTGCGGATAGCCGGTGAGGTCGTAGCTATGCACGATGTCGGCGCCGTCGCGAAGGAAGAAGGCGTGGTAGTGGAGCTTGTTGACGGTCTGGATGTAGTCGGGGCCGATGTGGTCGATGGCGATAAGGTCGTAGATGAGGTTCGTGTAGAAGGTGTCGACGGGTTTGGATTCGGGCAGCGCAACCTGCATGCCGGAGGCGAGGATGTCGTGCCAGTAGGCGATAACCTGCGCCTTGGCGGCGTCGAAGCTGGCCTCATCGATGGCGGTGATGACAGACGGATCGGCGTTGGGAATGAACGGCATCTTGAAGTCGAGCGTCCATGTTTCGCCGGGCTTGAGCAGGCGTGAGTAGGTGACGATGCCGATGGGCGTTGTGGGGGCGGGCCGAGGCGGTGGGCCAGAGGATATCGGCGGGGACAGTCGCGGTCGTGCTCGCGCAGGGTGAAGCTGCGGTCGGCGTAGCCTTCAGGGAACGTGTAGAGATCGCGATTGTAGCGGTAGAAGTTCGCGTCATCGAAAGAGTTCATCCAGTCTGGATCGAACTCTTCGCCGATCTGCCGGTAGTCGCCGGGGAATTTTCCCTCGACGGGACGCGTGAAACGGTTGTCGCCGTGAGGAGCGCCGGTGGTGTTGGGACCGTCGTAGCGGACGCCGGAGGCGAAGACGGCGCGATTTGGCTCGCGGGCCTGGTTCGTGATCTCGACGCGAATGAAGTTCACAGGGGTTCGATGACACCGGTTTCAGGAGTGATGCCGGGAGGGAAAGGAAACTTGGCCTGACGGCGCGCGCGTATGATGGCGCTCTTGTCGATTTTGGCCTCGAAGATCGTAAAGCGGTAGACGATGCCGTCGCGCGTGAACTCGTAGTGGATGATGGGCAGGTGGCCTTGCTCGAGGGTGCGGATGCGGACGTTGGTCGGCTCAAGATCGGGGCCGGAGAAGAACATGAGCTCTTCGAAGCCCGTGCGCAGATAGCCCTCCGGCGTGATTTCGGTGGCGGCCTCAGCGCCCATGAGGCCGATCTCGTCGGTGGGCTTGGAGAAGTATGAGAACGGCTGGCCGGGCTGGTCGATGGAGGGAGAGACCATCTGTGCGGGCAAACAGGGAGCGAAGGAGGCCGCGAGGGCGAGGAAACAGAGGGGAAGGACAGGTTTGCGCGAGATTCTCATGACAGAAGAAAGCATAGACCGTAAGCCTCATGTTTCGAAGGGTTCGGACATTGGCGAAAGACGCACAAGGCAAAGGGCTTGTTCGCATTCCAGTTTGCATCATAGATCAACGGTTTGCGACGTTCTTCAGTCTGGGAATGGAGTGACGCAAATCACGGGCAGAGCCATTGCAACGGGCTTACTCTCATGCTGCAGACGAATCAGGGCCCAAGATAAGTGGATGGTCTGCGGAAGCTGGGTGGTCCGCCGCGGCAAGCCGAGAGTAGCCGCGGCGAACGCCTGCGCGCAGCGCCGTCTGTCTTCCGTCGAGTCCTGAGCCGTTGCCCATGACCGTGAGGGAGCGGTCGTCTTATGAACGGGACCTGTTCGAAGTGCGAGGCGCAGGTTGAGTCGGCGTGGAAGTTCTGCCCGCAATGCGGAGCCGCGAGCGCGCAGGCAATGCAAACGCCGGCGCACAGCCGCCCCGACCCGGAAAAGGCGCCGGTGAAGAGCGCGTTCAGCGGACTGCTGCTGGGATTCCTGGCGGCGCCGGTTCTGATCATTTATGGCGGAATGATTTGCCTGACCGGTCTCGGGGTGTTCCTCGGCGTTCCGATGATTATGGCCGGCGTATGCGCGCCACTGATCGGATCGCTGATGGGAATCAACGCGTTGAAAGGGAAGTGCCCGTGGTGCGGGGCCGCAGTGGGCAGCGTGGCTCTTTTTGACCGATTCTCCTGCCCTACGTGCAGCAAGCGGATTGTGGTGAGGAAGCGGGAGCTGGTGCGGGCGGAGTAGGCGCAGGCGCAGGGTAGCGCAGCGTCAAAGCCGGTCAAAGCACCGAGTCGAACCAATAAGCATGCATTCGGTCGACAAACTCCGCGGTGATGAGCGATGGAGCTGGATTTCGGTCGCTCGCTTTCATTGGTAGACGATCCTTACGACAGCGACTATCCCCCTTGCGCGGACGCGGGTTCATCTGAAAAATCGAGACCGGTTTCACCTAATTCAAAAACGGCTGCGTCTGGCATGGAAATGCCGCCAGATGGTTTCGGCGGTTTTCCGGGGGACGACGGCGGCAAGGGATTCCGTGGTGGCTTGCTGCACATCGCGCAGGCTGCCGAAGTGGGTGAGCAGGCGCTGGCGGGTTTGCGGGCCGACGCCGGGGATGTTTAGCAGTTCGGAGTCGCGGTCGCGCATGGCGCGGCGCTGGCGGTGGTAGCCGACGGCGAAGCGATGGCTCTCGTCGCGGATGAGCTGGACGAGATGGAGTACGGGCGAGCGGCGGTCGAGGACGATGGGTTCGTCTTCGTTGCCGTGGAGATAGATGACCTCTTCCTTTTTGGCGATGGAGGCTAGCGGCTGCGAAGTGAAGCCGAGGGATTCGAGGGCTTCGGCTGCGGCGTGGAGCTGGCCGAGGCCGCCGTCGATGAGGATCGAGCGACGGGCATTGGTTGGTCTTGATCCTTCAGGCGGCGGTAGCGGCGCTGGACCACCTCGCGCATGGAGGCGAAGTCGTCGACGCCGGGGACGGACATGACCTTGAATTTGCGATAAGCGGACTTGTTCATCTTGCCGTCTTCCCAGACGACCAGCGAGGCGACGGTTTCCGCGCCCTGGATGTGGGAGATGTCGAAGCACTCGATGCGGCGGGGAAGCTCGGGGAGCATGAGCGCGTCGGCGAGGGCCTCCTGAATGGCCTTGCGCGAGGGCTCGAGCACGCGGAAGCGCTGCGTGTAGGACTGGCGGGCGTTCTGGCCGGCGAGATCGACAAGGGATTTCTTGTCGCCGCGCTGGGGGACGGCGATTTCGATGTTGCGGCCGGTGCGCTCGGTGAGAAGTGCGGCGAGGGACTCGCGGTCGTCGAAGTCGACGGGGACGAGGATGGTGCGCGGGACGTAAGGCTGGTCGATGTAGAGCTGCTTAAGCAGGCGGAGACTGAAGACCTGATCGCCATGCGTCGAAAATCCGGCCCGCTCTCCTGGTCCCGCTCGGTCCTCTTGGCTCGATCCTTGGTCCCTGTTCCATACTCGGCAGGTCTTCCCAGAAGAATTCGCGGCGGTCGACGATTTTGCCGTTGCGCATGTGGAACAGATTGACGGCAAGGCGGCCGTCCTCAAAGTGGTAGCCGAAGACGTCGGCGTCGTCGTCCTGCTCGGCGGTGGCGATGCGCTGTTTTTCCTGGAGCTGGTGCACGGTGGAAAGCTGGTCGCGGAGGCGGGCGGCTGCTTCGAACTGCTCAGCTTCGGCGGCGGCCATCATGCGCTCGGTGAGGGTGCGCTCCAGCTCGGCGTGCTTGCCTTCAAGAAAGAGCTGCGCGTCGCGGACCGCTTCGCTGTAGGTTTCCGGCGTGGTGAGGCCCTCGACGCATGGGCCCAGGCAGCGGTGGATGTAGTACTGGAGGCAGGCGCGCGGGATGGTAGCGGGAGAGATCGACCTTGCAACTGGGCAGCAGGAAGCTGCGATGGATGAGTTCGACGACGCGGTAGGCGAGGTTGCCGGGGAAGTAGGGGCCGTAGTAGGCGGAGCCGTCCTTGCGCAGGCGGCGGGTGACGAAGACTTTGGGAAAGCGGTCGGCGAGCGTGAGCTTGACGTAGGGATAGGTCTTGTCGTCGCGCAGCAGGATGTTGAAGCGCGGCTTGCGCTGCTTGATGAGATTGTTTTCGAGGGCAAGGGCCTCGTGCTCGTTGGCGACGAGGATGGTTTCGATGTCGACGGCCTCGCGCATGAGCGAGCCGGTCTTGGCGTTGGCCTGCGAGGCTTCGAGCAGGTAGGAGCGGACGCGCGAGCGGAGGTTGTTGGCTTTGCCGACGTAGATGACCTCGCCCTCGGCGTTTTTGTAGAGATAGACGCCGGGCTGGGTGGGCAGAGCGCGGATTTTCTCGTAGAGATCCATGATGGGGGCCGGTGCGCCGGGGGCGGATGCCGATGCTTAGCGTGGCGAGATTCTGGATAGCGGGAATGCGGGGACGCGAGTACCGAGAGCTGGCGCTTTCGCCGTGGCGGTTCGGGCGTCTGGCGCCGGATGGGTGGGTGAAAATCAGAGCAAGCCTTACCGGGAAAGGTAAAAATTACATGGCGGGGGCGCGTGCGAGGGTTGGACAGGGGATAAGGCCATATTGTTCAATGATGTTACAGGTTGGCCTCCGAATGGATGGCGGCGTGCATTTTACTGGACGAAGGAAAGATCCTTCTCGGCCGGAGTGCGGCAGACGCGCCGGCAGGAGGCGGAGAAGTGAGGACATGACCATGCATCGATTTGGATTTGCGTTGACGGCTGCGGCATTGATGGCGTTTGGCGTGACGGGATGCGCGACGAAGAATTACGTGCGCACCCAGACGGCTCCGCTGGTCGATCACACCGAACAACTGGACAGAAGACGGCGGAGAACAACCGGCAGATTCACGACGTGAACGACCGCGCGCAGGCGGGCATCAAGCAGGCGCAGGGTTCGGCGGACCAGGCCACCCAGAACGCGCAGAACGCGCAGCAGGCGGCGAACGCTGCGGACACGGCGGCCAACGACGTGGCGCATCGCGCCGACTCGCTGGACAGCGTGGTGAAGGGGCTGGACAACTACAAGCAGGTGGCGAATGTTTCCGTGACTTTCGGGTTTGACAAGTCCGTGCTGACCAACGATGACAAGGCGCAGCTGGACAGCTTTGCCGGCAAGCTGGGATCGGCGAAGAGCTACATTCTGGAGGTGACCGGCGGGACGGATTCGATCGGGGCCGGCGGAGTACAACTACGAGTTGAGCCAGCGCCGCGCCGACGCGGTGGTGCAGTACCTGGCGGCGAAGTACGGCATTGCGCCGCGGCGGTTTTACCTGATCGGGATCGGCAAGGACCAGTATGTGGCGTCGAACGATACGGCGGAGGGGCGGAAGGAAAATCGGCGCGTGCAGGTGCAGATGCTGTCGAACATGAGCGGCGAGCCGGAGGCGCAGGGCCAGCCCGCGACGACCGGCCAGGCCGCGCCGCCGGCTGGTCAGGCTGAGACGCCGGCGGGCCAGGCCGCGCCTCCGGCTGGTCAGGCGGCGACGTCGGTGGTTCAGGAATAACGTAGGCAGATTCTTTCCGGCAATTGATTGCTTCGGAAGGACGAAGGGCAGACCACCGAGAGGGTCTGCCCTTTTCGTTTTTGCGAACGAGCAGTGAGAAGTGTCGAAGCGAAGGACCTTACGCGGCAGCCAGCCGCTTGAGCTTAATCCGCTGAGCCGGGACCTGCGCCAGATCATAGTGCGCCTGCTGCGTGATCCAGCTTGCGGCGCTGCCCCCGAAGACTTTGGAAAGCCGGACGGCCATCTCCGCGGAGATGCCGCGCTTGCCATTCACCAGCTCTGAAAGCGTGGTGCGCGTTACACCCAGGGCCTTCGCCGCCTGCGTGATGGTGAGGCCAAGCGGCGCAATGCATTCGGCCAGGACCGTGATTCCGGGGTGGGGCGGGTTCTTCATCGGCATTTTAGAGTCTCCTTAGTGGTAATCGAGATAGTCCACGTCAATGGCGTTGCCGCTAGAGAATCGAAAGACCACACGCCAATTCGCGCGCACCGTCACAGCCCAGAAACCCTTGTATTTGCGCTGAAGCGCGTGGAGCCGGAAACCGGGAAGATCCAAATCGTCTTGCGAAGCAGCTGCGTCCAAGCGGGCCAGAATGTTACGCAGCTTGGGTCAGTGCTCTGCCATTACGCCACGTGCATCATCTTCCTCATAGAGCCGCTTCAGGCCCTTGTGACGGAACGATTGAATCACAAGTCATCGTAATGCGTTACGTAACGCATGTCAACGGCGCGAGGTCGGAGATTTTTCCGGCGAAATTTGCCGCATATGTTCGGCGCGGACTTCGTTGCGGTGAAGAGGCGCAGCAGACCCAACCCACGGCGACTGGGCAGGCACCCACGGGTGGCAGGCTCCGACACGGTGTTGAGGAATAACGATCACTCCGATTCTCTCCGAGTAGGCGATCGTTACAGAAGGGCAAAGGGCAGGACTCCGAGGAGCCTGCCCTTTGCTTTTGCGGGCTGGGCGCTAGGAACGTATGGCGGATAACTGCTTCACGTTTTTTTTTTTTTTTTTTTTTTTTTTTTTTTTTTTTTTTTTTTTTTTTTTTTTTTTTTTTTTTTTTTTTTTTTTTTTTTTTTTTTTTTTTTTTTTTTTTTTTTTTTTTTTTTTTTTTTTTTTTTTTTTTTTTTTTTTTTTTTTTTTTTTTTTTTTTTTTTTTTTTTTTTTTTTTTTTTTTTTTTTTTTTTTTTTTTTTTTTTTTTTTTTTTTTTTTTTTTTTTTTTTTTTTTTTTTTTTTTTTTTTTTTTTTTTTTTTTTTTTTTTTTTTTTTTTTTTTTTTTTTTTTTTTTTTTTTTTTTTTTTTTTTTTTTTTTTTTTTTTTTTTTTTTTTTTTTTTTTTTTTTTTTTTTTTTTTTTTTTTTTTTTTTTTTTTTTTTTTTTTTTTTTTTTTTTTTTTTTTTTTTTTTTTTTTTTTTTTTTTTTTTTTTTTTTTTTTTTTTTTTTTTTTTTTTTTTTTTTTTTTTTTTTTTTTTTTTTTTTTCAGGTGTGTTTATCAGAGGATTGTTGTTTCTTTAGATGTTCCGCGCGGACGTCATTGGCGGTGAAGAGGCGCAGAAACGGCGCGCCGTGCGCGGCGGCTTCGACGGCGGGGCGGCCGTTGGCCTCTTCGCGTTCGACGATGCAGACCACGGCGGCGACGATCATGCCGGCTTCCTGGGCGGCTTCAATGGCGGCGATGGTGGAGGCGCCGGTGGTGCAAACGTCGTCGACGATCACCACGCGCGCGCCTTCGCGGCAAAAACCTTCGATGCGGCGGCCGGTGCCATGAGCTTTTTCGGCTTTGCGCACGAGGAAGCCGTGGAGCAGCGGCGCGCCGGGATCGAGAGTGCGCGCCAGGCGCTGGCCGTGGCGACGTTAGAGACGATGGGGTCGGCGCCCATGGTCAGCCCGCCGACGGCTTCGGCTTCGATCTTGTTGGCTTCAAGCAGCTCGAGAATGGCGTGGCCGGTAAGGCGGCCGCCTTCAGCGTGGAGCGTCGTGGTCCGGCAATCGATGTAGTAGTCGCTTGTGCCCCGGAGGAGAGCTTGAACTGGCCGAGCTTGAAGCTCGTGCGGGCGAGAAGCGAGAGAAGCTGCTGGGCGTGGGTTGGCGTGGGCATCAAGGCGATTGTAAGGGAAGAGGGAACAGGGAACAAGGGAACAGGGAAAAGAAAGAACAGAACCTCTATGCTCGGTTTTTTAGTTTGTTCATGATTGCAACGAACATTCGACTTACTTCCTCGGAGAGCTCTCCTGCTGTCCGGCGCGCGGACGCATTGCCGAAACCAAGACCATCTGCGATGACGAGCTGCGTTTGCACCTTGAAGTCAATGGCAATGCGCGTGGCGAAGGAAAAGAAGGTACTCTCCTCGGCTTGATCTGCCGTATCCTTCAGCGATGTTGCTGGCGACAGAGACGGATGCGCGGCGTAGTTGATTGGTCAGGCCAAATCGCTCGGAGTCCGGGAACGATGAAGTGAGTTTGTAGATCGCTAAACTCAACTGAATCGCTCTCTGCCATACGACTAAGTCCTTGAACGAATCGCCCATTTTACCTCTCCCTCTCGTAGCGCTTCTCTCGACGAGCGCCATTCAAGAAAGCCCAGGAGCAGCGTGCAGAAAAGGTAGAAGATGGATTGCCCAAAACGGCCCCAGCCCATCGTTCCAAATCCCACGGACCGAGTGTGAAGGCACATGTATCTCCAACGCAGTTCCCACCGATTCACGTCCTCGACACGTTGTAGTACCGGGACGCAAGCCCGTGTCCCAAGATAAAGCCCATGAGCGATCCGCCGGCAAAGATTGTCCAATAAAGCAGGAGCAGGCAAAGCAGACTGCGCCTGGTGAGCCGCAGGACTTCTTAGAAAGTTTCATTGTGCTTGGGCTGTGATGGCCAACCTACCACAGAAATCCTGTTCCCTGTGGTCCCTTGTTCCCTGTTCCCTGCATTTCTCACATTTTGTCGAAGTGGCGGAAGCCGCCGGTGCCGATCAACGCCAGCGAAAAAATGATGAAGTTGTAGCAGGCGTGGACCAGCGTGCTGGAGGCCAGCGACCTGGTTTTGAGGCGCACCGCGCAGAGAACCAGGCTGACGACGATGAGCAGGAGAAACGGTCCCAGCGAATGGCCCTGCTGCTCGACGTGAAGCAGGGCGAAAGGGATGCTGGTGAGGATGGAGGCGATGACCATGGCGGAGAGGGACCATTGCGGATGGCCGTTGGCGTCGAGCGGAGGAGCGGCTCTGGCGGTGATTTCTTCGGTGGCCCAGTCCCAGGCCGTGCACAGCGCGGGCAGAAGAAAGCCGCGGAAGAACATCTCCTCAAAGAAAGGCGCGAGGGTGACGCCGAAGGCAAACATCAGCCATGCGGCTCCCGGGGCGCGCATCATCTTCTCGATCGGAGCGTTGGAAGGGCCGGGCATGAGGACCTCGTCGACGGCCGCAAGAGCGGCGCAGCCCAGGGCGGTGGCGGCGAGCGGCCAGAACCTGTCGAGCGCCACCGCGCCGCGCCATTGCACTCCGGCAAAGAGGCCCTCGTGCCAAAAAAGCGGAAACACGAACAGGCCGATGCCAAAGGTGACGAGATAGAGGACTCGCCTCGCTGGCCAGGATGAGGCGGATGTCGGTGGCGGACGTGGTGGAGGGATGCAAGCCAAAGAGATGAAGTGCATGGCGAAAAAGATGCACGCCACCGTGCAAGCGAAGCCAATGCTCCCCAGCAATAGCAGAAGACAGAGGTGGCCGAAGTGCGGAATGCGCGCGGGCGGGCGGAGCTGGGGTTGAGCGAAGGACTGGAAGAGCGGCGGTTCAGTGGGCGGACGGCGCGAGAGCTGCGCGAAGCCCGGCTCGACTCTCCTCGGGCGCGGCCGGAAACGGCTCGACGGACCGAATTCGCCGGGCTGCTCGACTTCGGCAGCGGCTCCTCGGGCGCGACCGAGGCTGGCGGAGTCGTCGCTCGGACCAAATCTCGGGTTCGCGCGGTTCGTCTTCGGGCGGGGTGGTCATGGGCGTTCCGTCTTTCTTCTCGCGGCGGGTGGTTGCTCGGTTGGAGTTCTTTGACGTCCGCGCTTCCCGTTGGTGCGCGGCTCGCGTTGAGAATCGGGTCGGCAGATGCGGACGCGGAGGAGTTGAGGCCGGCTCTGTTGCATGCTGCGAGCGGGAAGATTCTTCGTCGGGATCGGCAGGAGCGAGGCGGCCATCGGTGGATTTGTAGTAGCGCTTGAGGAACTGGCCGGTGTAGGAGCCGGGCGTGGCGGCGATCTTTGCCGGGCGGCCTTCGCCGACCACGCGGCCGCCGTCTTCGCCGCCCTCGGGGCCGAGATCGATGACCCAGTCGGCGTTGCGGATCACGTCGAGGTTGTGCTCGATGATGATGACCGAGTTGCCGAGATCGGTGAGGCGGTGCAGCACTTCAAGCAGCTTGCGCACGTCGTCGAAGTGCAGGCCGGTGGTGGGCTCGTCGAGCAGGTAGAGGGTCTTGCCGGTCTGGCGCTTGGAGAGCTCGCGCGCCAGCTTCATGCGCTGCGCTTCGCCGCCGGAGAGCGTGGTCGCGCTCTGGCCCAGGTGCACGTAGCCCAGGCCGACATCGACCAGGGTTTGCAGCTTCTGGCGCACCTGCGGCACGTCGGCCAGCAGCGGCAGAGCGTCTTCGATGGTGAGGTCGAGAACGTCGGCGATGGAGTGGCCGTGGAATTTGACGGCCAGCGTCTCCTGGTTGTAGCGGCGGCCGTTGCACACCTCGCACTGCACGTAGACGTCGGGCATGAAGTTCATCTCGATGCGGCGCTGGCCGTCGCCCTGGCAGGCCTCGCAGCGGCCGCCGGTGACGTTGAAGCTGAAGCGGCCGGGCTTGTAGCCGCGCTCGCGCGCCTCGGGCAGCATGGCAAAGAGGTCGCGGATGGGCGAGAAGACCTGCGTGTATGTGGCCGGATTGGAGCGCGGCGTGCGGCCGATGGGCGACTGGTCGATGCGGACACTTTGTCGATCTGCTCGGCGCCGGTGAGCGCGTCGTGCGCGCCGGGCTCCTCGCGCGAGCCGTAGATGGTCTTGGCAAGCGAGCGGTAAAGAATGTCGTTGACCAGCGTGCTTTTGCCGCTGCCGCTCACGCCGGTGACGACGGTCATCACGCCGAGCGGGATGCGCAGATTGAGGTCCTGCAGATTGTGCTCGCGCGCGCCGGTGACGGTGAGCCACTTGCCGGTGAGCGGGCGCGGCTTGGCGCGTTGCAGCATGGTGGCGGCGCCGCTCAGATATTGGCCGGTGAGCGACGCGGGCGAGGCCATGATTTGGGCCGGCGTGCCTTCGGCGACGACGTTGCCGCCCAGGCGCCCCGCGCCGGGTCCGAGATCGAGCACATAGTCGGCGTGGCGGATGGTCTCTTCGTCGTGCTCGACGACGAGGACGGTGTTGCCCAGGTCGCGGAGCTTTTCGAGAGCCTGAATCAGGCGGTTGTTGTCGCGCTGGTGCAGGCCGATGGAGGGCTCGTCGAGCACGTAGAGGACGCCGCGCAGGCGCGAGCCGATCTGCGTGGCCAGCCGGATGCGCTGGCCCTCGCCGCCGGAGAGCGTGGCGGCGTTGCGGTCGAGCGAAAGGTAGTTGAGGCCGACGGCGCAGAGGAATTCGAGCCGCTCGGCGATCTCGCGGCGGATGCGCTCGGCCACCAGCGCCTCGCGCTCGGTGAATTGGAGGTTGATGGCCGCCGAGAGCGCGCGGTTGAGCGGCAGCGCGGTGAAATCGGCGATGGAGAGGCCGCCGACCTTGACGGCCAGCGACTCCGGGCGCAGGCGCTTGCCGCGGCAAACCGGGCAGGGCGTGGCCGACATGAAGCTCATCATGTACTCGCGATAGCTGTCGCTGCGCGCTTCCTCCGACGTTGTCGCGCAGGTAGGCGAGGATGCCGTGGAAGCCGGTGCGCGGCGCTTCGCCTTTGGGCGGGCCGTAGACCAGAATGTGCTGCTGGCTTGCGGCGGCAGATCCTCGAAGGGGATTTTGAGGTCGATCTTGTAGCGCTCGGCGGCGAGCTGGATGAGCTTGAGGAGGTATTGCGACGACGAGCCGGGGCCGAGGCCGCCATCGAGCAGCGGCTTGGACCAGTCGGTGATGACTTTGGCCGGGTCGAAGTCGTAGAGCGAGCCGAGGCCGTGGCACTCGGGGCAGGCGCCGAAGGTGGAGTTGAAGGAGAAACTGCGCGGCTCCAGCTTGGGCACGTCGAGGCCGCAGTCGGGGCAGGCCATGGAGGACGAGAACAACTGCTCCTGGCCGGCAGCTGAAGGCGACGAGGACGAGGCCGTTGGCGAGTTGCAGGGCTTTGGCGACGGCCTGCTCAAGACGCTTTTCGACGGAGGGTTTCGCGGCGAGTCGTGGCTCGCGGGCTCGTTCCGCCCCTGCGTCTAGCCGGCAAGGATGGGGCACCCGACCCGGTCAGGCCTGAGCAGGATGCGGTCGACGATGGCTTCGATGGTGTGGTTCTTGCGGCGGTCGAGGGAAAGGGGCTCGGAAAGGTCGTGCACCTCGCCATCGACGCGGGCGCGAAATCCTTGCTGATCAAGCTGATCCAGCAAATCCTTAAACTCGCCCTTGCGGCCTCGGACGATGGGAGCCATGACGGTGACGCGCTCGCCGCGGCCCAGTTCCAGGATGCGCTGCACGATCTGCTCGGCGGTCTGGCGGGCGATGGGCCGGCCGCAGTTGGGGCAGTGCGGCGTGCCCACCGAGGCGTAAAGCAGGCGCAGGTAGTCGTAAATTTCGGTGATGGTGCCCACGGTGGAGCGAGGGCTGCGGCTGGTGGTCTTTTGCTCGATGGAGATGGCCGGGCTGAGGCCCTCGATCGAGTCCACGTCTGGCCGCTCGATCTGGTCGAGAAACTGGCGCGCGTAGGCGGAAAGCGTCTCGACATAGCGGCGCTGGCCCTCGGCGTAGATGGTGTCGAAGGCGAGCGAGCTTTTGCCTGAGCCGGAGAGGCCCGTGACCACCGTGAGGGCGTTGCGGGGAATGCGCACGCTGATGTCGCGCAGATTGTGCTGGCGCGCCCCGCGCACCGAGATGTGCGTGATGGACATGGTTGGACTGTGGAAGACGGCGGGTACTCTCGAGTGTTGCCGGCTGCGATTACAACAACAGAGCAACGCCTTTGAGGGTATTCTATTTGCCAACAGAAATAAGGGTCAACGCGGCGCGTCATCTGCGACAATCGCATTAGACGATTGCCGGCTGCCGGCGAGAATCCGTCGGGCGGCAGGACGCGCGCGGTTGCGGTGAAGCGGTCGCAATCAACCCAGAGGCGGGAGGAATGGCGGACTTGTTGGATTTGGCGATGTTGATTTGCGCGTCGATGGGCGCGATGGCGTTTGGCATTCTGGCCGCCTATGCGATTTTGCGCGTGGGTTTTGCGTTCATGCGCCCACAACAGCGGCCAGCGGCAGTGAAGCCGCAAACCGAGGCCGCGCGCATCTCGTAAAGCAGCTTTCATCTCTGATCAGCTTTCAGCTGAGACTCTGACGTGCTTCGCTGCAGCTCAGTTTTGCGGGTTCTGCTGGCTGCATCTCTTGCAACTGCTGATCTGCCTGGCGCTGCGCATCCTGGAGACTGCTGCGGCGGGCGCGCGCGGAACCGGGGGCGCCGGTTGGGCGGGCTCAGGCTGCTGCTGGCTCTTGCGCTGCTGATCGGCGTCGGTATCCTCGTCGTTGGCGTGCTTGGGGTGAAGCTGCCGGAGGTGCTGCGCCGCCGCCTCCAGAGTGGGCGCTGAGCACAATGCGGCGCGGCGTGCCCTGGCCCCGATCGCCGATCATGAGAACGTTGTAGCCGGAGCCATCGAGAAGCTGAGAGAGCACATCGCGCGCGGGGCCCGGGCCGTAGGTGCCGAAGATGCGCTGATCCTGGTCCATGCCTTCCAATTTGCGCCGGTCTCGGTAGAAACTTCCTTCAGGATCTGCGCCAGGCTGGAGTTGGAAGCCACGATGAGCAGGCCATGGCTGTCCCAAACCACGGATGCCTCGGAGGGATGATCGTTTGCGGGCCAGTCGGGAGGTTTGGGCTGGGCTGGCGCCGGCGGCGTAGCTGGCTTGGCGCGGGCTGGCGCGCGGCGATGGCGGCGGCGGGTTTCTTGCGCGGATGGCCGGTTTGTGCGCCGGAGCAGCGGCCGGCGGCCGCGGAGGCGTTTGCGCGGCAAGCATCGTGCCCGGCAAGAGCGCCAAGGCCGCAAACAGAGCCGCGAAGTGAGCCGCACAGGCGCGCAATGCGAGCAGACTGCGCGCACCGGAACCAAGGCGACGGCACGAGGAGAGAGCTTGCGAAGAATTCCGTTTGTGCCGTTCGCAGTGACGCATCGGAATCTGCTCCTTAGCGGCTGCGTGCAGATGCGTGGCCGGCAGTTTGAGCACTTCGGGCCGCGATGCGCTGCCACTCTACTGTACTAGACTAGCAGTGATCGTCAAACGTTCGAGGGATCGTTTGAAAGAATTCGGAACAGAGAGGATGTGTGCAGGGATGCGCATCGGGAATCTTCGAGAATGCCTGCAGTTTCATAGTGGCGTTGCTGCTGTGGCCGCTGGCAAGCCGCGCGGTGAGCTGCACCACGCAGGCTGAGCTGGGGTCGCTGGACCGCGATGCGCTGGCAACGATTGCCGGCCGCCTGGCGACCGCGGTAACGGGGCAGGACTTTGCTACGCTGCAGGCCGATCTGCTGCCGGAGGAGGCCTCGGCATGGGAGGGAATTCGCGCGACGGTAGAACAGGCAGCGCCGCTCGTCAAGGGCGGGCAGTTCCAGTTGCGCAATGTATACCTGCTGGACGCGAGCAGCCAGACCGCGCCTGCCGACACGCAGTTCTTCTGCTCGAATTCGACCGGATCGCTGACGGTGACTATCACGATGAGCGCGCTGCCGCCGGGGCGATACGCCGTGGTGCTGGCCGATGCTGTGGGCGCGCCGCTGGCCGGGCAGTTGGGGCTGGTACTGGCGTGGGATGGCGCCGCGACCGCATGGAAGCTGGCCGGGCTGACGGTGCGGCCAGGCGTCTTCGAAGGGCATGACGGGGTTTGGTATTGGGTGCGCGGGCGGGGGCTGGCCAAAGCCGATCCGTGGAGCGCCTGGTACAGCTACGATGCGGCGCGCTACCTGTTGTTGCCGGTGGATTTTCTTTCCTCGCCGAATCTGGACAGGCTGCGCAAGGAGCAGTCGCATGATCACGCCTTCGCCGCAGAGCGCAGTTTCCGTTGTCGCTGCAGGATGGCGATCGCACGTGGAAGATCGATGCGGTGGTTCTCGATCCCTCGCTGCACGAGCCTGACCTGGCGGTGGTGTATGAGTCGACGGGCGTCACCGATCCGGCGGCGCTGCGCACCGAAGCGACTGCTGTGATGAGCGCGTTTTTGAAGGCGCAGCCGGGCATCCGCGCGAACTTCCACGGCCTGTGGGCGTACGCGGAGAAGGATGGCAAGCGCACGCCGGTGATGGAACTGCCGATGGAGAAGATACCGTAGAAGACAGGGAGCAGAGGGATTAGGGAATAGGGAACACGAGCGGACATCGCGAATCTGAAATCGGCGAAGGCGAAAGGCTTGCCAGGAATTATTGATCTGCGTTCGGATACCGTGACCAGGCCGACGCTGGAGATGCGTGCGGCGATGGCGGCTGCGGAAGTCGGCGACGACGTTTACGGCGAGGACCCCACGGTCAATCTGCTGGAGCGGCGCGCGGCGGAAGTCTTCGGCCGCGAGGCGGCGCTGTTTGTGCCCACGGGCACCATGGGCAACCAGATTGCGATTCGCCGCTCACGCAGCCCGGCCAGGAAGTGATTGCGGAATCGCGCGCGCACATTCTCGACTACGAGATGGCGACAACGGCTGTCTTTTCCGGCTGCCTGATCCGCGCCGTGCCGGCCGAGGGCGGCATCCTGACCTGGAAGCACATCGAGCCGGCGATCAGCCCGTATGGTGGTTTCCGCGCGGCGACAGGGCTCATCGAGATTGAAAACACGGCCAACCTTGCCGGCGGGCGCTGCACGCGCCTGGAAGTTTTGGAGGAGATCTGGGACGGGGCGAAAGCGCGCAAGCTCCCGCATGCACCTGGACGGCGCGCGCATCTTCAACGCCGCCGTGGCGCTGGGCGTGGACGTGAAGGCGCTGACGCGCGGCTTCGACACCGTGATGTTTTGCCTGTCGAAGGGGCTGGGCGCGCCGGTGGGATCGATGCTGGTGGGTTCGGCGGAACTGATGGCGAGGGCGCGGGTTTATCGCAAGGCGATGGGCGGCGGCATGAGGCAGGCGGGCGTGCTGGCCGCGGCCGGGCTGATCGCGCTCGAAGACGGGCCGGCGCGGCTCGCGGACGACCACGCCAACGCGCGCTTGCTGGCCGAGGCGCTGGCGAATACCGAGGGCGTCGCCATCGATCTCGATTCGGTCGAGACCAATATCGTCATTTTCCGGCTTGACGGCAGGGAAGGGCGCCGCGGAACTCGTCGCGCGGCTGAAGGCGCGCGGCGTGCTGGCGGGCGCGTTTGGGCCGGACGCGATTCGCCTGGTGACGCACCGCGACGTGAGCCGCGGCCAATGCATCGATGCAGCCGAAGCGCTGACCGAGGAGATTGAGGCGGGAATCAAAACGGCCGGCTTGAAATAAGCCGGCCGCGAGTGCCCGTGCTATCCCAGGTTCCAAAATCGGGTGGCAGCGTTTCTGGGCAATTAGGACTTGCGGTTTTCACCGCCTTGCGCCATACTCGCCTTGCTTCACCGGGCCCGAGTACATCCTATGTAAAGTCGCTTACTAATATGAGCAGAGTCCCATATCTATTGAAAGGATAAATTCGAATGTTAACGTACTGCAAAAGGTGCAAGAAAAATCCAGAATATCATTCGGGTCCTAAAACAGGGGGAACCAAGAAGAAATACTTTCGACTCCGTGAACGCATCAACCAATCTGGACTCCTTAAATTAGAATCGCAACCAAATGCAAAGCTATGTATCGAGTGCATGGAAGAGTTGTTGCTTTGGCTGGCAGACCGACTTGCAAAGGTTCAAATCAGAAGGGAAGTGGTCCAAGGGCGGAAGCCTAGCCCAGCGCGACCGGCAGCGTCCCGATTTGCCCGTCGCAGCGGGTGAGGGGCCAAACCGCCCGTAGTTGCCCGGCAGATGTCCGGACCGCGCCACAGCTCGTCGGCGCGGGTTTCCAGGCTCCGCGCTATACTCGACTTGGCTCTCCGAGGCAATCAAATGAGTATGCGGTTCGAGCTCGGATGCAGCGCCCTCCTCGGCCTTGTATTCGCGTTTTCCATTGCGACCGCCGGATGCCTTGCACAAGGTGGCCAGAGTCCCAGCAGTCTGCGGGCGCGTGCTCAGGCAGGCGATCCCGATGCTCAGTGGCAACTGGGAATGCAATACAGGCAGGGCTCTGCGGAGACTCCGAAGGACCTGTCCGTCGCGTTCTCATGGTTCATGCGTTCCGCAAAGAGCGGGAACCGAAAAGGGGAGAATGCGGTGGGCATCGCCTATTTGCATGGGGAGGGCGTCCCCGAGAACGATGTCGAGGGCTTTGAATGGTTGTACAAGTCGGCGCTGATGGGGTACCCATCTGCGCAATTTAATCTGGGCGCTGCCTACCTGCGCGGCACAGGTGCCCAGCGAAACAAATCCGAAGCGTTTAACTGGTTCTTGCAGGCGGCACGGAATGGCGAGTCCGGTGCGCAGCTAACCCTCTGTGGGCTTTACCAAGGCGGAATGGCGATTGAGACGGACCCGACAATGGCTTACGCTTGGTGCCTCATTGCGCACCCGAAGGATCCTCACAGAGCTGAAGTCCTGAGGGCACTAACGTCTTCAGCGAGGGCGGCGCTGACAGCCTCGGAGATCGAGGAAGCGCAGCAGATGTCGTCGTCTTCGAACACAAACCACCTAAGCGGAAGCACGTTACCAGTTCATTCCCGAGCCTACCTCGCCACTTTACCAGCGCCCGTCGCCCCGGTATCTGAGGAACCGCGCTTGATTCAGCCGCGCCATGCCCCTACAACAAACGGTTGCGAGTCTGGCCATTGGGTGGATTCGGTGATGAGCGATGGACAGATTGTCAAGCTGGAGGACGGAAGCGTTTGGAAGATAGACGATGCCGATACGGTCGATTCGGGTTTGTGGCTTGACACCGACGACGTGATCGTTTGCGACGGAAAACTCATTGATACTGACGACCACACGAGCGTAGGTGCAAGGCGTCTGCACTGAGGGCGCTTGGTCGGCGGATCGCGGGTACACTGTGCGTGAATATCGGTGATGTGAGGGCAGGCGGGGCGATTCGCGCCTCGGGGTGCCGATCCAGCCGGAAAACACGCGTGCCCCAGGCCTGGATATCAGCCCTGGGGCACCGATTGTCGAATGCCCGCGAACGGGTTCCTACCTCACAGGTCGTAGTAGAGGAAGAACTCGTAGGGCACGGGGCGCAGGTTGACCGGCGCCAGCTCGCGCGTGCGCTTGTAGGTGATCCAGGTTTCGATCAGGTCCGTGGTGAAGACGCCGCCTTCGAGCAGGAAGGCGTGGTCCTTCTCGAGCGCGTCAAGAACTTCGCCCAGCGAGCCGGGCGTGCTCTTGATCTTGGCTGCATTCTTCCGGCTCCAGCTCGTAGAGGTCCTTGTCCATCGGCTCGCCGGGATCGATCTTGTGCTTGATTCCGTCGAGACCGGCCATGAGCAGGGCCGGGAAGCAGAGGTAGGGGTTGGTGGAGGGATCGGGGCAGCGGAACTCGATGCGCTTGGCCTTGGGGCTGGTGGAGTAGACCGGAATGCGGCAAGCTGCCGAGCGGTTGCGCTGCGAGTAGGCCAGGTTGACCGGCGCTTCGTAGCCGGGCACCAGGCGGCGATACGAGTTGGTGGTGGGAGCGGCAATGGCGAGCAGCGCCGGCGCGTGCTTGAGCAGGCCGCCGATGTAGTACTTCGCGGTCTGGCTCAGCAGCGCATAGCCTTTCGGATCGTAAGAAGACATTGGTGTCGCCCTTCCACAGGCTCTGGTGCACGTGCATGCCGGAGCCGTTGTCGCCGAACAGCGGCTTGGGCATGAAGGTGGCGGTCATGCCGTGCTTCTTGCAGATCATGCGGATGATGTACTTGTACCAAAGCAGGTTGTCCGCCATCTTGGTGAGCGGCCCAAAGCGCATGTCGATCTCGGCCTGGCCCGCAGTGCCCACCTCGTGATGCTGCACCTCCACCTTGATGCCCAACTTCCTTCAGCGTCAGCAGGATCTCCGAGCGGACATCCTGCATCTGGTCGGAGGGCGGGACCGGGAAGTAGCCTTCCTTGTGGCGGATTTTGTATCCCAGGTTCGGACTCTCGTCGCGCCCCGTGTTCCAGACACCTTCTCTGGAATCGATGTAGTAGTAGCCGCTCTGCGCGTTCTGGTCATAGCGGACACTGTCGAACATGTAGAACTCCGCTTCCGGACCCCAGTAGCTGATGTCCGCGATGCCGGTGCTCTTCAGGTGCGCCTCCGCTTTCTGCGCAACGTAGCGGGGGTCGCGGCTGTAGGGTTTGCGGGTGATGGGATCCACCACATTGCAGATGATGTCGAGCGTGGGAACCGAGAGAACCGGGTCCACTCGCGCTGTCTCCGCATCCGCGACCAGCAGCATGTCGCTCTCATGAATCTGCTGGAATCCGCGGATGCTCGACCCATCGAAGCCGATGCCGTCGCTGAACAGATCGTCCTCAAGGTCTTCTACTGGGATGGAAAAATGCTGCCACATGCCCGGCAAGTCGATAAACCGCAGGTCGACGATCTTTACACCGGCATCTTTAGCAAGCTTTTTCACGTCATCGGGAGTACGCGGCATTCTTACTTCTCCTTTCGCTTCTTGTTGTGAATTTCAAGCACAGGTTTCGTTGTGGAGGTACATCCAAACTGTGGCACTTGTTAAGAAAAATGCGAATTAGGCTTTTGCCCTGTTCCTGGAGCGCTTTCAGAGCCGTGTCCGCCGGGCGAATGGCATGCGCGCCAGGACCATGCCTCTTGAGTGAATCAGCGTCGTCTTACAGCACCTCGAAAAAGACTACGCGCCGCTGCTCCTCGTTCTGCTGTGGGGAGCGCAGCGGACGCCAGCTTATGGCATTTTCGGAAGATCGAGTGTCCCGTTGGGATGGTACAGGGCCTCAGATTCCGGTTGGTCGCGTTGGCTTCCGGGCCTTGGTTTTCAGGATACGGCGTTTCCGAAGATGCTTTGGGACCGGCACCGGGCGCAAGTTGGCGGCAAATTCGACAAGCGCTCCGGAGTCAATGACATCCTAGTCCTCAGGGTATAAAGAATTCATGAAGATTTTGGAAGCCGTGCCTGTGGAAAGCCGGGTTAGTGGCGGTGCGCGAGAAGGACCATCAGAAGCAGGACAAAGACGGGAATCATGGCCAGAGCGCCGTAGTAGAGGATTTTTCTCGTGAGGTGCGACTTTCGCTTTTGCCAGTCTCGCAGCTCGGGGCGGTCTTCGACTCCAACCTGGTCGGGGTGCTCGAGGTCGTGGAGGAATTCCTGGGCGGTCGCATACCGATTTCTGGGATCGCGCTCCAAGGCGCGGTATAGGATCTCCTGCAATTGAGGCGAGACTGAGGGATCGGCTACACGCGGCGGTACCGGGTAGTTCAACAGGCGGTCGTTCATGGCGGCCAAGGGCGAGGGGCCGGAGAAGGGCACCTTGCCGGTGAGCATCTCGTAGAGGATGACGCCCATGGAGAAGATGTCGGAGCGCCCGTCGCCGCGCTTGCCTTTCACTTGCTCCGGGGCGATGTAGTCGGGCGTACCCAGCGTGGCGGTGAAGTTGGCGTAGGTGAGGCGCCTTGAGGCCGAATCGCTGGCGATGCCGAAATCGATGAGCTTGATGTTGTCGTTCTCGTCGACCATGATGTTTTCCGGCTTGAGATCACGGTGCACGACGCCATTGGCGTGGATATAGTCGAGCGCCTCAAGCACCTGGATGGCGATGCGGATAGCGCGGTCCGGGGAGATTCTGCCTTCATCGAGGATGCTGCGCAACAGACGGCCCTCGCACCACTCCATGACCATGTACACGCGGGAACGGTGTTCCCCGCCGAAAACCTGCATGACGTTGGGGTGGCGGAGGCGCTCGCCTATTGCCGCCTCGCGCTGAAAGCGATCAAAGAGGATGGGATCGGCTTCCATGTCGGGGTGGGGTATTTTGAGGGCGACGGTGCGGCCGTCGCGCGTGTCGGTGGCGCGGAAGATGGTGGCCATGCCGCTTTTCGCGACGGGGGCGTCGATGCGGTAGGAATCGAGCTCTGTTCCTGCCTCCAGGACATCGTAAAAACTCATCGTGCGGTACGCTCCATCGACGCTCTTTCTACTTTATCGGGTGCGAGCCGGGAAACACTAAGGATTTCGTAAAGCAGGGACCAAGCCACCCCGGCAGGGAACAAGGGACCAAGGGAACAGGGACCGGAGGCTGGGAAGGGAAGCATCATGGCGGCTTCAAACGGGCAGGCGGTAGGGACGGCCGCGGTACATTCCGACCTGTTCCACCGAGCGCACGCGGATGACTTGCGCGGTGGTGTTGTCGCCGCCGTCGATTTCAACGGCGCGGGCGACCAGTTCGCGCGCGATCTGGGCGGCGTCCTTCTTTTGTGAGGCGATGGCAGCGATCTCGGCATCGCTCATTTCGTCGTGCAGCCCGTCGGTGCACAGGACGAGAAGGTCGCCCGGCTGCACGGTGACGGCGGTCGTGTCGGGAGAGACGAACATCTCCGGGCCCTAGGGAGCGAATGAGCACATGGCGGGCGTCGGATGTGGCAATGTCGCCCGCAGAGATCAGGCCCATCTTCCGCTGTTCATTGATCAGGGTGTGATCCTGGGTAATCTGCCGGGCCTGGCCTTGGCGCACGAGGTAACACCGCGAATCGCCAACGTGCGAGACCACGGCCTGGTCGTAACGCAAGGCGCAGGCGACGAGCGTGGTGGCCATACTCTTGCCGCGGTATTCGGACTCGAGCGTGCGATCGTGCACCGCGGCATTGGCGTGCTGGATGAGTCGCGGGACCAGGCTGATGAGCATGGCGCCGGCCTGAGCTTTGGCGAACTCCTCAGTCATGACCGAAATTGCGGTTGCCGAGGCGACCTCTCCCAAGTCGAGGCCGCCCACTCCATCGGCAACCGCGAAGAGAAAACCGTGGGAGCGGGCTTGCTGGCGCGAAGCGGGGACAAAGGAGCCCATAGCGTCTTCATTGTTGGTGCGGACTTTGCCGAAGTCGCTTGCCTCGCCGAACTGTACGTCCAACATGTGCGCCGCCGCGTGGGGCATCCCGGGCAACTGCGCCGGCGAGATGCTCTTCTTTAGTGGTATTCAGGCCCTTGCTCGAAAACGGCAATTGGGTGGATCCCTTTCCCCAGCCTCTCGTTGCGAGACCGGGGAAAGGATCCACCCAAAGGTTCAGACTTGGTTGACGTATGGTTTACGAAAGTTGATGTTTTTGACGCCAGCAGGGCCGCCTTCCCTTTTGCCTTTGAGGAGCGAAGGAAGTAGACGGCTCCGTAGAGGCCCCAGATGCCGGAGATGCCGAGTGCAGTCAGTGGCTCCATCTTGGTGCCGAGACTGAAGAACGGGCCGATGACAGTAGAACGCCATGCAGGTCAGGTTGGCGAGCAGGCCAAATCCCGGGATGAGGTAGTGTTTGAGCCAGTGTTTGTCGTGGCGCTCAGAATAGGCGATGATGCACAGCACGCAACTCAGCGCGTACAGGATGAAGGTGCCGAAGTTCGATGTGAGCGTGATGGCGAGCAGCGAGTTGGGCAGCGCGGCCATCTTGTCGTGCGTGGTGTAGCCGAAGCTGGAGAAGATGCCGTGAGGCAGCGCGGCGATGGAGGCGTCGCTGGGGGCACCGGCGTCGCCGAAGGCCAGCGAGCAAGCGATGACGCCGATGACTGCCGAGATGGTGGCCAGGGTCCAGATGGCGCGCCGCGGAGAGAGCGACTCGGCATGTAACATGCCAAAGTGCTCGGGAACCTCGTCGTCCTTGCCCATGGCGTAGGTGACGCGGGCGCCCGTGTTCATGCAGCTCAGCGTGGTGCCGATGAGCGCGAGGAAGACGGTGAAGGCTTCAGCCAGCATGAAGTACTTGCCATTGCCTTGTCCGAGCAAGCCGTCGCCCACGATGATCATCATGTCGCCGATGGGCGCGGCCGAGCTGGCTGCGCTCTGCATGGTGTACCCGGAGTTGAGGAAGTAATTGGCTGCGAAATACTCGAAGAGATAACAGATCAACCCCTGGATGAGCAGTGAGGCAATGACCGCGATGGGGATGTGCTTGGTCGGGTTCTTGGCTTCGCCTCCCATCGAAGTGACCGATTCGAAGCCGACCAGAATCAGAATTGCTACCGTAGCCTGGATGAACATCCAGCTAAGGTTGTGCACGCCAATCACCGAGGCCGCGTTTGGGTGGGTGAGGAAGTTGCCACTCGAGTCGGTCGTCGGATAGGAAATCGTGAAGGGAACAGGCTTGCGGGCCGAGTCAAGCAGCGGCATTGGGGCTCCGCTCGTCGCATCGCGCATGATGGAGCCGTCCTTGGCATTGGTGGCGAACTGGTAGCTGTAGGTGGCGAGCGTTTGCCCATCGTATTGGAAGGCCGGCGCGCCTGCTGGATGACTGGCGCGATAGCCAAGAGCCAGTACGCTGAAGACTACGAGCGCGGAGATCTGCACGATGTTGATGGCGATGTTGACAGCGGTGGAAGCGCCAGCGCCCTTTGCGGCGATCCAGGCGACGAAGTAGGAGAAGACAATCGCTACCAGGCCCATGAAGACCGGCCCTGGGTTTGAGCCGCTGAGGAAGTTGGGATAGAGAAAGCCCACAACGTAGCCCACGAAGATGCCGGTGACAGCCACCATGACGCCGGGATAGACCCAGTAGTAGAGATGGGAGCCCCAGCCGACGATGAACTTGGCGACGCGGGCGTATTTGAAGGCCTTGTCCTTGGAGAGCATGGCCTGCTCAGCGTAGTAGTAGCTTGAGCCGGTGCCGGGATAGAGCTTGGAGATTTCAGCATAGGCAACGGCCGTGGCCAAGCACAGCAGCAGCGCGGCGAAGATGCCGATCCACATGGAGGGGGCAGTGGATGGCTGGCCGGCAACGCCAGTGGTGGCCTGGATGAAAAAGGTGAGCCAGAGGAAGGCGCCGGGGGCAATGAGCGCCATTGCGTTGCTGGTCAACCCTGTAAGGCCGAGGGTGGCCTGCATCTGAGGTGCTTTCTGATCTGCCATGAGCATTCTCCTGAGATTTGAGTTTCTTGTGGCGGCTCCCGGCGGCTGACCTCCGGGAAGGTACAACAGTTGGTTGCGTTCGAATCACATGCCGAGCGTCTGGTGGGGCGACGACACTGATCGGTTTTTGGGACCGGCCAATCACTTGCTCATGAATTGACCGGCCCCGAATTCTCTCGCGGTGTTGCGAGTCTATCGGCCGCCCCATGAAAACGAAATAAAGTCACATGAGGACGAAATAAAGAACTGAGAACTGCTGCGACCGAACGTCTAGCCGAGAGGGTTTCTTGAAAAACCGCAGCTTCAGCAGCGCCGGCGTTTACGGGATTGGCAATCAGAGCCTGACCGGAACGCCGGTACCACGTACCCTCTCAAGGTCCTGAAACTGCGTTACTGGTGTGGCCCGAGAACCAGGATCAATGCCACTGACACAGTCGATTGCCCGTCGACCGTGCTCACGTTGTTCTTATGGAAGAAGGGCACGTTGGACTGGTCATGGCGGTATTCCGCTCGTGAGATCAGGGTCTGCGGCAACTTGGGCACCCTGTATTCGAAGGTTCCCGTGAACTCGTTCAAATGCTGAGCAGTGCCAGTCGCGAATCCGTTGGGGTCGGTGAAATACTCATAACGCCCAGCGATCGCCGTTGTTGCGTTGAACTGCTGATGCGCGGCAATAGCGATGCCTTGCCAATTGTTGATGTTGTGGTCGCCGGTTGCGGCCTCTCCGCTGCCGATGACAGCATCCCGGTTCTCACCGAAGTCGTAGTTGATGTAGGCATTGAATTTATTGTTTGGAGTAAGCAGCAAAGTGGTGTCAACCAGGTTGCGATAGCCGTGCGTGGGGGTGGCGTTTTCAGGGCCGGTGTAGAAATTCACGTTCCACGTGTACTTGGTCTTTACATAGGCGCTGGTCAGACCGACAGTCGCCCATCCATTGTTTTTGGTCACCAGGTTCCAGCCGTTCACCACTTGCACACCGACGGTTTCAGTCTTTGACACGGGCATGGACGTGCGAAGGCCGAAGTGGGTGTAAGGAATCGCCCACGCGAAGAGCAGCGAACGCGAGTAGTTCCAGTTATCCTTTGCCTCGATGACCTCCGCGCCGGCCGAGGTGACGAATTTGCCGAAGTCAGCCTCGAAGCCCTTTGCCGCAGACGGCTTGAGACTCAAGAATGCCTGCTCGATGTAGTCTGCCTGCAAGCCGGCATTCACCAGGTTGTTCGTCCGGCCGTAGACAAAGTCAAAGTGCGCGCCGAATGGGGCTGGATCGTGGTTCAGGGTCAGTTTGACAGCGCTCAGCTCGACCATGTCGGTCTTGTCATTGAAGTTGTAGAGGTCATTGATCTGGTTGTTTGCGCCAATCGTGGGTTGGTTGTCGTTGTAACTGTAATAGCCATCAACGAATGCTGTTACAGCCATGGGACCAACCTTCCACGGGAACTTCAGCGACGGTGACGCCGGAGCCGCGGCGGCTTGAGCGGCGGGCGCGGGAGTTTGTGCAGGGGTCGCGGAAGCAGATGAAGAAGTTGAATCGGGCGGCGAGGTTGGTGCTTGCGCGCCTGCTACGAGTGCGGATGCCACAGCAGCTCCGGCAATCGATTGAAGAATGACCTTTGCGTTAAAGAACATCGGAAACCTCCAAAAGAATTTGTGAGTGACACGAGATGAATCCACCTGCAGAGAGACGTTGGGGAATTCCCGCTGCAGGAGTGGGCCCGGTTTTCCATTGCTGCGCGGCGATGCGCACACGTAGGGCTCGGATCGCCAGCGATGAGGCTGGCAAATGCGCGCTGGTGATAGACGCCGTAGGTCGAGTAAATCGTGCTACCACCAGTAATGCAAACAAAGCATAAAGAAAATATGAGGAACGCATCAGGAAAGCATGAGGATCGAAAAGAGAGTCCCTGCCGACCAAACGGGCGCGCAACGGGAGAACCGTTCATGCTCTTGGCTGTTTGGCGAGGTTAGCGCGGCGTTGGCCACGGGGCGCGCAGCCGGGAAAGAGCAGCCGGGAAAGAACGGTGAAGAACCTGATAAACTTTTCTTTTCCCTGCTCAGACCCTGCAAACTGCGGGCAATTCCGCGCTGAATCGGGATTGATCCCTTGGAAAGGGAAGGACACGGTGCAGGCGGCTGGCTTTCCGTTTTTCTCTCTGCGTGAGACAGATTTCCTCGCCTATTTCGAGAGTGGAAGGTAAATACCCGGTTGTCTCAGAGCTATCAAGCGCGTTCGGTCTTTCGCTTTGGGCGTTCGCGTGGCTCCGGCTCGCGGCTGCTCCTGTTCACGCTGGAATGCGCCTTGGGAGTTGCGGCTGTGATTCTGGTGGCGGCGCTCGCGCATTGGTTGAGCTGGCTGCTTCCGGTGGCTGCGCTGCTTTATCTGCTGATTGTGGTTCCCATGGCGTTGCTTTGCGGATTCTGGCAGGCGGCGATTGTCTCGCTGTCGGCGGTGGTGGCTCAGAGCTGGTTCACGGCGCAACAAACGCGGCTGAGCATGGCGGCCAACCCAGCCAATTCGGTCACCTTGCTGGTGTTTGTACTCGTAGCGCTCACCGTCAGCCGGCTTTCGGCAAGAGTGACCGATCACGCTCGCGAGGCTGAGTCGCGCGGCGGGCAGATGGAGGACCTCTACGAGTTCACGCGGCGGACTCTGCAAATGAATCTTCACGTGGAACCAGGGCCGCAACTGGCCGAGCTGGTGCATGAGATCTTCAACCTTGAGGCCGTCGCGGTCTTCGATGCCGATCTTCACGATGTGTACCAGGCGGGTTTCTGGAACCTGGACCCGCAGGAGATGGCTCAAAACGTCTACTATTTTGAGACATCGGATGACGACCCGGAGACAGGGATCGGCCGCCGCGTGGTGCGCCTGGGGACGGTGCCGGTTGGCAGCCTGGTGATTCGCGGGGATACGAGCCCGCTGACCAACAACGCGATCGCTTCGCTGATTGCGATCACCTTCGACCGCTACCGGGCCTTCGCCAACGAGAGCCGGATCGAGACCGAGCGGCGCACCGAGCAACTGCGCGCCACAGTGCTGGACAGCCTGGCCCACGCGTACAAGACTCCGCTGACGGCCATTCGAGCGGCCTCGACCGGATTGGCGGAGATGGGCCATCTTTCGCCAGGACAATCGGATCTGGTGGGGCTGATTGACGAGCAGACACGGTTCTTGGGCGAGCTGACAACGCGCCTGTTGACTACCGCGCGCCTGGATGGAGGCGAGGTCGCCATTCACGTTGCGCCGGTGAGCGTGGGAACACTGATTGAGGAGGTCCTCGCGGTCCTCAAAGACCGCTTGGCCAGCATGAAGGTGGCCGTGGAGATTGAAGACGAGAACCTGGTGTTGAGCTGCGATCAGCAGTTGATGGTCATGCTGCTGACCCAGTACATTGACAACGCATGTAAATACTCGAACTTCGGGACCACGATCACCATCCGCGTCCTGGTTGCCGGGCCGGAGGCGATCTTTTCCGTACACAGCTACGGGCCGGTGATTCCCATGGCGGACCGCGAACGTATCTTTGACCGCTATTACCGTTCCTCGACGTACGCGGGTCGCGCCCCCGGCACGGGGATCGGCCTCTCCGTGGCCAAGCGAGCGGCGCAGATCCATGGCGGATACGTTTGGGTGACCAGCGACGAGGAAGAAGGCACTACTTTCTTTGCCGCCATTCCGCTTATAACGGAGAAGGAGAGTTTGTGATGATGCAGCCAGCGATCCGCATTCTCGTGGTCGACGACGAGCCGGCAATCCGGCGAGCTCTACGGCCTCCGCTGATGGAGCTTGGTTTTCAAGTGGCCGAGGCCTCTCGCGGAGAAGAGGCGCTGCAGGCGCTGCGCGCGGCTCAGTACGATGCGGTGCTTCTGGACATCAACATGCCGGGGATCGGCGGCATCGAGACGCTGCGGCGGATTCGCACCTTCGCGCCCCGCCTGCCGGTGCTGATGCTCACCGTGCGTGACGACGAAGAGGACAAGGTGGAGGCACTCGACATGGGCGCCGACGACTACGTGACTAAGCCATTCAGCACGCGGGAATTGATTGCGCGCATCCGCTCCGCCGTGCGGCGCGTGCGCGCTCCGGCCCGGCCTGAGGACGCGCCGATCGAGATCGGCGAGATTCGCCTGGAGCCGGTGAAGCGCCTGGTGACCAAACGCGGCGCGCGGGTGCGCCTCACGCGCAAGGAGTTCGATATTCTGTACTGCCTGATGAGCCGCGCGGGACGCGTGGTGACCTACGCCAAGCTGTTGACGGCGGTGTGGGGCGCCGAATTCCGCGAGGAGGTGGAGTATCTTCGCACCTTCGTGCGCCAGTTGCGCAAGAAGATTGAAGATGACCCCTCCAATCCGCTTTATTTGCTCACCGACGTTTATGTCGGCTACCGGTTTGCCGACCCGCAGATGTTCCAGGATGAGTCCAGCGACGCAGGCCAGGGGCAAGAGCCGGAAAAAGTGCCGGAGGATGCATTGTAATGCGGATTCCGAATCGGGCGTTGGCGGAATTGGCCGGAGCTATTCGTCGTAATGCAGCAGGCTGAAGACGTCGTACTCCTTGAAGCGGTCGCGCCCCTTCAGGAAGTCAAGTTCAACGGCAAATCCCAGCCCCGCGATGACACCGCCCAGTTGCTTGACCAACTTGACCGTGGCTTCCATGGTGCCGCCAGTGGCCAGCAGGTCGTCCACGAGCACGACGTTTTGCCCCGGCTGGATAGCATCCACGTGGATCTCGAGCGCGTCGGTGCCGTACTCGAGGTCGTAGGTGACGCGGGCCACGGGAGCGGGCAACTTGTGCGGCTTGCGAACCGGAACAAAGCCCGCATTGAGCCGGTAGGCCAGCGCCGGCGCGAAGATGAATCCCCGCGCCTCGATGCCCAGCACGAGGTCGACCTTGCGTTCGATGTAATGCGCGGCGAGCGCATCGATGAGCTGGGCAAAGCCCGTCTTGTCCTTCAACAGCGTGGTGATGTCGTAAAAGAGAATCCCCGGCTTGGGGAAATCCGGCACGGTACGCACCAGCTTCTTCAGATCCTCCACGTTGACGGGCTTGCTTTCTTCCGGCATGGCAGTGCGGCGCTCCTCGTTCAGTTGTCAGTGATCAGTTGTCAGTTGTCAGCTATCAGTCTATAGCCTGGGAGTCGGAAACAAGCATCGAAAGTTGGCTTGAAATAGGCTGAAAAGCGTGGTGCACGGCGGGAATCCAGGGTGGGGAGTAACGAGAGCGAGCCTGAGAACTCCGGACTGACAACTGATCACTGACAAATGACAACGGCGCGGAGCGCCTCACCATGCGCCATCGATCTGGAAAGAGCTGAGGCCTTCGATCTCGCTCTCGGCCAGATGATGTTCGACGAGGCGATCGACGCGGGCGCCGCGAGGGCCACGACGCAGGCTGGCGCGAAGTTCGTCCAGGTCGTCCGGTTCGCCGGCTGCGACGACCTCCACGTGGCCATCCTCGGTGTTGCGCACCCAGCCGCGCAAATCGAGTTCACTGGCCTCGCGCTGCACGAACCAGCGAAAGCCCACTCCCTGCACGCGGCCTTGAATGAGGAAATGCAGAACCATGGTTGCCGACCATCGTTAGTTTTGCAGATGCGCGCGAGCGGGCGCAAGCTTGCAAACATGGATGCCGGCGGAAGCAACATGCTGAGAAGGCGATTCACGCGGTACACTGGGAATCACCATGGTCTTTGTCCTCGACAACTACGATTCGTTCACGTACAACCTCGTCCAATACCTGGGCGAGCTGGGCGCGGAGGTCGTGGTGCGCCGCAACGATGAGGTGACGCCGGAAGAAGTGGAAGCCATGAAGCCGGAGCGGATTCTGCTCTCGCCGGGGCCGTGTACTCCCCACGAGGCAGGGATTCTGGTGCCGCTGATTCGGCATATGGCGGGGAAGGCGCCGATTCTCGGAGTTTGCCTGGGGCACCAGGCCATTGGGGAAGCGTTTGGCGGGAAAGTAGTGCGAGCGCAAACCCTGATGCACGGCAAGACCAGCGCGGTAGAGCACGATGGGAAAGGCATCTTTGCCGGGCTACCCACGCCGCTCACCTGCACGCGCTACCACTCGCTCATCGTGGAGCAGGAGTCGCTGCCTGCCGAACTTGCGGTGACCGCGCACACGTACGAAGCGAGCGGATCGGGAACAGTGATCATGGGCTTGCGGCATCGCAGCCTGCCTGTGGAAGGCGTGCAGTTCCATCCCGAGAGCGTGCTGACCGAGGGCGGGCATCAGATGATCCGCAACTTTCTGGACATGTAACCCATGCACGCCGTGCCGAACTCCACGACTCGCTGCGCGGATTTGCTGTGCGGGCTTGGGCCGGCTTTCGCTCTGGCCGTTTGCGCGGCCTTTGTTGCCGCGTCGGTGTTCTGGGCTCAGGCGCCGCAGGCGACGCCGCAATCCATGCAGCAATCGGCGCCGGCTCCTGAAGCTGTGCCCGCGGCAGAAGCGCAGCCGGCTCCGCAGCCCCCGGAGGCAGGCTCAGGCTCCGGCCTTCAGCTCGCCGCCTGTCGCCATTGTTCCGCTCGACAAATCCATTCCTGGTGCGGCGCTATCGGTTGCGGGGCCGCTGCAGGCGTGGAACGGGAGGGCTTTCATCACTGCAAGCGGCACCATCACTGCGGGACCTGGAACAGCTCAGGTGACGCTGCCGTATCGCGGAACGCTGCACCTTTGCGCTTCAAGCACCGTCAAGCTGGCGGCGGATTCGAGCACACCGGCCGACGAAGTTCCCGGCCTGCTCATTGCGCTGGATCACGGCGCGGTGGAGATGAGCCTTGCGGCGAGCAGCGCACGCGAGCGCAACGCCGATACGCTGCTCACGCCGTACTTTCGTATCCTGATCGGTGGACCGAGCGCGGCAGACGTGAAGGTGCGGCTGGGCGAGCATGGGGACACCTGTGTGGACAATGCTGGGGCCGACGCTCCGTACGTGGTGGTGACCAGCGTATTTGATGGCGGCCTCTACCGCGTGCAGGCGGGGCAGCGGGTGATGTTTGAGAACGGAAGCCTGCAGAAGGTCGTGGACCAGGAAAAGGAGCCGTGCGGGTGCCCGCCGCCGGCCAAGGCGGAGTCGAACGAGTTCCCGCTGGCGCAGAGTGAGGGCCTTTCGCCTGCTGCGCCGCCGGCTACCGCGGCAAACACAACCGCGGGAACCGGCCAGGCCTCGACAACTCTGGTGTATAAGAGCAGCGACCATGCACCGCAGACGGTTGCGCTCCCACCACCTGCTACTGCGCCGGTTGCCACGGCGCTGGCAAAACCGACTGCGCAAGCGGCGGGCGCACAGAAGAAGCCCGGATTCTTCCGCAAGATCGGGCGATTCTTCAAGCGCATCTTCGGCGCCGAGTAATTTGCTACGGAATCAACCGTTGCACCGCGCAGGGAACGCGCCGAATCACATCGCCTGGCCTTTCCAACTGAAACATGAAGCTGCACTGCAACGCTGAGTTGCCGATCGTTGCTCCCTGGTACACATAGACTGTCTTCGATTCCGGCTGGTACACCAGGAGAGCACTCGTTGGGTTCACGCCCGCGAGTTGAAATTGCACGCCCATTCCACCCGACTCATAACTCGAGGCCTTCACCATGCGTCCCGCTCCAAGCCAGAAGCCCAGCGCCAGCAATCCAATCAGCGCCAGGCCGTTTCTCGCCCACTTCCACACCTTCTCCATGTCTCCTCCCAATGCGGTTGATGACTTTTCCTAAAGACGTACGCGCCGCCTCCGCTGCTCACGCATTAAGTGGCGCAGTGCAGTGCGAAGGGCAGGGAACAAGGGACTGAGGGACCAGGGACCAGAGATCAGAGATCGGAGAACAGAGATAAGAGGACCTCTCACTGTTCGTGTCGGTGGCGGCCCGAGCCTGAGAACTGACCACTGACAACTGACCCCTGCTCTTACATCTCCCGCGCGCGCTCAATGGCGCGGATCACGGCCTGGGCTTTGTTCATTGCCTCCTGATGCTCAAGCTCGGGCACGGAGTCGGCGACGATGCCTGCACCGGCCTGCACAAAACCCTTGGCGTCGATGGCCAGCATGGAGCGGATGACGATACAGGAGTCGAGATTGCCGGAGAAGTCGGCGTAGAGGACCGCGCCGCCGTAAGTGCCTCGCCGCGCGGGCTCGAGCTCTTCGATGATCTCCATGGCGCGGACTTTGGGCGCGCCGGAGAGCGTGCCGGCAGGGAAGCAGGCGCGGAGAGCATCGACGGCGGTCAGCTCCGGACGCAGCCGGCCTTCAATGGAGCTCACGATGTGCATGACGTGCGAGTAGCGCTCGACGAACATGAGGCGGTCAACCTTGACACTGCCGAAGCGGCTTACGCGACCGACATCGTTGCGGCCCAGATCGACAAGCATCACGTGCTCGGCGCGCTCCTTATCGTCGTGGAGCATCTCTTCGGCAAGGGCCTGGTCCTCAGCCTCGGTGGAGCCGCGGCGCCGCGTGCCCGCGATGGGCCGGTACTCCACCTTGCCATGGTGGACACGTACCAGTAGCTCGGGCGATGAGCCCGCCAGCTCCAGTGGCGGGGGCGTCTCCGACGCTTTTGACTTTTTGGAGGAGTTCTTTGGCGGATTTGCTGGCCTCGCGCCCAGCGGTCCCTCCGGCGCGAAGCGCAGGAAGAACATGTAGGGGCTGGGATTGACCGTGCGCAGCGCGCGATACACCTCAAAGCTGTCGACGCCGGGCTCGACGTCGAAGCGCTGCGAGACGACCACTTGAAAGGCGTCGCCGGCCGCGATGTACTCCTTGGTGCGTTCGATGGCGGACAAAAAGTCTCTTTTCGCGGTGCGATGCTTGACTTTGAGCTTGCCCGGGTTCCGTGGCTTGCGGCGGTCGAGGTCCGGTAGCGGCTGGGCGAGGCGTTTTTCGAGCTTGTCGAGACGCTTGAGGGCGCGATCGTACGCGGCGGCCGCGCCATGGGTCACATCTGCAGTCACGACGAGCCAAATCTCTTTGCGCACATGGTCAAAGGCCAGCACCTCGTCGAAGAAGAGCAGGCAAGCGTCGGGGATGCCGAGTTCGTCCTTTGCCAAGACGGGAAGCCGCTCGATCTGGCGGACGGCGTCGTAGGCGAAGAAGCCAACCGCTCCGGCAGTGAACGGGGGCAGTCCTTGCAGCCGCGCGGGTTTGTGGCCGCCGAGCGCCTCGCGCAGTACGGCGAAGATGTCGCCCTGCACGTGGGTGGTCTTGCGGCCTTCGGTAATCGCGATCTCGCGCCCGCGCGCAACAATGCGCTTGAAGGGTGTGAACCCGATGAAGGTGTAGCGGCCCACCTGCTCGCCGCCTTCCACCGATTCCAGGAGAAAGCACTCACGCTCAGGCCACGCCGCGCGCAGAAAGGCCGAGACCGGTGTTTCCAGGTCGGCTAGGAGGGTGCGGCAGACGGGCACGAGGGTGTGTGTCCGGGCCAGGGCCAGGAACTCCTTGCGGGTGGGGTGGGCAGAACGGGAAGAGGCTTTCACAACCCAAGTGTAACTGCCCGTGCGCTGTGGCCGCTGGCGAGGCGCTCCCGTTTGCGGCTCCTCACATGAGAGAGGAATCCAACTCGGGAAGAGTGTTTGCTGCCGTTTCTGCGCGGCTTGACGAGACACCTGGGGTGGCCTAGACTCACTGAGGTTTGGGCTCGCGAGCGATGAGGGGCGAGCCCAACGCGCTGCCGCGCAGGGAAACGAAGTGCCTCGGATGGGGAAGAGGGCAAGTTAAGACTGGGAGAATCGCCGCCGCGCCGATATGCTGGAGGAACGGAATCCGCATCCGAATCCAAACGGCCGGACTGCGGCAAGAGATGGAGACGAGACATGTCAACCGGAACTACCAATGTGACGCTGGACCAGGAGATTAATCCCTGGGAAGCACAAAACGCGCGCTTCGATTTTGCCGCGCGCAAGCTGAATCTCGATGAGGGCCTGTGGAAGGTGCTGCGCTCGCCGTCGCGCGAAGTGATCGTCCACTTTCCCGTCACCCTCGACAACGGCATGATCGATGTGTTCACCGGGTTCCGCGTACAACACTCGATGGCGCGCGGCCCGTGCAAGGGCGGCATCCGGTATGCGCCGGACGTGACGCTGGACGAGGTGCGCGCGCTGGCCAGCTGGATGACCTGGAAGTGCGCGGTGGTCAATATTCCCTTTGGCGGGGCCAAGGGCGGCATTATCTGCGACCCCAAGAACATGAGCACGGGCGAGCTGGAACGCATGACCCGCCGCTATACGTCCGAGATCATCGAGTTTATCGGGCCGGAAAAGGATGTGCCCGCGCCGGATGTGAACACCAACGAGCAGACCATGGCATGGATCATGGACACCTATTCCATGCACATGCGGCAGACGGTGACCAGCGTGGTAACGGGCAAGCCGCTTAACATCGGCGGCTCGCGCGGCCGCATCGAGGCCACCGGACGCGGCGTAATGGTAGCGTGCGGTGAGAGCCTTCGCTACCTGAATCTGCCGGTTGAAGGCTGCCGGGTGGTGATCCAGGGATTCGGAAACGTGGGCTCGAATGCCGCGCGGCTGATGCACGAGCAGGGATACAAGATCGTGGGCATCGCGGAACGCGATGGCGGCCTGTACAACTCAGGTGGCATCGATATTCATCAACTGCTTGAGTACAAGTACCGCAACAACACGATTCTCGGCTTCCGCGGCGCCGAGGCAGTGCCCAGCGAGGAGCTGCTGCTATCGGAGTGCGAGATTCTGATCCCCGCAGCCACGGAGAACGTGATTACCAGCAGGAACGCCGACAAGGTAAGGGCGCGCATCGTGGTGGAGGGCGCAAACGGGCCGACCACAGCCGTGGCTGACGAGATCCTTGCGGAGAAGCGGGTCTTCATTGTGCCAGACATCCTGGCCAACGCTGGCGGCGTGACGGCCAGCTACTTTGAATGGGTGCAGGACCGGCAGGGCTACTTCTGGAAGGAAGCGACGGTGAATGAGCAGTTGGAAGGCATCCTGCGCGACAGCTTTGAGGATGTGGTGCGCTACGCCGAGGCGCACGATGTGAACAATCGCATCGCCGCGTACATGCTGGCCATCGATCGCGTGGCGTTCACCATCAAGCAGCGCGGCATCTACGCGTAGCCGTACTTTCAAAAATAAATACGATCAGAATCTGGTGAGGGGAGCGGCAAAGCTTCTCTCGCCAGATCATTTGCAACAAAGCAACTATTCTCGCCCCGTGGGCATCACGCGGTAGTGGGTGAATAGCCCGTAAGGAGCGAGAGCATGAAAGCTTTGCAAGGTCTTGTTGCCGCAGTTCTATCTTTCTCGCCCGTTATCTTTGCCCAAAACCACCTCGGCCCCGTCCCGGCCGCCTGCGGCGACTTGTAGGTCAGCATGGCGGTCGACCTGGACAATTCGCAGCACGCCCTTGCGCAACCGGAACCGGGAAAGGCGCGGATCTACTTCATCCAGGACACCGGATTGATCTTCAAACTCGGGTACCCAACAAGCAGGATCGGAATCGACGGAAAGTGGGTTGGCGCCAACAAGAAGGATTTGTATTTCTCTGTGTCGGTCACGCCCGGCGACCACCACCTGTGCGTGGCCGTGCAATCTGCCTTTCTTGTCGAGGCACGCGTGAGGTCATCGCGCTGGCTCATCTCACGGCAGAAGCAGGGAAAGTGTATTACTACCGAACCACGATCGTGTATTCAGAGAACGGCCCTACCTATCTGGACTTCGATCCCGCAGACAGCGACGAAGCGAAGTACCTCATAGAGACGTCTCCGCAGGCCACGGCGCATGCCAAAAAGTAGGCGAGCGCCGCGCCGTGCGAGCTAGGGGTGCTGCTGCTGCGATACCGCATCCCGCGGCAGGCTGCGGATGAATGCGATGAGCTGCCAGCGTTCCGGCTCGGGCAGCGAACTCCAGGATGGCATCCCCTTGCCAAGGCTGCCGTTGCGCAGCAGCCAGGCCAATTCACCGTCGGTAGCGTGAGCCACGCGCTCGCTGCGCAGGCTGGGACGGCCTCGCCGCCCTTCCGCATCGCTGCCGTGACACTTTGCACAATTTTCGGCAAAGAGTAGCTTGCCGGCAGAAATCGCTTCCGGCTTGCCGGCGTAGGGATTTGCGCGCTCGCGGTCCACTTGAGGAACCTTACGCAACCATGAGCCATCAGCGCCCATCAGAGCCGCAGCGGAGATTGAAAGCAGGATGAGGACCAGCCATGAGGTTTTCGGATGTCTCATTGCGCCTCCTTTTTGCTGAAGAGGTCGCGGAACTGCTGGATCTCATAAGAGATTTTGAGGCGCCACAAAACGCCTGCGCTGTTGCTGCTGAGGCCGAATTGCGGCGAGAAGAAGAACGTTGGCCCACGGGGCACATCGAATTGAACCGTCGGGCCGGCATAGTGCGAGGTGTCACCGAATCCGCAATCGTGCACCGTCGCCAGTCCTCCGTACACCTCGGCGCCGGTGCTGAAGTTCTGGCGGCAAAACGTGCAACTGCGGCTGGCGGCTGCCAGTGCGAGCGGCCTGCTGGCGCCCACAGCGTAGCCAAACTCCCAGGCTCCGCCCATCATGTTTTTCTCCATAATCCAGTTCTCCGAGATGTTCCAACCCTTCGGATTGCTGGAGAGAATCAGCTTTCCCTCCATGGTGCGGGAGATGTCGCCGCGGCTGTCAGCGTTTTTCCCTTGAAAATCAGCGATACTGTCGTGCCCAGTGACCTCGAGAACGCTCTTGTCGGCTCCGTTCACGTCTTCGTACTCCAGGTACAGAACAGGGTTGATCCAGTGCTCGGTGGGCAGTACGCGAAAGCGGTTCTCCCAGCGGAATCCGGTGAAGACGGTGGAATCGTTCGCGGTTGCCTGGCCTTGCAGGTAGAGCTCTGTCGTCCACCAGGCCTTGGCGCCGTACTCGAGCTCCAGCGTGGCGCTGTAGAAACCGTTTAAGTCCTTGGGAGAGCCCGTCGTGCCCTTTTGTGCGACTTCGAGATTTCCCGGTTCTTCCAGGACCTCGGAGTAGGTGACGAAATAAGGCGGTTCCTGCGCGCGGGCCGTAGTGTGCGGCGTGATGCAGAGCAAGGCAAGAAACAGCACAGCCGGCCCCTGACAACGCAAAATTTGCGCGACGCGGGGACGAACGCGAGATCCGGTCGAGGGGTTGCCGGGCCGGGGAACAAGCCGCTTCTGGCGTTGGAGTTCGAAAAGGGGGTGCGGGGACTGAGCCATCAAACTCCTCTCTGGGATGGAATGGTGGCCGAGATTTCCGCTATGCTAGGGAAACCGTCAGCTCACGAGTTGCCGGTTGAGCGGCCCTGGTGATGCTTCGCCAAAAGACGTTCACCAGGGCCGCCGCTTGGTTGCCGATGAGCCACAGCCAGCGCGACTGCCCGACTGCCTGTTGTCCGGCTCGGTTTGGAGCCTCAAGCTGCAGAAAGCAAGGAGCGTTTTGAGGAACCGATAAACTACGACCGATTTGGTCCTATATCAACCTACCATAGCCTTTTGGCCCTTGCAATTGTGCCCGTTTCACCTGCTGAACCGGGTGCTCAGTCTGCCCGGCGGAGCCCGGAAGCGAAGGATTTGCGCCAGTGCAATAATGGTGTCACGCTACCAGAGAAGAGAAAGTGTGGCGCGGCCAAGATGAACCTTCCTAACTCCATCACCATGACGCGGATCATCATGATCCCCCTCTTCCTGTGGATCCTGTCGCCTCACTTTGCCTGGCGTGGGCCGAGTGGAGAGCAGGAGATTCTGGCGTCGATTCTCTTCGTGCTGGCATCGATCACCGATGGGCTGGACGGGTATCTTGCCCGCAAGCGTGGCCAGATCACCACCATGGGCATGCTGCTCGATCCACTCGCCGACAAGATCATGGTGACTTCAGCGTTCGTGGCTCTGGTGGCCTACATTCCGCAGGTGGTCAAGGTGTGGATTGTGGTGGTGATCATCGGCCGCGAGTTTTTGATCTCGGGGCTGCGATCGATTGCTTCGTCTGAAGGGTTCACGATCACAGCCAGCGAACTGGGGAAGCTGAAGACCGTGGCGCAGATTGTTTCCGTGGTATCCGCCATTCTGGCCCACCGCTGGGACCACTGGCAGATCGGCGTGGTCGTGATTCCGGTGATGTGGTACGCGGTGGCCGCGATCTACTTTACGGTGCTGGTCTCCATCATCTCGGCAACGGATTACTTCATCGGCTTCTGGAAGAAGATCGACCACGCATCGAAAGACCGGCGCAAGGCCGCAGTGCTTTCGCGCGGCAAGAGCGTGCGCATCTCGTAAAAGCAGGGAACAGGGAGTAGCCAATAGGGAATAGGAAACGACCCCGAGCTGTCGCCTTTTGTCGACTTTAACTCATGAGCGATGAAAGTCTTGAAATCGAAAGCTAATCCCTCGCTATAAGGTTTTTCTACTCCCTGCTGGCTACTCCCTACTCCCTGCCTTACTGGCCAATCTCATAGCGCACCACGGCCAACGCCGTTTGATAGGCATAGCGTGCGTCGGTGTTGGCGATCTCGGCCTGGGTCTGATTCAGTTGCGCCTCGCTGATCTCGACGATTCCGCTCAAGCCGATTTTGTAGCGCGCTGATGCCAAGTCAAGGGCAAAGTTGGCTTGATCGAGCAACTGCTGGGTGACGCTGATGCGCTGATATGCGGTTTGCGCGTTGAGCACCGCCGTGCGCACGTCGCGCGCGATGACGTCGCGCAGATTGCGCACATCCTCCTGGGCTGCCTGAGCGCGCAGTTTGGCCTCCTTCTCCTGGGAGTTGTAGAGAAAGCCGTTGAAGACGGGAATGCTGATGTTGGCGCCCGCAGTGCCATACCACGACGAGAGGATCTGGTCGGCGCGCACCGGCGAGCCACCGACGGCAGCGATTGCGGAGACGGTCGGCATCCACAAATCGCGCTGCGCCGTGCTGAACTGGCGGGCGGCGATGAATTTGTCGTTCAGGGCCGCCAGGTCGGGACGCGCAGTAAACGCGGCTTGTATTACCGATTCGGCATCCTCGGGCGCTGGCGGCGGATTGCCGTTGGTTTTGTCGACGAGAGAGTATTGCTGATTCTGCTCGGAGCCAAGCACGTTATTCAGAGCGGCCATGGCGGCTTGCTGACTGTTTTGAGCGTCAAGCAGCAGCAGCTTGGCCTGGGAGAGCTGAACATTGGCGAAGCTCAGGTCGAGGTCGGAGCGGATCTTCGCCTTGGTCAGGGCGCCCACCTGGTCCACAGTGGCCTGGCGCTCAGCGACGGTTTCCTGGGCGACCTTGAGCACTGCCTGCGCGGTGAGCGCCTGATAGAAGGCCTGATCCACGGTCAACGTAATGTCGAGCTCTGTAGCGCGCTCGCTTTCAAGTTGCGCCTTCGCAGTGGACTGGGCGCTGAGGACGAGGTTGTGCGTGCGGCCGAAGTCGGTGATCAACTGGCTGACCATGAGGCCGCCTGCCGCGCGGTTGTAAACGGAGGGATTGTTTAGCAATCCGGCAGTGATCCGGCTGTTATCGTGCGCGCCCACGGCCGTCAGGTCGGCCGTTGCAGAGGGTAACTCAGTGGAACGCACTTCCCGCGTGACCTGGGCCTGCGCGAGCGCCAGCAGCCGCGCCACGCTGATGTTGGGGTTGTTGCGGATCGCCAGTCTGCTCAGCATCGGCAAGCGTTAGCTGGGCGGGCGGTTGCGTGGCGGGCGCGGCGGACTGCGGCGCGGCGGCGGCACATGCGGCCGCCAAGAAAACCAGGGCAGCCGATCTTTCAAAGGCACAACTCATGCATGTTCTCCTTCTGCCTGCCCGGCCCGTTTGCGATGCACGATGAGGTAGGCAGCCGGCACGATGAAGATGGTCAGAATCACCGATATGCCGAGCCCGCCGATAACGGCGCGCGCCAGGGGCGCGTAAAACTCACTGCCCTCCTCCAGCGTGAACGCCAGGGGCAGCATTCCCAGGATCGTGGCCAGTGAAGTCATCAGGATGGGACGCAGCCTGAGCCGGCATGCCATGGAGACGGCTTCGTCGATGGGCATCCCATGCCCGCGCAGGATGCGGGTGGCGTCGACGATCAGAATCGAATTTGACACCACGATCCCGGCCATCATGATCACGCCCATCAGCGACATCACGTTCAGCGTTGTACTGGTGAGGAGCAGAGTGAGGATGACGCCCATAATGCCCGGCGGAATAGCCAGCAGGATGATAAACGGATCCTTGAACGAAGCGAACTGCGCCATCAGGATCAGGTAGACCAGGATGACCGATAGAATGAGTCCGACGCCGAAACTGACGAACGACTTTCTCATGCCGTTCACCGATCCGCGCAGGGTGACGCGGAGATTCTCCGGTATTTTGGTGTCGGCGATGATGTGGTCGACCCGCTTGGCCAATCCGCCCAGGTCTTCGCTCGAGGGCGAAACGTACACGTCGATGACGCGTTCAATCTGGTAGTGGTCCACCTCGGTGGGCGTGTTGATCGGACGGATGGTAGTCACTGCGCCCAGATTGGTGACCGCATTTCCATCGGGAGAGTGCAGCGGAATCTGCTTGAGGTCGGTGAGGGATTTGATGTCGGACAGGGGGAACTGAACAGTCTCAAGATAATTGTTCCCGGTCCTGGGGTCGACGTAATAGCTCGGCGCGATCATGCCGTTTGAGTCAAGGGCAGTGATCACGTTGTCCACAACCTCGTTCGAATTCAGTCCGAGGCGCCCCGCCATCTCGCGATTCACATCGACTTCGATGCCGGGATAATCAAGGTCCTGCGGAATGAGAACATCGCTCACGCCGTTCAGCTTGCGTATTTGCGCGGCAAGATTGCTGGCGGTGGCGTAGGCCTCCTTCATGTTGCTTCCCTCGACCTGGATGTCGATGGGCGCGGGAAGACCGAGATTCACCACCGCATCCACCAGGCTGCCGCTTTGGAAGTAAGTGGAGAGCTCTGGCAAATCGCTGTGCAGCTTCGCGTGTACCAGGTTCATGTAGGCGAAACTGCTCTTGCTGTGTCCCTTGTTCAGAGCCACGTTGACAAAGGCCGTGTTTTCGCCGGAATTGCTGGTGTAGATCGACTCGAAGCCGGACGTGATGCCGATGTTCGAGACAATCATGCCCAGGTTCCTGGGCGGAATCACGGAGCGAATGTCCTGCTCGACTCTTGCGATGTACTGGTTGGTGACTTCAAGCCGTGTGCCGCTGGGCGCTTTCACATTGATGACAAACTGTCCGGCATCGGTGCGCGGAAAGAACGATGTTCCGAGCAGCGGATAGAGACAGAGGCTGAGCAGAAAAGCTCCGGTGATTCCTACGACCGCCGCTACGGGCCTCAGCAGGGTTTTGCGCACCGCGATGTCGTAGTGCATCAGGGTCCTGTCGTAGCGGCGATTGAACCAGCGCACAAATAACTGGAACGGGTTGCCGCCTTTATGATGGCCGGCCTCGTGATGGACGTTGCGAATGAAGCGGGCACAAAAGAGCGGAACTACGGTCATGGCCACGGCATAAGAGGCGAAGAGCGAAAGCACGACGGAGAGCGCCATTGCCGTGAACAGAAACCGGCTGACTCCGTAGAGAAAGACGACCGGAAAGAATACGATGGCGGTGGTAAAAGTTGCAGCCAGGACGGGGAGTGCCATCTCGCGCCCACCTTTTTCAGCGGCCTCGCCGGGCGGCTCACCCATTTCGAGATGGCGAAAGATGTTCTCGAGGACCACGACCGAGTTGTCAATCAACCGCGAGAAGGCCAGGGCCAGGCCGCCGAGCACCATGGCGTTGATGGTCGCCCCCATCGAGTTCAGGATGATGAAAGCCGCCAGGGCTGAGAGTGGAATCGACAGCAGGACGGCCACCGTGGCGCGCATGCTGCCGAGAAAAATGAGGATCATGACCGCGGTGAGAGCGACGCCGATGCCGCCCTCGCTGCCCAGATTGGCAATGGCTGTCTTGACGAAGACGGACTGGTCGAAGATCACCGTGGCTACCAGCGACTTGGGAACATCGAAGAGATGTTTGAGGTCCTCCCGGATGCCGTTCACCACGGCGATCGTGTTGCTGTCGCCGCCCTGCTTGAGGATGGGGAGATAGACGGAGGGTTGGCCGTCGACGCGGACGATGTTGGTCTGAATCGCGGAGTCGTCTTTGGCATAGCCGACATCGGAGACCAGAAGTTGCCCATTGCCGACGGATCTCAGAGGAAGCCTGTCGATATCGGCCACGCTCGGCATCTGCGAGTCGGCATAGATGTTGTAGTCCTCCGGACCGATATGCACATCGCCCGAGGGCAGGATCTGATTGGCCTGATTCACGGCCCTCACCACATCCATCGGGCTCAGTTCATGAGCCTCCAGCTTCACGGGGTCTACATAGACCTGAATCTGCCGGTATTTGCCGCCGAAGGGCGGCGGGATCGACGCTCCCGGCACGTTGGCAAGCTGCTCACGCACTGCGTACTGGCCCAGATCGTGCAGTTGCGTCTCGTTCAGGCCCTTGCCTTTCAGGGTGACGTAACAGACAGGCAGGCTGGAGGCGTCGAACCGCAGCACGACAGGTGGCAGCGTGCCCGGCGGCAGGCGCCGGAGCTGCGCCATGGCCAGGTTGGAGATGGAGGTGACGGCGGCGTTTGGATCGGTACCGGGCTGGAAATAGACCTTGATCAGGCTGACGCCGGTCATCGATCGCGATTCGATGTGGTCGATGCCGCTGCCCAGCGTGAAGAACCGCTCAAATGGATCCGTGATGTGGGTTTCAATCTGCTCCGGTGGCATGCCGTTGTAGAACGTTGCCACCACAACCACGGGGATCTTGATCTCAGGAAATAGATCGACGGGCATGCGCGCCACGGTCACCGTGCCGACCACGGCGATGAACAGGCACAGCATGAGGATGAAGAACGGATAGCGGAGGGCGAATCTCGACATGCCTACTCCTCTCCGCTTCCGCCATTCGGCTTGTACTGGGGCAGTTCCACCGTTTGCGGGCGCACCGCCTCGCCGGCAGTGAAGGAAGCAAGATTTGCCGCCACCACGCGGTCGCTGTCCGTGAGCCCTGAAAGGACTTCCACCCTGCTGGGGCTTTCGAGGCCCAGAGTCACCTCGCGTCTTTCGATGCGGCCCTGGTCATCCACAACCAGCGCCGCGGGTTGCCCGCCACTGCGATCAACGGCTTGGATTGGCACCGTAAGCACGGTGCCGGTGCGCTGAAGGTCCAGAGACACATCGGCGTACATGCCGGGGTCGAGTTTGTTGTCGGCGTTGTTGAGATCGATTTCCACCTGCAGCGTGCGTGTCGCCAGATCGAGTTCACCCGTTGTGCGCACCACTTTGCCCGTGAGTTGCTGGCTCGAGGATTCAATGCGAATCTGCGCGGTGGCGCCGATGTGCACATAGCCTGCGAGCGCGGCAGGAACGGGAACACGAAGGCGCAGGATGTTAGTCTGTGCCAGCTTGACAACGGGCTGCGCGCTCGCGCTCGATGTTCCTGACTGCACCAGCGCGCCGGTGTCGGAATAGCGCCATGTTATGACGCCCGCATAAGGCGCGGTGATGCGTGCATAACTGGCCAGCGAAGCGTAGTGCTGATGATTGGCCTTGGCCGCGCCCAGTGCCTCCTGCATCGCCGAGAGGTCGGCCTTTGCGGCATCCACCTGCGCCTCGGCTGCGGAATCTTTTGCCTGCGCGTCATCCAGTTCCTGCTGCGCGATCAGGCCGGGCCGAGCGGCAGCCGCCTGCTTCAGGCGCTGATTCGCTGCATGCAGGGCGGCATGATCGGCCTCCGCGCGCGCAACTGAGCTTTTCGCGCGCAGAATGTCCTGCTGGCTGCGCTGGACCGTGGACTGCGCTTCTTCGACCTGCGCCACCAGTTCGGGGATCTCCAGGTCGGCCAGCACCTGGCCCTTGCTCACCCGGTCGCCAATGTCGACATAGATGCGCCGGATATAACCGGACACCTTGGCATGAAGTTCCACCTCCTGGTAGGGCAGCAGCTCGCCTGCAACCTCAAGCCGGTTTGAAAGCGCGGCCCGCTGCGGCAGGACCACCGGCGCAACGGGAAGAATGTCGGCTTGGACGGGGGGCGGGGACTTATGGCAACCGACGCTTACCGCTCCGGACAGAAGCAGAAAGCCAAACGGCGGCCACTTGAAAAAAGACGGCAAAGACATAGCGGACATCCTCGCTGGCCATCAGGCAATGAACGGAAATGCGTACCCTGGAAAAATGTACGAGCAATGCAAAACAACGCTTGGGAAACGCTAACGGGCGGGTGGAGGACGGGAGAAAATGGAGGGAGAGAAATAAGCTGCGGGGAAAAACGGAAGATGGTCGTGCAGGATTTTGCCGCCCGCGGGAATCCTGGTCCGCGAAAGCCACGCGATTGTGCTTGCCGGCACAGCGGCGAATGCCATGTAAGGATGCGCTGGGTCAGGCGTGGGGACACCGTGACCCACGACCTCTGGTGTGGCTGCTGGACGCGCCTTTTCGGCACAGACATTGCTTCCCGTGCCATCGGTCGACCCGTACCACTCCGTCTTCGCTTCAACTGCAAAGAGAAAAGCCAGCAGGCAAAGGCCGAAGGCAATCGGAGCGCGCCGGAAGGACAGGGAAGCGGCGAACGATCCTGACATAGGGGCAGTTTATCATGCGGGTGCGACTGCGGTTTCCCCGCATGTGAACTGAGCGGCTATTCAATAGGCATCACGCCTCGCAACCAAGCGCACAGCGTGACCGAAGATACCCTGCACCGCCGATTTGCGGAAAAACGACGAAGAAGTTACTGAGAGCTGCCGGCGGAGATCTCGATTTTGATCTCAGGTGGCGACATCAGTGTGTTGTGAACCAGGCAGCAATGCACGGAACGCGTTATCCCCTCGGTTTGTTCGGGGGTGAGCGGCACGGGACTCTTGATTAGTACGCGAAAATTGCCCAGCCGCGCCGGCTGCAACAATTTCCCGGCAGTGACTGTGACCTCGACCCCGCCTTGAGCCAGATTACGCGTTCTCAAATACTCCGCGGCATAAAAAGCGGCACAGGAGCCGAGCGACGCCAGCAGGAGCTCGGGCGGCGTCATGCCGCAATCCGCGCCGCCATTGTCTGCTGGTTGATCGCATGCGATTGTGTGCGACCGCGCCTGAATATTGAACCTTACGCCTTCGAGCTGCGAAACCTTCACTTCCATAGGGGCCCTCGCTTCCTATCTCAACAAAGCCACAAGAACCAAGCTCAGTTACAGGATAGCGAAGATTTTTTGTACCTGGACGGGGATGGGAAGAAACAGAGGCCGTGTGCCCGAAGGCGGGGCTCAGCAGCGGGAGAATCGCTGCCGGGTCAGTTTGCAGCGGCGACGGTTTGAGAGGCCGAAGCAGACACCATGGCGCGGATGGAATCGATGACGAGATTGGGTTCATCGAGATGAATCCAGTGCGCGCTTTTTTCGGCGATGACCTGCTGCACTCGGTCTCCCATGCGCTGCAGATGCTCTTGAGAGAGCGGCGCTGAGTTACCGGGTGTCAGCACGGTAATGGGAATAGACTGGATCGGCTCTGCCGCGTGCATTTCCGTGACGGTCAAGGGAATGGATGCAATATGGCTGCGCACTCCCGCATAGAATCCCGGCCGCGACCAGTGCGCGGCCACCGCGGGCCAGACCTTCCGCGGCATCTTTCTCACTTCAGTCTTAATCCGGCCCAGCACATGGCGCCCGTTGGTCCCGGTGGCGCCGGCAATCTGGTCAGAGAGTTTCCCAGCGCGGCAGAACAGCAGCGAGACCCCGAGGCGCGCGAGCCCGCAGCGCGCAGCCGGCATTGCGTACCGGATCATCCTGCGTCCCAGGTCGATCTGCGATTGCTTGGTCGGGTCGAGCGGCGGCCACTCTTCGCAACGCATGGGATCGATGAGCACAATCCCGGCGACCTCCTGGGGATAGAGCAGCGCATAGCGGCGCATCACGAGTCCGCCGAAGGAGTGTCCGACCAGAATGTAGGGCGGCTTGAACCCGCCGCGGTCCAGCATCTGGTGCAACTCGACAGCAACGTTGCCGGGAGTACGGGCGGAGCGGCAACGGCTGCTCCAGCCCAGTCCGCAGCGATCATAGGAGACGGTGCAAGTGAACTGCGCGATCGCCTCTTGAATGGAGCGCCAATTGAGATGCGTGGCGCCAATACCGGATTCAAAAAGCACCGTGGGCCCGCCGAAACCCAATTCAAACAGATAAAGGCTGGATCGATTCTCAATGGCCACCGTCCGCCCCTCGCCGGTATGGATCCTGCGATCGTGGCGGCTGCCGAGCAGTTGATACAAGACGCCTGCCGAGATGAGAGCGAAGACAAGCGCGGCGATCCAGACGACAATGACCATGGATCTCCTAAAACTTCGTGAGCTGCTCGGGACTGAAGTCAGCGATGGTCAGGTTTGCCTTGGCGCTGCCACGGTCAATGATAAGCAACGTCGAGCCGGCTTGGCCACGAGTTTTTGCTTCGATCTGGTGCGCCGACCACTGTCCCTGCTCATGACGCAAGCCGAAAGAGGTGAACTCCTTAATGGCCCCGGTTTCCTTGGCCGTCTTTTCGGCGTAAACAGGGAATCCGATGCTGCGATCGATCCAGGTTTTCACTTCAGCGTAGTGGGTTTTGTTGCCAGCGCCGGGCGTGCTCTTCACCACATCGCAATCGCGCGCACCGAACTTTGCTTTGCCTGTCGAAGATTGGCCCGGCCAGAAGTATTCCTGCTCGAGAAAATCCTCGTAGTTGAATGCTGGCCCGAGAGGGTGAACGCTCCATTTCTCAAATGGTAGAATGCGTGCAGCCGTATCGCTGGGATCTGCGATGCGAATCGTGTTTTCGCCGTTGGGACGCATCTCCAGAAGAAGGTGTTCCCGCATCTCCTGGCGGACTGACGGCGGTTGCCCAAGATCCACCCGCACGCGCAGCACGCCGGGGAACCAGCGCCCCTTGAGGGTGATAGGGAAGCTGACGCGCTTGCCGGCTGCATCGATCGCCACCAGATGTCCTGTGGCGCGAAAGTCGGCGGCTTCGATCTGTTTGCGCGGAGTGGCGAGGAGATCGTTCACATTTGCGGCTTGCGCACACAAAACCGGCGCCAGCGCGGCCACCCATGCGAACCTCAGGGATCTCATGCCTCGATCCTTCCGTCGCGGATGCGAATGTGACGCGGGGCGCTCGCAGCAATTTCGCTCTCGTGAGTCACGATCACCAGCGTCATGCCGCGCTGTTCGCGGATGCTGCGCAGAATCTGCATGATGTGAGCCGAATTGACGCTATCGAGGTTCCCTGTGGGCTCGTCAGCGAGGAGGATTGCCGGATCGTTGGCCAGAGCGCGGGCTATGGCTACGCGCTGCCGCTCACCCGCGGAAAGCTCGTTGGGATAGTGATGCATGCGATTCTGAAGGCCCATCTCCCCAAGAAGAGCCACAGCGCGTTCGGCGCGGTGGTTGGCGCGGGCATTGATCGCCAGCATGGCCACTTGCACGTTCTCAACCGCGCGCAGCGTGGGCAACAGGTGAAACGCCTGAAAGATGAATCCCACCTGGCGGGAGCGGTAGGTATCGAGATCGACCGCTGCGCCCAGACGAGATCCCCGGAACAACACCTCGCCATTGGTAGGCGTATCGAGCCCGCCGAGCAGATGGAGGAGCGTGGATTTGCCGCTGCCGCTGGGGCCGCTGATGGCGACGTACTCGCCCGTGCCAATCCGGACATCCACGCCACGCAGGGCGAAGACGCGACCGTCGTCATAGCTCTTGGTTAGTTCGCGCGTTTCCAGAAGAAGTTCACTCATACCGCAATGCCTCCACTGGCGAAAGCCGCGCGCCGCGCCACGCGGGATAAGCTCCGGCGGCCAGCCCCGAAGCGACGGCTATGAAAAGCGACTCCAGCAGGTGAAATGGCGACACGGAAGCCGAAACGACGGCCGCGGTCTGTGGCAGCGTGGAGAGCAGACGCAACGCGCCCCACCCCACGCCGATGCCGAGAAAGCCGCCGGCAATGCCCAAAGCGGTCGCTTCAGTAAGGATGAGCAGAATCACGTGGCGGCCCTTCCACCCAAGAGCGCGCAGGATGCCGATCTCGCGAGTGCGCTCGAAGACCGACATGGCCATGGTGTTGGCGATGCCCAGAATACCCACGAGAAGCGCGATGAGCGACGTGCCCCAGGCTACAGAATGAGCCAGGGTGACAATTTGATTGTTGCCGGCGCGTTCCGCGGCTGGAACAGCTTTGATTCCGGGCAAAGCGGCTTCAATCTCCGCCGCTGCGCGTTTCGTGTATTGGTCCGGCGTTTCGTCGGGAGGCGCCGGGCGAAGACGCACATGAAATGCCGTCACCTTCCCCTCCGTGCTGGTGATGATCTGCATCTGGTCGAGCGGTAGGATCACCGCGCCGGCTTCCAGTGCCGTGCCTCCGTGATAGATTCCCGTGACTGTGAAGGCCGTGCCTTGAATCAGAACCGTATCACCGGTCTTCTTGTTGAGGTTTGTGGCCAGCAGATCGCCCAGGATAACCTCACGTTGCCCATCGCGAAACCGGTGGCCCGAGATCATAGTCAGGGAATCGAGCTCATAGGAATTCGCAAGCCAGCCATAGGCCAGCGCATTCACCTCTGGCGTCAGATCGATCAGGTTGAAGATCATAGGCACCGCTTGGGCCACATCCGGGACAGCTCTGATTTTGGCGCCGAGCGATTGGTCGAGCGAGCTGTTGAGAAAATTCGTCTCGACGACGGCGATGTCAATGCCGGAACTCGTATACATGCGCAGCCATTCGTGCTCAAACGCGCGCGAGAACCCGACCAGGGCTACAAATGCACCAATGCCCATCGTGATTCCGCCCAGAGTGAGAAGCGTTCTAAGGCGGCGCCTCCAAAGATTTTTCCACGCGAATCCTGTAAACGAGAGTTGGGCGGCCATGTCGTCGGAAAACTTCCTCACGCGCGTAGATATCTAGGGGGGTCCGTGAGCGTCAGTTTATCGGGGCGGCGGCGCTTCTGTCCATTCCCAATGTGAGGCGCGGCAATTCGAAGGTACTGCCGGAAACAACAGGGATCGCTGCGAGGCGCAGGGCGGTTTCCAGAAGAAACGATGAGGAACGACGCGCATCCTGCCCGTGGTGTCAAGCGAGGCTGAAAGTGGAAGGGATCAACAGTGGGTTGCCGGTGTGCACGGTGCGGAAGAAGGCAGACTACATCTGGCGACAGAGTGCCGGAAGAAATACAGCCGATTCATCGGCGGCCGAGCAGCCTTGCCGTACCAGAACTTAGATGACCCGGTCCGGGCGCCGGAGAGCGTTCCGGCTTGCGGACCAGGCCTTGCACTACCCGCGGTCGCGTCCTCTGGATCCGCCGCCGCCGCTTCCTTTCCGTGCCGTGTAGCAATCGCGGCAATAGACCGGACGATCGCCACGCGGCTCAAAAGGAACGGTGGTTGGCTGGCCACAACCCGAACAAATCACAGGCGTTCCCTGTGAAGGAGCCGAACGGTAGCCGGATCCCCCCTGTTCGCTCTTCTTTGCCTGGCGGCAAGGTTTGCAGCGCTTCGGGGTCGAGTAACCGCGTTCCTGGAAGAACGCCTGATCGGCAGCGCTGAAGGTAAATTCCTGCCCGCAGTCGCTGCAAGTAATTTGCATATCTCCGGCCATAGGTCTCCTTGTGGGGATTGTACAGCCCAACCCCGGGAATTCCTATAAGGATTCTTTTGAATTTGAAAAACTTACCGTGAAGTGCGGTTTCTCCGGCACGTCGAATTCCCTCCTGACGTCGTCACGGTATAGTTCTTTTCAAGAGCAGTAAGCGCGCCGTCGGTGACTGTCTCGGACCCGAACCAAGATGAAAAACGCACCCAATCCAGAGTTTGAATCCGAGTGCATCCGCCGTATTCTGGCCGGGGAAAAGCATCTCTTTCACGAGTTGATCCGCCCCTGCGAGCGCCCGATTTACTTTCTTCTGCTGTCGATCCTGCGCAATGAGGCCGAGGCGGAGGACGCGGCGCAAGAGGCGGTTCTGAAGATCTACCGCAATCTGCATCTGTTTCGCGGGGAGTCGCAGTTCCGCACCTGGGCGCTCTCCATTGCGCGCAACGAGGCCCTTGGGTGGCTGCGAAAGGCCGAAACGCGCCGCGAAGACTCACTCGACGCGCTCCGCGAGGACCAGGCGAGCGACTTCACGCCGGCGATTCTGACGAGTTGGCGCGATGTACCCACGGAAGCTCTGGAGCGCCAGGAGCTGGCCGCCTTGTTACGCCAGGCCATTGAGGGTCTGCCCGAGATTTACCGTAACGTCGTGCTGTTCAGAGACATCGAAGAGATGGACGTCCGGGAGACCGCCGCCGCGCTCGGCATCACCGAGGGAGCGGTAAAGGTCCGCCTTCACCGGGCGCGGGCTCTCCTGCAACGGAGCCTGGCGCCGCGGCTGAAAGCGTTTGCTCCCAAGCGGGGTAGCAAGTTGTTTGGGTGGGGGAGATGAGGATCGATTGCAAGCACGTTTGGGAACACATCTCCGCCTATATTGACGGTGAGGTGGACGCGGCCTTGCGCGCCGAAATCGACCGCCACCTGGAGACTTGCGAAATCTGCTCGGCGGTGCTGGATTCCACGCGCAATGTGGTGGTGCTTTACGCGGATGGTCGGGTCTTTGAGTTGCCGGCAGGGTTCAGCCTGCGGCTGCACGAGCGGCTCGACAAAGAAATGGAATTGTCCGGGCCGTAAACTCAGCCCTGATCCCGGGATTTGTGACGGTGTGGCCTCACATCATCTCAGAATGCCGAGGCCCCGTGATTCAAAATCGGATGCGCCCAAACCTCCAGCCCAACGAGAATCAGCGTAAGAATCGCCAGCGCCACCTGGAGTCGCTCGGAGCGAAGCTGCTTCTTCGGGATCTCCCGTTGGCGCCACTGCGACTCGGGCCGCGCACGCAGGCGCCAAATCCATGCGAGCACAAGCAGGTTGACCAGCGCGCCCAGCACCGCAATCGAGAGCATGGGAATGCGAATGGCGTCGTGGTGAAAGGAGAGCACCGGCGCCGCGATGCTGCTGGCAGCGAGGGCTGCGAGCCCGATGCCCACTCGGACGCTATTGATGGTCAGCACAGCGGTGCATACGCTCTGCAACAGCGCCATGACTACTGCCGCTCCCGACAGTGCTCCCAATCCTTTTGTGCTTTGCAATCGACCTCCCGATTGCGCAGGCGCGCAACAATGCTCAAACCGCAACAGGGCTCAAACAGAGTAGCGCACCGGGGCCAATCCGGGGAGGACTTGGAACCCCGGCCAGTGCCCCCAACGTGATAAATTCATCTTGCCGCGCGGTTTTCCCTGTAACCTTTTGCTGCGCGGACACTCCAAGGTTGCGTACCACCGATTCTGCGGGATGGACGAGTTGACCATCCTGCCTTCCCCAACCCGCGGAAAATCTCCGCTCCATCCCCAAACGAGGTCACCACCTATGAAGAATCAGTTGAACGCAATGCTTCTGACCGCTGCGCTTGCCGGCCTGGCCGGCGGAAGCGCCGTTGCCGCCCACGCGGCCACGCAAACCTCCGTCACCGCGAACTCCGCCAAGGTCATGAAGGCCGGTTTGCGCTACAGCGGTTCGAACTTTGATACCGCCAAGCACTCCTGCAAGGGCAAGAACGACTGCAAGGGCCAGGGCGGCTGCAAGTCTGGCGACAACGGCTGCTCGGGCAAGAACAGCTGCAAGGGCAAGGGCGGTTGCGCCACCGACGGCTCCAAGATGCCCGACGCTGTCTAAAACCAGTTGTCAGTTGTCAGTGATCAGTGGTCAGCGCCTGGCTCACACGTTTTTCAGTGGAGTTTTATGTGCCGGCCACTTTTCACTGACGACTGATCGCTGCCTATCAACTCAGAATCTTAGAACCGACAACTGAGAACTGACAACTGTCTCTATGCCCGGCAATCGTTTCAATGCGTATCAGGACCACGGCGTCGGAATCGGCCTCCGCATTCCGCACTATGAGCACATCTTTGCGCGGAAGCCCGTCGTCGACTGGTTTGAAATCATCTCGGAAAACTTCATGATCGATGCCGGCCGTCCGCTGGCCACCCTCGACCGAATCCTGGAGCAATACCGCGTGGTGCAGCACGGCGTCTCGATGTACTTTGGCTCCGTCACCGCGCCCGACCCCGAGCACCTGCGCCGCTTGAAGCAGCTTGTCCGCCGGACCAAAACGCCGTGGCTAAGCGATCATCTCTGCTGGGGCTCGGTCGATGGCACGTACACGCACGATCTGTTGCCGCTGCCCTATACCTGGGAGGCCGTCGCATCGCACGGTGGAGCGCGTACGCACGGTACAGGATTATCTCGAGATTCCAGTAGCCGTGGAAAATGTGAGCTCCTACGCTGCCTTTACCGGCTCGCAAATGACGGAGTGGGAGTTTCTCACCGAGGTGGTGGAGCGCGCGGACTGCGGCATTCTGCTCGATGTGAATAACATCTACGTCTCCGCGATGAATCACGAGTTCAATCCGCTCGACTACGTGAATGCGGTGCCCGCGCATCGCGTGGCGCAGATTCACATCGCGGGCCACTCCAAATACGAGAAGTACATTCTCGACACGCACGACCACCCGGTGATCGATCCCGTCTGGCAGCTTTACGCGCGCGCCATCGAGCGCTGCGGAGCCGACACCCACGCTTTTGGAGTGGGACGACCGCATTCCCAGCTTCGACGAGGTCCACACCGAAGCGAAGAAGGCCGAGCGCTACCTGCACCGGCAGGCGCCCGAGCTTGTGGGAGCTGAGCCATGAGTAGTCGAGCCACGGAGCCCGCGATGGATCTGGCCGAGCTGCAGCGCGAGATGGCCACCGCCATCATGCAGCCGCTGACGCCGGATGAAAACATGCGCGCCACTGCACCCGACGGACGCCCGATGGCTGAGGTCGCGGAGAAGTTCATCGCGCCCAACAGCCGCCTTACCGCCTTCGAGCGCCTGGAAATCTACAACCGGCAGTACTGGTTTCGCGTGCTTGGCGCGCTGGCTGAGGATTTTCCCGCGGTTCGGGCCGTGGTCGGCAGCCGCCGCTTTGAAGCGCTCTCCGTCGCTTACCTCACCGCGCATCCCAGCCGCTCCTTTACGCTGCGCAATCTCGGCTCGCCGTTTCCTGCGTGGCTCGCTGCTCATCCCCAACAAGCCGGACGCCGGCATCGCCTGGCCGTGGACGCGGCGCGCATCGAGTGGGCATTCGTCGAGGCGTTTGATTCGGCAGAACGCGCTCCGCTTTCGCAGAAGCAGATCGCGGCGCTGAATGGCGAGTCGCGGCTGGCCCTGCAGCCGCATCTGCAGCTGGTGGCGCTAGACTACCCAGCGGACGAACTGGTGTTGGAATTGCACCACCGGGAAAAGCGCCAGACCAGCGAAGCCGGAGTTGCGCATCAAGATGCTTCCGGCGCAGCCGTCACAGTGCCCAGGTTGCGGCCACTGCCCACATGGCTAGCCACGCATCGCGTCGATCTTTCCGTCTACTATCGGCGGCTTGAGCGGGAGGAGTTTCAGGTGCTCGCCGCGATTCGCGCGGGCCTTTCGCTCGGAGAGGCGCTTGAAGCCGGATTTTTGGGCTCGCGCATCCCCGCAAAGCGGCGCGAGCAGCGCGTACAAGAGTGGTTTGCAAACTGGGCTGAGTTGGGCTGGATTTGTGTGGCTTAATTTGCGTGGCTTGATCTATGTGGCTTGATCCAGGAGTTGCCTTGCCAGGCAGGCCGCTATGAAAGAGGAGTGTTATGTCGGCTCTCGTACGAATCGCCACCGTGGCATACGGCGGCGCGCGCATGTTTCTCAACAGGCTGCAAAGCCCGCTGCTGCTCGCCATTCGCCTCTACTGGGGCTGGCAATTCGCTCAGGACGGTTGGGGCAAGCTCACGCATCTCCAGCGCGTCACGGAGTTCTTCACCTCGCTGAACCTGCCGGCGCCGGGAACAACCGCGATGCTGGTGGCGCTTGTGGAGCTTGTGGGGGGCATCCTGTTGGCGGGCGGCGTTGCCTCACGCCTGGTTTCGCTCGTTCTTTTTGTGAACATGACCATGGCCTACCTCAGCGTTCCTGACGACCGCGTGAATTTCTCGCACATCCTCTCGAACCCCAGCGACTTTTATGGCGCCACTCCTTACACCTACTGGTTTGCCGCGCTGCTCATCCTGATTCTGGGGCCGGGGCTGTATGCGCTCGACACACTCATCGCCATTCGCATGTCTCCTCCGGTCAGGGCGGCACACTCTGCGCTATCATCGATCCGATCGTTCTTCAAATAGGGTTTTTAAGCAGGGTCCCATGCGGGTCGTCTACCTTCTCACGTCGCTCGGCGTGGGCGGGGCAGAAAAGCAGGCACTGGCTCTGGCGGAGCGGATGGCCCAGCGCGGTCACGCTGTCGCTCTGGTCGTGCTCATGCCGCGCCTCGCGCATGAGTGGCCCACTTCGCTTCCTGTCACCCACCTCGATGTGCGCAAATCGCCGGCCAGCGCGCTCGCGGGCCTAAGGCGCGCCCGCGCATTCCTGCGAGGCTTCCGCCCGGACCTCGTCCACAGCCACAGCTTTCACGCCAACATCTTCGCGCGCCTGCTCCGGCTCGGCGGGCCAAAGTTCGCCGTCCTCTCCACGGTGCACAACGTCTACGAAGGAGGCTGGCATCGCATGCTCGCCTACCGGCTCGCCGATTTCTTGAGCCGCCGCACCGTCGCCGTGAGCGAGGCTGCGGCCAGCCGCTTCACGCGCCTCGGCGCTGTGCCGCGCCGCAAGTGCTCCATCATTCTCAACGGCATCGACGTTGACAGCTTTCGTTCAGATTCGGACCGCCGTGCGCGTATGCGCGCGGAGATGGGCCTCGCTGCGGCGCCTGAGGATGCCGAGTTCGTTTGGATCGCCGTGGGACGCGTTTCCCCGGCAAAAGATTATCCCAATCTGATGCCCGCCTTTTCGCAGGCACACACGGCACATCCAAATTGCCAGTTGTGGATTGCTGGTGAACCCTCACGCAGTCCAGGAACGCGGAAGAAAGCCGCCGTCTTTGGCTATTCCATGACCAGACAGGCCAGAAACCAGGTGCGCTGGCTCGGCCTGCGCCGCGATATCCCCGCGCTGCTCGATGCGGCCGACGGATTTGTCCTGTCGTCGGCGTGGGAAGGAATGCCGCTCGCCGTCGGCGAGGCGATGGCGATGGAAAAACCCGTCGTCGCCACCGATGTCGGTGGTGTCCGCGAACTCGTCGGCGACGCGGGCGTGGTGGTCCCGGCCAAGGATTCGCAGGCCTTAGCCGAAGCGATGATGGCAATGATGCGGCAGAGCAGGGAAGAGCGTGCCGCCCAGGGCCGCGCGGCGCGAGAGCGAATCGTGAGCCACTTCAGCATGGATGCGAGTGCCAGCGCGTGGGAGGCGCTGTACACAGAGATGCTTGGCTGAGGAGTTCGGCGTTGGGTGCGAACGGGCGTTCCAAATGAAAGAAGGGCCGGAGCAATGTGCCCCGGCCCCTGATCGATCACTTTGTTCGTGTTCGCGTGGAAGCAACGCAACTGCTGGCCAATCCCTCAACCAGCGGTCAGAACGAAAACGCTGCCGTAAAGTAAATGCGGCGCGACGCCGTGCTGCCGGGAGAGGCGAACATTCCGCCTGCCAGACTCGTCGATTGGCCGAAGCTCTTGGCGGTTACGCTTCCCACCGGGGTTCCCAGGTTGATGTCGTTAAACAGATTCAAAGCCTGGACGCTGAAGGTCAACGAGTATTTGCGGCCGGTGTTCGAGGTACCGCCACGCATGCCGCCGCCTCCGCCCCCGCCACCAAACGGGCCGCCGAAGCCGCCGAAGCCCCCGCCGCCTCCACCACGGCCTCCTCCGCCTCCACCTCCACCACCGCCCGGAGGCGGCCCACCTTGGGAGGAACCGTTGGCAGGCGACTCGACCTTCGGGCCGACGCCCCACGCGCGGCTCAGACGCAGATTGAAGGCGAAGCTCGACGGGCTGTTCCCCAGATTCGGCGCTACGAGGGCTTCGTTGGCCTGCGGAATCGGGTCGAGGTTGCCAAAGCTCGTATTCACCACGTTCGCGGAGTTCGCCGTTGAGCCCGCGTAGGAGGGCCGGTCGTTGAAGAATGTGTCGCCGGTCAGGTCGTAGGGGGTAGTGAGATTGAAGGGTCTGCCCTGCTGGAAGACCATGAACGGATTAAAGACGAGGCCCCAGGGCGCGTTGTAATTCCCCATCAGGAAGAGCATCTGTGGATGGATAAAGCCTGCGCGCCCGTAGTCCTGGCTCAGATTGTAGGAGTTTGTCGGGTTTCCTCCTCCTCCTCCGTCCGAGTTGCCCTTTGTCCAGTTGTAAAAGCCCTGAACGCTCAGTTTCGGCGAGAAGCGAGCGTTGATGTTCACGATGATCTGATCCTGGTTGTAGACAGCTTCCGGGAAGTACTGGTTCACGATACCCAGGTTCGGCGTCGGCCGCGTACCGGTGAGCGTTGCGCTGCCGTATTGGAACGTCCCGGGCTTGTACGCATTCGCGTCGCGCGTCACCAACTGATGCACGCCAAACGAGTGCAGATAGGTGAGCGTCAGCGTGGAAGCCTTGGTCAGCTGGCGTTCCAGGCTGGCTCCGACCTGCTCGGCGTAGGGCGCATGATAGCCCGAAACGATCTGGTAGATCTCCGGTGTGCGCGTAGCGGCAGTGCCACAACCGGAGAAGTTGATCGTGTTCAGGCTCGAGGCCGTGCCGCACATCGGGTTCGTGATGCTGATCTGCGTCTGGCTTTGCGATGTGCCGTTGAACTCCTCGAGGTTCATCAAGCTGCCCACGCCAAAGCGGTCATAAAAGAAGCCAATGCCTCCGCGAACCACGGTCTTCGATGTCGCGCCGCTCTTGTGCCCGTCGAGCGCGTAGGCGAACGCGACGCGCGGGCCCCAGTCGCTGTGATCGGCGGTGTGGTTCTGCGTCTCCCAGCGTAGGCCGCCCGAGAGCGTGAGGAACTTGTTGTACTTCCAGTCATCCTGGAAGAAAAGCGCTCCGTCGAAGACATTGCCCTGGAACTTCTGGTTGCCTGCGGTGTAGCTGAGATTCGTCGGCAGGCAGCCCTTGGTCAGCGTAGAGTCAGTCTGTTGTGCGGTCTGGCAGTCCGTGGCAATCTGCGCGAAGTTCTCTCCCGTGACCACCTTGTTCCACGTAAAGACGAACGCATCGATCGACGGGAAGGTAAAGCTTCCATTGAAACCCGCATCGGTCGTGATGGCGTTCCGGTTATCGCGCAGCCAGGCGCCGATTTTGATCGCATGAGCACCATGGGTCATGGTCACAATGTTCTGCAACTCGAAGTGATCGGAATGGCTATTGGAAAACTGTGCGTCGTTACCGCCGCCGGCGAACTCGCCGGGTGCGCCGAACCGGGGGCCGGTGCTCGCCGGCGTCGCGGAAGAGTCGGCGCGCCTGTACTGGAAGCGCGTTTCGTTCACCATGTGATCGTTGATGATCATGGAATTGCTGGCCTGGATGGCGTTCTCGGTGGAGCTGGAGCTATTAGCCAGCGTGGGCAGTGACGTCGATCCGCCCAACGCGTTGCTCGTGTTATTGCGCTCGAACTGGTAGCGCAGTGTGAGTGTGTTCTTCTGGCCCAGTTGCAGGTCGACGCGCGGCGAAACCTCAAGATGCGTTCCGGGGCTGTAGAGGCTGCCGGAGAGATAGGAGCTTGCGCCCGCTTGAGAGTAGGTATTCGTGGCTGCGTTGTAGACCGGGCCATCCAAAATCGAATACACGCTGTCCGTCTGGCTGTTGCGGCCCTCCACGCTGAGGAAATATGACGCCCATTTCGACATCGCGCCGCTCACGCTGCCGTTGTATTGAATGCTGTAGTAGGAAGGCAGGTTGGCCGTGAATGGGTTGCCCGTGTTGAAGACGTTGTCGTTCCCTTGGATGAAGGCTCGCCCATGCAGCGTGTCGGTTCCGGGCTTGGTCAGAATCTCGATGCGCCCGTAGCCGAGGCGGTCGAACTCCGCGGAAAATGGATTCTGGTTGATGCGGATCTCGCGGATGGCTGATTTGGGCGGCAGCGAGCCGCCGGTGAATCCATCAATGTAGATCTGCCCGCCGTTTGGTCCCGCCGAGGGGCCGGCGAGCGCAGTCAGCTCATTCGACAATTCATCGGGATCGTCGGAGAGAGCGTCGAGGTCGGCGCCCTTGAGAACGATCGCGTTGGCGTTCCCCTCTGCGTCTGTGCTCACCGTGGGTCCGCCCTCGTCGGTGACCACGACCTGTACGTCTGCGGCTTCGATCGCCATCTTGATGTCCACGTTCTTGGTTTGGCCCGCGGCTAATCCAATCGGTGAAGAGACGAAGGGCGCAAAGCCCGAGTAGGTTGCCTCGATGACGTAGCTTCCTGCCGGAAGCCCGCTCACCTGATAGCTGCCGGCGGCGTCCGCTGTCACGCTGCCCAGGGCTTTGCCTGCCGCGGTTGTGAGCGTCACCTGCGCGCCGGGAATCAGGGCGCCTGTTTGGTCCATGATGTGGCCGTGCAGTGTAGCGGACGCCGCGGCGGCCTGCGCCGCGGGAGCAGACGCGGTGGACGGTGCGGGAGACTGGACGGTCGGCGCAGACTGCGGCGGCTGGGGCGACTGTGCCCGCGTCACCAAGCCGGCCGATGCCAATGTCAGGGCCGGCGCCAGGGCAACCATGAAAGCAATCAAGCAGTGCGATTTTGAATACAAGATTTCCTCGCTTGTGTATGAATCAAATCTGTGTGCAACTACTCGGCGGAGACCTCGGATTCACCCTGATTCAGGCTCCAACTGGAGAGCAGATCCTGCGCTTCCGGTGCCTCGAGCAGCGGTTCCACTCCGGCGAGCAGCTTGATCGCGTTGACGCCCGAGGCATCCTCCGTGGCCACGATCATCACCGCTTCGCCTTTCTGCAAGCTGGCGAGCTGAATCGCCGGCGCGCGCTCGAGCAAAGTTTCCAGATCCATTCGTCCCTGGCCTGCGCCACCCGCTTGGCTAAAGCTGCGCTGCATTCCTCCGCCGCCTGCGCTGCCCCCGCCATTTGCTGCGGGACGGCCGCCGGAACCTCCTTGGTTCCCCTTCAGCCGCGCGGCAACAAGCGTGGCCACGTTGCTGTCAAGCCGCCGCAACTGGGCGTCGGCAGTAATGCGGACGGTCACCGGCTTCTTGGTGATCAGGTCCTTCACTGCGACTGTCAAAGCACCTGTATCGGTGGAGATCACAGTTCCGGGAATGCTGCGGAAGCTGCCGGAAACCACGCCGTCCGCTGCGATGGCCGTTCCATCGGCATTCTTGGTGCCGCGTGCCCACAACTGGTCGCCGGGATGGATCGCGTCGATGGGAGCGGGCTGTGCCTGATCGAAGCGAACGGAGCCCTGAGCATACCGCTTGAGCACCGTGGACTTGGTGATATTCACGGTGACCGCCTTGGTGACGGTTCCTGCCCTGGTGTTCACTTGAATGACGCCCGCCGCGCCGTCGACGCTCTGCACAAGCCCGTGGACTCCCTGGTTCCACTCTTCGGTTTCGGCTTGCTGCTTCTTGGCTACGTCGGCCTGCTTGATGGCGATAATCCGTGCCGCCTGCGGCGTGGCGCCGGTGGCGTTAGGGTTGAGCGTGACCAGCACCCGGTCGCCGGTGGCGAGGCTGCCGAAGCCCATGGTCTCGGCCTTGGTCAAATCAGTCTGCCCCGGCTCGATGCGCTTCAGTTGCGCACTGGACGGAACCTCAACCTGGTTCACTTGGCCCGCGTCGGTTTTCACCGTCAGCATGTCACCGTTGATGGCCGTGACCGTGCCCAGATAGCGCACCGCTTGCACTTGTGCCCGCGCCATGGGGGTGGCTGCCAAAAAGAAGACGGCCAGCGCGGCCAAAGCCGCGAGTGTGCAGGCGGCCAACCCACGCCTCGTCTTTCCCAATCTCATAAAGTCTTGCTCCACAGTCCTTTTGCCTCGACAACGAATGGAAACAACGGTCCTTATTGCGTAGACGAACCACCCCCGCAAAAGGTTGAAGCGGCGTCTCGGAATAGGGAACAGCCAGTAGCCAGTAGGGAGTAGCGAACAGCCAATAGGGAACAGCCAAATGGGGATGAGGGATGGGGGATCAAACGACTCAAATCCTTGCTGCCCATGAACCACTGTCCACTGATCTCTGACCCCTGATCTCTGCGTCCACTCCCTACTGGCTACTCCCTACTCCCTGTCTTCTCACTTCCAGGCTCCGAGCAGGCGGCGCACCAACACCAGCTCGCCTAAATGGTAGGCGTTGTGGTCGGCAACGAGCAACGCTTCGCGCAGGATGGTCTGCCCGTCGCCATGGGGAATTCGCGCGTAGAGATCGGTGGACGGGTTGGCGGCCAGATCGCACATCGCCTTCAGGTCTCTGCGAAAGGCGCGCACGCTCTTCTCCCATGCCTTTTCGTCCGGCGGCGCGGGCTTGCCGGGCCAGTAGCCGCTGGGCCAATCCGGGGATTGGTGGCCCGGATCGCGGGAGAACTCCAGAATGTCCCATTGCGCGATGCGCATGTGTTCCAGGATCTCCCAGAGCGAGTGCTCGGCGCCTTTGGGGCGTTTGCCGCGCAGCGCAGGAGGGATGTTCTGAATGGCGGTTTCGAAATCCGCGTGGGCGTGGCCGCCCGTAAGTAGTTCGAGCAGATGTTGGCGCAGCGACGCGTCGCATTCAACGGCGGCAGAGCGCTTCTTGGTGGGCATGACGATTCTCCTTGCCGAAGAGGAATTGTGGGCTGGCTGCCTCGATCAACTGGATTCGCACGCACGTCCAGCCGATGCAACAATTTCGCGCCGCGAACTCGGTTCCGGAAGGGAACGCCGCAGGCTCTCTAATCCCTGATCCCTGATCCCTGTTCCCTGATCCCTGCTTCTTTCAGCACCGCGCGCTGGACTGCGAAGATCTCGATAAGGCCTGTTCCGGCAAGGTCGATCAGGCCATTCAACTGCGCGCGCGAGAAGCTGCCTTTTTCTGCCGTGGCCTGCGTCTCCACGAGACCCCCTTCGGCGGTCATGACCACATTCATATCCACCTCGGCCTGCGCGTCTTCTTCATAACAAAGATCGAGCAGCGGCACGCCGGCGACGATTCCCACCGACGTCGCGGCCACCAGTTGCTTCAGCGGCGATGTCTTGAGTGTTCCCGCTTTCACCAGAGCCTCCAGCGCCAGCGCCAGAGCCACGGCTGCACCGGTGATGGCCGCCGTGCGCGTGCCGCCGTCGGCCTGGATCACGTCGCAATCGAGGATCACGGTGCGCTCGCCCAAGGCCTGCATGTCCACCACCGAGCGCAGGCTGCGGCCGATGAGCCGCTGAATCTCATGCGTGCGCCCGCCGATCCTGCCGCGCTCGCTTTCGCGCGGCGTGCGTGTGACCGTTGACCGGGGTAGCATCGCGTACTCGGCCGTGACCCAGCCGCGCCCAGAGTTGCGCAGCCAGCCGGGAACGCCCTGTTCGATGGTGGCGCAGGTGAGCACGCGGGTGTTGCCCAGAGTGACCAGTACGGAGCCCTCCGCGGTTTGAACAAAGCCGGTCGAAAGCGTCAGCGGGCGGAGCTGGCCGCGGCTCCTTCCGCCGGGACGAAGCGAGGCGCCGGTTGCGTGCATAGAGGGATTGTAAGGGAGTGCGGCGGGTGCGGGATTGCTGTTCCCGGGACGGGAAAGCGAGAAGTTCCAGTGCCGGAAGAGGAAAAGCTCCGTAAGCGGCTGATACGGTTGATCTTCTTGACGAATCTCGAAGGCCCCATGTCCCGTTTTGGGACGTGTGGTGGGTGCGGCCCCAAGCGAAATCACGGCAAACGGAGTATGGATCTCCTCCCTGATCAAGAACTTAGGAAATGCGTTCTGGTTTGGCACGTGACGTGTATGAAAACAGGACAAAACCCAGGCGCCAACGCAGGAACGGGAACCGGGGCGAGGGAACAGGGATTAGGAAACAGGGAACGGGGAACAAAGACAGGGACCAGGGATTAGCGAACGGGGACAAGGGACTAGGTAGGGGATAGGGGATAGGAACTAGGGAACAGTCGATGCGGCGCAGTGCTGACTACGAATTACGGATCACAGTCCGTCGACCACTGACCACTGACCACTAACCACTAACCACTAACCACTAACCACTAACCACTGTTCACCATCCACAGCAGGAAAGGAAACGGCATATGCAGCAGACGGAACAGACGAAGGCAACGGGCAGCGAGGCGCAAAGGCGCGAAGCGGCGCAAGGAAGCGAAAGCAGGGTGCATATGCGGGGCGGCCAGGAGCGCAGGCGGGTGGAGACGGTCGTGAAGACCCTTGCGATGCTGCGCAGCGATGGTGAGACCCTCTCTGAGGTAGCGCACGATGCGCGGAACATGGTGACGGCGCTGGGGCTCTACTGCGATCTGCTGGAGGAGCCGGGGGTTCTGGCGCTTCCATACACGCACTATGGGCACGAACTCCGGCTGGTGGCCTCGGCCAGCCGCCGGCTGGTGGAGAAGATCGTAGCTCTCGACGCGCAAGGGGCGCCCAGTGCGGCAACGGCAAATCCTAACCAGCTTGAATTGGGGCCATGGCTGGCGGCCTCGGGGCCGGAGCCAACCTCCGGCACAATCCTCAATGGGGACCCATGCCGGGGCCCCGGGGAAAACGCGAATCGGAACCGGCATTGGGATCTGTTGCCCGCCATGCCGGTCTCGAACCTGGCCGCCGAGCTGTTGGCCAACCGCAACCTGCTTTCCGCGCTGGCCGGGCCTTCGATCGGCCTCACCGTGGATGTGGACGGGGGCGCGTGGCCGGTGCGGCTCACGGGTGAGGATCTGACGCGGGTGCTGGTGAATCTTGTGAAGAACGCGGCGGAGGCGATGCCCGGAGGCGGACGCATTCACATCGGCCTGCGCGAGCGCCCGGCCGCGCAGGGCACCGCGGCATGTCTGGCATTGACCATCGAGGACAACGGACCGGGGATACCGGCAGAGGCTTTGGAAACGATCTTCACCTCGGGCTACACCACCCGCGGAAAGAGCCAGAGGAAAAACGGCGGCTGGACGCTCAGCCATCGCGGCCTGGGCCTCGCTATCACACGCTCCATCGTGGAGGGTGCGGGGGGGCGCATCTCCGCCGGCAACCGGGAAAAGGGTGGAGCGCACTTCGAGATCGAGCTACCGGTGCGGAAAGGGAGCTTTTGATCTTCGGCCGCCCGATCTCTGCTTGACCGCGCCGGGTTCGGTGCATTTGGCGAAGCTGGGCGACCCGCAAAGCGAGGAGAAGGTGAGGGGACGAAGGGCAAAATCGGAAACCGTAGAGCGGAAGGCGAAGAGCAGAAAGCCGAGAGCGGAAGACTAAGAGCTGAAAGGGAAGAACCGGCAGCAAGAAGCGCAGGCGGAAGGCTGGTAGCTGGGAGCTGTCTTTGAACGATTTTTCTAACACGCGCGAGGCGAATACAATGCTGGATACGATCTTCAATACACGGGCCATGGAGTTGATTCCACAACTCGCTGAACCTGCGGTACGGTTGCACCTTCTGGTGGTCGACGCGGACGCGGCGGTGCGGTCTGCCTGCGTGGAGATCGCTGCCAGCCTGGGCTACGCGGTGGAGAGCACCGGCGACCTGAGCCAGGCGCGAGGCCTGCTGCGCGGCCATACGGCCGATATTCTGCTCGTCAACCTGCCTGCGGGATCGAACGAGGGTCTGGAACTGGTCTCCGAGGTCAAGCTGCTCTATCCCGATACGTCGGTGATCGCCATGACCGCGACAGGCTCGGTGAATGCGGCCGTCGAGGCCATGCGCTGCGGTGCCTCGGACTACCTGACCAAGCCCTTCGCCATGGACGAGCTCTCGACCGTGCTCGACCGCGCCGCGCAAAGCCACATGACCGACACCGCGACCCGCCAGTTGCGCGAGCGGCTGCGGCTCAGCGAAGGACTGGGCTCCATGATCGGCCGCTCGCTGGAGATGGAGAAGATCTACCGCATCCTCTCGAAAGTCGCCCAGAGCACGCACCCGGTCCTGATCCTGGGCGAGAGCGGCACCGGCAAGGAACTCGTGGCGCGGACGATTCACGCTTATGGACCCAACTCCCCAAAGCCCTTCCTGCCCGTCGACTGCGGTTCGCTGGTGCCCACGCTCATCGAGAGCGAGCTCTTCGGCTACGTCAAGGGCGCCTTCACCGGAGCCATTCGCTCCAAAGACGGACTGCTGGTCTCGGCCGAAGGGGGAACGGTGTTTCTCGACGAGATCGGCGAGCTTTCGCTCGACCTTCAGGCCAAGCTGCTGCGCGCGCTGCAGGAGAAGGAGGTGCGGCCCGTCGGGGCCACCCACCGCGTGCCCATCAAGGCGCGCATTGTGGCGGCCACCAACCGCGATCTGGCCGTGATGGTGGAAAAAGGAAGCTTCCGCAAGGATCTGTTTTACCGCCTCAACGTGGTCAACCTCCGCTTGCCGCCCCTGCGCAATCGCAGGGAGGACATCCCGCTGCTGGCGGCGCACTTCCTGGACCGCATCAGCCGCGAACACGGCCGCAAATTCACCCTGAGCGACGAGGCGCTGCGCACCATGATGCGCCACGACTGGCCGGGCAACGTGAGGGAGCTCGAGAACTCCCTTGAACGGGCTACTGCGCTCTCGTCAGGGCCGGTTCTGCACCTGGGCGACCTGCCCACGCAGTTGCAGCAGCAGGGCCTGCAGCTGAACCTCGACGCGCGGCGCGCGGCCGGGCTGCAGGCCAGGAGGCCGGAGCGCCCGCCGCGCCTGAGTTGAAGACGCTGGCAGAGCTCGAACGCGAGGCGATTTTGGGAGCGATCCGCACCCTTCATGGCGACAAGCTGCAGGCGGCGAAGCTTCTGGGCATCGGCAAAACGACGCTCTACCGCAAGTTGAAGGAGTACGGCATCGCCGACCCATTGCACGAAGAGTAAGAGACAGCTTCTAGCCTCTAGCTCCCAGCTTCCAGCTTTTTCTTGCCGCCGCGACCGTCCGGGGTCATCCTCGAAGGCCGATGCGAGCAGGAACAAACCAAAAGCTAAGAGCTAAGAGCTGATAGCTAATAGCAAGAGCTACCGATTACAAGCTGCAAGCTGAAAAAAGGAGATCGAGATGAGCATCCTGATGGTGACCGGAATGGAAGGCGCGCACAACTGCGCCGCAGCGGTGAGCGGGCAACTGGGCATGGATGTCGAAGTGGCGGAAGGCCGCAAGGCGGCGCTGGCCGCGTTACGCCGGCATGAGTTCCAGGCCGTGGTGGTCGACGAGACTCTGGCGGAGTGCGATCCGGCGGCCGCGGACAAGATCTGCGAGTACGCAGGCCTGGCCATTCCCCTGCAAATCAACTTCGCTGTCTCCGGAGCGGCGCGGCTGATTCGCGAGATTCGCGCCGCGCTGCACCGCCGCGAGCGGGAGCAAGCGCTGGCTCGGCGGGCCGCCTCGGCAGCCATCGAAGCCGAGTTGAAGACCACGGTCGCCGGCCTGCTGCTGCACTCGCAACTGGCGCTCAACGGCGGCGAGATTCCGCCACCGGTTGCCGAACGGCTGCGTGTGGTCGCCGATCTGGCCGGAAGCCTTCGCCAGCATTTGAGCGCGCCGCTTGTGGCCCGCGCCAACACCGCAGGCTGAGCGGCGCGCGCCGAGGTGCCATCGGGCCCGAAGACGGAGGGCAGCGAGTGGCCGACAGCGACAGAGAGCCGTTCTTGTTGCCAGCACGAAAATGGCGCTTGCAATGTAAGGCAGGTCAGTTATTCTTGCCTGCAATGAAGAAGAAGAGGATCTGTTTTGTCGATGATGACGCCTTGAGATTGCGCGCTTCAGGTCTGCGCTCGAGAACTATTACGACATTGGCGCGGGAGGCACGCTCGACGATGCGCTTCAGGACCTGGAGTCGAAGTTTAAAGCCAAGAAGCCTGACTCTTCCTTCTCGAGATGTATCTTGGTCCTCAATTTCAGATGAAGACCGGACTAAAATCGCCAGCGCAGACTATGAAGTGACTAAGGCCGAAAGCAAGCTTCGTGAACGGCTCGTCGAGGCGGGCATCGTCGCGCAAAAGGGCTTCGATCTCGCCGAGAAAGTGAAGACCCGATTCTCGCACGTCCAGATCGCCACCGCGTTTTTCAGCCGAAAGGCATTTCTGAGCGACGCGCTGGCAGCGCAAAAGAAAGGGTTCCCGTAATCGAAAAGCCAGACCCAGGGCCCGCGGACAAGGGTACTGAAGAAGAGCAGTACAGCTCCGCAATGAACAGGAACGCAGATTTGCTTAGAGAAGAATTCGAGGGCATCATCAGCAGAGCCTCCTGGTGGTACAGGCGTCGGCGCACTGGCCCGAGGCGCGAACGGGCCTGGTGGTCCTGCCGCATTCCGATCGTCAAGCTTTCTTGTACGCGCATCTGAGCAACTGTTTCTCTTTGCGATGAGACCTCCGGTAACCGCCGGGCGCCTCATCGTTCTTTTTTTGAGCCGCCTTTTTCCCGCCTGTCTGCCCCCCGGGGCTCTACTCTTGCGCCACGTACCCGCTGTTTACAGGCGCCATGCGGTATCGGGTACTCTAAGACTTCGAGGAGCCGTTTCCCATGACCGTCATCCGCCAGGAAGATTTCATCTCAAGCGTAGCGGGCGCGCTGCAGTACATCAGCTACTACCACCCGGTGGATTACATCAAGAGCCTCGCCCAGGCCTACGAGCGCGAGCAGTCCCCGGCGGCGCGCGACGCCATGGCGCAGATTCTCATCAACAGCCGCATGTGCGCCGAGGGCCACCGCCCCGTCTGCCAGGACACAGGAATCGTGAACGCCTTCGTCAGATTGGGCATGGACGTGCGCTTTGCGCCCGGCCCCGGCGAGGAGCCCCTCGACCTGCAGCAGATGATTGATGAAGGCGTGCGCCGCGCCTACCTCGATCCCGACAACAAGCTGCGCGCCAGCTTGCAGGCCGATCCCGCGGGCAAGCGCACCAACACCAAAGACAACACGCCGGCCGCAGTCTTCGTCGAAGTGGTGCGCGGCGCGACGGTCGAAGTCACCGTCGCCGCCAAGGGCGGAGGCTCTGAGGCCAAGGCGAAGTTCGTCATGCTCAATCCCAACGATTCGGTCGTCGACTGGGTGCTCAAGACGGTGCCCACGATGGGCGCGGGCTGGTGCCCGCCGGGGATTCTCGGCATCGGCATCGGCGGCACAGCGGAGAAGGCCATGCTGCTGGCCAAGCAATCGCTCATGGACCCCATCGACATTCAGGACCTCATCGCCCGCGGCCCAACAACCACCGCCGAAAAACTTCGCGTCGAGATTTACGACAAAGTGAATCGCCTGGGCATCGGCGCGCAGGGACTGGGCGGGCTGACCACCGTGCTCGACGTCAAAGTGGTGGATACGCCAGCGCACGCCGCCAATCTGCCCGTGGCCATGATCCCCAACTGCGCGGCCACGCGCCACGCGCATATCGTTCTCGACGGATCGGGGCCGGTCTTTCTCGATCCGCCCTCGCTCGACGCCTGGCCCAAGCTGACCTATGACGTCTCCGGAGCGCGGCGCGTGAACCTCGACACCGTGACGCGCGCGGAGGCAGCCACGTGGAAGCCGGGCGAAGTGCTGCTGCTCACCGGCAAGCTGCTCACCGGCCGTGATGGCGCGCACAAGCGCATGAGCGACATGCTCAACCGCGGCGAAAAGCTGCCCGTCGACCTTCGCAACCGCTTCATCTACTACGTCGGGCCCGGTGGACCCGGTGCGCGGCGAGGTGGTCGGTCCCGCCGGGCCCACCACGGCCACGCGCATGGACAAATACACGCGGCAGATGCTCGCCGAGACAGGATTGCTGGGCATGATCGGCAAAGCCGAGCGCGGCCCGGAGGCCATCGAGGCCATCCGCGAGTTCGGCGCGGTGTATCTGATGGCCGTCGGCGGCGCCGCGTATCTCGTCTCCAAGGCCATTCGCGGCTCGCGTCTCGTGGCCTTTGAGGACCTCGGCATGGAGGCGATCTACGAATTCGACGTGAAGGACATGCCGGTGACCGTGGCCGTGGATACCAAGGGAACCAGCGTGCACCAGACCGGCCCCGCCGAGTGGCAGCAGCGCATCGCCGGCATTCCGATTTTGCAATGAACAGTGGTCAGTGAACAGTGGTCAGTGAACAGATCGCGACGTCGCGGCGATTTCGATTGAAAACAGCACGGATTTCGCTGACCTGCTAACTTGCTAACCTGCCGACTCGCTGACTCACTAACCCGCGCTCTCGCTCTCTCACTAGCCGAGCTAGAAGCTAGCAGCTAGGGGCTGCCTTCACGCGTGCGTCAGATACCCCATCCCATCCAGCACCCCGCGCATGAACGCAAAGCTCTCGATCGCGCCGGGCATGGGATCGTCAGGGTGAATCTCGTACTCGAGATCGACGAAGCCCTTGTAGTCGATCCTGATCAGCGCCTCAAACATCTCGCGGAAGGGCAGGATGCCCTCGCCCACCGGAACCTGGCTTTCCTTGCTTTCGAAACTCGTCAGGTCCTTCACGTGCATGTCGTAGAGCCGCGGCCCGGTGGCGTGGATCGCCTCCACGAGATTGGCGTTGGCGCGCGCCGCGTGGCCCGCGTCGATACAGCAGCCGATGCGCGGGTCGAGATCCTTGATCGCCTTCAGTACATCGAATGGAGACGGAAAGAACTTGTCCTCCGGGCCGTGATTGTGAATGGCGATGCGGATGTCGTACTCTTTGACGAATCTCTCGATCCACTTGAGCGATTCGGGCGTCGGGTCGCCGGCAACAATCACGCCGACGCCTGCCCGCTTGCAGTACTCGAACTTTGAGCGGATGTCATCTTCATCGTTCTTGGGGAAGTAGATCGCTCCCGCGGCGTGGAGCTTGATGCCCGCGGCGGCGTAATCGGCCAGAGCCTGCGACTCCAACGCAGGATCCATGGGCAGATGGTCCTTCACATCCTTGCAGTTCAGATCGGTGACGTTGAGCTGCTTCATGAAGCCAATGAGCTGCGTGCGCGCGAAGTTACGAAACGTGTAGCTGGCCAGGCCGAGGCGAACCGGCGAGGGCTTTCCGGAGGCCGGAATCGCTTGAGCGCGGGCCGGCGCAGCGCCAGTCAGCGCGGGAATAGCCCCCGATGCGGCGCAGGCAGCCACAAGCGCGCCCGACTCCAGGAAGTTGCGGCGGGAAAGAATGTTTTTCATGGCTACAACCCTCTGTCGGTGTTCTGTCCTCGCATGTTCTCAGCAGCCGCTTTCGCACGTGTCTGAGCCCGAGGCTGACCACTAACCACTAACCACTGCTCACCGTCCCTACTGTTTGCCGAAGCGGTAGATCAATCCGGCCGTGAAGCCGCGGCTGGCTTGCAAAGTCGAGCCGAAGCCGGTGAACAAATACTCGGGCACCAGCTTGAAACCAATGCTGGGAGTCAAATTGTATTCGGCGATTACGCTGGCGCTGGCCGCGTAAGTGTAACCGCTGGGATAGAGAAGGCAAGTGCCGGAGCTGGGAGGGCAAATGTTCTTGAAGCCGTTGGTGTCACCCTCGAAGTTGCCGTAGGCACCGCCGGCCATGACACGGCCGGCGATGGAGTATTTCGGCTGCAGATAAAACCGATAGATGGGGCCGAAGAGCAGGTCGTATTGGCTGATCGCCGGGCGGGTGATGTTCGAGAAGTTCAGGCCAACGAAGGCCGTGCCATAGTAGCCGCGGCCGTCGAGGGTGTAACCCAGCCTCTCGGTGGAGAAACGGGTGAGTCCGGTTTCCCAGGCATAGTAGGTAAGGCGCTGGCGCGATGGGCCGGGTGTAAAGCGCAGGTACCCCATGTCCATGTAGGATTCCCAGCGGTGGTCGTAGGCGTCGTGGATCGCCGTGGAGCGGCGCTGTTGGCGGCGCAGGCGAATGCGCTCCTGCACGCTTATCTGGGCCTGCGTCTCGCCGGCAGGCTGTTGCGCCTGACTGGAAGACGAGCCTTCGCTCGGGCTTTGGCTTTGATCCTGTGTTGGATTCGATGAGGAGCTGCTCGAGCTTTGGGCCAGAACGGCGGGCATTGCCGGCAAAGCTAACGCCAGCAAAAGAGCAAGACGGCGAAATGAGACCATCGGGTTCGGATTTCCTCCACGGGAGTACGGAAGCACCTCCGCTGACCGCCTCAGGAACTCCGCCTCAACGGAACTGCCTCCTGTGGGCCCTGGTTTCCGAGCGGTCTCGATGCAGTGCTCCCCCCACTTGGTATTAAATCACCTTGGGGGGAACCTTGTGCCGAAACCCTTCAGGAGCCTTCAGCCGAGACCCTTGACCTGACACGCAGAGGTTAGACGCAGGCCGTGGCCGGCCGGCACTGCCCCAGTCAAACGATGGCCTTCAGATCGGCCAGTAACTGCGCTTGGTCGAAGCCGCTTGGCGCTCGTTTGGCCTTGAGCCAGTCCTGGCCGAGCAGCGTGTGCGCCTCGTCGCAATACTTCTTCCAGAAGGCCACGGTCATGGTCTTCAATTGGCCCCAGGTGATGCAGGTGAATCCCTTCTCATCGTATTTAGGCACGAAGACGCAGTGACCGCCCCAGCTGCCCGGCTTGGCTTTGGCGCCGCCGCGGGGCACGATGTCCCATACATCCTGCGTCTGTGCCGTCAAGGGCAGCGACAGGCCGATGTAGACGCCGCCGAAAAGTGCAATGGACTGGCGCACCTCGATGAGATTTTCCCGCTTGGGATCGGCGAAGGCTATCAGGACATTTCCAGCGAAGTCCGATTTCTGCCAGTCGTTGAGCACGTCGAGCTCGATCCCGCCCGTGTCCGTGCGCGGTTTGCCTGGTACGTAGCCGTCCCATTTCTCGTAGTAGCGCCTAACGGTGGCGTCAGAAACGGTGACCATGCTGCCCGTGTTCGAAGTCCAAACCTGAATGGCATGCGCCACGCCGGCGATGGTGCAGTCACCGAGAGCGTGGTTGAGCATCATGCCCCAGGACTTAACGCCTTTGGTCCAATCTGCCTTACGCGGCGGAGGGCGCAGGGCAGGCGTGAGGTAACGTGCCAGGGCCAGCGTACGGCTGTCGGTCTTGATCGCCTTGCGGCCCAGCTTCATCATCGAATGATCTGCCATGAGGGGATTCCTTTCTCGCGCCTTTCGGATTGCCCCAGAATGTACGGCCGCTGCTTGCCGGGGAAGGGATGCACCCACTCAGTGTAGAGTCCGGAAGGACGGCCTGCCATCATTTTTGCGTAAACCTCTGAAAGAATCTGCAGGCCTGAACACGGTAGGATGGAAGGCGATGGAGGGCGAAGAAGGTTGGGGCGGATCACCTTTGGAGTCATTCGAGGATTCGCATTGGCGCCGGTAGCGCTGTTGGAGTGGTTTCGTTGGGGGGCTGTGCCCGGCCCGCCGCTGCCGTTGGAGACACAGGATGCGGCCACGCAATCCCCAAAGTGAGCGTTAGAAATGCGCTGGCGGGGCTGGCTGCGAATCGGAAGGGAAGTGCAACGATGAGCGTGATGGACTGGCTGCGGAAAGGATTCGGCTATCTGCTGTTGAGCATGGGCGTCTCGCGGCCCGCGCCCAGGCCGAAATCTGAGACCAAGCCCGCACCAAAAACGGACAGCAGCGGATAAAGCGCTGATTTTTTTGAGGAGCGCGCCGTACCACTTCGTCCTTTGCGTCTTCGCGCCGCTCGTCCCCGTACAATAAAGAAGGAAGCGCACCCCACCCGGCCGATGGCTGACAAAGAGAACAAACAAACCCCACAACCCGGATCTGAGGAACCTAGGCGCAAGCCCGACGATGATGTCGTCGGCAAGGTCTACGATTCGCGCCTTATGCGGCGGCTCAGCCACTATGTGCGCCCCTACTGGCTGCAGGCCGGCATCGCATCGCTCGCCGTGTCGCTGAAATCCCTGTGCGATGTTACGGGGCCCATCCTCGTCATGGTGGCCGTCGATCGCTACCTGGCTCCAGAGGCAAGCGCCAAAGACCCCTCGAATGCCGTCGCTCACTGGGTGGCCAATAACAGCCCCTTGGCTAGGCTGCTTCCTGCAGGCGCGGTTCAGGGCGTCACCCGCCTGGCCGCAATTTATCTTGCGCTGCTTATCGCGGCCTACGCCTTCCAGTTCGTCCAGGTTTACCTGATGCAGTGGACCGGCCAGAAGATCATGTTCGACCTGCGCCGCGACATCTTTCGGCACATGCAGCGCATGCACGTCGGATTCTTCGATGTTCACCCCGTCGGCCGCCTGGTCACGCGCCTCACCTCTGACGTCGATGCCATCAACGACATGTTTACCGACGGCGTTCTGGCCATCGTCAACGATGTCTTCATGCTCACCATCATGGCCTGCGTGATGCTCGCCATCAGTTGGTGGCTGGCGCTGCTCGCCTTCGCCGTTCTGCCCCTCATTCTTATCGTCACGCGAATCTTCCGCGACCACGTGCGCGAGAGCTACCGCCGCGTGCGCACGGCGATCGCCCGCATCAACAGCTTTACACAAGAGCACATCTCGGGCATGAGCGTGGTGCAGCTCTTCAATCGCGAAGAGCGCGCCTACAAGGACTTCGAATACGTCAACCGCCAGCACATGGTCGCCTTCAAGGACACCATCTTTGCCTACGCGCTCTATTACCCGGCGGTTGACTTCCTCTCGTCAGTGGCGATTGCGCTCGTTGTGTGGCGAGGCGGATTCGGGGTGATTCACCTGCCGCCGACCGTGACCATCGGCGTGCTCATCATGTTCACCCAGTTTTCGCTGCGCTTCTGGCGCCCCATCCAGGACCTGAGCGACAAATACAACATTCTCCAGGCTGCGATGGCCGCTTGTGAGCGCATCTTCAAGCTGATGGACTCGGCCCCGGAGATCGTGAGCCCCGCTCGCCCTGTTGCCGGCGATAGCTCCAACCGGATCGAGTTCGAACACGTTTGGTTCACCTATCAGAAATTGACCGACGCGCAAAAGGCGGCGGTCGCCAAGGCCGAGCGGTCGGCAGCAGACGGCGCGGAGCTGGCTGGGCTGGACGGCATCGAGTGGATCCTCAAGGACGTTTCGTTCACCATCGACCCCGGCCAAACCGTCGCCATCGTGGGCCACACCGGTGCGGGCAAAACCACGCTGACCAGCCTGATGATGCGCTTCTATGAGGTCACTGCCGGGCGCATTTTATTGGACGGAATTGACCTGCGCGAACACGATCTGACCGCGCTGCGCCAGCACTTCGCGGTCGTCTTGCAGGATCCGTTCCTCTTCTCCGGCACGATTGGCGAAAACATTCGCCTGGGCAATGAGCACATCACCGACAAAATGATGCACCGTGCGGCGCGCGACGTGAACGTGCTCGACTTTATCGAGAGCCTGCCGTACGGCTTCGACGAGCCGGTGCGCGAGCGCGGCAGCTCGTTGTCCACGGGCCAAAAGCAGCTCATCAACTTCGCCCGTGCGTTGGCCTACAATCCACGCATCCTCATCCTCGACGAAGCGACGTCGAGTGTCGACACCGACACCGAGCTGCAGGATTCGCTCGGCGCTGGAGCGCATGGTCGAGGGCCGCACCAGCGTGCTCATCGCGCACCGGCTTTCCACCGTGCAGCGCGCCGACACCATCCTTGTCATGCACAAAGGCCAATTGCGCGAGATGGGCTCGCATCAGGAGCTGTTGGCGCATCGCGGCCTTTACTGGAAGCTCTACCAGTTGCAGTACAAGGATCAGGAGGTCGGCTTCCTTCCACCGTTCTCGCACGAGCCCTCTGCCGCCCAGGCCGTCTGACAGGAGAGAGAATAGGGGACAGGGAGCATTCGGCCTATGACCGTCTGGCGCCCGACCAACGTGCTGTTTGGAGTGCGCACCATGAAGTGGCAGACAAAAGTTGTTCTGACTCTTCTATCGATCGGCGCCATGATCGCCGGCGCTCAATCCTCGACCCAGGACCAAGGGCTGGCGCAGGAGACCCAGGTGCGTGGCTATTGGGTCGATCCCTCCACCGGACTCATGTGGGCTGGGAAAGACAACGGCAAAGACGTGAGCTGGCGCGGGGCGATGAAGTACTGCAGCAACCTGCGGCTCGCCGGGTACTCGGATTGGAGGCTGGCGACACTTGCTGAGTTGGGGACGATCTACGACCGCAACGCCAATGCTCCCGGATTATCTGGTCCGGGCAAAGAAAGTCCCGATACCTGGCACGTGAAGGGCAATCTGTTCCTTACCGGTAATGAGTGGAGCAGTGAGCGCCGGAAAGATGATCGCGGGCATCCTTCGGGTTACGACTGGTACTACGACTTCAACGAAGGAAGGTCGGATAATGAACCAAGCGGGTTCCCTTACTCCTCTTCCTTCATGCGCGCGCTGTGTGTGCGCGGTTCCGGGGAATGACGTCGGCCGGGTGCCCCGTCCAAGCGTCGCTTGGGCATGCAACGGGCCCGCTTTGGCGGGCGCCAAGACGGTAGCCCTATGCGCGAGCCTGGGGACAACATGCGTAGCGTCGCCGCCAGCCCGCTTTAGCGGGCGAAAGAACCGGACCAAATCATCGAGGGAGCAGGGGCCTTCAGGCCCCAGAAACCAGCACGCGATCTCGGTGGCCTTTAGGCCCGGAGAAAGAACCGCACGCCCCGCGATATGATGGAATCAGACGATTCCCCGCGCATCCCATTGCAATTTGGCCGGGATTCTCAGACTGAACCGCCGTGACCACGCCCCCACAAGTCGAGCTCTTCGACACCAGCCTGCGCGACGGTCTGCAGCAGCCGGACCTCGAGATCTCCGTGCCCAACGCCGTGCAGCTCCTGCAACGCATGGCTGCGTTCGGCGTGCGCTACGCGGAGATCGGCTTCGCCGGCGCCAACCAGTTTGTCTCCGATCTCACCGCCGCGCTTGAATCCGTCGACACCGGCGCGATGCGGCTGGCTCTCTTCGGGCGCACGCGTGGTCGCGGCGCCAAAGTCGAAGATTGGCCCGATGTGCAATTCATCGTGCGCCACAAACGGCGCATCCCTGTCGCGGTCGTGGTGGTCAAATCGCGGCTGCTTGACGTGGAACGATCGCTGGAGACGACGCCCGACGAGAATCTGCTCATGACGCGGGAGACCATCGACTGCCTGCAGGCGCACGGCCTCGAAGTTCTTGTCGATCTGGAGCACGCGATGGACGCAAACTGCGGCCGGCGCGAAAACGGCAATCCGTGCGACGCGGATTTCAGCAAGCGCAGCCTCGAGTACTTCTGGAAGTTGACGGAACAATGCGTCCGCCAGAAGGTGAGCCGCATCGTAGTTTGCGACACAAACGGAGGCGCGAGCCCTGAGGAAGTGACGCGGGTGATGGCTGAGCTAGCGCGCGATTTTCCTTCCGCGCATTTTGGTTTTCACGGCCACACCGATCGCGGCCTGGGCGTAGCCAACACGCGTGCAGCCGTCCTTGCCGGAGCGATGCACGTGCAGGGCACGCTCATCGGAACTGGCGAGCGCTGCGGCAACGTGAACCTGACCACGGTTGTGGGGTCGATGCAGCTCCGCGGCGAGGCCGAGTTTGTCCCGCCCGCGGCTCTGCGCGGCCTCACCAGCCTGGCCCACTCGGCCTACGCGGCCTTCGGGCTTGAAGCGCCGCACGGCGCGCCGATCGTGGGTCCCGGCGCCTTCGGCACATGGGCCGGCATGCACGGTTCGAGCGAGCGCAAGAACCCCGGAGCGTATCTGTGGTGCGATCCGGCACGCGTCGGCGCCAGCCCGACCATCGGCGTGAACGCGCAGTCGGGCAAAGCCAACATCATGATGCTCTCCCAGTCGCTTGGCGTGCCGCTCAATTCGGCGCAAGCACAAGCATTGATGGACGCGAACCAGGCCATGATCGAGGGCGGTGGTTTTACGGCCAGCGAAGTTTCGTTCCGGCTGGCCTGCATGAAGACGCTGGGAACATTGCCCAATTGGTTCACGGTGAAGAGCTGGCGCGTCTTCGACGAGTGCGACGACGTCGGTGACCACTACGCCATCGCCTTCATGACTCTCATACTCGGCGACGCGGAGGTCGCCACCACCCGGGCCGAAGGTGCGGGCCCCGTCGACTCCCTCACCAAAGCCCTCCGCCGCAAACTCGAACAACCATTCCCGCCCCTGGCCGAGATGCACCTCGGAACCTTCACCGTTACCGCTCTCGATGTAAGAGCGCACGATTCGGCGGCCCACGTGCGCGTAACTGTGAGCTTCAACGCCGAGGGCCGTGAACCGTGGATCACCGCGGGCGTAAGCAGTGACTTGAACCAGGCCGCGTTGATGGCCATCGTAGATGGCTTCCACTATTGGTTATTGATGCAATCCGGCGAATCGGTCGTTCTGCCCGGCAAGCCCGCCGCGCCAATCTCAGCAGAGGTAGCGTGAACTCGCGCTTGGATATATGCCGGCGTCGTTGAAGAGCGCGCCGTTGGCGGCCGGCCAGACTCAAAGTTAGTCGCGACACTATTTGGTAACTCGTCCGTAAACCACTCGATACCTTGATCATGGACCTCTTTGCTCACGAGCATTTCCCTGCCGGCAAGCGCCGTTCCCCATGTGAAGTGATTTCGCTCACAGCGCTCCCGCGATCATGGCCCCAAACTAGGAGCCAATTCAGCGGAAGATTGGGTCTCGTCCGGTAGCGAGCCGGTGCTCTCGATGCCGACCTCTTTCCGCCTGATCTGATGTGATCGGCCCCGGGGGAAGAACCCCGGAGGAAGGACTGCCGTGTCCACGCAAATGCTTCATGCACCCCTCGATACAGTCAACATTGGCCCAGCTTCCCGGTACATTCGCGAGACGCGCGACGTTCTTCTTGCCTATGACGCCGAAGAACTTGCCGCATTGCGTTTCTCCATCATTCTCACCGCGAGATGGGAGGCGTCGAGCGAGGAAGATCCCGAGCGCCGCGCCGAATTGCGTGACGAACTCGCGCTCCTTCGCAAGCACTACGGCGACAAGGTCGATGAGATTGCCATGACCTTCGGCATTCAACAAGCCATGAAGACAAAAGAAGAAGTGGAACGAACGGTGATTGTGCCACACGAGACGACACCACCTACCATGGAAGCCGATAACGGAGAATGCGACGGGGGAGAGTGTGGTCTCTAACGCTGGATGAGACGGCGCGTCGGCCCATTCTTTGAGCTAACGACAAAATGCGCCACCCACAACGCTGAGGTGGCGCATTCGTTTTTTGCTCGCACCCGGCGAGCCGGAGCTACCTGGCAGCTAGCGAAGGCCGCGGGTCGAGCTTCCCGCTCTGGTAGCCCTTGGCCATTTCGCTGATGGGAATGGGCGCATAATCGGCGGCGTGGCCGGCCTGGCCGAATTGGGTCATGCGCAGGGCGACGACCTTTTGCATGGCCTCACGTGCGGGCTTCAGGTAATCGCGCGGATCGAACTTCTCCGGCGACTCCCACAGCACCTTGCGAATAGCGCCGGTCATGGCGAGGCGGTTGTCTGTGTCCACGTTGATCTTGCGCACGCCGTTGCGGATGCCAAGCTGAATCTCTTCGACGGGCACGCCCCACGTGGGCTTCAGCTTGCCGCCGTATTGGTTGATGATGTCCTGCAGGTCCTTGGGAACCGAGGAGCTGCCGTGCATCACCAGGTGCGTATGCGGCAACCGCTTGTGAATCTCGATCAGGATGTCCATCTTGAGCACGGAGCCATCCGGTTTCTTGCTGAATTTGTACGCGCCGTGGCTGGTGCCGATGGCAATGGCCAGTGCATCCACGCCGGTGCGCTCGGCGAACTCTACCGCCTGATCGGGATCGGTGACATGTTCGAGTCCCGTGCCGCCCGCGCCGTGGCCGTCTTCAATGCCGCCCAGCACGCCAATCTCTCCCTCAACCGTGACGCCACGCGGATGCGCATACTCCACCACGCGGCGCGTCACATCGACATTCTCCTCGAAGGTCGACGGCGTTTTGCCATCTTCCTTCAGCGAGCCGTCCATCATCACGCTGGTAAAGCCAAGTTCGATGGCGCTCTTGCAGGTGTCGTAGCTGTTGCCATGATCCTGGTGCATGGCGATGGGAATTTCGGGGTGGAGTTCGTTGGCGGCCAGAATGAGATGGAAGAGATAACGATCCTCAGCGTACTTGCGCGCGCCGCGGCTGGCTTGAATGATGACAGGCGATTTGGTTTCGACCGCCGCTGCCAAGATGGCCTGAATTTGCTCCATATTGTTGACGTTGAACGCGCCGACGCCGTATCCACCCTTGGCAGCTTCGTCGAGCAGTTGCCGCATGGAAACAAGAGGCATAAGAATTCTCCTTTGTGGTCGCCTTGGCGGCCTTTGCGCCTGGATCCTTTAAATGTGCGAAATCAGCCCGGCGCCGAAAGACCCAATCATGTTCATGGTAGCAGAGACGCGCAAGGAAAAACTGCAGCAGGAATGCATCAGATGGGCATAGCGCCAATTTAGTACGGCTTGAGCTCCGCCGTTTCCAGAAAGGTATAACTTCCTGACGGCGAAGGGACTACGTTCGTCAGGCGCCGGTTATGTACCACCAGCGTATCCAGATACCAGAGGTTGATCGAAGGTAGATCGCGCGCCAGAATCTGCTGCACCTCCACGTAGTCGGCGCGGCGGCGATCCATGTCCTGGCTCTGGGCCGCATCGTCGAGCAGCGCGTCAAGCCGCGCATTGGCATAGTAGCCGCGGTTGGCGCCATTGGGCGGAAAACGCGCCGACGAAAACACGTAGCTGAAGATATCCGGCTGCTCATTGCCGCCGATCCACTGCAGCGCATATATCTGAAAGGCACCGTGCACAACGTCCGCATAAAACGTGGCGAACTCATTGCTTCTCAAAGCAAGTGCGATCCCCACCCGGGCGAACTGCTGCTGCAGCACTGCGCCCAGTAGGCGCGCGCGTTCGTCCGTGCTGGTCTTCATCGTGAGGTGCAGGCGGATGCCGCCCGCGCCGCGCCGGTAGCCGGCCTCGTCGAGCAACCGCGCCGCGCGCTCCGGATCGTAATCGTACCGCGCCACGTCGTCCGTCCACGCCCAATGGCTGGGAGGCAAGATGCTCACGGCGGGCCGTGCATGGCCGCGAAACAAGGTGCGGATGATCACGTCGCGATCGATGGCGCATGCAATCGCCTGGCGAACCAGCACATTCTTCAGAATCGGATCGCGCGTGTTGAAAGCGAGGTACTGAATCTCCGTTCCGGGCGCATCGTCCACGTGCAGATTCGCCCGGTCGGCCAGAACCGGAATTGCGTCCATGGGCAGGGAGTTGACCTCAACGTCCGCTGATCCTTTCTCCAGTTCCAGCGACTGCGTGATCGCGTCGGGCACGACTACAAAGCGGACGTGCTCGATCTTGGGCTCGCTGGCCCAGCTCAACGGATTGCGCTCGATCACCACGTCCTGGTCGATCCTCTGGCTCACAAACCGAAATGGCCCCGTCCCCACAGGATGCCGCCAGAAATCGCGCCCGCTGCCTTCGGGCACAATGCCGATCGCGCCCGTGGAGAGATTCGTCAGCAGAAAATTGTCGGCGTGCTTCAGATGAAAGACAACCATTCGCGGATCGCGCGCCTCAACCGTATCGATGGATGCGTAGGTCGCCGCTTTCGGCGAGATCACCGCGCCAGTTTTCCCAGAGTCGATCATCGACTCGATGGTCCACACCACATCCCGCGCCGTCAGCGGCCGCCCGTCGCTGAAGCGCACGCCGCCACGAAGATGAAAGATGATGGTTCGCGCATCCGGCTGCTCCCACCGCTCGGCCAGCGCCGGTGCAAAGTGAAACTGCGCATCCTTCTCAACCAGGCCATCGAAGAGCAGTTCGTCAATATGCTCCGACGGTTCATCGGTTCCGACCCTGGGATCGAGACTCGCCGGCGAGCTCTGAATCAGAAACACCACCGTCCCCGGATCGTGTTGCGGCGCGCTGCACCCCGCCAGCAAAAGCAGCGCCGCCAGCGCGAGCAAGAACGGGGGTGCCCAATCCTTGGCGCGTTTTTTGTGCCGAGGGTGGGACAGTACGGACCCCAGCCGTTCACGCCCGACAGTCTTACGCATAGCTGACCTGACCCAGCACCACAGCGCGCTTGGCCCCTGTTGCCGCGGGCATATTTCCCGGCAACCGATGCCACGTTTGCCACGCCAGCAGCGCAAACGCAGCCGCCTCCTTGGCCTCTGCAGGCATTCCAAACTTCTCGCTTGTGGTCAATGCGCATTCCAAAGGCTCGAGCCGATCAGCCAGCATGGCGACGAGCGTCTTGTTTCGCGCTCCTCCGCCAGACAAAATGAAGTCGACCTCGTGTCCTTTCATCTTCGGCTGCACAAAACGCGCGTAGCTTCGCGCAATCGTCTCTGCCGTGAGCGCCGTGGCGGTCGTCAGCGTGTCTTTGGGATTCTTGCTGTGCCGCCGGCAGGCGGCAAAGAATTCCGCCGCGTATTCTCGTCCGAATTGCTCACGCCCGGCTGTGCGCGGCGGCTTAAGCCGGTAATAAGGATCGCGCAACGCATCTTCCAATACGGGAGTGAGCACAGCGCCGCTTGCCGCCAGAGCGCCATTGCGATCGAACGGCTTGTCGAAGAGCTTTTGCGCCAGCCAGTCGATGATCATGTTTCCCGGCCCCGTGTCGAAGGCAATCACCGCATCCGGCCCAGCGCCCGCGGGAATCGCAGTCAGGTTCGCGATGCCGCCGATGTTCTGCAAAACGCGCCCGCGCCTGGCATCGGCAAACAACACATAGTCGAGCAGCGGAACCAGCGGCGCGCCCTGGCCGCCGGCCAGCATATCCATGGGGCGAAAGTTCGAGACCACGGGGACTTGAAGCGCAGCAGCGATCGCCTGCGCCTCGCCCGCCTGCCAGGTGCAGGCAAACCTTCGTCCCGCGTAGGATTCCTCGCGCGGCTGATGGTAGAGCGTTTGTCCGTGGCAACCGATCAGGTCGAGCTGTGCCTGATGCCGCCGCGCCGTCTCTTCTAGGGCCTCGGCATATGCGAGGCCCAGCCGCCAGTTCAGCCGCGCCAGCTCCGCTGTCGAAGTCGTCTTTGCATTCATCGCGGCCAGCACGGCTCTCCGCAGCGGAGCAGGGAAGCCGAAGTGCTCATGCGCGAGGAGCGTGAACTTCGGCCTTGCTGGGTGCCCCACCCTAACCACATCTTTGCTTTTGCGGCTAGGGTGGGTCTGCGGCGCAATCCGCACGATTGCCACATCGATGCCGTCGGCCGAGGTGCCGCTCATCACTCCTGCCACCGTCATTGCGCGCTCGTCCATTGCAAAACCTTTCGTGCCCCATCCTTTCGCGCATTTTGCGAAAGGGTGGGAAATCACCAAACGCATCCACTTTGTTCAGTGCGGCTCTTTCGCCACAGCCTCTCCAAACCGCAGGATCTGCGCCCGCAGCACCTCAAACTGCCGCTGACCCAGCGCAGGCGGCATGCCCGGTCGAAACACCTTCGCCCGCTTGCGCGCCGATTCACGCGCCCGCGCGAGCAGCAGCCTGCGGGACGCCGCCGACTTCTCGCCCTCCGCGATCAGCGCTTCATACGCGGCGAGAATCGGTTCGGGGTTGTGACAGATCAACACCAGTTCCGATCCCACACGCACTGTTTCCACCGCAGCGTCCCCCATCGGCATAAACTTCGCCACGCCGCCCATCTCCAAATCGTCCGAGAGAACGATTCCGCGATAGCCGATGCGTTTCTTCAACACATCGCCGACCCACAAATTCGAAACACTCGCCGGGCGTTTCTTGTCGGCCGTCAGCGGATACGCCGCATGGTTCACCATCACCATGGGCATCTGGCTGCGCAGCGCGCGGTACGGTTCCAGATCCTCCTGCCACAACTGCTGCCATGTGCGCCGAATTGTGGGCGTCTCCAGATGCGAGTCGCGCATGCCTCCGCCTAGCCCCGGAAAATGCTTGCCACATCCCGCCACCCCCTGCGCTGCCAGTCCAGCCAGGAACGCACGTGCATACGCTACGACTCCTGCCGCGGTGGCAGCGGCGCAGCGCGTCTGCATCACGTCCTTCGACTCTGGCAACCCAAGGTCGAGCACCGGCGCAAGCGAGGTGTTGAATCCGAAAGCCTTCACTGCTCGCGCGACCAACTCCCCATGCTCGCGCGCGAGCGCTGCGTGTCCTGTCTCTCGTGCGGCCCTCGCCACTTCCTGCACCGGTGGAATGGGAGCAAGCACGTCGCGCAGCCGATCCACGGTTCCGCCTTCCACGTCAACAAAGCTCGCGCCATGGGCTGTGCAGAACTGCATCGTCTCGGCCAGAAGCGCGCGCGATTGCTTTGCATTCTCAATATTTCGCCTGAACAGAATGATCCCGGCCGGCCGCACGAGCTTGAGCCATACGCGCTCCAGCGCGGTCAGCTCCGTTCCGCCGAGCCCGACGACCAGCAAACTTCCCGCGGCCTGGCGAACAGTCTGCGTCATGAACGCTTAACTCCCACTGAGTTCTCCAATTCCTAGTCCTTCTTTTCCTTCAGCTCTGTCTGCAACTCTTCCAGCAGATTCAGCGCCTGCAGCGGCGTGAGCGAGTTCACATCCGTCGACTCGATCCGGTCTACAATCTTTTGCGAGAGCGGCGTAAAAATGGTCAACTGCATCGGGTCAACCTCCGTCTCCACCTGCACGCTCTGGCGCTCCTGCTTCTCGTGCTGGCGCAACACGTGCTTGGCCCGTTCGATGACCACCGCGGGCAGTCCGGCCAGTCGCGCCACCTCGATTCCATAGCTTTTGCTCGCCGCGCCCGGTTCGATATTGTGCAGAAATACGATTCCCCCGGCCGCCTCCTTCACGCCCACGCGCAAATTGCGTACGCGCGGCAACTTCTCGGCCAGCATGGTCAACTCGTGATAGTGCGTCGCAAACAGAGTGCGCGCGCCGACCTCTGCGTGCAGATACTCGACCGTCGCCCAAGCCAGGCTGAGCCCGTCAAACGTCGCCGTTCCGCGCCCCATCTCGTCGAGCAAAATCAGCGACCGCCTTGTCGCCGTATTCAAAATGGTCGCCGTCTCCGTCATCTCCACCATGAAGGTCGAACGCCCCCGGGCAAGATTGTCGCTGGCGCCAATGCGCGTATAGATGCGATCAACCAATCCCAGCCGCAGGCTCTCCGCCGGAACAAAGCTGCCCATCTGCGCCATCAGGACCAGCATCGCCGCCTGTCTGAGATAGGTGCTCTTGCCGCCCATATTCGGCCCGGTTACCAGCAGCAGACTCGGACCCTCATCGCCTGCGTCCAGGTACACATCGTTGGCGATGAAGCGTCCCTCGCGCGTCTCCTCCATCCACTGCTCGATGACCGGATGCCGTGCCGCCACAGCTTCGAGCACCGGCGCCTCTACCAGTTGCGGCCGTGCGTAGTGACGCGCCGCCGCCAAATGTGCAAAGCAAGCCAGCAGGTCTGCCTCGGCGACCGCCGCGGAGCTGCGGCGAATCCGCCCGGCGCTGTCGATGACAAATTTCCGCAGTTCCGCAAAAATGCGTTTCTCAATCTCGATGCATCGGTCGTGTGCGGAAAGAATCTTCCGCTCGTATTCCTTAAGCTCGGGCGTCGTGAAGCGCTCCGCATTCACCAGCGTCTGCTTGCGCTCGTAGTCCGCGGGCGCCAACGCCAGGTTGGCCTTCGTAATCTCAATGTAATAGCCGAAGACGGAGTTATAGCGCACCTTCAACGAGCCAATGCCAGTGCGCTGCCTCTCGCGATCCTCGATGGCCGCAATCGCCTGCCGCCCCGAAGTCGATACCGAGCGCAACTCGTCCAGCTCCGCGTCCACTCCGGCAGCAATCGCGCCGCCGTCCACCAGCGTCAGCGGCGGCTCGGCCACCAGCGTCTTCGCAATCTGCGCTGTCACATCGTCGAGGGTGTCGAGATGCGCAGCAATCGCGCGCCATTTCGGCGCCGTCATCGCGTTCAGTGCCGTTTTCACTCCCGGCAGCCGCGCCAAACTCGCCGCCAGCGCCCTCACGTCGCGGGGTCCGGCCGAATCCAGCGAGATGCGCGCCAGCAACCGCTCCAAATCCAGAATTCCGCTGAAAGCTCTGCGAATCTCCTCGCGTTTCACGAGATCGCGATGCGCCTCGCCAGTCGCCTCGAATCGCGCCTCAATCTCAGCCGCATTGTTCAGTGGCCGCAAAATCGTTGCCCGCAGCAAACGCTTGCCCATCGGAGTCAGGCAGGCATCGAGGATGCGAAAGAGCGTCGCGCGATCATCCTGCCCCGCGAAAAGCGGCTCGACCAGCTCCAGATTCCGCACTGTCACCTGGTCCAACTCGAGCGCAGTGGAGTGTTCCTCGAATCTCAGGCTGTCGATGTGCAACGCCTCGTTCTTTTGCGTGGTGCGCACGTAGTGCAGCACCGCGCCAGCCGCAATCGCCGCTGCCTCGTGCCCTTTCAGGCCGAAACCCTCGAGCGACCGCACGTTCAGCTGGCGCTCGACCAGGGGCACGGCGAACTCCCGCGTCCACACCCAATCCTCTACCCGCGTGCGCGCCGGAACGCGCTCCAATTGTGCTGGCAGTTCCGCGCTTGCAGCCACCAGCACCTCGCTGGGCGCAGCTAGCAGCAACTCGTCAATGGCCTGGGCCCGTGCGTTCTCGCCGCAAAACTCCGATGTGCGAAACTCGCCGGTCGACACATCGAGCAGCGCCAGCGCGCAAACCGTCGGCTCCCCGCTCAGTGAAGCGGGCGTTTTGGAAGGGCCCGACTTCAGTCGGGCCAAATCCGGTCCGGAGGAATCCGGGGCTTTAGCCCCTGAGGGATGCCTTCCTCCATCGGCTCTGGCCTCATACAGCGCCGCCAAAAAATTGTTTTGCTCCTGCCCCAGCCCCGAATCTATGGCGGTTCCCGGCGTCAAAACGCGTGTCACCTCCCGCTTCACCAGCTTTTTGGTGAGCTTGGGATCTTCCATCTGGTCGCAGAGAGCGATCCGATAACCCTTGCGAAGCAGTCGCGTCAGGTACTGCTCCACGGCGTGATAGGGCACGCCGCACATGGGAACGTTGCGCTCTTTGTCCCGCGCCGTAAGCGTCAGTTGCAGCTCCCGGCTGGCCACGGCCGCGTCGTCATAAAAGAGCTCGTAAAAATCGCCCATTCTGAAGAACACCAATGCATCGGGATTCTGACGCTTGGCCGCCGCCCACTGGCGCATGAACGGGGTCCCCACGGACGGGCTTTTGTCCGTGGGGTGGATGAACGGGGTCCCCACGGACGGGCTTTTCTCCGTGGGGTGGATGAACGGCGTAAGGTCGGCGGAAGCTTTCTCAGCGGAGCGTTTCTCCGCCGTACCCTTCTTGGCGGCAAGGGAAGTGAGTGCAAACTCCGCCTCGGCCTCGCCTGGAGAAGCAGCCTTCGCCGGCGCGCCTAAAACAGCAGACTCCGCGGCATCCGCTGGGTTAGGGTTCTCCTCAAGAAGCGGAGAGCGCGGAGTCGCGCCCGCGCGTTGGGAATCGTCTCGGGTCACGCTGGTTCTAAGACTATCGCGGCGGCGCGCGAAAGGGGTAGCCGGACTAGGGTCCATTCACACTCTCTGAGCTGCGGCAGCCTGTTGCGCCCGCCCTCCGGCGCCCGTGCAAGACACGGCAGAATAGGCCGGTCGTAAGCGCGCGCATGTACAATCACTCCCGGTCCTTCGGGCCCGCGCAGATTCCCCAAACCGGGTTTCCGGCCACAGCACGTCCAGGATTACCGCTCACCGGAACCGGTGCGTTCAAGCTGGCGCGCAAGCGAACAAGCGCCGGCTTTCAACCCAGTCAAGACCTGCACGGCAATCCTGGAACTGCCGCGTAGCGCCGAAAAGCAGTTTCCCTTGGAGGAAAACCGAGATGAAAGAAATGAAGCGGTATGTTGTTTGCGCGCTGTTTTCCATCGCCGCGCTTTGCGTTGCCACGGCTTCCCACGCCCAGTCGCCCTTCGACGGCACTTGGCGCGTCGACCTTGCACAAACCAAATTCAGCCCCAAGCCCCTCAGCTTCTATATCAGCCAGGGCTGGTATCACTGTACAGGCAGTTGCAACCCCGCGTATGACGTTGCAGCCGACGGCCAGGATCACGCCGTCAGCGGCCATGCCTACGATACCCTCAGCGTCACGATCGTCGATCCACACACCATCTCCGTTGTCGGCAAGAAGGACGGCAAGGTCATGTTCGAGCAGACCCGCGCGGTCTCCGCCGATGGCAAAACCCTCACCGTCAAATCCACCGATCACCCGATGAACAGCGATCAAACGTCAACCTTCGAAACCACCGCCAAGCGAAGCGGCATCGCGCCCTCCGGCGTGCATGCAACCTCGGGCAACTGGATCCTCCAGAAGCAGAGCGGAAGCGGCAATGCACTGTTGACAACCTACAAAACGAATGGCGATGAGTTCACCATGAGCGACCCCACCGGCGAGTCCTACACCGCGAAGTTCGATGGCGCCGACTACCCGGTGAAGGGCTCATATGGCTGGAACGGTGTTTCGCTGAAGATGATCAACGCCCACACCATTGAAGAGACCGACAAGCGTGACGGCGCGGTGACCGATGTATCGACCATGACCGTGTCGGCCAACGGCAAAACCCTGACGGTTGTGGATACCGACAAGCTCTCCAACCGGACGTCAACTTACGTCGCAACCAAGCAGAAGTAGCGATCAACGCTCGATGACCCAAGGACCCTGCCCCGGCGTCTGCTTCGGCGGACGCCGGGCACAGGAGAGCTGTCCTTTTGAGAGGTGACCTTCGCATAAAGGTCCGCCTCAATGGGCGCGGATCCGCGGCGACGGCCCCAGAAAATCTTGGTGAAGCCGCATGGGCTTTCCGCCGTGCATTCGGCCGGTTGCGGTATGCACGATCTCAGAGCAGCGAAAATGGGGCAAGAAACTCCATTGCGCCAGGAAAGTTTTCTGGCGGCGCCGCAGACGCGCGGCCTGCCAAGACGATTGGATCGAGAAAGTTACACAGCGACAGGCGGGTTCGGCGCTCCTCTGCCGGTCGCGTGGGTGATGCCTGTCACATCCACGGCGTGAACTTCGCGGCAAACTGTCAATCTCAACGGAAAAACTATCTCACGGGAAGACTTTAAAGGGGCCCTTCGTGACTTGCGCTGACCTGCTGCAGAAGCTCATTACTATTGAACGGTCGATTGGAGTGGAATCCAACAGTACTGTGCGTGAACTGGTGCAGGATGCACAGGATTGCCTGCTTCAGATGCAGAAGCAGCAGGCGCAGAGCTTTCTCGCGGGAGCTTGGCGGGACGCTATGCTGCGGCCTGAATTGCTTCGCAAGGCATCTTAAATCCGGTCGGCAGCAAGTGGGTGCGCAGGGGCCCAGAATGACAAATTGGAAGGTGCGATCCGAGCCTTCCGCCTCAACTCCCTTTTCTTCCTATTCCTTTCCATCCTCGTAGATGTGTGCATGTCCGCACGCCGGCCATGCATCGCAGAGGCGGCAAACGTCTCTAAGCAGCTTCCAATGAAGGCGATCCCGCCGGTTCTGCGGCCTGTCTAGGTGATCTGCATCACAGTATACTGATGGGTGACAGCATAAGGTAAAAGTTGCCATGTACCTGCTTTGGCTACGAGTTGCGGCCATTCTCTACGCAGGGGGATGCGTCGCCATTTTCCCCGCCGTGCTGTACAACTCGCTGCCTTGGCGCAAGACCTGCGTCCACCTGGGTGGGCTGGCCTTCTTCTTTCACTTTGTCTCGGTGGTGGAGATGCTGGTGCAGGCGCACCGGTGGATGCCGGTAGGCGTGCGCGAGATGGAGTCGCTCCTTGGATTTGCCGTGGCCGCGCTGTTCTTCCTGGTCTGGTGGCTCTACGACGCGATCTCGCTGGGTATCTTCGCTTTGCCGGCGGCGTTCTTCCTGGTGTTTATTCCCGCGCTGGGGCCTGACCGGTACCACTTTCCGTCAGAGGGTGTGCGCATGAGCTGGCTGGTGGCGCACATTATTGCGTTGCTGCTGGCCTATGCCGCCCTGTGCTTCAGCTTGCTGGCCTCGATGATGTACCTGGTGCAGGAGCGGCGCATCAAGGCCAAGCACAAGCCGGGCGAGGCGCGCCGATGGGCGCCTCTCGACTGGCTGCCGCCGCTGGATACCCTGGAGCGCATCGCTCTCGCCACGCTCGAGTTCGGATTTCCCTGCATGACGGTAGGCCTGGCGATTGGGTCAGTCCTGGCCCAGGAGACGGCGCTGGGCGGAGCGTATTTCCGCGATCCCAAGGTGATTGCCTCGTTTGTGATGTGGGCAATTTACGTGGTGCTGCTGCTGGTGCGGCGCAGCGCGGGGCTGCGCGGGCGCAGGGCGGCGTATGTTTCAGGCGCGGCGCTGGTGGTCATGATGGCCGTGTGGGCCGCGAACTTCTTTAGCCGCGTGCACAGGTTTGGTCCGTAATGGCGCTCACTCTCATTGGCGTGAACCACAAGACGGCACCCATCGCGCTGCGAGAGAAGATTGCCATCGGCCGCGACGAGCTGGCAGAGACGACGCGGGCGCTGGCGGCAACGCCGGGAGTGACCGAGTGCATGATCGTGTCGACATGCAACCGGGTGGAGCTCGTTGCGGCTGTCGAGGGCGAGGATGTGCCGGTGGCGGCATTCTTGTCGCGCCACTTCGGCATTGATACGGCGTTGCTGTCGCCGCACCTGTATGAGTACCGGGACAAGGAAGCGGTGAGTCACTTGTTCCGCATGGCCGCGAGTCTGGATTCGATGGTGGTGGGCGAGCCGCAGATCTTGGGGCAAGTGAAAGAGGCGTTCGCGGTGGCGCGCGCGGCGGGGACGGTGGCGGGACAACTGGAGCATCTGCTGCAGTGCGCGTTTGCGGCGGCGAAGAAGGCGCGGAGCGAGACCGGGATCGGCTCGAATTCGGTGTCGATCGCGTCAGTGGCCGTCGATCTGGCGCGGAAGATCTTCGGATCCCTCGAGGGGCGCACGGTTTTCCTGGTGGGCGCGGGGAAGATGAGCGAGCTGGCCGCGCGGCACCTGGTGCAGCAGGGTGCGGGCGCGATCCTGGTGAGCAACCGGACGGCGGAACGTGCGCGCCGGATGGCGGAGGAGTTCCAGAGTGCCGTAGCGCCGCAGGTAATCGATTTTGAGCAACTGTATGAAGCGGCGAGCCGCGCGGATATCGTGATCAGCTCGACGGGCGCGCCGCATCCCATCTTCCGCCGCGAGCATGGGCAGGCGTTCCTGCACCGGCGACGCAACCGGCCGATGTTCTTTATCGATATTGCCGTGCCCCGCGATGTGGATCCGGAGATGAACAAGCTCGACGGCATCTTCGTTTACGACATCGACGACCTGCAACAGGTGGCCGCGGCGCACATGGAGGAGCGCAGCAGGCAGGCGAGCGAAGCGGAGGCGCTGATTGCCGCGGAGGTGGAGCGCTTCCACCAACGGCAGCGCACGGTAAATGCGGCGCCGGCGATTGTGGCGCTGCAACGCAAGGCCGAGGAGATTCGCGTGGCGGAGATGCAGCGGATTCACAGCCGGCTGGGTCCACTGACGCAGGAGCAACTGGCAGCGGTCGAGGCGCTGACGCGCGGGCTGGTGAACAAGTTTTTGCATCCGCCGATGCAGGCGCTGAAGCAGGCGGCGCGCGAGGGGGACTCGGCGCGGCTAGACGCGCTGTGCGAGGAGTGGTCGGTGTCGCCAGTTGGGCCAGGTGAGACGGGGCGGGAGAGCACGGCGGCGAGGGCGGAAGCCGGTGTGGGCGGCGACCGCCCGGTTGAGGCCGGTGAGGGTAAGAGCGTGGAGAGCGTGAAAGTGAACAATGGCGGTGTGGAGGCGCGGCGATGAAGCTGCGCATCGGGAGTCGCGGGTCGCAGCTTGCGCTGTGGCAAGCCAATCACATTGCGGCGCTGCTGCGCGAGCAAGGGCACGAGGTCGAGATCAAGATCATCAAGACAACGGGCGACCGGCAGCAAGAGGTCGCGTTCGCGCAGGTAGGCTCAAAGGGAATGTTCACGAAGGAGATCGAGCAGGCGCTGGCGGCGGGCCAGGTCGATCTCGCCGTCCATTCGCTCAAGGATTTGCCCACCGAGCTTCCCGAGCCATTTGCGCTGGCGGCGACGCCGCCACGCGTCGACGCGCGCGATGTATTCGTGTCGGTGAAATACGCGAGTTTGGCCGAGCTGCCGCGCAAGGCGCGGGTGGGAACGAGCAGCCCGCGGCGGCGCGCGCAGTTGAAGGTGCTGCGCAAGGACGTGAAGGTGGTCGAGTTCCGCGGCAACGTGGACACGCGGCTGCGCAAGCTGGCCGAGGGGCAGGTGGACGCGATTCTGCTGGCCGCCGCCGGGCTGGACCGGCTGGGCAGGACGGATTGGGTGCGCGAGCGGCTCGATCCCATGGATTTTTGCCCGGCTGCCGGGCAGGGTGCGCTGGCGATTGAGACGCGCAAGGACGACGCGGCGACGATGGACGCCGTGGCTTTTCTCGACCATGCTGACACGCGGTTTGCCGTCACGGCGGAGCGTGCGGCTCTGGCCGCGTTGGGCGGCGGATGCCAGGTGCCCATCGGAATTCATTGCCGGCCCTCCTTCGCTCAAGACGGATCGGAGACGGCGTGGTATGAGATCTTCGCCATGGTGGCTTCGCCGAAGTCGAGCAAAGTGGTGCGAGTGCATCTGCATGCGCCGCGCGAGAATGCCGATCCGCTTTCGCTAGGACATGAGACTGCCGTAATGCTGATGGCAGAAGGAGCGGGCCCGCTGCTTGCTGCCGGCGGAGCGGCCTGATGCCGGCGCTGCCGCTCGCCGGAAGGCGCGTTCTGGTGACGCGTGCTGCGCACCAGGCCGGCAAGCTGAGTGAGGGGCTTCGCGCGCTGGGTGCCGAGCCGGTCGAAGTTCCAGTGCTTGAGATTCGGCCGCCGCTCGATCTTGCACCGCTCGATCGGGCGCTGCACAAACTCGATTCCTACAACTGGCTCATTTTGACCAGCGCGAATACCGTGCGCGCGCTGAGCGAGCGCGCGCAGACGCTTGGCGTGCCGCTGGCTGCTACTCGTGACTTGAAGGTGGCTGCGGTGGGCGAGGCGACAGCATCGGCGGCGCGTCAGGTGGGCTTGCCGGTTGCATTGGTTCCGGAGACCTATGTGGCCGAGGCGCTGGTCGAGTGTCTTGCAGGTCAGGTCTCAGGGCGAAAGATTTTGTTGGCGCGGGCCGAGGTTGCGCGCGATGTGATTCCCGATGCGCTGCGCGCCGCCGGAGCCACCGTCGATGTCGTCGACGCCTACAGAAACGTCACGCCGGAGGCCGCGCCTGCACTTCTGCGCGATGCGCTCGAAAAGGGAATCGACGCCGCCACCTTCACCAGCTCCTCAAGCGTGACCCATCTCGCCGAAGCGGCTCGCTCCGCTGGAGTCCCGTTTCCGCTTGCCGGCATCGCCGCAATCTCCATCGGCCCCATCACCAGCCAGACGCTGCGCGAACATGGCTGGGAGCCGGTGGCCGAAGCCAGCCCTTCCGACATTCCCGGCCTCCTCCAGGCCGTCGTTCACGCTCTTCGATAGCCTTGCTTCAGCTCCGTTTTTCTTCGGTTCCACAGTCCCAGAGCCTGTCAAGCTTTCACATCTTAGAAATCACTTCTAAAATCCCGCGTAAATCACTGTATTTATTCACTGTTTCACTCATTCACTTTTTCTTTTCAACTTTGCAGATCGATTCTCTCCACGGCGCGTACTTGAACCATGATCGATCCAGCCATCACACGCGGATCGTTCGGCCACTTCTCGCACTGAGGCGAAAAATTCAAGAAAGGAGCGAAAAATAAATAACTATTTTTTTTGAATACCCCATGGGTGTATATTTCGGCGGATAACTCATTTTGAATCTGAAAGGCCATTTCCGAAAATGGTCAAAAATGGCCGAAAATAGCTGGATTTTTTCGCGCCAGCCCGCACCTTTCCGCTCCTGCGCGACATCCCTTTACACGCGCTGACTGGTCGCCTCACCGGCCAGCTACGAAGAACGGCTTGCGACTCGCTGATCGCCGATCGGCTATTCGCTTACTTGCTGACTCGCTGACTTGCCGACTTGCTGTCTTACGAACTCCACGTTTTATCCTTCGACCTGCACAGCGGCTCCAGGTTGCAGACGTTGCACTTGGGCTTTCGCGCGTCACACACCTGGCGGCCGTGCTGGATGATCTGGTGCGAAAAGCTGATCCAGCGCTCTCGCGGCAACACCTGCATCAACTCCTGCTCCACCTTCTCCGGCGTGTCGGCCTTCGCCAGTTCCAGCCGCCGCGCAATCCGAAAAACGTGCGTATCGACCACCACGCCCTCGGCCTTGCCGAAGCACACGCCGAGGACGACGTTGGCGGTTTTGCGCGCTGCGCCGGGAATGGTCGTGAGCTCGTCGAGCGTCTGCGGCACCTCGCCGTTGAAGTCGGCTATGATCTTGCGCGCCGCGCCCTGGATGGATTTGGCCTTGTTGCGAAAGAAGCCGGTGGTCTTGATGAGTTCTTCGAGTTCGGGCAGCGGCGCCTTCGCCATTGCAGCCGGAGTGGGGAAGCGGCGGAAGAGCTCCGGCGTGACCATGTTCACGCGCACGTCCGTACACTGCGCTGAGAGGATCGTGGCTACGAGCAGCTCCCACGGCGAGCGATGATCAAGCGCGCACATTGCGTTGGGATACGCTTCGTCGAGCGCCTTGAGGATCGCGTCGATGCGTTCCGCAGCAAGCGCGCCACGGGACGGCTGCTTAGCTTTGGGTTGCTTCGTGACGGGCTTCTTGGTGACAGTCTTTTGGAGTGGCATGAGTAAAAGTCTAACGCTGTGGGTCCCCACCCCAGCGGCGAAGACAAGAACGCCGCAAGTGTGGGGCGCCTGCGAATTGACTGTGGATTCGACTGTGGAATAGAATCAACATATGGAAACGATCCAGGTTGTGCTTGACAAGAAACTCCTCCTCGCCGCCGACCGGGCCGCACGCAGAATCAAAGCCAATCGGTCCGCATTGGTACGCGATGCTCTGCGGGAGCATCTGCGGCGATTGGAGATCCGAGCCAGGGAAGATCGCGACCGCGAGGGCTACCTCAAGCAGCCGCAAGACCAGGGCGATGCGCAATTGTGGGAGACGGTGGCAGAGTGGCCGGAAGAATAGTTCGAGGAGACGTTCGTCTTTGTCTTTTTGCTGCGCCGGACAAGCAGAGGCCGGTTGTCGTGCTCACTCGCGACAGCGCGATCGAATATCTGGCGTGGGTCACCGTTGCACCCATCACCTCGTCGATCAGAGGCGTCCCGTCCGAAGTCGCTCTGAATAGTGAAGACGGCATGAAGGCGCCATGCGCCGTGAATCTGCACAACGCGGTGACCGTGTCGAAGGAGCGGTTGGGAAGGCGTGTGGCGCAGTTGCACTCCAGTCGCATGAGCGAGATTTGCGCCGCTCTGCGCTTTTCTCTGGGATGTGATCGCGGTTGATCCCGTCCTTTCGAAGCTCCGCTATCGCGTCGGATCAGCCTTCCCAGCCAGCCAATCACCGAGCTTCTCCACCGGCAGCCGCACCCCGATGAAGAACTGCCCGAACAGCGCATACACCGCGCTCACTTCGTCGAAGCGCATCTCGTAGATCAGCTTCTTGAAGACCACAGGATCGTCGGCGAAGAGATCGACGCCCCACTCCCAATCGTCCATCCCAATCGATCCCGAGATGATTTGCTTCACCTGCTCTCCGTATCTCCTTCCAATCAACCCGTGCTCGTGCATCATCCTCTGGCGTTCGGCAAAGGGCACCGTGTACCAGTTCACTTGCTCGCCGCGCTTGCGGTCCATGGGATAAAAGCAGAGGTACTTCGAGTCAGGGATCGATGGGAACAGGCGCGGAGCCATCGCGGCCGACGCGCGCTCGAGCGACGCGGCAATCTCGGCGTTCCACTCCGATGAGTGCGCCTTGAAGCCCTTGGCCGATGCGGCTTCGTAGGTCTTGCGAGTCGACTCGTAGAGGCCAAGCTCGACAACGGAAACGTAGGAGTGGCGCAGCTCGAGAAAGTCGTAGAGCGGCATCTGCGCGAGAGCAAGCTCGACCTGATTCAGGGCCTCGAGCGAGTCGCGGAAATGAATCAACATCAGGTCGCCCTTGTGGCCGAGCTGCGAGTAGAGGGCGGTGCGAACGGGCCAATGGTGCGCGCCCTGACCCGTCCGCATACCTTCATCCACGCTCATGCGCTCCAACTTCGAAAGTACGGCTACGAATTCGGCGGCGATGCGTTCGCGATCGGCGGCGGGAGTCGCGCGCCAGGCCTTCCAGTCGAAGCGGAAGAACTGGTGCAGCACACTGGATCCTTCCAGCGTGAGCGGTACTGGAGGAAAATCGGCCACGGAACCTCCTTCGAACACACCTCATCCTAACAAATGAGAATTGCAGACGTGTGCATGAACCATTTCGATTATGAGCCGAGCCGTGGAGGCTCTGAAGCGCGAGACCGCCCTATATACTGGGAACGCTCATGAGTGAAAAGATTCTGGCCCTGCTGGTAGAGTTTGTGACCCGTGTGATTAGTGCCGGGGGCTATGCCGGCATTGTCGTTCTGATGGGCATCGAATCGGCGTGCATTCCGCTGCCTTCCGAGATCATCATGCCGTTTGCAGGGTACGTGGCGTACCTGGGCCGCTTCAATCTGTTCTGGGCCGCGACGGCGGGGGCCGTGGGCTGCAATCTGGGTTCGGCTGTGGCGTATTGGATCGGGGCCAAAGGCGGACGGCCACTGGTGGAGCGCTACGGCGAGTGGGTTCTGGTGAGCCACACCGATCTGGATTGGGTTACGAGGTTCTTTGAGAAATACGGCTCCATTACTGTTTTGATGGCGCGGCTGCTGCCCATTGTGCGCACCTTCATCGCGTTTCCGGCGGGGATCGCGAAGATGGGCCAGGTGCGGTTTCACCTGTATACCTTTATCGGCTCATGGCCGTGGTGTTTTGTGCTGGCCTTTGTGGGCAGGGAGCTGGGCGAGCGGTGGCACACCGATCCGCGATTCGAGCAGGTGTTTCATCGCTTTCATCTGGCGGTCGAGCTGGCGATAGTCGCGCTTTTTGTGTGGTTTCTCTGGGCCCATTTGAGCCGGAGACGAAGAGCGGGCGCGGCGGGAAGCGGAGCCAGCGAGTCGCCGAGTTAGCGGGTTCGAAAGTCACTGGGTAGCGAGTTGGTAAGTCAGCAACTGAGCACGGGGAAAGATCAGTTTTTTAGTCATTCGAATTCATGAGCAAAGGAAGGTTAGGAACAGCGATGGCAACGAAGCAGAAAGGCGGCCCGAAGACCGGGGTCCCGACGAACAGCTCTTCATCCATGGGGTCCAAGACCGCCGCAAAGCAGATCGAGCCCGCAAAGGGCAAGTTGGGTGTGATGGTGATTGGCCTGGGTGCGGTGGCCACCACCATGATTGCCGGCGTGGAAGCGGTTCGCCGGGGATTGGCGAAGCCGATTGGCTCGCTCACGCAGATGGGGACGATCCGGCTGGGGAAGCGCACCGACAACAACTCGCCGCTCATCAAGGATTTTGTTCCGCTCGCCGGTTTGAACGATCTCGTATTCACGGGCTGGGACATTTTTGAAGACAACGTGTACGAGGCGGCGGCGCACGCGCAGGTGCTGAAGAGTGAGACGCTCATGCAACTGAAGCCGTACCTGGAGACGATCAAGCCGATGCCCGCGGTATTCGATCGCTACTACGTGAAGCGTCTGAACGGCACGCACGTGAAGAAGGGGAAGAACAAGCGTGACTTGGCCGAACAGGTGATCGCGGATATTCGCGCCTTTAAGAAGACAGTGGACCGCGTGGTGATGATCTGGTGCGGGTCGACGGAGATCTTCCTGGAGCCGGCGGCCGTACATCAGTCGATCGCGGCCTTCGAGAAGGGATTGGAGAAAAGCGACCTGGGCATTGCACCCTCGCAGATTTATGCGTATGCGGCGCTGAAGGAGGGCGTGCCCTTTGCCAATGGCGCGCCGAACCTGACCGTGGACATTCCGGCGATGGTTGAGCTCTCGAAGAAGAACTCTGCGCCGATCTGCGGGAAGGACTTCAAGACCGGGCAGACGTTTATGAAGACGGTGCTGGCGCCGGCCTTCAAGGCGCGGATGCTGGGCGTCAATGGATGGTTCTCGACCAACATCCTGGGGAATCGCGATGGGGAGGTGCTGGACGAGCCGCAGTCCTTCAAGACCAAGGAAGAATCAAAGCTGGGCTCGCTCGAGTACATCTTTCAGCCGGAGATTTATCCGGAGCTCTACAAGGACATCTACCACAAGATTCGGATTAACTACTATCCGCCACGCGGCGATGAAAAAGAGGCGTGGGACAACATCGACATCTTTGGCTGGCTGGGATATCCGATGCAACTGAAGGTGAACTTCCTGTGCCGCGACTCGATTCTGGCGGCGCCGATTGCGCTGGACCTGGTGCTGTTCCTGGATTTGGCCAAGCGCACTCCGGAGCTCAAGTCAATCGGAATCCAGGAGTGGCTCAGCTTCTACTTGAAGTCGCCGCAGACGGCGAAGGGGCTTTACCCGGAGCACGATCTGTTCATCCAGTCGATGAAGCTGAAGAACACGCTGCGGCACATCATGGGCGCGGATCTGATCACGCACCTCGGCCTCGAGTACTACGACTAAGGCGGTAGCTCAACTCGGGACGAAAACCCGAATGGTTCACGGCGAGAGCACGCTGCCCGGCGGCCTGAAACGCCGCGTCAACGCACAATAGCGTAATCTGAAGTGAAGATGAAAGACTCGGCTGTTTTGTTGATTGACTGCCCCGATCGCAAGGGGCTGGTGGCGCGCGTGTCAGGCCTGCTCTATGAGCGCGGCGCCAACATACTGCACGCCGACCAACACCGGGACCAGGAGCTGGGCCTGTTTTTCATGCGCGTGGAGTGGGAGCTCGACGGCTTCGATCTGGAGGCCTTCAAGACGGCCTTCGCGCCCATGGCTGCCGAGTTGAGCATGACGTGGAAGCTGACGTCGAGCGCGCGCCGGCCCAGGGTAGCGCTGTTCTGCTCACAATATCTGCACTGCATGGCGGATCTGCTGCACCGCTGGCACACGGGCGAGCTGGTGTGCGAGATTCCCGTGATTTTGTCGAATCACCGCGAGGTGCAGAATCTGGCGGCGTTCTACGGTGTGCCGTTTGAGTACGTGCCGGTGACGGCGGAGATGAGTGCGGAGGCGGAGGCGCGGCAGCTTGCATTGCTGGCTCGGCTGGAGGTGGAACTGATCGTGCTGGCACGGTATATGCAGATCCTGTCGCCCCAGTTTGTGGCGCGGTATCCCGCGGCGATCATCAATGTGCATCACTCGTTTTTGCCGGCGTTCACGGGGGCGCGGCCCTATCACGCGGCGCACGCGCGGGGAGTGAAGCTGATCGGGGCGACCAGCCACTACGTGACCGAGGCTCTGGACGATGGGCCGATCATCGAGCAGGACGTAGCGCGCATCAGCCATCGTGACCAGGTTGAGGACCTGGTGGCGCGGGGACGCGATCTGGAGCGCATGGTGCTTTCGCGGGCGGTGCGCTGGCACCTCGACCGTCGCATCCTGTGCTATGAGAACAAGACGGTGGTGTTTGATTAAGGCAGGGAACAGGGAACAGGGAACAGGGAACAGAAAAGGGCTCCATCGCGGGGCACGCTTTTCTCGCGGTTCTACATCGTGAAATTCCGCAACACACGTGCGCCGGAAACCGAGGTCGTATGAGCGAATCCGCTGAGGCTGTTGCGCAGGCATTTGTGCGCGCCATCAACTTGCAGGATGTGGACGCGCTGGCCGAACTGATGACCGAAGAGCATCGGTTCGTCGACGCGCTGGGGAATGTTGTAGCGGGCCGTGAGAGGATGCGGGCGGCGTGGAAGGGGTATTTTGGAATGGTTCCCGACTACACGATTGCGATTGAGGAAGTGCATGTGGACGGGCCGGTCGTGGTGATGCTGGGCGAGGTAGGTGGAACCTACGCGCCGGATGGCAAAATGCAGCCGGAGAACCGCTGGAAGGTGCCCGCTGCGCTCCGGGCGCATGTGGAGGAGGGAAGGTTGCCGAGTGGCGGGTGTATGCGGACAATGAGCCTATGCGGCGCCTCATGGCGCGCGTAGGGCAGGACAGATGACCCGTAAAGGGTGAATAATCTGTAATTTACAGAACAGGAATAAGAAATCTCCGGGTGCAGGCTTGTCTTCCAAGCTGTGTTTGGGTTATTTTACTAACTAGTTAGTTAATTATGACGAGCCACCCCACCCCCGATGCCCAGGCCGACCGTTCAGTCGAGACGCGGAGCCGCATTCTGGATGCCGCATTGAGCGAGTTTGCCGCCAACGGCCTCGCGGGCGCGCGCACCGAACAGATCGCCCAGGCCGCCGGCGTCAACAAGGCGCTGCTCTACTACTACTTCGAGAGCAAGGAGAAGCTGTACGCTGCCGCTCTTGAGATGGTGTCAGGACGCGTGCGGGACAGGTCGATGGCGGTATTCCTGCGCGACGCGAGCCCCGGAGAACGGTTATTGCGTGCAGCGCTGGACCACTTTGACCGGATTTTGACACAGCGCGAGTTCCAAAGCCTGATGCAGCAGGAGATGATCAGGCTGCACAAAGGCGAAGAGGGCGAACTGCTGATCCTCGTCAAGCGGATCTTCGTGCCGCTCCATGCGATGTTTCAGTCCATGGTGCGCGAAGGCATCGCTTCAGGCGAGCTGATTGAGGCCGATTGGCTGCAGCTTGTGCTGTCGGCACTCGGCAGCAATGTCTTCTACTTTCTGAGCGCGCCGATCTGGCGCCACATTCTGCCAGTCGAGCCCTTCGCCAAAGAGGCGTTGCAGGCGCGCCGCGTGGCGCTGGTGGAGTTTCTGGGCAAGGCGATCTTTCAAGATCGGAAGCATGGCGCCGAACTGGCGGCCAAGGTGCTGGCCGATACGCCGATGCCTGAGTGCGGTGAATTCAAGGGACTTGAGGTGAAGAGCAAGTGAGCGCGCGGAATCGGGTTTTCATTCTCTTGGGACTGCTGACGGTGGGGTCGCTGGTATGGTATCTGGCAACCACGCGGCGCACCGGGGATTTGCAGCTGATCGGGACCGTGGATGCGAATGAAGTGGTGGTGAGCTCAAAGATCCCGGGGCGCATCCAGACGCTGACGGTGGAACAGGGCCAGGATGTGAAGGCGGGCGAGCTGATCGCAACGATTGAGAGCGACGATCTGCAAGCAGCGGCAAAGGCCGCCGAGGCGACGGCGGCGAGCAACAAATGGAAACTCAGCGAGGCCATGGAGACGGAGCGCCAAAACGAGGGTGAGACCACGAATGCGACCGTGAGCGCGGAGGCGCAGGTGAGGGCCGCGCAGGCCACGTTGGCGCAGGCTGAGGCGAATCTGGCGCACCAGCAGGCTGACACCAGCCGGACAGTGGCGTTGGCGCAGCAAGGAATCATGAGCGCGCAAGCCCGAGACGAGGCGGAAACCAGCCTGCAGGCGGCGCAGGCAGCGGTGAATACCGCCAAGGGGAATTTGGCTGCGGCTCAAGCAGCACTGCGACAGGCGCGGGCGCATGAATTACTAACGCAGGTTTCCGCGCGAAATGTGGACGAGACGCGCGATGCGGCGGCAAACGCGCGCGCACTGGCCGAAGAGGCACGGGTGGAACAGAGCTACGCGCAGGTGGTGTCACCCATCACCGGAAAAGTGGACGTGTGGGCGGCGCGGCAGGGCGAGGTGGTGTCGGTGGGAACGCCGATTGTGACGATCATGGACTTGACGCAGACATGGGTGTATGCGCCATTGCCGGAGACGCAAGCCGACAGCGTGCAACTGGGCGATACGCTGCGGGTGGTGATGCCCAGCGGCGAGCAGGTTTATGGGAAGATCATCGCCAAATCAGCAGAGGGCGACTTTGCCACGCAACGCGACGTGAGCAGCATGAAGCGCGACATAAAGACCATCCAGTTGAAGCTGCTTATCCCCAATCCCGGCGAGAAGTTTGTGCCCGGCATGACGGCCGAGGTCTACATTCCCAAAGCCAAACTGGTGAAGCAGTGAGCGCGGCGCCGAATCACAACCTGCCGGGGAACAGCAACGGCGCACCACGGCCCACGGCCATGGCGGTGGAGCACATCTGGAAGCGCTACGGCGACTTTGAAGCGGTGAAGGATGTGAACTTCAGCGTGGCCGAGGGCGAGATCTTTGGGCTGCTAGGGCCGAACGGAGCCGGGAAGAGCACGCTGATCCGCATGATGACGACGCTGATCCCGGTGACCGCGGGAAAAGCGATCGTGGGCGGGCACGATGTGGCTAAGGATCCGGACGACGTACGACGGATGATCGGCGTGATTCCGCAGGCGCTGACCAGTGACCAGGATTTGACGGTTGAGGAGAATCTGCGCATCTACGCCAAGCTCTACAGCGTGCCGCATGGGGAGCGGGAGAAGAACATCGATGCGGTGCTGGAGGCCGTGGACCTGGCGAAGTGGCGCGGCGCGCAAACCAAGACGCTTTCCGGTGGCATGAGGCGCCGGCTGGAGATTGCGCGAGGGCTGGTGCACAATCCACGGATCTTTTTTCTCGACGAGCCAACAACCGGCCTCGATCCGGTGTCGCGCATCGCGGTGTGGGAGATGCTGAACAAACTGAAAGCCCAGCGCGACCTGACCGTGCTGCTGACCACGCACTACATGGAAGAGGCCGACAAACTGTGCGACCGAATCGCGATCGTGGACCACGGCAAGCTGGTGGCGCTGGGAACGCCGGTGGAGTTGAAGAACAGCGTGGCGGGCGCAAATGTGGTGGAAGTCCACTTTGACCGTGAGGATGAGGAATGGCAGGGGCGCCTGGAGAAGCTGGAGGGCGTGACCAGCGTGCAGCCCGAAGGCTCGGGGTTCTATCGCGTCATTACGAGGTCGGGATCGAAGACCACGATGCAACTTGTTGAACTGGCCGCGAGCCTGGGCGAGACGCTTACGTCGTTGAGCGTGCAAAACACCACGCTGGACGATGTGTTTGTTCACTACACCGGGCGGCAACTGCGCGATGAGCAGGTGAAGCCGGTGAACTTTTTGATGCCACCGCGGCCGGGAGCGCGCCCATGAACCGGATGTTCGCCATCATCGAGCGCGAGATGCGCAAGTTCTTCCGCTCGCCCACGCTGATGATCATGTCGCTGATGATGCCCATCCTGCAACTCGTGATCATCGGCAACGCCTTCGGCGGCAAGATCGTGGGGACGCACGTGGCGGTGGTCGACCATGACCATGGACCGCAGGCAGTCAAGGTGCGCGAGGCGTTCGCCGCCATCGCCGCCAATATCAAGACCTTCAGCACGATCGAGTACAACAATGAGGTCCAGGCGCGCGAGGACGTGCGCACGGGCAAGATCGACGCCGCGGTCATCATCCCCGAGCAGTACTCGCGCCGCGTGTATTCGCAGGATGCACCCAAACTCGGCTTTGTCGTCGACAACTCCGACCTGTTCACCTCGTCCTCCCTCGAAGCAGAAATGCAGTCGCTGGTCGACGCATTGAATGCGCCGCAGGTCCAGGACCGCCTGTCGAAGTCGATCGCGATGGAAATTGTGGAGCTTTACCCATACGTGAATTATTTGAAGTATCTTCTGCCGATGACTGTGGCGCTGGCCATGTATATCTCGGTCATGATCGGCGGCGGCATGCTCTACATCGACGACAAGGCGCGCGGCGTGCACGAGGGCTACCTGGTCACCCCGATTACGAAACTTGAGCTGGTCTTCGGGTTGAATATCGCCGGCGCCATCAAGGCCACGCTGAGCGGAATATCTATCGGAGTCATCGGGTCGCTCATCGCAGGCCTGGGCATTGTCTTTCATCCCATGATCATGATGCAGATGTTGAGCCTCATTGTCGCCGGCTCCATTGCCTTCAATGGCATGATGTTTCTGCTGATGGTACGCGTCGACGATCCGCTCGTGCCGCGCGCAATGTTCGGTGTGCTCAATGTGCTCCTGTTATATCCCTCCGGCGCTATGTATCCCACAGTGTCGTTCCCAAAGTGGATGCAGGCGATGACCGTTGTCGATCCCTTCACGTACGCGATTCACGGCTTCAAGTCGATTCTGCTGAAAGACGGCGGTTGGGTCGCCATCTGGCCCGACCTTCTGTTCCTGACCACATTCGGCATCGCGACGCTGCTGATCGCCACGCCGCTGTTCAAGCGGACGTTGTAGCGATTCCCTAAGAATCGTGGCCGGGGCCGCGAGGCGACCCGCACTCCTTCCACAGCTTCTCCCAGTTCCAGATTCCGTGCGCCACCTCGTTCGGGAGCGGGAATCCGAGCTGATGCGCGAGCAGACACACCTGACCGCGATGGTGTGCTTCGTGAGAAAGCATGTAGCAGAGCATCTCCGGGCCAACCGGCCAGGGCCGAGCCCATCCGTCTCTCACAAACTTCTCCACGCGGCCCCCGCTACTGCCAAGCGCTTCAGCGAGCATCTCCGCACAGAGAGCGGCGCTCTCGGCCAATTCAGCGCGGGCCTGCTGAGGCGTGGTGTACGCGCGGTTGAGTTGTCGTGGAACCTTAAGGTGCGGAGCTGTAAGCCTGATCCACTTGGAGCGCACGTTGTGCATGTGCGTGAAGATCGCCGCAATGGTGCGGACCTTGCCGGCCGGTTGGGCTCTCCAGGCGGAAGGGTGAAGATGCTCGATGAGAATCTGATTCATGCGATCATTGGCGGAAAAGATCTGGACTGCGGCCTGCCCGAGGTTCGTATGAGCCTTGTGCTGACGCTTGGTCACGGCTTCGTACTCCTTGACCTATCGTACTTCCGGGCCGCCTGGGCAATCGGATCTGACGTTGGGGCCGAACGGTGCATCTGCGAGCGGCCTGAAGTCTATTGTGTTGGCGGCGGGGTTGGATCGGACGGCGGGAACGGCCCGAGCAGGAGCGCAGGCATTGTAGAGCTGTTTCTAGGCCCCTGACTTTTCCAGGATCTGCTCGTAGAAGCGGACGTACTGGGGGGCGACGAGATTAGCGCAGAAGCGCTTTTTCGCGGTTTTGCGGGCGGCTTCGCGCATGGCGTGGAGACGGGACGGATCGTTGAGAAGGCTCAAAGCGCCTGCGGCCATCGCGTCGACATCGCCAACGGGGAAGAGCAGTCCGGTAACACCGTCGTCAATAAGTTCGGGGACGCCGCCCACGCGAGTAGCGATGGAGGGGACCTTGCATGCCATGGCTTCAAGGGCGGCGAGGCCGAAGGATTCGAGCTGGCTGGGCATGAGGAAGAGATCGGCGATGGCAAGGAGCTCGCTCACGCGCTCCTGCTTGCCGAGAAAGTGAATGCGGGCGTGGATGCCAAGGTCGTGGGCGAGCCACTCGGCTGCGGAGCGGTCAGGGCCGTCGCCGACAAGGACGAGCTGAGCGGGGCGTTCGCGTGCGATAAGAGCGAAGATCTTGACCACGTCGGTGACGCGCTTGACCGGCCGGAAGTTGGAGAGGTGCATGAGGATGGGTTCATCGGGCGCGGCGTAATGGGCGCGGCAGCGGGCGCGCGCAGCTTCGTCCTTAATGGGCGTGTAGACATCGCAGTTGACGAAGTTAGTGATGGTTTCGATGGGGCGGGTCACGTCGAAGTCAACGATGGTTTTTTCGCGGAGGTAGTTGGAGATGCTGGTGACGCCGTCGCTCTCCTGGATGGCGTGGCGGGTGATGGGCAGATAGCTGCGGTCGAGGCCGACGAGGGTGATGTCGGTGCCGTGGAGGGTGGTGACAAAGGGCAGGCGGCGGCCGCGCGTAGCAAGCATCTGGCGGGCGAGGAGCGCGGACACGGAGTGAGGGATGGCATAGTGCACATGGAGCAGGTCGAGGGCGTAGTATTCGGCGACTTCGGCCATGCGCGAAGCGAGGGCGAGATCGTACGGCGGGAACTCGAAGAGCGGATAGCTGGTGACGGGGACTTCGTGGTAGAAGATGCCGTCGTCGCGGCCGTTGAGGCGGAAGGGCTGCGAATAGGAGATGAAGTGGACCTCGTGGCCGAGGGTGGAGAGTTCGATGCCGAGCTCGGTGGCGACGACGCCAGAGCCGCCGTAGGTGGGATAACAAGTGATCCCGATACGCATGAGGCCTTCTCTCAGTGACGATTGTAGACGCTGCAAATTGGACGCGTGGGGATGAGGGGAGGATGCAAGGAGACGGCGAAGTTAGCCGAGCTAGCGGGGTTGCGGCGGCTGGGCAGGCTTGCGGGGGGAAAGCAAACGGTCAGGAAGCAGTCAGGTCGGCGAATGAGATCAGGTTGGTCGCAGGGAATTCTTTTAGGGTGAGGAGGGCGGACCGCTCGATGTCGCGCGAAGCGCGGAGGCGTGTGCGGACCCGCGCGAGGTCGGCGTCGTTGTAACCGGGGTGCGTGACGAGTTCCCAAATGCCGGAAGGGAGGTTCCGGAGAAGGGAACCGAGGGTGGCGGCGTCGAGGACTCCCGTGCCGGCCATTGCGATGGTGCCGTCGGTGGTGACAAATCCTTCTTGAGCAAGGATTTGGCGAGAACGTGGCTCGAGCATGCGCAGGGCAGTGAGCTGCGCGCCGCGCTGCAGGGGAGCACCGACGGTGGCGCGGACAGCCCATGCGGGCTCAAACGGATGGCGGACAGCGCGAACGCCGGCTGAGCGAGCGGCGCGCAGCAAAGGGCGCAGGACGGCAGAGAAGACGTGGGTGTGCTTGTGTGTATCGACGTGAGTGAGGCGCAGCCCCTTGCTCTGGAGAAACTCGATCTGGGCGGCGGCTTCAGCCTCGATCTCGGCGGTGCGGATGCGGCCCGTAAAAAGGCGTAGCAGGAATGTGGTGAGTGTGGATGGAAATCGGCCAGTGCGCGGGTTGACGAGGGTGGGGATCTGATGCGGAGGGAGCACCGGTACGCCATCGACGAGAACCACGTGACAGCCGACACCGAGCGCGGGGGTGGAGAGGGCAAGATCGATGGCGTCGTCAGTGGCGGCGGCGCGCGCCATGAGCGAGGTGCTGGTGACAACGCCGGCTTGATGCAGTTCGAAGATGCTGCGATTGACGCCGGAGGTGAGTCCGAAGTCGTCGGCGTTCACGATGAGCTGGCCCACGAAGCGAGTTTATCAACTGCTGAGGGAGTCCGCGGCGGCGGATGAGCGGTGGAGGCGGAGTTAGCGCACTAACGCATCGGCAGGCACAGGCGCTGGTATCATGAGATCAGGCCGCACGCCACGTGAGCGGAGTGGGCGGTTAGCTCAGTTGGTTAGAGCGCCTGCCTTACAAGCAGGAGGTCGCAGGTTCGAGCCCTGCACTGCCCACCAAATAAATCAATAACTTAGTTGATATTCGCTTTGCTCTGTATGGTTGAGTGCGGTGACTTTTGCGGGTACCCCGCCGCAATTTCAGGTTGCGCGATAACGCTAATCGATTCCACGGCGCTGCGCAGTTCTTCGATTCCAAAGTGAACATACCGGGCGGCCATCTTCGCCATTGTGCTCGGGGACCATCCGACAATCTTCGCAATCATCGGAATAGGCACGCGGGCCGCAATCATGCGAGAGACGGCGCTGTGCCTCAAGCCATGGAAGCGAAGCCGCGTCAGAGCAACGGGAAGATTCGGCGTCTCGAAATGGCATCCTTCGCATTCATCCCCGGTCGCCGGTTTCTCGCGGTCGATTAACGTCCCGTCACCGCAGTTTGGGCAGTGACGCCGTGTCCGTTTCTTGGCTGACTGCCACGCGGATTGGATGGTTCCAGCAGGCTTTTCCGGGTCGTAGTCGTAGACCTGGACAGTTCCCCCGAAGCTTCCCTTAGTCCCATGCAGACCGTATTTCTCCGATGGGAAAACGAAATGCGCCGGCTGCCGATTGGGAAATCTTGCGCCCAAAACTTCAAGGTTTCGACGGCCCGCTGATTCAAGGGGACCGTTCGGCCTGTGCCTGATGCTGTCTTGTCTTTGCCGAACTTGAGGCATCAGTTCGCAAAATCGATGTTGCCCCATTGCAGTGTGCGAATCGTGTTGTATCGGGCTGGTTCCGCGCGAACACTCCACCGGTGGCAAGCAGAAGTTGCTTGGCATCAGTAAACGGGGCAACCCTTACCTGCGAAGACTGTTCATTCAGGGCGCCCGCGCGGTCCTGCAGTTCAGAGAGAAACAAGCTCCAGGCTTAAGAAAATGGCTGGTGGAACTCTCGTCGCGCACCCATTACAACGTCGTTGGTGTAGCACTGGCCAATAAACTGGCGCGGATGGCTTGGGCCGTGCTCGCCAAGGGCGAAGTCTATCGGCCTCCGATGCTGGCCGAAAGTCTTGCTGCCTGACTGGCCTGCAGATGACGCCTGGCTGAAGCCAGGCTTGGAAATCGCATGCGCGCTTCCCACATCTACAGCCCAGCGACTGCTCCTGCTGAGTAAGTCATGATTTCCTGCCAGGTCTGCTGGCGAACAACGAGGTGGCACAACGATCAAATCCGGCGCTCTCATAACCCGTAACCGGAAGAAATCTTTCCAAGACTGCGTAACTAATTGGGACAAGAGCGCAGCGCATTCCATCCTGGCCCGGAGTTTCAACTCCAACAAAGGCCGAATACATTTGCGCAGACCAACCCGCCAATCTCATTTTTCGCTTGCGGCAAGGCGGCGGACCACACATTCCGGTTTGCCGGTGATACGTCCAGAACGTCAGTCCTGGGCGGTGATTCGAGCGCGAGTTCCCGTATCGATTAGTCCAGCCAAGCCGGTTTCAGCGGACCTATTCCGCTAGTTTCAGAGTTGCGCGTCGCCCACGAGTAGTTCCAGGCACTGCGCACCGGCTCAACGCAAGTCTCGGTGATCCCCCTTGGTATTCATAGGATTGTCGAGATTGGGGCGAGTGGAATCGGCCACTCGAATCGGAAAGAACATGGCCGTATCACTATGTGGATGTCCCGGCAAGAAGTCCTGTTGCGGCTCGCGACAGCCCAGCGTGGAATGAACGGCAATATACGCCTTTAGCCGTAGCTTGAATTACGGGCCTCTTCGGGCGCGCGGATTGAGCCTGCATGGAACGATTAAGGCAATCCGACCTGAAATCTCTGCTTGCCTTCATTCGGGTGTGCTATGCGATTCCTGAATCTGCGCCCTTTCACACATTCGTTTCGCGTCTACTCGCTGCGCTTCCCTGCCTGATTCCTGCCGCGCACGTCACCTATAACGAAATGTATCCGGACAGATCGAAATCTCATAACTGGGCGAACACGGCGGAACTCGCCGGTCCGCTGGCGGCGCGACTCTGGGAAAGGCATATGAATGAGCACCCGGTGTTGGAGTACGTGTTGCGTTCGGGCGGCCGTTACGCGATGCGAATCTCCGATTTCTGGAGCGAGACAAGACTGCGCGACAGCGGCTTGCACAGCGACTTCTACAAGCGCTATGACATAAGCGACGCGCTCTGTATTACCGTCCCTTGCCCTCTGCCGAGAGTCATTGGCATCGGCTGGCACGATGATCGGCGCTTTACAGCGCGTGAGCGTCTCATCGCTAACCTTGTCCGTCCACATATCAATCAGGCTTGGCACAACGCACGGCTGGCTAGCCGGCTACAGCTAAAACTTCGGATGCTCAGGCGTGGCATGGATAATCTGCCGCATGGCGTCATTCTGTGCAGCCCGCAAGGCCGTATACAATTCGTCAACGCTCATGCAAGGCAGCATCTGGCTGAATACTTCGGCACGACTCGGCAATCGGATCGCAGCCTCCCCGACGATCTCCTGCAATGGGTGCGGACGCACAACTCCGAATTGAGCGAAAACGACGACGCTCCAACAGTGCGAGTACCGTTAGTCCGCGAGAAGGCCGGCAGTCGCCTGGTTCTTCGTCTGTTGTCAGAGCCCGGAGCAAACCTGATTCTCATGGAAGAGGAACGGACGCTTCCCGATACGAGCGCTATCGGAACGCTAGGACTGACTGCTCGCGAGGTCGAGGTCTTGAGCTGGATTGCGCGGGGGAAGACGAACAACGAAATTTCCGCCATTTTGCAAATGCATATTGGAACCGCAAAGAAGCACGTCGAGCACATCCTGGTGAAACTCGGAGTCGAGACCCGCACTGCCGCAGCCGCCCGGGCGCTGGCAAGCAACCAGCCTGAATCGGATTCTCAGTTCGCATCATGAAGCAGGAGAAGTGCCGTCCGGAGTAATACGTCGAAAAGCGTATTGCCAACTGGACCGCTTGCAGCCAAGAATGGCTGTGCCAAACTGAAACGGCCTCGTGGAGATCGTGCCGCGGCATGGGTGAGTGATCGTTTCACTTGCCCGTGATCGATTCCCTCGCGAGTGGGGACGATCGTTGGCAAGGGGCGCATGTGCATGAATAAAGCCGCCGCCGTTTCCACTTTCAAGAAACTCGGCCTGACGCGCCGTGAAGCGGACGTCCTTCTCTGGATCGCTCGCGGACACTCCAATGCGCAGATTGGCGCCAACCTGTGTATAAGCCCGCGAACCGTCAAGAAGCATCTGGAACATGTCTTTCGTAAGCTCGGTGTGAATACACGTCTCGCTGCTGCCGTCCGCGCCGGAGCAGCATACGCTGCAATGTCGCCAGCGCACACTCTGCTGGTAGCCGAAGGAGCTCGGGCGTGTGCACCTCGACTGTCGGCGCCTCCAGTGCTGCAGTCTCGTCCACCCTCCCAGCTCGCACGGCAGGCGCTATCGACCCCCAAGTAATACGCCAAAAGGCGTATTGCGCAATGACAGGCGAGGCGCGGAGAATAATCCCGTCAATCCGAAATCTATTTAGTGGAGCGTGGAACTACGCGAAGCGCGGGGCGCGATGCCGCGCACGCCTGTTCGAATGCTCCGATAGAAACCCGGGCTAACGACATGGGGCCATTCAAGATCGCGCACTTCTGCAAAACTCCGGTTCAAAAGGCGGGACCTGACCTGCCGTGCAAAGCAGGTCCGCCAGTCGATTGTTCGCGAAAGGTCCAACGCGAAGATCAAGGCATTCATTACGTTGCAAAAGCGCATAAGGGGGATCGACTCGTGTTTGATCGCAGGTTTTCGCTGTTGTTGGTCGTTTCTGCACTGGTTTCGTTCTTCTTTCTGACCTCGCTCACCGGCTGCGGCGGCAGCACACCAGCAGTCGGCCCGATTTCGGTAACGGCCAACGCAACGACCGTCGATGGAACAGACGCGACGACTCTGACCGCTACGGCCGCCAACGACCGGAACTCTGCCGGAGTCACGTGGACTGCTAGCGCCGGGACCTTGTCGGGTTCAACGACGACATCGACTACTTTGACCGCTCCTGCGGCGACAAGTTCGCAGCAGACGATCACGGTGACGGCGACCTCGGTGGCCGATACGAGCAAGACCGGCACGGCGACGATCACCGTCCCGGCTGCGCCTGCGATCACGAGCCTCACAACAGCCCAGCAGTCAGTCGCTGTGGGCACTGCTTACTCCGTGACACTGACCGGCACAGGTGGTGTCTCCCCGTATAAGAATTGGGCGGTCACCAGCGACAGCGGCAGTCTGCCGTCTTGCCTAAGTCTGAGTTCGGCGGGGGTGCTCTCCTCCCCATCGACGCCCACGGCGGCTTGTGTAGGCGTCTACAGCGGCATCAAGTTCAAAATGACCGATTCGGGCACACCCAACGCCCTCGCAACCACGTCATCGGCCCAGACCATTACGGTCACCGGGCCAACGATTGCGTTTTCGCCAACGCTTCCGCAGGGAGCGGTCGGCACGGCGTATACGGGCAGTGTAGCGGCTGCGGGCGTGCTGGGCGCCACCACCTACAGCTTAGCCAGCGGCGCGTTGCCAGCCGACCTGAGCCTGAGTACCAGCACCGGCGCCATTACCGGAACGCCCAAAGCAGCAGACGTGGGCACGGCCGCATTTACCGTCTCGGTCGTCGATGCATTTGGAGACACTGCGACCTCTGGCACGTTGAGCATCGCCATTGCCGCCGCCCCGGCGATCACGTTCGGCAGCGCGCCAAGTGCGACTGCAACCTTTAACGTGGCCTATACGAGCGCAGTGACGGCCTCCGGCGGTGCGGGCACGCTTACCTACAGCTTGGCCAGCGACGCCCTGCCTCCTAGTCTGAGCCTGAGCACAAGCGGCGCCATCACCGGAACTCCCAAGGCTGCCGACATCGGCACATTCACCTTTGCTGTCAAGGCCTCCGACGCATTCGGAGACTCGGCGACCTCAGGCAATTACAGCATCGTAGTCAGCTATCCTGCGGTGACTATCACGCCTGGCGCGGGCAGCTTGCCTCTGGCCGTCGTCGGCCAGTCGTACTCGCAAACGCTGACAGCGGCGGGCGGCAGCGGAGCAGGCTTTACGTGGACGGTTACAGGCCTGCCGGCAAACGGAATCAGTTATTCCGCCAGCGGCGCGACTCTTACCATTAGCGGGCCGGCCACCTCGGCCGGAGCGGTCAATTTCACCGCGTCAGTGACGGACGGCGCAAATAACACCAACACCGGCGGCGCGCTCGCCTACAGCATCCAGGTCTACAACCCTGTAACCATCCCAGCCACCATTCCGGCCTCGCTCCCGGCAGTGGCGACCGTGAACGTTGCCTACACTGGAACCGTTGTAGCCACCGGCGGCAGCGGCAATTATTCCTGGACCGTAACGGGGTTATCAGACGGCCTGACCTCGTCAACGAGCGGCGGGACCATGACCATCTCCGGAACGCCGACATCGGCGGCGACGGTCACGGCCAACGTGTCAGTGAAAGACACCACAACCAACGTGACGTCAGGACCGTACACCTACGCCATCACGGTGTACGCCACGGTCACGCTGCCCACAAGCAATCCATCCACACTGGGTCCGGCACTTGTGAGTACGCCGTACAGCGGGACGATTGTCGCGGCCGGCGGCAGCGGGAATTATTCCTGGACGGTGACCGGTTTGCCTTCCGATAACCTGAATTACTTGGCCAACGGCGGAACGCTGACCATCAGCGGGACGCCGGGCAGCTCACCCACAACGGTCTCGTTCACCGCCAAGGTGACGGACACGACCACCAGCACCAGCTCAGGGCCGTACAACTACACAGTCACGGTGTACAACCCGGTTACACTCGACGCTTCGGCGTTGCCCACCATAGCGACCGTGAATACGGCTTACACCGGGAGCATTGCGGCTTCAGGCGGCAGCGGGACTGGCTATACCTGGACGGTGACCGGACTTCCTGCCGACGGTTTGAACTACTCATCAACCGGTGGGACACTCAACATTACCGGCACGCCTACATCCGCGCAGGCCATCCAGTTCACCGCCAAAGTAGCAGACAGCGCAGGCAACACCGCGGGGCCGACGAATTACACCGTCAATGCGTACAACGCGCTGACACTTCCCTCGTCGAATCCTTCCACGCTGGGACCGGCGACGATCAATCTGTCTTATACCGGAACGGTTGTGGCGTCGGGCGGCAGCGGTAACTACTCCTGGACCGTGACCGGCTTCCCACAGAACGGACTCAATTATTCCACCAGCGGCGGCACGCTGACCGTCAACGGCACTCCAACGTCGACGACTACGGTCACGTTCACCGCCAAGGTGACCGACACCACCACGAATATCAGCGTGGGGCCCTACAACTACAGCGTCTCGGTCTATAGCGGCGTGACGTTGCCATCTCCCAACCCGGCCACACTCGGCTTGGCAGATGCAAGCTCCGCCTATAGCGGGACGATCGTGGCGGCCGGCGGCAGCGGCAACTATTCCTGGACAGTGACCGGATTGCCTGCTGACGGCTTGAACTACGCCACCAGCGGGGCGACACTGACCATCAGCGGCACGCCCACGTCGGCGCAGACTGTCCAATTCACCGCGAAGGTGACCGACACAACGAGCAACCAGACGGCAGGGCCGTTCACGTACTCGATTACGGTCAATGGCCCCTTGTCGCTACCCACGCCCGATCCAAGCTCGCTACCGTCGAACGGCTACACCAACGTCTCCTACACCGGATACATCAACGGCTCGGGCGGAAGCGGTAGCTACTCCTGGACGGTCTCCGGCCTCCCGCAGGACGGCCTGAATGTAACCGGCGGCACCAACGGCAGCACGCTGACCATCGGCGGAACGCCCACCTCCGCCACCACCGTGACGTTCAACGTGACATTGACCGACACCGTAACCAATGCGACTGTCACTCAGAACGGGTACAACATAACCATCAGCAACCCCACGCCGGTCTCATTGCCTGCGCCCGACCCCAGTTCGCTGCCGTCGTCGATTACAGTGAACCAGCTTTACTCGGGAGCCATCAACGCGTCTGGCGGCGTGAGCCCCTACACCTGGTCGATCAATGGAACCGCGGTGGGATCGTCATGTTACAGCCTGGGGAACGGCAACATGTGCGCCACCAGCTCGGGCGGCAGCACTCTGATGATCGGCGGGACGCCCAGCACCACGGGCACGGTGACGCTCACCAACGTCAAGGTGACCGACAGCGTGAACTCAAGCGACACCAAGACCTACACCATCACGGTGAGCCCGGTCTCCACAATGCAAATCACGGTGGAGAACGTGCCGCAGGGCATGGTGAACATGCCGTACACGTTCGGCGATCTCAACATCAGCGGTGGAAACCCTCCGTACACCATCGCCTACTCCAACGCGCCGGCAGGGCTGTCGTTACAGAGCGGAACTTGGAACCTGGCAGGTACGCCCACGTCGTCAGGCACGACAACAGTCACGGTGAAGGTGACTGACAGCACCACGCCCGTCGCGCAGCAGCAGAGCACGACCTTCACTCTGCCGGTCGTTCCAGAAACGGTAGCGGCCAGAAACAGTGAGCTGAGTGGACAGTACGCCTGCTACCTCGAAAAATACTGGGATGGCGGAGTCACGGGAGGAGGAGGCGGCACGCTCCATCGCGGCGGCGCGGTCTTGGCCTTCACCGCGAGTGGCAGCGGCAACGTCACTGGCGGCGAGATGGACTTCAACAGTCCTTTCAGCGGGTACGTGAGTGCATCCACCATCGGTGCGCTGGGCGGCACCTACGCCGTGGGCGCTGACAACCGGGGCTACCTGCTGCTCAGCGGAGGCGGTGGGTCGATGATCCTCGCCCTGGCCGGCGGCGACCTCGACAGCAGCAGCCACTTCTCCGACTTCACCATCGTAGCCATGGACGATGTGGGCTCCTCGCCCAGCGGCCAGGCTGGCGGTGGCCATTGCTACCTGCAGAACACCGCTAATTTGAGCGGCGCCGCGCCAAGCGGCGGATACGTGTGGGGGTTGAGAGGAGAGGATAACCAGGGCAACCTCGAGGCGATCGTGGGCTCCGCGCAGTTCAACTCCGGCGCCCTCACACTCTCCGGGGTACAGGACATGGCCGGTAACGGGGTTTACCAAGGAGACTTCAGTATCTCCGGCTCCTACACCCATGCGGACGCCTATGGGCGCTTAGTGGTCACTGCCGGGCCGGCGGGCCAACCCAGTGAGGCCAACCCGACGGTCATGTACATGACCAACAACGCGGTTGGAGAGGGCGTAATTATGAGCGCCAACCCGCACAACGCCGCCAACGATGCCGATTTCGATATCGGTGAGGCGCGGGCGCAGAATGCGGCGCATGTTTCTGCCGATCCGTTCAACGGACCGTTCGTGGCGTATTTGACGGGACTGGAAGACAACAACAACCTATTGACAACCTATAAGACCATGCTGATCCAGGGTGCCGGGAATGCGAGCACCACAACCGCCGCCTTCAACTTGGTCATTGAGAACGATGGCGGCACGATCTCAACCTCAACGGCTGCCGGCAGCGGTACCTACACCGTCGATCCCACCACTGGCCGCTTCGCCCTTCCACAAGGCTCCGGAAAATCCGGAGCGGACGTCTTCTACGTTTACGATACCAACTCGGCTGTCGCGTTGTTTGCCGATGGCCAGAGTGCCTCTGACGTGCAGAGTTTGACCGGGTGGCTCGCTCCGCAGACGGCTCCAACTTCGGGCAAGTGGGCCGCCAGCAACTTTGCCGCCAATTACTTCATGAGTGGTTTGACGAACGGCGACTACGACAACGGATTCCAGTCTGGAGTCTTCAGCGTCGACAGCAGTGGCAATATGCTGAACTTCGCCAGCGATGACGGCGGCCAGAGCTGGGCTAGCTGGGGAGAATCGCTCTCCGGCAAGAGCGGAGGAACGGCCACGGGCGCCGTCGTTGCCGACGCAACCCTCGATCCGAACGGCACGCTGGGCATCTTCGACGTGACCATCACGCAAGGTGGTTCGACAACGACGGTGGTCTACTGTATGGCGATCAGCGTGGACAAGGCGACCAACTCCAGCACCCAGGGGCGGCTTGCCTGCGTTGACGCAACGGGCCAATCGCCGCAGATCACCATCATTGCGGAGTCAGATTAGCCCCGGCTAGACGATTCGCACTCTACTTCGCCAGGCCCCGCCTTCGGGCGGGGCTTGCTTTTCGCATGCGACAATGGAGTCGCGCGGCGAATCCCGCCAATCAACCACCATCGTGAAGCTTCTTTTCCATTACAGCTCTGACGACCGGCACGACCAATTTGGCCAGTTCCCGTTCAATTGCTGGGCCGATTCTAAGTGATCGGTGCCGTTATGACAGCTCTTCTTTAGGTATACGCTCCCTCCGAAATCTCGCTGGCTTACCAAAAGCGGATGGGACATGTAATGAGAAGTCGGCTTCGGATCGCTGAAAATCACGTCGTCGATGCATTCTGGGCGGTTTGTCGCCAATCCGGAAATTACTACCTGGTAAACAGACCTTCTGGTTCGGACCGGTACTTGATCCACGCACAGTAGGCGCCGCAAATGTTTTGAGATACAGATCTTGCTTTGATAGGTCCTGAGAAACGCCCCTGTGTCTTTCAATTTCCAGTCCCAGCTCGGTCACGAGATCGCGGCACACTTGCCGACTTCACAGGACTTATCCAAAGTCGGGGTACCTGTCGGATTGGTGACCAACCAACCGGAAGTGGAGAATCTTGCTGGATTCTGGGTCAATGTTGAATTCACTTGTCGCGGCGGAGGGATTTGAACCCCCGGTCCTCTGCTCCCAAGAACAGGTCAGGCTGTATTTGGAAACCTCGTGAAATCTGTTGAAAGTGAGTGTCTTCGATTGAATTGCTTACCGCGCATAGGCAGATCCTTGTTGAACCTTGCGGCTCTTGGGTACTTTGACCGGCACAAATCCGACTGCAGCGATGGATTTACCCGTGTCTTGCTTTGCAGCGGACCACCGAGAAACCCGCTTCAACCGCAAGAGGGCGGCTCTAAATCGCCTCCATCACGACGGCCAGACGCATCTCGCGTTGGCAAGGTGAACGCCCACAGGTCGTGAGGCAAGGAAGAATCCCACTTCGAATCGTAAGTTCGTGTCAATGCCGCGGCTTGGCGGTCTGCATCATCGCTAAGATCTGGCTGCCTGAGCCGTCTTTGCAAGCAACTCGGCGAAATCAAAGATTACCGAGAGCAAAACTGTGCCTCCTAACGCAACGTGATGCGCTTTGCCGTATTCTCGTCGTGCTCGGCGATCACCAGTCGAACCCTACCCCCTCAGAATTGCCGCCACGGTATCTGCCGGAGGCGGGCGTTAGGCCTATTTTGTCTCCGGATGGCATTTTGGGAAGGGACAAGTCAAACCATTTCCAGGTGCCATCACCATCGCAGTACGCTCCCCACCTGCAGAGTCACGGGCTTGAGAATGCCCGAAGGCAAGAGCGGAGAATCCTTGGTATAGGCACGAATATTGGTGTGCGCAAACTGTGTTGTAGCCGTTGGTTGCATATCGCCGATCAGCCGATTCGGCCAGAGATTGGTCACCTTGATCTCGATCGTGTTATCGCCCGCGTGTACCTGGCGATCGATGCGCGCCGCGAACGGCTGCCGCCAGAGCGTGTCGACTGTCTGGCCATTCACTGCGACCGTTGCAATTTCGCGCACCTGCCCCAACTGCAGCCAGAGTTGCCGACCCGACGCGGCAAGGCTGGCGGGGATGTGAAGGACGGTGCGATAAACTGCCGTTCCCGAAAAGTAGCGTATCCCGGGATCAGTTGATTCGGTCCAGGATTGGAAGTGTTCGAGCGGATCCGTCGGGGGCGCGCCCCATCCGGCGGGAAATGAGAGCGTCCACGGCGCACAGGTTGGCGCTTCAAGATCCGCCGGGCAGGCCATTGCGACGATGCATCATTCTCTGCCCCAGTGCGAGCGACGACTCACACCCTGCCCACAATCAGGTCGCTCGGTCCAGGCAGTTTGATCCGGCAGACCTCGGTGAGCCCCGCCGCTTTCATCCAGGAGGTATATTCCGGCTCGCTATAACTGGCGCCGGTCTCGGTGCCGACAAGCATGTTCACTGAGAACAGTGCCGCGTGTTGGGGTCCAGTCTTGTCGGGATTGAGGAGGAAGTCCTGCACGACCAGGCGGCCGCTCGGCGCGATTGCCTGACGGGCACGGCGGAAGATGTCCAGGTTTTGCTCCTCTGAAAACATGTGGCAGATCGCGTTGAGCATGACGATGTCATAGCTGGAACCGAAATCGTCATGGAGCATGTTTCCAGCGCGGAGGCTGATCTGTTTTGAGACGCCGGCCTCGTTGACATATTCCGCGGTGAGTGGCAGAACCTCCGGGAGATCGAGTATCTCGCAGCGCACATCAGCAGATGCCTTTGCGAAGGCGATGGAATAGGCGCCAGAGCCGCCGCCCAGATCGAGGATGCGGCGAACGCCGTCAGTGCCCAGGGCGTTCACTACAAGTGGGGCGCGATCCCTGGAGTTGCGCTGCATGCCGGCAATGAAATTGGATGTCCATTCGGGGGTATTGGCGCGATCGATCGGAACACGGGTGCCACGGCGCACCGCCTCGGTCAGCGTGCTCCAGCGATGCCAGATGTTGGCTGTGTGCAGCAGACCATTGCGGTGGTTGTCCTTTGATCCCTCGACAAAGAAGCGCGCTGACTCCGGCGTGTTCCTGTATTCGTCGCCGCTTTTGGAGAGCAGTCCGAGAGCGACGAGCGCGTTAAGCAGTATGCCAACACCGCGGGCATTCGCCTGGATCCGCTTCACGATCTGTTCAGCATTCGCGCCTTCCCCGACGGCGGTAAAGATGTCGAGTTCAAGCGCCGTGAGAATACAGCGACTGGGCATGTAGCCGCGGATCATCTCATTCAAACGGTCAGGCAGAGTTCCCGCTTTCTCGCGGGCAGCCATCGCATTACGGAACTTCTCGCCGTGCTCGACCCACATGGCCTTCATCGTAGGGGCGTCATTCCAGATGAGCCGGGCGACGGGCTTGCCATCGAGCAAATGCCTTGCGACGACTTCAGGTATATCGGACGGTTGCACACGCCGGTACCATACCCCCTCCGGATAGACGACCATCAGGGGCCCTTCATCGCACAGTCCCATGCAACCACATGCCGTGAGTTGTACATCGACGCCGAGACCACGTGCCTGTATTTCGCGATCCAGCCTGTCGAGTACCGCAAACGACCCGTGGGCCGGACAGGAGGGCACGCCTTCTGGCTTTTGCTGCGTGCAAACGAAGACATGAAAGCGGAACGGTTCCATTGCGGCCTCCGGCCGAAGATTCATCTTAGCTCGCCAGGTTGCTTTCCCGTGTCAATCCGAACTTCTTACTCTCGATGAGACCATTGGTATGCAGATTGTCGGAAAAGCGCCATGCGGTATATTCCGGAGGCCTCCGATGGAAGACGCGGCCTACGGCCAGGAACAAGTTTCCGCCAGCCGGCCCTTGACGCGTGCCGCCGCCAATGATCGACTGGTTCAGGATCATGGCTAAGTGAAGCTATGCACGTGCCCCAGTTTACGCTCGATGATTACGAAAAGGTTTTTGCCGATCGTCATCTATTGCATGGCGTAGTAGCGAAGTGGGCGAAGGCCAAGCCGAAGGCTCCTGCGATTCTCAGTGCAGAGGGCGATCGCACAGTCACTTGGAGTGAATTCGACCGCATCACCACCGCGCTGGCAAGGGAACTGTTGCGCTTGGGCTTCGCCAAGGGCGATTTCCTGGTCACCCTGTTACCGCTGTCCGTGGATCACGTGTTGCTGGAATACAGCTGTTTCAAGATCGGGGTGATCGTCGCCCCGCTGGATCTGCGTTTGTCTTCCGCCGAGGTGATTCGAGCTCTGGAGATCCTCCGGCCGGTCGGGTTTGTCTGTCTTGGCGCGAAAGCGCCGTTCGATTTTCGGGAACTCTGGCGCGCCGTGCAGGCGCAGTGCAATTGGATCCGGCATTCCTTCGTAGTGGAATCGGAAGAAGCGATTCCCGGCACGCGATCCTTCGCGTCGATTGCCGAGCCGGCGTTGCGTCCAACGACGAATGCAATCCCTGGGACGGAACCAGGCTCTGCTGCAGTGGCCGGGATCGCCTCCACCGTGACCGAGAACGATGGCGCACTGGTCATCTTTACCACCGGCTCAACGGGTTCGCCCAAGCCCGCCCTGCTTTCGCACCGCAACATCACGGTACAGAATATGTGCTTGTGCGGCGCCTTTTTTGGCGGAGACCGCGGCTCCCGCACTCTGGTCAACCTGCCTGCATCTCACGTAGGCGGTCAAACCGAGGCGATGATGAGCACCTTCTTCGGAGGAGGCACGGCGGTTCTCGTGGAGGTCTTCGATGCCGGCCGTTCGTTGCGCGCCGTTACCCGGCATCGCGCGGAGATCCTGGGCCAGATCCCTGCCATGTTTCAACTCGAGTGGATGCTGAAAGATTATGATCGCCACGATCTCTCCAGCTTGAGGTTTGCGGCCTATGGCGGACATGCGGTCTCGCGGCCATTTGTGGACCAACTTGCCACTATGGCTCCCGTGATCGGTACCGGGCTGGGTCTGACTGAAGCTGCCGGTTTCTGCACCTATATTCAGGCGAGTTCAACCGGCCGGGAGACACTTCTAGCCGGGCTTGGCCAGGACATGCCGATCTATGCGTGCTCCATTCGCGAACCCATGCGCGCCGATGGCAACGCCGGTGATGAACTGCCGTCCGGCGAGATAGGCCATATCTGCTTTCGCGGGCCACAGACGTTTCTCGGCTATGTCAACGATCCTGCCGCGACAGCCAAGACAATTTCGCGCGACGGCTTTTTGTATACCGGCGATCTTGGCCACAAAGACGCCGCGGTCTTGCATCTGACCGGCCGGGAAAAGTGGGTGATCAAATCGTTTGGCTACCAGATATTCCCCGGCGATGTGGAATCACACATCTGTACACTTTCAGCAAAGGTAGCCAACTGCGTCGTGGTAGGCGTGGAGCATGCCGTCGCCTCCGAAGCGGTTGTGGCAGTGGTAGAGAAGCGGCCGGGGATTGAACTGAACCGGCAGGAACTGGAACGGCACGCGCGTTCCTTGCCATCCTACATGCGGCCGCGGCATTGGATCATTTTCGAACCCGGCCAGATGCCGCTGAACCGGGTAGTCAAGCCGGACTACGGACGCGCCCAGGAAATGGCGCGGCAGGAGATCGCGCAGCTCCGCGCCCGCGGCGAGTGGGACAGAGGTCACAGATAAGAACCCTGGATGGACTCCGCCGGATTGATTGGCTCTGGTATTTTGAATCACGGCAAATGTTCGTCTTTGACAAGAGCCGCGTTCGTGAGGACGGAGGATTGTCCCGACGATGAAGCGTTTTTCCGTGGAGCAGATCTTAAAAGTGTTGACGCAGGCTGCGGTGGGCTCGGCTAGGCAATCACAATTGGACTGTGCCAGCTTCAAGCAGTTGTTGCAGCCGCGAGTCGTTTATTCATCGCGATTCCAGCCAGGATCACGCTGAGGATGACCGCCGCGAACAGCAGCAACCAGCCCCAGTATTGGACCGGATGGCGCAGAACACGGATAAAATGGCGGCCATAGTGATCGGCGATGATGGCGACGAGTGTGTACCGGGCACCGCGGCAAATCGTGACCACCGTCAGAAATCTCCCGATGCCGTAATTCGAAGCGCCTGCCGCAGCGAAGAACAAGCTCGTCGGAAATGGAAACGGTACCGCCGTTGAGGCGGCAAGAGCACCGGTACCCCACTTCTGGAAAAAGTGGAGCATGGCATCCACCTTCCGGCTGCCAAACTTGCTGTGCAGGTAAGCCGATCCGGCTTTTCTGGCGATTCTGAACGTGATGTAGGCTCCGATCACCGACCCCGCCGTGGCAACAGCCGCATACTCGTACCACGGATTGGTTTGTCTGCCAGCGAGAATTGCCGTCAGGATGTCGGGGCCGCCAAATGTTGGCAGAGGAGAGCTATCAATAATCGCGAGAAAGAAGAGCCCGAATGCTCCCAAGTGGCCGAAAACCGAAGTAACTCCATGTCCCCGAGGCGGTGTAGCACTTTGGATAAAGACGTTGAACATGAATGAACTATATCAACTCTAGTGCGAGACGTAGGGATGGGCAGTGATCTGTCTGCGGAATGCTGGGTCCCAGCGCCCTGGGATCAACGTGCTGCACGTCGGACAGCGGCCGTCAGGCGTCAAATGGTAGCCGATGATGCGATACCCGAAACGCTCCACAAGAAGCTCCTGGCAATTGGGGCACCGGGTGTTCTCGAGGTCGCCTACTTTGCCGGGGAGATTGCCAGCATAGATGTAACGCAGGCCGGCCTTCCGGCCAATTTGTTCCGCACGAGCAAGCGTCTCTGCCCCGGTGTCAATCGGATCAGTCATCTTGTAGTCTTTATGAAAGGCAGTGATGTGCCACGGGAGATTCGGCGAGACGCTGACCAGAAACTCCGCCAGACTCGTCAGCTCCTGGTCGGAGTCGTTGAATCCCGGGATTACCAGCGTGACAATTTCCAGCCAGAAGTCCATCGCGTACAGGCGGCGAATGGTCTCGAGAATCGGCTGCAGCCGGCCGCCGAGCTGGTGATAGTGCTGCTCGTCGAAACTCTTGAGGTCGACCTTGTACAGATCCACCCAGGGACGCAGGTACTCGAGTACTTGAGGGGTGCCGTTGCCATTCGACACAAAGGCCGTTGCCAGGCCGGCCGTCTTCGCTTCCCTGAAGCTTGCCACCGCCCATTCTGAGGTAATCAGGGGCTCGTTGTATGTGCTCACCATGACACGGGCACCTTGCTTGAGCGCCTCCCGTACCAACTGTTCCGGAGTGACCTCCGTTGGCGGAACCGCGGCGTCAGGGTCGCGCAACGCCTGCGAGGTCACCCAGTTCTGGCAGTAGGAACAGTGAAGATCGCAGCCCAGCATGCCGAAGCTGTAAGCGAGAGCACCACAATACGCGTGAAAGAACGGCTTCTTCTCAATCGGATCACACTGAACCCCGGCCACATAGCCCCAGGGAGCATAGAGCGTTCCGCCGCGGTTGAATCGAACTTTGCAGACTCCTGCTTGCCCGTCGGCTATGGGGCAGCAATGTCCGCAGGCATAGCAGCGAACCCGGCTGCGGTCCAGCTTTTCGTATAGGTTGGATGCCGCTTCGGCAACGTGCTGATCGAGGATTTCGTTCAGGGTTGACATAAGAGCACCATCAGGAATAGCGCCCAAAGGGCCACGGAAATGACCTTCTTTACGTTAACACCCTTCCTGAGCCGGTCATACTTATCGAAGGATCCTCGAACGGTACGAGGCTTGAAGCATACACCGGAGCAGATTGTGAAGGTGCTGCAGCAGATTGAAGCAGCGTTCGCGCTGTCCAATACAAGAATGCCCGCGCCGAACGAGGAAGGCCTTAGCGGTCTTCCTTGTCCAACGCGGGCTAGTTCCTGGATAAATCGATCCTCTGGGCGAAAACCGAACCGTTGCCCGCCAAGGTCCTTCGCTGCGCTCAGGATTTCGCCTGCGGGCTTGGACGCCCGCATAGCGGCTTAAGTTCGAGCCCTGCACTGCCCACCATTCAACCCAGTCGTTGAGCCCTTCTTTTCTCACTTGGCCAAGCGTCAAAGCCGCACGACATCCCTACTCATCCGAATCCTTCAAACCTCGCTGCAATTCTCAGCAGTTGCCGGCGGTCATAGGCGATTCGAGGCGGAGCAATCTACACTGCGGAAGAAGCGGTACGTTGGATGCAGACAGGCTCAGAAAAAACTGTGGCCGTTGTGGGCGCAGGCGTGGCTGGCATGAGCGCGGCATGCGCGCTGGCTGAGGCCGGGCTACGCGTGAAGTTGCTGGAGCGCCGCGGCTACCTCGGCGGGCGGGCAAGCTCGTATCGGCACCCGGGTGTGGATGAGGTCATCGACAACTGCCAGCACGTGCTCTTTGGCTGCTGCACCAATCTGATCGGGTTATACCGGCGCATCGGCGTGGCGGAGCGGATCCACTGGACGAGCACGATGACCATGATCGAGCCGGGAGGCCGCCGGTCGCTGCTGGGACCGTCGCGCCTGGGCCCTTTGGGTTTGCCGGCGCCATTGCACGCTCTGCCGCGATTGATGACAGCGAAGGCCTTCACGCGCGAGGACAAGATGGCGCTGGCGCGCGCGTTTCGGGCGCTCGTGCGGCCGGTGAATGCGGATTCCAGCGAGACGCTGGGCGCTTGGCTCAAGCGCAATGGACAGACGCAGGGCGCGATCGAACGATTTTGGCGGCTGGTGATCGCGAGTGCGCTGAATGCCGACGTCGACGAGATCGCGCTGCAGTACGCGGCGAAGGTGATCCGCGAGTTGTTTCTGAATTCGGCACAGGCGGGCTATATGGGGATGAGTACCGTGCCGCTGAGCGAACTCTACTGCGGCGCGGAACGGTATCTGCGCGGGCACGGCGACGACGTTGTGTTGAATGCGGCCATGGAGGGCGCGTCGTGGGATGAGGAGACGTCGCAGTGGACGCTGGCGACGCGTGCCGGGGAGCTGGTTGCGGATTTTCTGGTGCTGGCGCTTCCGTTTGAGGCGATGGCTAGGCTATTGCCTCAGATGCCACCGGCCGACAGCGCCGAGGCACTTGCCAGAAAGATTCGGAGGCACGAGCATGGCCCGATCTGCAGCGTGCATTTGTGGTTCGACCGCGAGATTACAGAGCTGGATCACGCCGTGCTGCTCGACCGTGAGATTCATTGGATGTACAACAAGAGCCGTCTGCAGCCATGGCGCGAGACGAGGGGCAGTTATCTGGAACTGGTAGTGAGCGCGTCGCACGAGTTTGCGGCGATGAGCCGGGAAGAGGCGATTGAGTTGGGAGTGCGCGAGCTGGCGGAGTTTTTCCCGGCAGTGTCCGGCGCAACGCTGGAGAAAGCAGCACTCGTCAAGGAAGTGCGCGCCACGTTCACGGTGCCACCGGGGATCGATGCGGCGCGGCCCGGCTCGGCTTCGCCGTGGCCGAATTGCGTGCTGGCCGGAGACTGGATTGCGACGGGGTGGCCCTCGACGATGGAGAGCGCGGCGCGGTCAGGGCATCTGGCGGCGGAGGCAGTGTGCGCGGCGACGGGCGAGCGGCGCAATATCCTGAATCCGGATTTGAAGCCGCGTGGATTCATGCGGTTCTTCCACTAGTGCTGAAGCAGGCGCGCAGCATGATTGGCTTGTGGGCTTTTCAATGCGCAAGTAGGTATACGCCGATGCATACCAGCACTGCCGCGGCCCATCTGCGCCGATCCACATTCTCTTTGAGGAAGATTTTGCCGGCGATGGCGTTGGTAACCAGCGTGAGCGAGGCGGAGGCCGGGGCGACGAGGCTTAGGTTGAGGTGATTGAGAGCGAAGAGCAGCGAGAAAAACGCTACAGCGAGAAAGAAGACTCCGGCGAAGAAGAGCGGGCAGGAAAGAACGGCACGAATGGCGCCCTTGAGGCCGGAGCGGGCGCGAATCAGGTCGAGGTCGCCGATGGATTTCATGGCCGCAGCGGTGAGGACTTCGCCGGTCGTGGAGGCGAGGACGACGGCGGCGATCATGGCGGCCGCAAGCAAGGGATTTGGGGTAGGCGCGAGGGGCGCGGCAGGGAGGGAAAGCGTCATCGCGTTTCGACCTCCTTGACCACTGTCTCTTCCGCGTCGGACGCGGGGCGCTGGGTGAGGGAAGGCCCGTTCGCGACGAAGCTGACGCCGATGGTGATGAGGACGATGCCGGCCCAGCGCTCGGGGGAGAGGGTTTCGTGAAGCCAGAAGCGCGAGAGGAGCGCAACAACGACGTTGCCGGAGGCTGTAGCGGGAAGGACGAAGGTGAGATCGGCCCAGGAGAGGGCGGTGAGATAGCTGGCAAAGAAGCCGATGAGGAGTGCGATGCCGGCGGCGATCCAGGGCGTGAAGACGGCGGCGATGAGGACGACGGGGTGGCTCAGAGAGATCGAGGGAATGTGGGTCATGCCGCGTGACAGGCAACTGTCACCGAGGGGAGCGCAAACGGCAACGAGGGCCAGGATCAGGTATTGGCGCGGCGAAAGGGAGTGGTGGGACATTTGGTCTTTCAGTTTGATGAAATCGCCGCCGTTAAGGTCGCGAAACCAGAGAGTCTCCCCACCCTAGCCACAAAAACAAAGACGTCACGACGGTGGGCGCCCAATTCCGCAGAGGGAAATAATCCCTGTTACGCATCTGCGCTAACGGGGGCGCGGGGCTCCGCCTGCTGGCTTCGCGCCTCCTTCACCATGCGATTGCGCTGCGACCGCAGCTTGAGGAACGACTTAGCCTCGACATATAAGCGAGGCAGATCGCGATTCACAATGGCCTTCCACACCACACGGAAGGCGGCCTTCGGACGGAAGTAGTACTCGTCGTAGAAGCGGTGGACCATCTCGAGCACGTAGTCGGTGGGCAGGCCGGGGTACTCAATGTGCGCCATCTGGTGGCCGCCGCCGTCCTGCATGGTGTTGTTGGTGATGAAGCCGCCCTTGGCGGCGTATTCGTAGAACTCGGTGCCCGGGTACGCGTGTGCGATGGAGACCTGGATGGTCTCGCAGTCGAGCGTCTTGGCGAAGTTAATTGTGTTGCGGATGGATTGCGCGGTTTCGCCGGGAAGGCCGAGGATGAAGTCGGCGTGAATGGTCAGGCCGAGATCGTGGCAGTCCTTGGCGAACTGGCGCGCGCGCTCCACGGTGGCGCCTTTCTTGATGTTCTTGAGGATTTGCGGATCTCCGGATTCGAAGCCGACGATGAGCAGGCGGCATCCTGCTTCGCGCATGGCCTTCAGCGTTTCGTAATCCGTGGTAACTCGGGAAGTGCAGCTCCAAGTTAGGCCCAGCGGCTTGAGCTTTTGGCAGAGCTCGATGGTGCGCTGCCTCTGAATGTTGAAGGTATCGTCGTCGAAGAAAAACTCTTTGACGTCGGGGAAGTTTTCCTTGGCCCACTTCATCTCGGCGGCGACATCGTCGGTGGAGCGCTTGCGCCAGGCGTGGCCGCTCAGAGTTTGCGGCCAGAGGCAGAACGTGCACTGGGCCGGGCAGCCTCGCGTGGAGTAAAGCGCGATGTAGGGGTGAAGCAGGAAGGGAACGTTGTAACGCGTGACGTCGAGATCACGCTTGTAGATCTTGGTGGCCCAGGGCATGGCATCGAGATTCTCGTTCTGCGGGCGGTCGGGATTGTGGACGATCTGACCGTTCCTCTTGTAGCTGATGCCGAGAATTTCGTTAAGCGGCTTGCCCTGCGCGTACTCGACGACCGAGAATTCGAATTCGCGGCGGCAGATGAAGTCGAGAACGGAGCACTCGTTGAGGGCGCGTTCGGGATCGGTGGTGACCGGCGGGCCGACGAAGGCGATGCGGATAGATGGGTTGGCCGCCTTGATGGCCTCGGCGAGGCGCTGATCCACAGACCACCCGACCGTGGACGTAAACAGCACCAGGAACTCGTAGTTTTTGCAAATGTCGATCGTCTGCTCGGCCGAGATGTGGTGGGGCGGCGCGTCGAGCAGCCGCGAACCCTCAAGTAGGCCGGCCGGATAGGTGAGCCAAACCGGGTACCAGTAAGACTCGATCTCGCGAGTCGCCGGCCAGCGCGAACTTGCGCCGCCATCGAAGTTCTCGAATGAAGGAGGGTTGAGGAAGAGTGTTTTCAGGGGCATCGGCATCTCTCTCATTCTACCATTCGGACTGTTTTCTTAGACGGTTTAGCGGCGAAAGGCGGAGCGGGCAGCGTGAGCGGCACCTCGGGTGGATTCTGCTCGTAAATCCAGCGATATCAACGGAGTTTCCAGCCGTGTGAGCGACATGCGAGCCTTCTGGATGGGTTGGTTTCGGGGTTCCCGGTCTCAATTACTTTGCGTGCAGCTCGTCGAGCCAGTCCTGCATGTGGCCAAGGGCGCGGAGGAGGTTGAGGCGTGCTTTGCTGAGGTCGAGTGAGGCATCGAGCGCGTCGAGGTATTTCTGGCGCTCGTCAATGCGGGCCTGCTGCCCCGCGGCAGGCGAAAGCTGTGGCGGCGCGCCAGGCATGTTGGTGGCGCCGTTGCCCAGTTCGAGTTGGGTGGTGACGGTCTTCAATTGCTCCGTGGCGATTTGCTGCTTGAGGCTGGCGACTTCAGCTTGTGCATCAAGCTCGCGCAAACTCGCAGTGAGCTCGCTGATCTGGATGTCATTCTGTTGCTGTGCCTGCTCGGCCTCAACGCGGGCGCGCAAGGCATCGGCAGCGGATTCCCTGGCTTTAGCGTGCAGACTCGAAGTCAAACACGGGGACCTTGATGGAGAACCCGGTGCTGAAGTTGTTAGCGGGAAGGTTGTTCTTGTAATAGTCGTTGATGTGATTCAGCAGCGTTGTGTTGCGGTTGTATTGAGCCCCAAAACCGATTTCAGGGAACAGCCACAAGTGCTCCTTGTCGCCTTTCGCGACGAGTTCTCTGGAATGCGCCACGGCCTGGGCTGAGTCGATGCCGGGCGTATTGCGGGGGGTCTCGTCTGCAGTGATCGCCGGAACCTCGGGAATGCTGGCATGATCGGGCGTAATGGATCCCACAGGCAGGCCGGTAAGCGTGGCGAGTTGTTTGGCGAGCGTTGCCGAGCGGGTTTCCAGATGCAGGCGACTGAGCTTAAGCTGGGCCGCGGTCAACTGCGCCTGTAGAAGGTCGCTGAGGGGATCAACGCCGGCCTCGGTGCGCTGCTGCTCGATGGCGACGAGACGGGCCGCATCCTGCTCCTGTTCCCGGACCGCTTCAAGTTCGCTGTCAATCGCGTCCATCTCGATGTAAGCCGTGGAAGCTTCGAGGGCGACTTGCTCCTTGGCGTCCTTAAGCGCGAGTTGCGCTGCCTGCACGCCTGCGCGCGCCGCCTGAATGTAGCGAATCTGCGGCATGCTGAAGACCATGGATTGGACTGTGCTGTCCCAGATGGTGGGCAGGGAACCCGTAAAACCGACCTCGGGAAATGCGGGCAGACCGGAGCCAAATGAAATAGCGGGGATAAATGCATCTTTGCTCTGCGAGAGAAGGGAGGCGGCTTTTTTCACGTCGGCTTGCGCCAGATGTACGGTACTGCTGTTCTGCTGGGCGAGCTCAACCACAGACGTGAGCGAGACCTGCGCCGATGCAAAAGCAGACGCGAAGGCAAGCGCCAGGCCGGCCAAAGCCGGCGCGCCAAACTTGCGCGATTTGTCTGTGATCGTCCCCTGCGTTCGTGGGTTCAATGTTTGGAATCCTGTGCCGGATTATATTCGCGCGCCATCGCGTACGCGGCGGCAAGCTCGCTCTTGGCGCCGGCGGCATCGCCAAGCTGCTGTTTGAGGCGCGACAGTCGAATGTGGGCGATGAATGCTGGCGCTTCCTCTGACTTGGACGAGCTCGAAACATAATTCACCAGCATCTGCTCGGCAAGCGACGGATTTCGATTGGACTCAATAAGCACACCGGCGCCGTCATAGAGTGCAACGCCCGAATTCTTGTCCTTCGCCGCCGCGGTGACGCAATTCTGAATGGCCGTGTCCACATCGGACCACCGCTGGCGGTTACGGTAGAAGCTGGCGAGCACAGTCCAATAATGAGCAGGCTCAGGGCTGACAACCACCGCCTGGCGGTAATCATTTTCGGCCGTGGTGTAGTCTTTTTTGGCCATGGCGATATCACCGCGCAGCTGCTGAGCTCTGGCCGAGTCAATCTTGTCCAGTTGCAAAGCGATCGCCTGCGCCTTGTCCGTTCCGCCGCCCGCGATGCCGGGAGCCTGCGCATAATAATCGCCGAGGTCGGACAACGCCGGGCCATTTTGCGGATTGAGTTGCACCGCAGTTTGCATTTCAGACAGCGAGTGCTTGGCAAGACCATATGCGGAAAAGAAATTGGCGTGGCTGGCCTGCTGACCCAGAACGCGCCCCAGCCACATGTGGTAATCCGAGTTCTGCGGGTCGAGCTGCGTGGCTACTTGGCACTCCTTCACCGCAGTGTCCCACTGCTCGAGCGTGAATCGCACGCGGCACAAGAGATTTTGGGCTTCCGCGGCGCCTGGTCCTGAAGCGGGAAGCGGCGTGAGCAGGGCAAGAGCCTTGTCGGCCTCGCCTGCCTGCAACGCAGCGTTTGCCTGGGTAAGCGTCGCTGGAGAGATCTGCGCGTACCCCGGATTGGCGGCAGCCCCCGCCAGGCACGCCACCGTTAGCGCAAGGGCAATTGCGGGGGAGCGCCTCACCGCGCTTCCTTGATCGGGATGCCCTCCTGCAAGGGCTGCCCGCTGGTTGAGCCCGTGGCGACGATATCGCCGTTTTCGAGGCCGGAGAGAATAGGCACCTGGGTCAAATTAGGGGATCCGATCGTAACCGTAACGCGCCTCAGCTCTTCGTTGACGACCTTGTAGACGTAGTATTTTCCGTTCTGTTCGTGAAGCGCTTCGCGCGGCATGCTGAGCGCGTTGGGCTCGCTGGAGGTGGTGACAGTGACGGTAACGTTGGTATCCGGGAGCAGGCCATCTTCCGGATCGTCGATGTCGATCAGCACCTCGCCGACATTGCGGGTGGTGTAGGTGACCACGGTGACGGGAAGGCGGGAAATGTGGCCGCGCCATTCACGGCCCGGTTTCGCGTCCCAGCGGATGAGGACCTTCTGCCCCGTTGCCAGACGCCCCAAGTCGGGCTCGTCGAAGTAGGCGCGCACGCGCTCATTCTGGAGGTCCGCCATCTGAAGCAACAGCTTGCCGGCTTCGGCGTACCCTGATAAGGCGGCATCCATGGTGTAGATCGTTCCGGTAATTGGAGCGCGGATGACTGTCTGAGCCTCGACATGGCGCGCGGCCTCCAGCGCCGCTTGCGCATCGTCCAGAGCAGCTTGGGCCCGCGCCACTTCATCCGGCGAAAATCGATGATGCGCGCTTTGTTCGGCCGCTTTCAGGCTCGCCTGGGCTGACTCAAAGCGCTGGCGTGCCGCTGCGACCTCGCCCGGCGCGGCCGCGCCGGCAGAAACCAACTTCGTGAGGGCGTCGAGATCGTGCTGGGCCTGATCGCGAGTGAGGCGGTCCTGTTCGATCTCCGCAGCGGAAGCCTGCCGCTCGGCCTGGGTTCCGTTGTGAGTGGCCGCATCCAGCGCCGCCTGTGCGGATTTCACGGCACTCTCAGCGCTGGCGACCTGCGCCCGAGCAGCCACGTCGTCGAGCACCACCAGCAGCTTGCCGGCCCGGACCAGATCGCCCTCCTGCGCATACACTGCTTTCACCGTGGTGGCGATTGGGCTGTAAAACTGGTAGTTCACGATGGGTTCCACGCGCCCATTGGTGCTGACCGTGTTTTGCAGCATCGTGCGCTCCACCTGAGCTACGCGCACCGGCAGCCGCTCGCGCAGAAAGTAGCGTGCAGTAAAGAATACGGCAAGCAGCACGACAGCAGTACCGGCCCAAAGCCCCCAACGGCTCGTTTGCGATCTTGCTTCAGCCATGCAATTAACCAGAGTCAGTATATAAGACTCTGAAACATGGGATAAGAAGCGGAAAAATGGTGCGAAAGCCGGGCCACGCGGCGCCCGTTCCGGCTCGTACAATACCGGTATGGCAGCAAAAGCGAGATACACCGGCGAGCATGCCAAGGCCGGGCTGGACTTTGCCTTTCCTGCGATTGAGACCTGGCAGAACCAGTTTCCGGGGTACGAGATTCAGATTGACGATCCGGAGCTGACCTCGGTTTGCCCGAAGACCGGCCTGCCGGACTTCGGGGTGCTGACCATCCGCTACATGCCACGCGAACGGTGCCTGGAGTTGAAGTCGCTGAAAGAGTACCTGTTCTGCTACCGGAACCTCGGGATATTTCAGGAGAACATCGTGAACCGGGTTCTGGAGGATGTGGTGAAGGCGTGCGCCCCGGTGTGGGCGGTAGTGAAGGGTGAATTCCGGCCACGCGGGGGAATCGGGACGACAATCGAGGCGCACTGGCCGCGTCCGAAGGCGTAAGGTCTTCCAGGAACCTTCCAGCGGGCGGCGCAAAAGTTCATCGGAAACCTAAGCTCCTTTTACAAATCAGTGGGCTTGCGGCCGTGCACTGTGGTATTCGTTGTTGTCCTGCAGTTTGCAACTGGATTGACATCGCTTGCCTACTTTTCTCCGATCGCTGCGTCCCCGCAAAAGTCCCGCTCTGGGAACGGTTCTGCTGCTCCTGGGGCTGAACCTGCTGAATTACGTTGACCGCTACATTCTGCCGGGCGCGCAGCCGCTGGTGCAGAGGGAGTTCCATGCTACGGACCAGAGGATGGGCGCGCTGACGACAGCGCTTTTCTTCTTCTACATGTTTGCAGCGCCGGCAAGTGGTTGGCTGGGCGACCGCTTCCGGCGCAAGCCGCTGATCATCACGGGCGCGGTGTTGTGGAGCCTGGCGACGCTTGGCACGGCGTTTGTCCATACCTACTGGAGCCTCTTTATCCGCCGCGCGCTGGTGGGCGTGGGAGAAGCGACCTTTGGAATCTATGCCCCCGCGGTGCTGTCGGACTTCTATCGCGAACGTGACCGCAACCGGATTCTCTCGATCTTTTATCTGGCGATTCCTGTCGGTGCGGCACTAGGGTATTTGGCGGGAGGGGAACTGGGCAGCCTTTGGGGCTGGCGCAGGCCGTTCCTGATTTGCGCGATTCCTGGATTGATTGTTGCGGCGCTCTACGGAGTCCTGGGGCGCGAGCCGGAGCGTGGAGGCAAGGACCAGTTTAGGCCGACATACAAGCGCTCGACCTTCCGGGGGATCCTGACCAACCCCGCCTTTTTGACGGCGACGTTCGGCATGGCGGAGGTGACGTTCGCGCTGGGCGGGATCTCGGCGTGGGTGCCGACATTTCTGCACCGCGCGAACGGGCTCACCGTGGCGGACGCCAGCCTCGTGGTGAGTACGATTACCGTAATCGACGGGATTGGTGGCACGATCGTAGGCGGGTGGATTGCGCAGCGCTGGCAGCGGACCGATCATCGCGCGCTCTACCTGCTCTCGTTCTGGAGCGTCGTGCTGACGCTGCCATTCGGCATCCTGGTGTTCTTCGGGCCGCACGCGACGACGATCCCGGCGCTGTTCGCCGCCGAGTTCTTCATCTTCCTCAATACCGGGCCGCTGAATGCCGCGATCGTGAACTCAGTGGGCGGCAGGGTGCGCGCAACGGCGATCTCGATCAACCTGTTCTGCATTCACGCATTTGGCGATACTTTCTCGCCGCAGATCATCGGCGCGATCAGCGACCACTCAAACCTGAGCATCGGGCTGGGCTCGACGCTGGTTTCGCTTGTGTTTGCCAGCGTGATTTTGTGGTACGGCGCGCGGTTCGCGCATCCGTATGAAAAGGCGTGAGAGCAGCTTCTAGCCTCTAGCTTCTGACTTCTAGCTCGTCCAGCGACAGGCAGCGGCGCCGGCAAATTTTGCCGGCTTGCTACTTTGAAGGCAATGTTTCCTGATCTCTCGTGTTCATAAAGGCGCGACGGCCCCCCTGCGGGCGCAGGTTGGGATCGCTGATGGGGGGCGCTCCTGTTCGGCGTTGAAACCGCGCGCGAGGAGAGGATTGGGCCTGAACTTTGGAGGGCCGCCGTAGAACTGGCGGGCATGGCTAAGGACCATACCGGCGCGGCCGTGCATGGGCTGGACAATGCCGCGAATCTCGACGTCAGCGTCGCGGTATTTCTTGAGCTCGCCGACCGCGTCGCGGTCTTCCCAGAGACTGACGACGGTGAAGCGGCATTGGTCGTCGGGGGTTTGCGGCGAGCAGACATCGAGGAAACGCGTGCCGTCGGGAAGTTGCACTACATCATAGATATGCGCGGAAACGCAGATGTCTTTGTTGAGCATTTGCGCGGCCTGGTCGGCGGGGATGCAGGGCCTGGGCTTGGCCGCGAATGCGAGTAGAGGCACGCAAATTGCAAGAACCGCGATCGATACAAGGCGGCTGAGCCGCATAAGGAGTCTCCAAGGAGAGTTGGAGACAGCGTAGCGCGACTGAAGCTGATCAGGATGTGACAGCCATCGCACGCACTCGCCGATAGGGCAATTAGCTAGGAGCTAGAAGCTAGCGGCTAGAAGCTGCTCAGCGGGCGCCGACGAGTTCGCTGCTCTTGGCGCGCTGGCCGTAGTGGGATTCGACGTAGTGGTCGAGGATCCGCTTGAACTCCGCTACGATGGTGTCGCCGCGGAGGGTAGTGGAGAGCTTGCCGTCGATGTAGACGGGGGCGACAGGGTCCTCAAAGGTGCCGGGCAAACTAATGCCCAAGTTCGCGTGCTTGGATTCGCCGGGTCCGTTGACGACGCAGCCCATGACGGCGAGCTTGAGCTCCTCGACGCCGGGATACTTCTTGCGCCACTCGGGCATTTGGGTGCGGAGGTAGCTCTGGATTTGCTCGGCGAGCTCCTGGAAATACGTGCTTGTCGTGCGGCCGCAGCCGGGGCAACTGGTGACCTGGGGCATGAAGCTGCGGATCCCGAGCGACTGGAGGATCTGCTGGGCGGCCTGGACCTCTTCGGTGCGGTCGCCGCCGGGCTTGGGCGTGAGCGAGACGCGGATGGTGTCTCCGATGCCGGAGAGGAGCAGCGGCGCGAGGCCAGCGGTCGAGGCGATGAGGCCTTTCGAGCCCATTCCGGCTTCGGTGAGGCCGAGGTGAAGCGGATAGTCGCAGCGGGCGGCGAGCTTGGTGTAGACGTCGAGGAGGTCGCGGACGCCGCTGACCTTGGCGGAGAGGATGATCATGTCGTGGCCGAGGCCGTAGCGCTCGGCGGCGGCGGCGGACGAGAGAGCGCTCTCGATCATGGCCTCGATCATCACGTCGCGCGCGGGCAACGGCTCGGCGCGCTTGCTGTTCTCGTCCATCATGCGCGTGAGGAGCGACTGATCGAGCGAACCCCAGTTGACGCCGATGCGGACCGGCTTCTGGTTCTCGACGGCGCACTCGACCATGGTGCGGAAGTTGTCGTCGTCTTTGCGGCCGATGGAGACGTTGCCGGGATTGATGCGGTATTTGGCCAGTGCGCGCGCGGTGGCGGGATATTTCTTGAGCAGGATGTGGCCGTTGTAGTGGAAGTCGCCGATGATGGGGACGCGGAGGCCGCGCTTGTCGAGGCCTTCGACGATGGCTGGAACGGCGGCGGCGGCGTCTTCGTTGTTGACCGTGACGCGGACCAGCTCGGAGCCGGCGAGAGCGAGCGCCGCGACCTGGTCGATGGTGGACTGAACGTCGGCCGTGTCGGTGTTGGTCATCGACTGGACGACGACGGGAACTTCCCAGCCGACGCGAACGTGGCCGATGGCTACAGTTGGGGTTTTTCTGCGCTGAATCTCCGCCATCATTCAAGTTTACCTTGAATTGTGGTCAGTTTTCAGTTGTCAGTGGTCAGGGGAAAACGACCAGCTAACAGCTTTCAGCGATTCGTTCACAGCTTTTATTTGCAGCGCGGAAGACGCGAGAGAAGTGCGCAAGTCAGCAAAAACCTGAAATTCAGGAGAACACAAAAACGATCAAAAACGGAACTGTGAAACTGTGAAGCCACTGTCTGCAGGGTCTTGATTCGACGTGAGTTCCGAAACACTCACAGTTTCACAGTTTCTGTGTTTCTGTGAGGTTTCGGCGCGGTGCGTGTATCGGGTTGATTCGGTTGAGGTTCGCGGCGTTGCCGCTTTCACAGTTTCACAGCCCGTTTTTTCGTGCATGGGGGGTGGGGCTGAAAGCAGCTTTCAGCTCTCAGCTTTCAGTTCTTCGTGCCCGGGAGACTGCCGTTAGCCGGGAGCCGGTAGCCAGTAGCTGGCGGGGTGTTAACTTTCTCGATAGTGCCCCCACCCTCCCCCTATCTCCATACCTCCATATTTGAGTACAAAGGACTTACGAGGTGGGGATATCCGTAAATGTCTCATTCTAAAGGGCAGCTTTCCGTAAATTCGCAATTCCAAACGAGTTAGGCCCGAAAGGCAGCTTCTAGCTGCTAGCTTCTAGCAGTTCGTTCTGAGGTGCTTTTCAGTTTCCCCGGTTGTCACCCGTTCTCGAAACGGCCTCAACTCCAGCAGTTCCTCGGCTACGTACGCCCCTACCGTTCCGTCTGAAAACGTCACAATCAAACCGTCATTGCCATCGAGCTCGATGGCCAGCATTCGTATCGTCTCGGCCATAGAAGGGATATACCCTCTTTCGGCCAGCCGTTCTGTATCATTTTGCTCAAAATTGTTAAAGACAGCTTCCAGCCGCTAGCTCGTTGTACGGGTAGCGAGTCGGCGGAGGTAGCGGAGTTGGCGGAGGTAGCGGAGTTAGCGGAGCTAGTGAGCCGGTCGGCGATGGGCTGCCGGCAGGTACAGGTCTTTGGGTGGAAGCGGATCATGGAATGATTGTGCGCCAAGGGGCTTAATTAACTGCAAAGTTGGGGCAGAAAGTTGGAGACGTGGATATAATGGCGAATCAGTGAGTTAGGGGATTTTAGGGCTGGTTGCGAGGAGCACGGGGGGTTGACAAGGGGGCGTTGGAGCGGGGTGAGAGAGATGCATCGAAGAAGCTAGCTGGTTGTTGGCGGCGTGTCCGGGCCGAGCTTTGATTTACCCCGAGGGTCTGGGATCGGGTCGCGGGCACCCGGGCAGACGAAAACCGAATTGGGAACTAGGATCAACCGGACGCCGTCGATCGATTCTCGTGAATTCACCGAACGGTATAATGAAACTTCCTGGGGGGGCCGGTCCACGAAATGCCCAGAGGTTCTGTGTACAACGTCGTTTCGCTGTTCTCGGGTGGCATGGGGCTCGACCTCGGCCTCGAACAGACGGGTCGTTTTCGTGTTCGGGCGTGTGTTGAAAACGAGCACGCATTCTGTGAAACAATCCGACTCAATCGCAAAGCCGGGAGACTGAACCGAGACCTCGCACTGTTTGAAGGCGACATTTCTTCCATTGATCCCCACGAAGTCTTGTCAAAAATCGGTCTGAAACCTGGAGAGCTCGACCTGCTCGTGGGCGGGCCGCCCTGCCAGACGTTTAGCACTGTCGGGAGAAGAGGCACGGTACAAGACCCTCGCGGGACGCTGCTCTGGCAGTTCCTTCGCTTTGTGGATGCCATGAAGCCCAAGATGTTCCTAATGGAGAACGTGCGCGGGCTGCTGTCCGCCGGTCTGCGCCACAGACCCATCGCAGAGAGACCGGAAAAGGGCGGTCCGCCGCTGGAACCCGACGAAGAGCCTGGCTCAGTAATTCGGGCATTCGCAGAAGACCTTCAGAATCTCGACGGCGCTCGCTATCACATGGATTGCTTTGAAGTGAATGCGGTGAACTACGGCGCACCCCAACTAAGGGAACGCGCACTCTTCATTGGCAATCGTTTCAATTCGAGAGTCGATTTTCCTGATCCCACACACTGCAACCCGGATTCACTCGGAGTCTGAAATTGCCCCCCAAGGAGACCTGTTCGCCACGGCGAAAGTACAGCAACCGTGGCGAACCCTGCGAGATGCAATCGGAGACCTAAAGGAATCGAATCCAACCATCATGGATTTCAGCCCCCGCAAAAAGGGCTTTTTAGCGATGGTGCCACCCGGATCGAATTGGCGAAGCCTACCGAAGGAAGTTCAGAAGGGGTCCATGGGGCTTGCATGGTTTGCCAAGGGCGGCCGCTCGGGATGGTGGAGACGCCTTAGCTTCGATCTGCCGTGTCCAACTCTGGTGACAATGCCGAACCATGCCAGCACTTCGCTCTGTCATCCTATCGACGTGCGAGCATTAACGCTTCGAGAATACGCTCGGATTCAAGAGTTCCCGGATAACTGGGAGTTTTCTGGCACAGCGTCGGAGCAATATGCTCAAGTTGGTAACGCCGTTCCAGTGCGCCTTGGTTCGACTGCCGGAAATGTGATTGCAAGCGAGCTTGATCGGCTGGCGAGGGTTGGTTGGGCGTGCGCCGATCAGGAGATCCAGCCTTATCGAGTTGTCTACGTTCAATCGCACGTTCGGACTCGTCAGTGGTTTAAGGACGGCGAGACTTTCGTTTGGGAAGAGGGTGGTGAGAATGACGACGCACATTATGCAGCGCCAAAGACGCGAAGAAGGACCGCAGTTCTGCACGTCGGGAATAATCATCGAGCGGTGAGTTCACATTGAAAGCGAAACAGAATGGCAAAGCGCAAGACGCATAAAGGACTTCCGAAGTCGAAGGCCATTTCGATTCAAAAATCGAGACTTCTTCAATCGTTGCAGACAATCGATAATGACGCGGAGGCTAAGCAGCGCGTCCTCAGGTTGGAGACGGACTTTCGCCAGCGTATCGGGACGCACCTTGAAAGTCTTCCCACGAGCAAGGCCGATTTTGCAGAATTCAACACGAATCCATTTGTGCTAATGATCCATAGTCGGAACAAAGGCTACAAGCGAATCAGTGAAATTGAGAGCGACATATTACCTGCCAAAGTGTTTTCTTCCATGGAAACATCGGCTGGCAAGATGGTGGAGAAAGTCGTATTTCCCGTCTACGGTTGGGAAGTAGTAGAGAGCGAAATGCACTCACCGGATTCAGTGCTTGATGGGAAAAAGAAGTCAGGTAATGTGCTTTGTCTTGCCACCCTGAAGAGTGGTCCGAGTTGTTTGAATGACGAAATGAGCAAGGATATCGCAGAAGACATCCTCGCCAATTGCGAGCATTGGGCGAATCAGCAAAACGTGCACGAGGTTGATTTCACCTATGGTGTTCTCTACGGAACCAAGAAACAGTCCAACAAGAAGGATTGGCATATTTTAAGGAATATCGGGGAAAAGCTGACCGGCGGAACAATGCTCGAACCGCCTGCCGATCGTTGGTGGTGCAAATTCCGAAAGAACGGCGTCACTGTGACTGTGACGATTCGGATTGGCACGGAATTGTGGAACTACATCGGCGGAACAGATTCAATGTTTACGGAGCTTGCTACATCGATGATTCGTGCATGTATCGCGCCGAGTGATGCCGATCCCGGGGATTATCAATATCAAATCAGTGATCTGCCAGCCGTCATCTCGATGGAATCCGTTGCAGCGGATTTTAATGTCGCACTTCTTCAGCGAAGCCAACTAGAATGGCTCTTCTTCTTTGCTCGACATTTCTGCGATGAGTTGACAGAGGGTTGATCCTTCAGCCGAGGTGCACTCGCGTGGAACGTAGACTGCGTGAGACCCTGGAGCAGGGCAAATTCGCGGATGTGCCACCAGGTATCTCTCGCCGAATGTCCGCGATCCGCGGCCAGGAGAACAAGACGACAGAACGGCGACTTCGTGGGGCGCTGATTCAATCTGGTATTCGCGGTTGGAGCGTGCATCCCAAGGACTTACCAGGATGTCCGGATTTTCTTTTCCGGCGTTCCGCACTCGTTGTTTTTGTGGACGGGTGCTTTTGGCACGGCTGCCCGAAGTGTTCCCATGACGTCAGAAAGAACCGTGCGTACTGGACGGCAAAGATTCACCGCAACCGCGAACGTGACAGGAGCAAGGAACATGAACTGCGGAAGCTTGGGTTTCGAGTTCTACGAATCTGGGAGCACGAATTGCTGAAGAGCCCCTTGTCCTCAGTGGGGAAAATTCAGCGGAAATTGGGATGACGATCTGCGCCCGGAAGGCGCCAAATCGGTGCGCAATCGGCGGCGATTGCGCGCCGACAGGGGTTGAAGCCCGCTCACTTTTTGGGGCGGTTTGCGGCAGTCGGCAGGCGGGTGGCCCGGTTCTCAGGAATCAAATGAATCACGACATGGGGTGCCCCGGGTCTCGCTTTTGAGACCCGGGACCGGCGACAGCTCGAAGGGGATGGCCCTCAACCTTGCGCCTTTTATCGAGTCGATCGATCGCCGGTAGTGTGCCGCCCGGCAATCTGCCCCCGTGCTCCCGCCTCTACCCGGTCCAAAGTGATTCAATCTCCACCGTTCCCGCGCAGCCTGTGGCGGTGCCATCGTCAGTGGTTCCCAGGTCTCGGAATCGAGATCCTTCGACTTCGCTCAGGACAGGCTCTCCACCCCACGGACGAAGACCTGTCCGCGGGGACCCCGGCTCTGGGGCACCCATTTTTCTGGCGGATTCCGCATCCCGAGACATGGGCCACCCGCCGACCGCAAGGAGAGCGTGCCGGCAGGGGCTGAAGCCCGTCGATGGTTAGGGGCGCGAATGCGGCATGCGACCCACCCACTGGGTGGGTGCCCCGCTCATGCCATGACACAAGGCTCCGGGGCTGAAGCCCGGGTTGGTTTGGGCTCTTGTTTCAGAGGCCTGAAGGCCTCTGCTCCCTCCGTTGTTTTTCCCTCAGGGGCTAAAGCCCACATACATTTTGCGATACATGCGGCATGCGACCCACCCACTGGGTGGGTGCCCCGCTCATGCCCTGACACAAGGCCCGCGGGCGGGGGCAGTTTTGTCGGCGTTAGCGATGCCGGCTGGTCCGATTTATCGATTCCCGCCCAAGCAGAGCCAGGACGGGGCACCCCGGAACAAAGTCGAGCGTACGATTAGGGTAGGGCACCCGCCTGCAGACCCGCGAGGGAAGAGATGCGACTCTATCTTGTTAATCCCGACAATCCGGTCGTCAGCCTGAACAAAGTTCATTGGAACCGTCTGAACAAGTATCGAGTCTGGAAACCGCTCGGGCTTCTCGTGGTGGCAGGACTGACGCCGCCGGACTGGGAGGTGACACTGATCGACGAGAACCTGGGCCATCCCGATTACGGACGTCTGTCCATGCCCGATCTCGTCGGTGTAACGGCCTTTACTTCTCAGGCGCCGCGGGCCTACGAAGTGGCAGCACTGTACCGCGCGATGGGAGTGCCCGTGGTGATGGGAGGCATTCATGCCACATTCTGTCGAGATGAGGCGCTGGAGCATGTGGATGCGGTGGTCACGGGAGAGGCGGAATCGGCATGGGGGCAGGTTTTGGCGGATGCGCGCAACCATGCCCTGCGCAGGGTGTATGAAGGTGGCATCAGCGACATGGATTCAATCCCGCCTGCTCGCCACGACCTGCTCCACGGACGGTACTACCTCGGCTCGGTGCAAACCACTCGTGGTTGCCCGTTGAATTGCAGCTTCTGCAGCGTTACCGCGTTCAACGGAGGCACGTACCGCCGCCGGCCCGTCGATGATGTCATTCAAGAGCTGCGACTGATCCGGGAAAAAGTCATCCTGTTTGTAGACGACAACCTCATTGGTACTCGCGAGGACCATCTCGCATACTCTAAGGATTTGTTCCGGGCGATGATTCAAGAGGGGCTGACCCGGCCTTGGATCTGCCAGGCGACCATAAACTTCGCCGACGATGACGAACTGCTGAAGCTGGCCGCGCGTTCAGGATGCCAAGGCGTGTTCATCGGGTTCGAATCCCCCACCGTGGAAGGTTTGATGGCCTTAGGCAAGAAGTTCAACCTCCTGAAGGGGAGAAATTTCCGCGAGTCCGTCCGGCGGATTCAACGACACGGCATATGCGTTGTGGGCTCTTTCATCATTGGGATCGACACGGACGAGCGAGGGATTGGCGAGACAATCGCTCGCGCGGCCAAGGAATACGGCATCGACGCCGCCAATGTTCTGATCCTTACTCCGCTTCCCGGAACCAAGCTCTACGCTGAAATGGAGCGCGAAGGCAGGATCCGGTCGAACGATTACCCACAGGATTGGAAGTACTACACTCTGACTTACCCGGTGGCCAGCTACAGGCACCTTACCTGGGCGGAACTAGTGGACGAGGTAAACCGGTTCAACGGCCGGTTTTACTCGTATGCGCAGATCCTTCGGCGGATGCTGCATCTCGCCAGGAAAACGCACAATCCCAGAACGTTATCGGTCGTCCTGGTTGCCAACCTGAGCTACCGATCCAACCACCTTCTTGAGAGGCGTGTTTTTGCCAGCCGGGTTTAGTCTCCCAATTTGGGAGATGCTCCATTTTCGTTTGCCTGCGGCAGAACGGCGATTTCTCTTCAAAACCCTTATTCACTAAGCGTGTCTTTGCGAACTGGTTTATTAGTGCCTCAGCCACCGTCTGTTCGTAAGCGCGAATATCAAGCCGGCATTAGTTAGGCGGGTGGCCCGGTTCTCAGGAATCAAATGAATCGCGACATGGGGTGCCCCGGGTGTCGATTTTGAGACCCGGGATCGGCGACGGCTCGAAGGAGAATGGCCCCTCTACGTTGCGCCCCTTATCGAGTCGATCCATCGCTCGCTAGTCTGCCACCCGGCAATCTGCCCCCGTGCTCCCTCCTCGACCCGGTGCAGCCGCTTGTTGTGGGTAGTTTGCGTTGCTGGGATTCCGGCCCCCCGCCCAGGGACTCGGGAGTAGGGAATAGAAACGCAAGGACTGAAGGATCCTTCGACTCCGCTCAGGACAGGCTGCGGGGGCCGAGTGAGCAGATGGGCGCGAGCGGCGGAGATGAGAGCGGGCGCCCCAGCGACGGAACTTTGCGGAGGGGATTCTCGTATTGCTTTCCCATAGAAAAGGGCGTAGCGTTATCTCTATTGGTTACCCATAGGAGGACGTGGAATGGGCGATAAAGCCGATGTGTGGCAGGGGACGCTGGCGCTGATGGTGCTGCGCACCCTGGAGACGATGGGGCCGCAACACGGCTACGGGCTGGCGCGGCGGATCGAGCAGACGAGCGGCGAATTGTTGCGGTTGAACTACGGCACGCTGTATCCCGCGCTGCTGAAGCTGGAGCAGGAGGGTTTCATTCGCTCGCGGTGGGGCACGTCAGAGAACAACCGGCGCGCGAAATTCTATGAACTGACGAAGGCGGGGCGAAAGCAGGTCCGCAAAGAGGCGAGGGAATGGGAGCAGGCAACGGCAATCCTGGACCGCTTTTTGAGGCCGGCAAGTGAAAGCGAAGGATGACAGGGGGCTGCTATGAAGGGGCTGCGAGTGCTCTGGAAACGGCTGTGCGGCACATTTGGCCGGGCACGGGCCAATTACGATTTCGACGAAGAGATCGAAACCCACGTTGCTTTGGATACGGAAAGAGGGATGCGTGAGGGGCTGTCGCGCGAAGAGGCGCGGCGGCAGGCGCTCATCCGGCTAGGCGGTACGGAACAGGTACGCATTTCCTATCGCGAGCGCCGTGGATTGCCGTGGCTGGAATCGCTTGTGCGCGATTTGAACTACGCACTCCGCAGGCTGAGGAAGCATCCCGGAGTGACCGCGGCGGCAGTGCTCTCGGTTGGGCTGGGGATAGGCGCGAACGCCACGATCTTCTCGATTGTCAGCCGGTTCGTGCTGCGCCCGGCTCCGGTTGGCGACCCTGCGAGCCTGATGGCGCTCTGGATTACGCATGATGGAAGCGTGTGCTGCGACGAGTTTTCGAAACCGGACTTCCAGGACGTGCGCGACCAGACGCAGTCGTTTTCCGGCATTGCCGCTTACTACGGGATTCTGCCGGCTTCAATTGGCGGCAGCGGGGAACCGGAACGGGTGTGGGGACAAGCGGTGACACCAAACTTCTTCGATGTCACGCAAGTGCAATTGGTGCTGGGCCGCGGATTCCTGGGCAGCGACGATCGCGTACCCGAGGTGGTGCTGAGCGCAGGCCTTTGGCGGCGCCGTTTCGGCGGCGACAAGGAGATCGTTGGGAAGAGCGTGCTGCTTTCGGGCCGCACCTTCACGGTGGTGGGCGTCGCGCAGCCCGAGTTTCATGGTGTTGACCAATTGCTCTACTCCGAATTCTGGGTGCCGCTGGGGAATGCGCGCCTGCTGGCGCCGAACCTCACTAATGAAACCTCGCGTAATTTTCATTGGCTGCTTGTGGTGGGACGGCTAAAGCCGGGTGTTACAGCGGCGCAGGCCGGGGCAGAGCTGGCAATGGTTGCAAAACGCCTGACCCAGAACTATCCCGCGACCGACAAAGACATCTCGATTGTTGTCAGCCAAGCAGGCAGTCTGCAGCCAGGCAGTATGCGCCGCGGCGTGTACGTCTTTCTTGCCGCGCTCACGGTGGTGGTGCTGCTGGTGCTGGCGATTGCATGCGCCAATGTGGCCAACCTGCTTTTCGCGCAAGCTGCTTCGCGACAGCGCGAGCTGGCCATGCGGCTTGCGCTGGGCGCCACGCGTAGTCGGCTGCGCCGTGAGTTGCTGCTGGAAAGCATGCTGCTGGGTTTGGGCGGCGGCGCGGCAGGCGCGGTGTTGTCGCTGTGGACCACGCGAGGGCTGAATGTGTTTCATCTGCCAGCGCCGGTTCCGCTGGATCTGAGTGTGAGTGTGGACTGGCGGGTGATTGTCTGCACGTTTGTGCTAAGCCTTTTGAGCGGACTGCTGCTGGGCGTGGCGCCCGCATGGGCTGCTTCGCGTCATTTGCTGGCGAGTGCGCTGAGAGGAGAGGAGGCATTGGCACGGCCGGGACGCCGTCTGCGACTTCGCAGTGTGCTTGCGACGGCGCAGATCGCCATGTCGCTCGTGCTGCTCTGCCTGACAGGGCTTTTTTTACGCAGTCTTGAGAGTGCGGCAAGCATCGACATCGGTTTTCGTCCGCAGGGATTGATCGTGATGTCGGTCGATCCTCGCCTGCACGGCTACACGGCAGAACGAACGGTTGCCTTTCTGAGTGAACTCGAGGAGCGTGTCGCCGCGCTGCCGGGGGTCGTGGCGGCGGTCTGCACGGACCAAATGCCGCTTTCAGTTGGCGGTCGCGACGACGGCATGACAGTGGAAGGCGTTGGCGGCACGGCCACTCACCCCATCGACACCGATCTTTACATGGCCACGCCCGGCTTTTTAAATACGATGGGCGTTCCGCTTGTTGCCGGACACGATTTCGGTGGGGAGTCCGTAAACGGGCAGAAAGTCGCCATCGTGAATCGGGCATTTGTCGAGCGCGCCTTCGGCAAGGAAAACCCACTTGGCCGCCACGCCTCAGACGGTGGGACAACGTACGAGATCGTCGGCGTGGCCGGGAATATCAAGTCGCGCACACTCGGCGAAGGTGTGCGGCCGGTGCTCTACCGCTCGCTGAGGCAAACCGTCGGCGCCGACCCCTCGTTCGTCGGCTACACGCTAGTCGTGCGCGCGGCAGGAAATCCCGCTGCGCTGAGAGAAGCCGTGCGGCGGCAGATCCACGCGCTTGATCCCACGATGGCGATCTTTAACGACGAGACCATGGAAGAGCACGTTCGGTCGGCCTTCTTTCTGCCGCGCCTGGCGGCGACACTCTTCGGAGTCTTTGGCGGTATTGGTTTGGTGCTCGCCATCGTTGGCCTTTACGGCATGATCAGCTTTGTGGTGGGCCAACGGACGCGCGAGATCGGGATCCGGATGGCGATGGGCGCGCAGCGCGGCGCGGTAAAACGGCTCGTGGTGCGCCAGGGCATGACGCTGGCGGGGGTGGCCCTCGCGCTGGGCTGGCCAGCGGCCTGGATGGTAGCGAAGCTCGCCTCGAGTTTTCTTTACGGAATCAGCCCGCACGATTTGGCAACCTTCGCCCTGGTGCCGGTGATTCTGGCATGCGTCGCATTCGTTGCGTGCTGGATACCCGCGAGAAGGGCGGCATCCATCAACCCCATGGACGCATTGCGCGCAGAGTAGCGGCGATGTGGGCGGGACAGCGGCGGAGTATGCGCCGGCATGGATCTGTTGAGGGCAAGGCAGAGTCTAAAGGTCGCGCTGGTAGCGGAGGATCCCCATTCGACTCCGTCCGCCACGGCGGACGCCGCTCAGGGCAGGCTTTCGACTTCGCTCAGGACAGGCTCTGGGGCGTTGATGCTAGAGATCGCGCTGGTAGCGGAGAACGTCGACGGGAATGTTCCATACGATGTCGGTGCGGCGGAGGCCGTCGGGAGACCAGAGATCGGTTTGATAGAAGCGCTCGGCGCGGAGGTTGCCCACGACAACCCAGAGATATGCCTTGCGGAAGCCGAGCGAGCAAAGGCGGGCGCGAGCAAGCGAGACAAGAGCGACGCCGATGCCCTGGCCCCAGGAATCGGGATCGACATAGAGGGCGGTGAGCTCGCCGTGATGAGGAAGGTCTGGCTCGCGCGACGGGGCGGTGGTGGCGAAGCCCTGGATGATGTTGCGGTCGACGGCCACGATGGTCTGCGGCGCGCGTAGATTGGGGTTCGCGAAGTCGTATTTCTGTGCGCGTTCTTCGGGGCGAAGCTGATCGAGGTAGTCGTCGGGAAGAAGGCCGCGGTAGGCCTGTTGCCAGGCGCGGACGTGGACGCGAGCGACGGCGAGGGCGTCGGCTGGCTCGGCGGGGCGGAGGAGCATGAGGCGAGTATCGCATGAAAGCAGGGAACAAGGGACCAAGGGAACGAGGGAACAGAAAGACAGCAAGTTAGCGAGTCAGCGGAGTTGGCGGAGTTAGCGGAGTTAGCAAGGCAGCTTGATTGGTGGGGTGGGAACGGGGACAGCTTTTAGCTCTTAGCTATTAGCTTCTAGCTTGATTCTCGCGGCGGGGGTGGGGACAGTGGGCGGTTGTCAGTGGTCAGGCGTTTGGCGGATCGGTTATAGTGGATGCATTCCCCGAGTCCGGAGCTGCTGATTCCCCGCCGAATCTGGACTGACGCAGGTTCCCCAAAAACTGAAACGAAATGTGAGACGAAAGAGGAGGTCACTATGGGCGAGCGCCCAACACCGGAACATATTATGCAAATCGGCTTGGGATTCTGGGCCTCGAAGACACTGCTGAGCGCGGTGGAGATGGGCCTGTTTACGGAGCTGGCGCACCGGCCGGAAAGCCTGGAGGCGGTGCAAGGCAGGCTGGGGCTGCATCCGCGGTCGGCGCGAGATTTTCTGGACGCGCTGGTGGCGCTGGGCTTTCTGGAGCGCCGGGACGGAATCTACGGGAACACGGCGGAGACGGATTTGTTCCTGGACAAGCGGAAGCCGTCGTACGTTGGCGGGATTCTGGAGATGGCGAACCACAGACTGTTTGAGCACTGGAACCATTTGACAGAGGGACTGCGCACCGGGCTGCCGCAGAACGAGGTGCGCGGCGGAGGGCAGCCAACGTTCGAGGCGCTGTATGCCGATCCGGCGCGGCTGAAGGAGTTTCTGAAGGCGATGAGCGGGATCAGCCACGGCGCGGCGATGGCGATTGCGGCGAAGTTTCCCTGGAAGGAGTACAAGACGTTTTGCGATGTGGGCACTGCGCAGGGCGATACGGCGGCGCAGATTGCGCTGGCGCATGCGCATTTGAGCGGGACGGGGTTCGATCTGGCTGAGGTGGGGCCGATCTTTGAGGAGTACGTGGAAGGGTTGGGTCTGAATGGGCGGCTGAAGTTCGCGGCGGGAAATTTCTTCGAGGGTCCGGTGCCGAAGGCGGATGTGGTGATTATGGGGCATATTCTGCACGATTGGGACCTGCCCACGAAGAGGATGCTGATCGGGAAGGTGTATGAGGCGCTGCCGAAGGGGGGGGCACTCATTGTGTATGAGGCGATCATCGACGACGACCGGAGCAAGAATGCGTTTGGATTGATGATGAGCCTGAATATGCTGATCGAGACGTATGGAGGGTTCGACTACACCGGCGCGGACTGCCAGGGCTGGATGCGGGAGGCGGGGTTCAGGGAGACGCGGGTGGAGCACCTGGTGGGGCCGGACTCGATGGTGGTGGGGATCAAGTAGCAGGGACCAAGGGACCAAGGGACCAAGGGACCAAAGGAACGAGTCAGCCGGTCGGGGGATCGCAGGCTATGCGAACGATGAGTTCGTGCGATCCCAGGCCTCAAAGCGAGACCTGTGGCACCCGGCGTGCCGCGGCGGAGTGATTGCCGTAAATCGGAGCGGTCTCTCAATTGCCGGTACAATGGCTTCTCATGAGAGCGCCTGCCGTTTTGATTGCTTGCACAGGTGTACTGATGTTCGTTCCGGTGTGCGCGGCCGAGGGCCTTGTGGGGACATTCAGTCGCGCACCCACATGGTCGGCTACGATTCCGGAGGCCCGTTCGAGCTCGATCATTTTCGGCTCACGAAGGGCAGAACCGATCTTCGTGAGTTCCTGTGGAGACATTGGCACGAGAAAACCAGAGGAATCGCAGAAGCCGAAGTTGGCACGATCGATGCGGGCCTGGTTACTGCGATTTACATCGTCGAACCTGACTCCACAGGAAATTGGGGGATCGATGTAGAGATTCATCGGCCTATTCAGCCGCCGCCATGCGATACCTTTCACGCCGACTCTCTTGTCCGCCTTCCTATTCAAAAGCCTGATGAGGATTACCCATCGCAGACTCTCGGCTTCTGGCCGCCGGAGAAATTGCCGGCCAAGAGGTTGCCTGACACAGTGGCGAAAGATGCGAAGTATTATCAGGTCCAGCTTGTCCTGAAAGGAAAACCAGTCGGCGATACGATCTGAGGGCCTGTTCGGGCATTTCTCGACGGCAGGGCAGGACAAGGAGTGCGCAGCTTTGAGGCCATGGAAGAGATGAGTGGCAGTTCCTCGATTGATGCTGAAGGCGCGCAGTCGACCGACGGCCCGGCGCTGCGGATTCGTGCGCTCAAAAAGGAGTTTGGGAATGTGCGGGCGGTGGATGGGATCGATTTGGAGGTTGCGCACGGCGAATGCTTTGGTTTGCTGGGGCCGAATGGCGCGGGGAAGACCACGACCATTGAGATTTGCGAAGGGCTGACGGCGCCGGACGAGGGGACGGTGGAGCTGCTGGGACGGAACTGGCAGACAGGCGCCGAGGAGCTGCGGCAGCGGATCGGGATTCAACTGCAGGAGACGCAGTTTCCGGACAAATTGACGGTGGAAGAGATCCTGCGGCTGTTCCGAAGCTTCTACCGGCACGGGATCACGGTGGATGAGGCGATTGGGCGGGCGCAGCTTGAGGAGAAGCGGCGGGCGCGCGTGGGCGGACTGAGCGGCGGGCAGAAGCAGCGGCTGGCGATGGCGACGGCGCTGGTGGGCGATCCGGAGCTCTTGTTTCTGGATGAGCCGACGACGGGGCTCGATCCGCAGGCGCGACGGCACTTGTGGGACCTGGTGGAGGGATTGAAGGAGGCCGGGCGCACGATTATTTTGACCACGCACTACATGGAAGAGGCGGAGCGGCTGTGCGACCGCGTGGCGATTATGGATCACGGACACGTGATTGCGTTGGGCACGCCGAAGGAGCTGATTGCGACGGTGGGCGGCGAGGACATTGTGGAGTTTGCGGTGGGCGGAAAAACAACCGCAGGTCCTTCGACTGCGGTCGCCGCGGCGACCTCCGCTCAGGATGACAGTGAAAGTAAGAAATCGGCCGTGGTGGATACGGCGGCGCTGAAGGCGATTCCGGGGGTGCAGTCGCATCGCGTGGATGAGGCGGTGCATCAGCTCTCAGTGAGCGAGCTGCACACGGCGGTGCCGCGGATTTTTGCTGCACTGGAAGAACAGGGGCTGCACCTGAGCGAGTTCAGAACGCACTCGGCGACACTGGAGGATGTGTTCGTGCGGCTGACGGGAAGGAACCTGCGCGATGAGTAGCCCCCAAAAGATGAGCCTTGAGCACAGCAGCCTGTATCAGTTGACGGCGACGCGGCTGAAGCTGACGCTGCGCGAGCCGGAGGCGATCTTCTGGATTTTCATTTTCCCGATTCTGCTGGCGGCGGGGCTGGGGATCGCGTTCAGGAATCGCCCGGCGGACGTGCTGCCGGTAGGCGCGACGACGCCACAACTGGTGCAGGCGCTCGCCGCGGACAAGGGGCTGAAGGCGACGGAGATGGATGAGAGCGCGGGGACGAAGGCGCTGGCGACGGGGACGATTGTGCTGCTGGCCGAGCAGCACGGGGATGAGGTGGTGTTCCGGTACGACAATACGAATCCAGATGCGCGGACGGCGCGGATGCTGGTAGACCGGGCGATCGAGATTGCGGCGGGCCAGCGCGATGTGGTGGCGGCCGAGAATGAACTGGTGCACGAGACGGGCTCGCGATACATCGATTTTGTGGTGCCGGGGCTGCTGGGAATGAACCTGATGGGCTCGGCGATGTGGGGACTGGGGTTTGCGATTGTGGACGGGCGGCAGAAAAAGCTGCTGAAGCGGATGGTGGCGTCGCCGATGCCGAAGTGGCAGTACCTGGCGGGGTATCTGCTCTCGCGGCTGGGGATGCTGGTGATTGAGGTGGCGGTATTTCTGGGATTTGCGCGGTTGGCGTTCGGAGTGCCGTTTCGCGGGCCGTTATGGGAGCTGGGGCTGGTGTGTGTGCTGACGTCGCTGGTGTTCAGCGCGCTGGGGCTGCTGGTGGCGTCGCGAGCGAAGACGATGGAGGCGGTGAGCGGGTTGATGAACCTGGTGATGCTTCCGATGTGGATTCTGTCGGGAGTGTTTTTCTCGGCGTCGAGATTTCCGGCGGTGATTCAGCCGCTGGTGAAGGCGCTGCCGCTGACCGCGGCGATCGATGCGATGCGCGGAAACATGCTGCAGGGGGTTCCGCTGGGGCAGATGATGGCGCCGGTGGGGATTTTGCTGGTGTGGTTTGTGGCGCCGTTCGCGGTGGCACTAAGGATTTTCAGGTGGCGGTGAGAGAGGCAGGGACCAAGCCACCCCATCGAGCAGGAATCGCTCGTTGGGGACCCCGGCAGGGACCAAGGGACCGAGGGAAAAAGAAAACGGGGACGGAGGGAATAGGGAGCGAGCTATCAGGCCGGAGATTCTTCAGTCTGTTTGTTTCAGAACGGTATAGATCCAGCCGATGAAGGTGAGGACGAGGAAGGGATAAGCGTAATAGGGCAGTGGCCGGGAGATGGGCAGGATCTGCTCACCCCAGAAGATGCGCACGGAAACGACGGCGAAGAGGACGGCGGCGACGATGGCGGCGAGGCGTGTCCAGACGACAAAGACCTTTGGGATGCTGGTGAGGAAAAGGCCGGCAGACCAGAGGGCTGTGCCTGCGGCGAATGCTGGGACGCTTGCTTCAAGGGAGCTGGCTGTTCCGCCGAGCATGACGGCTTCGCCGATGGCGTAGATAAGAAAGCCCGCGGCGACAGAGTCATTGCTCCTCCGGAAGAACAGCAAGGCAAGCAAAGAAGCGGCAACGACAAGAGCAGTGCCGTCGATGGCCCACGCGACCGCGCGAACGTTCTGTGCGGCCACCATGGTTCCGACCATGCCAAGGATGCCACCAAGAGCCAAGCCGATGACGATGATGATCTTCAGCGGGTTCTTCATACGGGAAGGAATCGTACTACGGCACGTGAAAGGCTGGCGAGAGAATTCTGCGTGATTTTCTACCCGGAATGATTTGACGGAGTCCGGTCACCGCGCGGACTCGACGGCGACAGGGTTGGCGTAGTAGCCGTCGCGGGTGCGGGCAACAAGGCCCGGCTGGCTGAGCTTGATCTCAATGTGATGATACTCATTGGGTTTGTCGGCCGGCAGCGGATCGAAGGTGATCTGGTACCAGGACTGGAGATCGGTGAGGCATTTCTGCATCAGGCCGTCAACGTCGCTGTTTGATTCGAGCACGAGTCCTCCCGATTGAACCGACAGCACCTGGAGGCTGACGTAGCCGAATTGCGCGTCGCGGAGTTTGGTGAGGCCCTTGAGAAAATTCTCGTAATAGTACGCTTCGTACATCGATTGGGAGACGCCGAAGGGGTTGATGTCGTAGAGAGTCATGTTGGCCTGTCGCAACTGGGAAGAGAAGTAGAGAACGTTGTCGAATACCTGTTGTTGCTGCTTGGACGTGTATTCGGTATCGGGCCCCGAAAGGAGAGGCCAGCCCGGTGAAATCCAGAGGATGACTTTGCGGCTGGGAAGAGAGGCGGCAAAGGTGACGAACTGGTGGAGGGCCCTGAGGCAGAGAGTGAGGCGATCGGCGTCGCTCCATTGCGAATCGCGGGTGATCTGGCGCAGGCCGATGATGTGGTGCTCGAGTTCGTCGCTGAGGGCATTGCCGTCTGTGGAGAAGGTGTTGTTGATCTTCACGCCGTCGTCGGTGAGGATGGCGATGCTGGTGGGATTCGCGAGCCGGCCATTATTGGACTTGAGGAATCTTTCCACGGCGCCGCGCATGTACGCAACGGTCGAGAAGGGAGTATTGACCGCGTCAAGGAAGAGGATGACTGCGACGGGTTCCTGCGCAGGAGTGACGACTTTGAAGGAAGTGATGGGTCGCGGATTCTTGTTGTCGAAGACGGTGAAGTCCTGTTGACGAAGGCTGGTGACCGGCTGACCGGATTTGGTGCTGACAACGACATCGAGCTTGATGCGCGGCGATGGTGACGAAACGCCTGGCGGGGCGATGGCGGGCAGCGGTTGTTGTGCGGCTGCCGGGAGCGGGGCCGCGAAAAGTGCGGCGAACAGTGCGCAGGCCAATTTCGTGACGGTCATCGCTGGTCTCCGATTGGCGGCTTGAAGGGTGGGAGAAAGTTGCGTGCTACCGGCAGAGGGTCATCATACAGCACGAACTGCGCGGCTGGCACAGGATTTGTGGTGGGCCGGGACACGATCCCAGGCCGGTAGAATGGGTCCATATGGATGCACCTCGCCAAGATCCCACTGCGGCCGAGACGATTCTCGATGGCAGCCGATTCGTTCGCGCATGCTTGCGACGGCCGGTGGACCGGACGCCGGTGTGGTTCCTGCGGCAGGCGGGGCGGTACATGCAGGAATACCGCGACGTGCGCAAGCATCACACGCTGGTGGAGATTTGCAAGAAGCCGGAGCTGGCCGCCGAAGTGACGATTACTGCGGCGGAGAAGCTGGGTGTGGATGCGGCGATTATCTTTGCCGATCTGCTGCTGCCGCTGGAGCCGATGGGGCTGGACTTCGAGTTTCAGGTGGGCGAGGGGCCGGTGGTGCACCATCCTGTGCGGAGCGCGGGGGATGTGAAGGCGCTGCAGACGGACCGCGCGGGCGAGCTGGCTTACGTGGCGCAGGCCATTGAGAAGGTGGCGGGGCACTTCCGCGACCGGTTGGGTGTGATCGGATTCTGCGGCGCTCCGTACACGCTGGCGAGCTACATGATCGAGGGCGGCGGCTCGCGACATTATGTCGAGACGAAACGAATGATGTACCGCGACCCCATTGCGTGGGGCGGACTTTTGGACAAGTTGGTCGCGGTGCTGACGGAGTATTGCCGGTTGCAGGTGCAGGCCGGGGCGGACGTGATTCAGATTTTCGATAGTTGGGTGGGATCGCTCTCGCTGAGCGACTATCTCGCATACGTCTTTGAGGCATCGCGACGACTGGTGCGGGCGGTGCAGGCGATGGGCGTGCCGGTGATTTATTTTGGCGTGGAAACGGCAGGACTGCTGGGGCAGATGGCGGCGACGGGGGCCGACGTGATCGGATTGGACTGGCGACAGCCGCTGGACGCGGGTTGGCGCACAGTGGGACACACACGCGCGGTACAGGGGAACCTGGATCCGATCACGCTGTTTGCGCCGCCGGAGTTGCTGGAACAGCGGGTGAAAGAGATTCTGCGCGCCGCGGGTGGACGCGTGGGGCACATCTTCAATCTGGGGCACGGAATTGTGCCGGGCACGCCGGTGGAGAATGTGCAGGCAGTGGTGCGGATGGTGCGCGAGTTCCGTTTGGAGGGCGCACATGCCTAAACAGGCGGTGCTGTTGCTGGCGCACGGGACTCCGGAGACGGTGGAACAAATCCCCGAGTATCTGCGCAACGTGGTGAGCGGGCGGCCGCTGCCGCAGGCGGTGGTGGAGGAGATTCAGCACCGGTATGCGCTCATCGGGCGCAGCCCGCTGACGGAGATTACGTTTGCGCAGGCACGGCTGGTGGAGGCGGAGCTTACTGCCGGGGGCGAGCAGGTTCCGGTGTATGTGGGGATGCGGAACTGGCGGCCGTATATTCCGGAGGTGGTGCGGCAGATGCGGGCCGACGGGATGGAAGAGGCGGTGGTGATCTGCATGGCGCCGCAGAACTCGCGCACCAGCGTGGGGCTTTACCGGCGGGCGGTGGAGGCAGAGGCGGCGGGACTGCGGATCGACTTTACTGCAGGGTGGGCGGAGCATCCGCTGCTGGCCAACGCGTTTGCCGAGCGGCTGCGGCCAGCGCTGGCCAAGCTGAGCGCAGAGGCTGGCGAGCCTGTGCCGGTCTTGTTCACCGCGCACAGCGTGCCCACGCGGACGGTGGAGGCTCCGGCGGAGCGAGCGAGCGGAGGTCCGAAGCTTTGGCCGGGAGAGGGAGCGGATCCCTATGCAGAGGATGCGCGACGAACTGCGGAGATGGTCGCGCAGCGTGTTCCGGAGATTTCGCGCTGGTGGTTCGCTTTCCAGAGTCAGGGCGCGAGCGGAGGCGAGTGGCTGGGGCCCAGCGTGGAGGAGACGCTGGACCGAATGGCGGGCGAGGGCGTGAAGGCTCTGATTCTTCAGCCGATTGGATTTCTCTGCGACCATGTGGAGATTCTGTTCGATGTGGATCGCATGTTTCGCGAGTATGCGGCAAAGCTGGGGGTGAGGCTGGAGCGCCCAGAGTCGTTGAATGCGTCAGAGACGCTGGCAAGGGCCATTGCGGATCTGGCGCGCGAGGCTTTCGGGCGGCTGAGGCGCACAGCGGCGAACAATTGAGGGGATGCCGGGTTATGTCTGCGTTTCCACGGCTTGCGCTTGTGGCTGATTGCAGATAACTCTCCAGCGTACCTGGATGTGTGATTTTTTCCTAGCGAAGTAGCCAGCGGAACTAAGATACAATTCGAGTTTGCTGTGAGCTCTGAGTTTTGAGATCGCGGTGAATCTGACTGCGGGGGCAAAGCGAGCCTCTTGAGGGTAGGGAAGGCAAGGGGCGAGGCTTGCCGTGTTGGCAACGAACGGAGCAAAGGTTCTTCAGGAGACCGAGGTGGACGAGAATAGCGCGAGGGAAGCGCTTACTGGAAACGTTGCTGAGGTGGCCCGAAAGAGGCGCGTGGTTTATTGTCCCGAATGTGGCGGCGACAGGATGTACCGAGTTGAGCGCAGGGGCCTTCTTCGGCGGAGGGTGTTTCCGATCTTCGGTTTCTACCCCTGGGTATGCAAGGGATGTGGACGCGAGGTACTGCTGCGGAAGCGCAACCGGCGGCGGAGGACACGCAAACCCGTCGAATAAAGCCAGCTTGCAGATAGCCTAAAAGCGGAAGAAGTTTCTGACGAGGAAAAGGACGTTAGCCGGCCGTTCAGCCAAACGGCGCATAAAGTACGGATACCATTCTCTCCCGAAGGGCACGTAGACGCGCACCTTGTAGCCTTCGCTTACGAGTTTGCGCTGCAGATCGCGGCGCACCCCATACAACATTTGAAATTCGAAGTGGCTGGGGTCGATTGCGCCCGCATTCGCGTAGGCCTTGATGGCGGCGATAAGGGCCTCGTCGTGCGTGGCCAGCGCATGATAGATGGGGCTGTCGACGAGCATCTTGCGAGCTTGAAGAAGCTCGCGTCGACTTCGGTCTTGCGCGGGAAGGCGACTTCGGGCGGCTCGTTGTACGCGCCTTTGCAGAGCCGGACGCGGATGCCGTCGGCGAGGAGCTGTTCGACGTCGGCCTGGGAGCGGTAGAGGTAGGCCTGGATGACGACACCGACGGCCCCGCGCAGCTCGGCGTGCGATGGACGCGGCGCACGATGTCGAGCGTGATCTGGGTGAGGCGCGAGTCCTCCATGTCGATGCGGACGAAATTTCGCGTGGCGCGGGCATGCTCGGCGAGATTCGCGGCGATGGACTCTGCGAGGTCGGGCGACTGCTCGAGACCCATCTGCGTGAGCTTGACGCTGATGTTGGCGTCGAGGCCGCGCTCGGCGATGGAATCGAGCAAGTGGTGGTAGACGTCGGCAGCGCGGTGCGCCTCGGCGGCGGAAGTGACACTTTCGCCAAGGGAGTCGAGAGTGACGGCGATGCCCTGGCGGTTGACGGCTTCGGCTACGCGAAGCGCATCCTCGGGCTCCATGCCGGCGATGAATCGCGGGTTGAGACGGGTTCCCAGCGTGGAGTGCTCGAAGAAGCGGCGTAATGGGCGGTTGTGAGAGAGTGCGATGAAGGCGGAACGAAGGATCGGCATAACGGGTCCCGGCTGAGCGCGGTGGTGAGAGCTCAGTTTGCGGACAGATTAGTTTCGCACACGGAGATGGGGAGAAGTGTGGCGGCTAACACGTTCGTGTCAGGCGGACCGGCGGAATTGCAGTCCTGATATTCGCCTTGCAGATCATGGCCACTTAGCGCAGCTCGAACAGGGCGCTAGCCGTGGGGCGGAAGTGTGACGCTGATTTCTTTTGATTCTTTGGTGATGGAATCGTCCCACACATTGCGGGCGGAGTGCTTTGCGCCGTCGAGGCCGAGTTGTTTCCACGTGGTGCGCAGGGAGGCGGGATTGTCGGCGAGATTGAAGAAGGCGAAATACTCGGCGTAGCCGCGGGCCCCGGGCTGGTTGATGGTGGCGCGCCAGATGCGGGCATCCTGAAAGCCGGGGCCGAGGGCGGTGGTGTCGACGGGGCGGCTGTAGGTGGAGTACTGGTCGATGAAGATCACGGTTTGATTGGTGATGAGCGAGCGCGTGAAGTCGTCGAGGCGGGTGAGGTTGCCGCCGAGGATAAGAGGCGAGCGTGCGATGGCCCAGAGGGTAAATTCGGTGCGCTGCTCGTCGTGAGTCAAGCGGGACTGGCGGGCGTCGCCCCAGCCGGGGCTAGGGCCGAGCCAGCCCTCGGGGAGCATGTCGGCGTCAGGCCAGTTGCCGGGGCCGGCGTAGGGATACCATTGCGCGAGGCGGTCGAATCATGTCGCGGATGCCCAATGGGAACTCGCCGGCGCCTGGCTTGTGCAGGAAGATCCATGCCGTCCCAGTGATCGTCGGCGATGCGCCACATCTGCGCGTATTTTGCGACTTCGGAGGCGTGGTCGAGCTGCGTGGGGCCGGGCGAGAGGCGAGAGCACGATGGGACGGCCGGATTTGCGGATGGCTTCGGCGATCTGGCGAATCTCGGTGGGGCGGTAGGGGTGGTCGGAGATGCAGTCGACTTTGAGGAAGTCGAGGCCCCAGGAGGCGTACAGGCGGAGCATGGAGTCGTAGTAGGCCTGGCCGGCGGCGTTGTCTTTGATGCCCCAGTTGCCGTCGTCCCAGGGGCAGGGAGATGAGGTGTCGGCGGCGTCAGCGGCGTGGAAGGATGTGCCGGCGATGGGCAGGTTGGCGGCGACGACTTGGCGGGGAATGCCGCGCACGATGTGAATGCCGAATTTGAGGCCCTGCGCGTGGAGCCAATCGGCGAGCGGTTTGAAGCCGGCACCGTTGGCTGCGGAGGGAAAGCGAGCGGGATCGGGAATCGAGCAGGCCGTTGGCGTTCCAGAGATAGTGGCGCTCGTCGAGCGTGTGGCCGGCGGGATTGGCCATGTACCAGCCTTCGTCGATGACGGCATACTTCCAGCCGTATTGCTGGAGCGAGGCGAGGACGGTGGCGTTGGCTTTGAATTGATCCTCGTCGATGGTGAGGCCGTAGGAGTCCCAACTGTTCCAGCCCATGGGCGGCGTTGGGGCGGGCGGTTTGCGCGGGGATGAGAGGCGGCGACGAGACAGACGGCGGCGAGAAGAGCGAGCGGACAGGAGGGCGGGCTTGTTCATGAGGAAAGGATAGCACAAAGAGGCGGCGGGGTTGGCGGGTTAGCGGGGAGAGCGAGCGGACCAAGCGGGACAGAGTTGAGCGAGGTGGCAAGCGAGCGAGTTATCCCAGGCGCAAGAATCCGCGACCTAGAGAGCATCCGGCAGTGATCGAGCCTGTGTGGCGTAGGCGGTTTATTCTAAGCGAAGCCTGCAGAGGAACTGAGAGTGAACGAAACAAGGAGATACGATGAGGAAGATTTGCAGGGCCGGAGTGATGCGCGGAGCTGGTTGTGCTGTGCGTTGTGTGCGGATGCGTGGCGGCGGTGCGTGCATGGCGGCGCGGGCGCAGGCTGCGGCGCCGCCGAGCAAGGCGAGCGGCAGACGGTCGAGGCGCTCTTTGTGAGCGACATTCACTTCGAGCCGTTTTGGGATCCGGGCAAGGCGGAGCGGCTAGAGGCTGCGCCGGTTGGCGAGTGGAGCGCGATTCTGGCTGAGCCGGCGACGGCGGATCGGGAGGCGCGGTTCGCCGAGTTGCAGCAGACGTGCCCTGCGCGCGGAGCGGATACGCCGGAGGCGCTGTACGAATCGAGCCTGCGAGCGATACGCGACGATGCGAGCGGCGCGAAGTTTGTGGTGTTGAGCGGGGATTTGATCTCGCACGACTTCTCTTGCAAATTTACGACGCTCGTTCCGAAGGCGGGGCCGGGCGAGTATCGGGCGTTTGTGGAGAAGACGATCGAATACGTGATGCGCGAGTTGCGTGGAGCGCTGCCGGGCGTGCCCGTGTATGCGGCCCTGGGAAACAACGATTCGGATTGCGGCGACTACAGCTTGATGCGAACAGCGCGTTTCTGGCGGCGGCGGGCGAGACTTTGGCGCGCGGATGTTCGCGGAGCGGCAGCGGGCGACGGAGATGCGGACGTTTGCCGAAGGAGGGTATTACAGCGTGAGGCTGCCAGCGCCGCTGGAGCACACGCGGATGCTGGTGCTGGACGATCTGTTCATGTCGCGGCGGTATGAGACGTGTTCGGGGAAGGCGGATCCGGCTCCGGCGGCGTCGCAGATTGTGTGGCTGGAGCAGCAACTGGATGCGGCGCGGCGGGGCCATGAGAAGGTGTGGGTGATGGCGCACATTCCGCCGGGCGTGGATCCCTACGCGACGGCGATGAAGGGGCTTGAGCTGTGCGCCGGGGGCGAGCCGCAGATGTTTCTCAAGTCGGAGGCGCTGCCGGATGCGATGGCGCCGTACGGCGACGTGATCGAGCTGGCGATTTTTGCGCACACGCACATGGATGAGATGCGGCTGCTGAAACCGGCGCGCGATGGGCGCTCCGCCGCAAGGCGTTGCGGTGAAGATGGTGCCATCGATTTCGCCGATCGACGGGAACAATCCGGCGTTTATGGTGGCGCAGATCGATGCGGCGACGGCTCAGCTGAAGGATTATCGGGTGATTGTGGCGTCGAACCAGACGGGCGTGGATGCGACTTGGACCGAGGAGTATGATTTCGCGAAGGCGTACAAGGAGCCGGGGTTTACGGCGGCGACTGCGGCGGATTTGATTGCGGGGTTCAAGGCCGATCCGACGGCGCAGACAGACGCGAGCAAGAGTTACATCCACAATTACGGTTCGGGTATGGGGAGAGCTGCAGGTGTTCTGGCAGCCGTATACGTGCGCGTTCAGGAACGACGGAGTGGATGCGTTCAGGGCGTGCGTGTGCGGGGGACAGGGAGTAGGGAGTAGCCAATAGGGAGTAGAGGGCGGGTGCGAGGGGAAGTGAGGCAGCGGGGTTAGCAAGTCAGCGAGTCAGCAAGTTAGCGAGTTAGCGACTCGGGGAATCATCTACTCCAGGGGAGAGCCGGAATCATCCACCACGGCGCAACCAAGGTGAGTGCAGCTCAACCAAGGTGAGTGAGCACAAACAATGTGAGTGCGGCTGCTGCGAGAACGATCAGCGCCAACCGCACCAGGCGGCGATCATGTGCGCTGGGCATCACGATCTGCAGCGGTATTGTCGTTTCCTGGCTGACGGCGTGGTCCAGAGCCTTCTGATCCGGCGCAAGTTTCGACGCAGGCGCGGGCGCCGCTCCGCCCTTGGGTGGGCCATTAAGATATCGGAAACCCGCCGGCAAGCGTGAGGCGGAAAACCATCCGGTAGGCTTCAGGACGGTAAAGAATCCGGCGGGGGTCACGTTAAATTCCCTGCGATTCCAGGAACGAGGACTCGTCATCGCGTCCTCCTTAACCATCCAGCGACGAGCTTACGCCCTTGTCACTGCCATTTCAAGCTCCCAGAGGAATCTCAGACTCTTCACACGCATCTGAGTCGCTCCTAGGCCGCGTGGGGTGCGCGGCAAAAGGCAACCGCAGATCCTTCGACTGCGCGTGCCGCGTACGACGCGGCCCGCTCCGCTCAGGATGACAATTCAATATTGCGGTTTGGATCCGGCCCCGCAAGTCTGAGATTCCCGACATACGATCCAGTGTCATCCTGAGCGACGATTGGCCTGTTTTCTGGCCAAGCGGAGTCGAAGGATCTGCGGTTGCTTTTTCCTCGTCGTTCTCGCCTACGACTGCATACGATCCAACGCGCGCTTGTAATCGACGGGCTCAACGTCGTACCAATCCTTGCTCAGATCGACCCACGCGGGATTCATCTTGTTAATGAGTGCAATCTGTTTGTCCCGCTTCCATCCCTTCAACTGCTTCTCGCGGTCAATCGCCGACGCCACATCCTGATAACGCTCGAACCACACGAGGCGGTCGCAGTTGTATCGCGCAGTGAAACCCTCATGTTCCTTCCACTTGTGCTCGAAGACACGCTTGTGCAAGTCACCGGTGACTCCGGTGTAGAGCGTATGGCTCCGGCTGGCCATGATGTACGCGAAGTAGCTGCCTTCGTGCATGGAGCGAATCATAACTCTGCGCCGATTTCATGCGCTGTGACGGGGAAGACAACCGCAGATGCTTCGACTCGGTCGCTCGCCGTGGCTAGCGACCTCGCTCAGGATGACAGCGTTAGAGGGGGAGTCGAAGTATCCCAGGTCCCAAAATCGGGGATCTGGGGCACCCGGCACCCGGTCAGGGGAATCCTAGAATCTTCACGTGAGTGTTGCGATCAGAAATCTAGCGCGAGGAGACGGCGGCGGAGTGGCGGGCGCGCGTGGGAGACTCTTCTTTCGCGGCGAGGTATTCGTTGACGGCGGCGGCGGCTTTGCGGCCTTCGGAGATGGCCCAGACAACAAGCGACTGGCCGCGGCGCATGTCGCCGGCGGCGAAGATGCCGTCGACCGAGGACATGTAGTCGGTGGTGGCAATGTTGCCGCGGTTGTCGAGGGCGAGGCCGAGCTGCTCGATCATGCCGTTGCGCACGGGGCCGAGGAAGCCCATGGCGAGCAGGACGAGATCGACGTCGAGGGTGAACTCGGTGCCGGGATGGGCTCGAACTTTGGCGGCGGGCCGACGCGGACGCAGTGAAGCTGCTTGACGTTGCCGTTGCTCGTCGCCGGTGAATTTGACGGTATTGATGCTCCAATCGCGAATGCCGCCCTCTTCGTGCGAGCTTTCGATGCGCAGTTGCAGCGGCCAGAGCGGCCAGGGCGTGGAGGGAGCGCGCTCCTCGGGCGGGCGGGGCATGATTTCGAATTGGTGGACGCTCTTTGCGCCCTGGCGATGGCTGGTGCCGAGGCAGTCTGCGCCGGTGTCGCCGCCGCCGATGATGACGACGCGCTTGCCGGTGGCGAGGATGGGGGCAGCAGCTCCCATCGATCGAAGGAGCGCCTCTTCCGAGTCGCCCTCGTTGCGGCGATTCTGCTGCGGCAGGAACTCCATGGCGAAGTGAATGCCCTTGAGCTCGCGGCCGGGGATGGGCAGGTCGCGGGGCTGCTCGGCGCCGCCGCAGAGAAGGATGGCGTCGAAGCCTTCGGTGAGCGATTCGACGGAAACATTGACGCCGACGTGCGCGTTGGTCTGGAAGACGACGCCTTCGGCCTTCATCTGCTCGATGCGGCGGTCGACGACGTGCTTTTCGAGCTTGAAGTTGGGAATGCCGTAGCGGAGCAGGCCGCCGATGCGGTCGTTTTTCTCGAAGACGGTGACGGAGTGGCCGGCGCGGCGAAGCTGCTGCGCGGCGGCGAGGCCGGCGGGCCCGCTGCCGACGACGGCGACGCGCTTGCCGGTGGCCTGCTCGGGCGGCTCGGGATGAATCCAGCCCTCGTCCCAGGCGCGCTCGACGATGGAGCGCTCGATGAGCTTGATGGAGACGGGCGGCTGGTTGATGCCCAGCACGCAGGAGGCTTCGCAGGGAGCGGGACAGATGCGGCCGGTGAACTCGGGAAAGTTGTTGGTGGAGTGGAGGCGGCGGATGGCTGCTTCCCAACGGTTGTTGTAGACGAGATCGTTCCAGTCGGGGATGAGATTGTTGACCGGGCAGCCGGTGTGGCAGAAGGGCACGCCGCAGTCCATGCAGCGAGCGCCCTGCTCGCGCTGCTTTTCTTCAGGGAACGGCTCGTAGATTTCGAACCAGTCCTTGATGCGCTCCTCGGCCTTGCGGCGCGTGGGCTGCTCGCGTTGAAGCTCCAGGAATCCCGTGACCTTACCCATGTTGCACCTCTGCGGCAGCCGCGACCAGAGGCGACGAGTGAGTGGGTGAAGCGTAGACGGAAGCGGCGCGCGCGACGCCGAGGACGCGCTTGTACTCGTGCGGGAAGACCTTGATGAATTGCGGCTGCGCATCGGCCCAGTGCTCCAGAACCCATGCGGCGCGAGGGCTGCCGGTGAGGTCGCGATGGCGCGCGAGCAGGCCGCGGACGCGATCAATGTCTGCGGGATCGACGAGCGGCTCGAGATCGACGCTGGCCTTGTTGCAGCGGCGCGAGGAGAAGTCGCCCCGATCGTCGTAGACGAAGGCGATGCCGCCGCTCATGCCGGCGGCGAAGTTGCGGCCGGTGGAGCCGAGGACGATGACGAGGCCGTTGGTCATGTACTCGCAGCCGTGGTCGCCCACGCCTTCAACGACGGCGGTGGCGCCGGAGTTGCGGACGGCGAAGCGCTCGCCGGCGATGCCGTTGAGGAAGGCTTCGCCGCTGGTTGCGCCGTAGAGGACGACGTTGCCGACGAGGATGCTTTCCTCAGGCAGGAAGCTGGAGGTCTTGGGCGGATAGGCGATGATGCGGCCGCCGGAGAGGCCCTTGCCGAGGTAGTCGTTGGCGTCGCCTTCGAGCTCGAGCGTGACGCCCTGCGGGACGAAGGCGCCGAAGCTCTGGCCGGCCGAGCCGCGGAACTTGAAGTGGATGGTGCCGTCGGGCAGGCCGGCAGAGCCGTAGCGGCGGGCGATCTCGCCGCCCAGCATGGCGCCGACGGTGCGGTGCACGTTGCGAATGGCGAAGCTGGCCGGCGACGGGCGTTTTGGATTCGAGCGCGGGCTTGGCCTTGGCGATGAGCGCGTGGTCGAGCGCCGGGCCGAGGCCGTGATCCTGGCAGGTGGTGCGGCGGCGCGCGACGCGCGAGGGCAGCGGCGGCACGTGGAGGATCGACGAAAGGTCGATGCCCTTGGCCTTCCAGTGAGCGTCGTCGATGTGCACGTCGATCTTCTCGACGCGGCCGACCATCTCATCGACGGTGCGGAAGCCGAGCTTGGCCATGTGCTGGCGCATCTGCTCGGCGATGAAGAAGAAGAAGTTGATGACGTGCTCGGGCGTGCCGGTGAAGCGCGCGCGGAGGACGGGATCCTGGGTGGCGATGCCGACCGCGCAAGTATTCAAGTGGCACTTGCGCATCATGATGCAACCCATTGAAATCAGGGGCATTGTGGCGAAGCCGAACTCCTCGGCGCCGAGCAGGGCGGCGATGACGACGTCGCGGCCGGTCTGGAGCTTGCCGTCGGTCTGCACGCGGATGCGGCTGCGCAGATCGTTGAGGAGCAGGACCTGCTGGGTTTCGGCGAGGCCGAGCTCCCAGGGCAGGCCGGCGTGCTTGATGGAGCTGAGCGGCGAAGCGCCGGTGCCGCCGGTGTCGCCGGAGATGAGCACGACGTCGGCGTGGGCCTTGGAGACGCCGGCGGCGACGGTGCCGACGCCAACCTCGGAGACGAGCTTGACGGCGATGCGCGCTTGGGGTTGACGTTCTTGAGGTCGTAGATGAGCTGGGCGAGATCCTCGATGGAGTAAATGTCGTGGTGCGGCGGAGGCGAGATGAGGCCGACGCCGGGGATGGAGTGGCGCGTTCTGGCGATGACTTCATCGACCTTGTGGCCGGGCAGTTGGCCGCCTTCGCCGGGCTTGGCGCCCTGGGCCATCTTGATCTGCAGCTCGTCGGCGTTGACGAGGTAGTTGGTGGTGACGCCGAAGCGGCCGCTGGCGACCTGCTTGACGGCGCTGCGGCGCGAATCGCCGTTGGCGTCGGGCTTGAAGCGCGCTTCGTCCTCGCCGCCCTCGCCGGTGTTGGACATGCCGCCGAGGCGGTTCATGGCGATGGCGAGGGTTTCGTGCGCCTCTTTGCTGAAATGGAGCCGAAGCTCATGGCGCCGGTGGTGAAGCGCTTGACGATCTCCTTGGCCGGCTCGACCTCTTCGATGGGGATGGGCTTTTCAGCGTACTTGAGCTTGAGCAGACCGCGCAGGGTGCAGAGATTGCGGTTCTGATCGTCGATGAGGTCGGTGTACTCCTGGAACGTGGCGAAGTTGTTCTGGCGGACGGCGTGCTGCACCTTGCTGATGGTGAGCGGATTGAGGAGGTGATATTCGCCGCCCTCGCGATACTGGTACTGGCCGCCGACGACGAGCTCGGTTTCGGATTCGGTGAGGGGCTGGAAGGCGTAGTCGTGCTTCATCTGCGCTTCGCGGGCGAGCACGTCGAGGCCGACGCCCTCAATGCGCGAGGCGGTGCCGGGGAAGTAGTCCTCGATGAGGGAGCGATTGAGGCCGACAGCCTCAAAGACCTGCGCGCCGCGATAGCTTTGCAGGGTGCGAGATGCCCATCTTGGAGAAGGTCTTGAGCAGTCCCTTGTCGATGGCCTTGATGAAGTTCTTCTCGGCCTGCTCGGCGGAGATGTTGTCGGGCAACAGGCCGCGGCGCTTGAGGTCGTGAACGGTCTCGATGGCGAGGTAGGGGTTGATGGCGCTGGCGCCGTAGCCGATGAGGAGGGCGAAGTGCATGACCTCGCGCGGCTCGCCGCTCTCGATGATGAGGGCGACCTGCGTGCGCGTCTCTTCGCGGACCAGGCGGTTGTGGACGGCCGCCATGGCGAGCAGGCTGGGGATGGGCGCATAGGTAGGGTCGACGCCGCGATCGGAGAGGATGAGCAGCGTGTAGCCGGAGTCGACCGCGTGCGAGGCGCGGGCGCTCAGGTCTTCGAGCGCGCGGCGCAGGCCCTTTTCGCCATCTTCGGCGCGGAAGAGCGCGGGCAGCGTGGTGGCGAGGAGATCGCCGGAGGAGACGCGGCGCAGCTTTTCCAGGTCGCGGTTGGTGAGGATGGGATTGGGCAGCCTGAGGGTGTGGCAGTTCTCCGGCGCCTCGTCGAGGATGTTGCGCTCCGTGCCGATGTAGCTGATGAGCGACATGACCAGCTCTTCGCGGATGGGGTCGATGGGCGGATTGGTGACCTGGGCGAAGAGCTGCTTGAAGTAGTTGAACAGGGGCTGCGGGCGATCGGAGAGACAGGCCAGAGGCACATCGGTGCCCATGGAGCCGACCGGCTCCTCGCCTTTCGCGGCCATGGGCGTAAGAAGGATGCGCAGATCTTCTTCGCTGTAGCCGCAGGCGCGCTGGCGGCGCAGCAGGGTTTCAGGATTGAAGGCGATGGTGCGCGAGGGCTCGGGCAGCGAGTCGAGCGTGACCTGCTGCTGCTTGAGCCAGTCGGCGTAGGGCTGGCGGGCGGCCAACTGCTTCTTGATCTCGGCGTCGGAGACGATGCGCTGCTGGACGGTATCGACGAGGAACATGCGGCCGGGCTGCAGGCGGCCTTTCTTGAGAATGTCCTCGGGCGGAACTTCGATGACGCCGGCTTCGGAGGCGAGAACGACGAGATCATCCTTGGTGACGATGTAGCGGCCGGGGCGAAGGCCGTTGCGGTCGAGCGTGGCGCCGATGACGCGGCCGTCGGTGAAGGCGATGGCGGCGGGGCCGTCCCACGGCTCCATCAGCGAGGCGTGGTACTCGTAGAAGGCGCGCTTGTCCTCGTCCATGTCGGGGTTGCCGGCCCAGGCCTCGGGAATGAGCATGGCCATGACGTGGGGCAGGGAACGGCCGGACTGGTAGAGGAATTCGACGGCGTTGTCGATGGATGCCGAGTCGCTGCCGCCGGGAACGATGACGGGAAGAGGTCGTTGATCTTGTCGCCGTGGAGCGGGCTCGCGAAGACGGACTGGCGCGCGTTCATCCAACTGATGTTGCCGCGGATGGTGTTGATTTCGCCGTTGTGCGCGACGTAGCGGTAGGGGTGGGCCAGCTTCCAACTGGGGAAGGTGTTGGTGGAGAAGCGCTGGTGAATGAGCGCGAGAGCGCTGGTGACGAGCGGATTGGCCAGCTCGAAGTAGAACTTTTCAATCTGCGGGGCCAGCATGAGGCCCTTGTAGATGATGGTGCGGCAGGAGCAGGAGGGAACGTAGAAGGTCTCCTTGTCCTCGATGTCGGAGGCGGCAATCTCGTTTTCCGTGCGGCGGCGGACGCGGTAGAGAAGGCGCTCGAAGGCTTCCTCGTCGAGGCCCTGCGGGCGGCCGATAAAGAGCTGCTCGATGTAAGGCTGTGAGTTGCGGGCCTCGCGGCCGATGGCGTCGCCATTGACGGGCGTATCGCGCCAGCCGAGGACGGTGCAGCCTTCTTCCTGGGCGATGCGCTCGAAGACGCCTTCGCACTGCAGGCGGCTGTGGCGCTCGACGGGCAGGAAGCACATGGCCACGCCGTAGGCGCCGGGCTCGGGCAGGCTGATGCCCAGCTCGGCGCATTCGCGGGCGAAGAAGGCGTGGGGAACCTGGATGAGGATGCCGGCGCCGTCGCCGGTTTCCGGGTCGCAGCCCGCAGCGCCGCGATGGGTGAGGTTGATGAGCACCTCAAGGCCCTTGCGGATGATCTCGTGGCTCTTTTCGCCGCGGATGTTCGCGACCAGTCCCATGCCGCAGGCATCGTGCTCATCGCGAGGATGATAGAGGCCTTGCGCTTGCGGTGGGCGGAGACGGCGATTCGTGGGTTCCATGGCAGCCTTTGCGAGCAAGATTTTCGTTGCGGAGCCGTTAACGATGCGAAATACACAACCACTCTGCGATTTCAGACTCGAAAAATCGCCTTGCCAGCAGATCGAGAGGATTGCGTGAGCAGATCCGGCCGCATCCGGAAACTGCGTTGTTTTTAATATAACGAAAAACCGCCGTCAATGCAGAACTTCCTTTCAGGATGAGAGACTCGGGCGGGCCCGGCGCGGATGGCAGACGTGGTTCCGACGCCCCATGTGACGTGTTTTGTGACGTATACTCGGTTCGAATGACGAGAGTGAACGAGACGATTCTGGTGACCGGCGGGGCGGGGTTCATCGGCTCGAATTTCGTTTTGAGCTGGATGAAGGCCGGCGCGCGGGGCGGTGGTGAATCTCGACCTGCTGACCTATGCCGGGAATGCCGCCAACCTGGCGCCGCTCGATGGCGACGAGCGCTACACGTTTGTGCGCGGGGATATCTGCGACGCGGAGCTGGTGGGGTCGCTGCTGCGCAAGTATCGGCCGGGGGCGATTGTGCATTTTGCGGCGGAGAGCCACGTGGACCGCTCGATTGTGTCGCCGGACGCGTTCATCCGGACCAATGTGCAGGGCACGTTTGTGCTGCTGGAGCAGGCGCGGGTGTACTGGGCCGGGCTGAACGAGGCCGATCGCGCGGCGTTCCGGTTTCTGCACGTCTCGACGGACGAGGTGTACGGGTCGCTGGGGCCGAACGATGCGGCGTTCAGCGAAACGACGGCGTATGCGCCGAACAGTCCGTATGCGGCGTCGAAGGCCGGGTCGGATCATTTGGCGCGGGCGTATTTTCATACCTTCAGGCTGCCGGTGCTGACCACGAACTGCTCGAACAACTACGGGCCGTACCAGTTTCCGGAGAAGCTGATTCCGCTGATGATCCTGAATGCGCTGGAGGGCAAGCCGCTGCCGGTTTACGGCGACGGCAAGAATGTGCGCGACTGGCTGTTTGTGGAGGATCACTGCGCGGCGATCCGGAGCGGTGCTGGAGAGCGGCCGGCCGGGCGAGACGTACAACATTGGCGGGAACAGCGAGCGGGCGAATATCGACGTGGTGACGGCGATCTGCGACCTGGTGGACGAGATGCGGCCACGGGTGGGGGCAGAGCCGCGGCGGAGACTGATCACGTTATGTGGAGGACCGGCCGGGACACGACCGGCGGTATGCAATGGATGCGAGCAAAATTGCGCGCGAGCTGGGGTGGAAGCCGGCGGAGGCGTTTGAAAGCGGGCTGCGCAAGACGGTGCGCTGGTATCTGGAGCATAGCGAGTGGGTGGACAGCGTGCGGACCGGGGCTTATCGCGATTGGATGGCAAAGAACTACGCGGAACGGCCCGCGTTATGAGGGTTGGCCTATGAAAGGCATCATTCTTGCCGGCGGATCGGGGACGCGGCTGTATCCCATGACCCATGTGGTGTCGAAGCAGCTTTTGCCGGTGTACAACAAGCCGATGATTTATTACCCGCTGAGCACGCTGATGCTGGCGGGGTTGCGCGAGATTCTGGTCATCTCCACGCCGCAGGACACGGGGCGGTTTGCGGAGTTGCTGGGCGACGGGAGGCGCTGGGGCCTGGAGATCAGCTACGCTGTGCAGCCCAGCCCTGATGGACTGGCGCAGGCGTTTCTGATCGGGCGGGATTTTATCGGTGGCGAGGCGAGCGCACTGGTGCTGGGAGACAACATTTTTTACGGGCAGGGATTCTCGAAGCAATTGCAGGCGGCGGCGCAGCTCAAAGAAGGGGCGACCGTGTTCGCTTACCCGGTGGAAGATCCGGAGCGTTACGGCGTGGTGGAGTTCGACAAAGAGGGGCGCGCAGTGAGCCTGGAGGAGAAGCCGGCGCAGCCGAAGTCGCGGTATGCGGTGACGGGGCTGTATTTCTACGATCGCGACGTGGTGAAGATTGCCGAGACGCTGAAGCCCTCTGCGCGCGGGGAACTGGAGATCACCGACCTGAACCGGCGGTATCTCGAGGCGGGGAAGCTGAAAGTGGAGATCATGAGCCGCGGCATGGCGTGGCTGGACACGGGGACGCACGATGCGCTGCTGGAGGCGGCGATGTTCGTGCACACCATCGAGCGGCGGCAGGGCTTGAACATCGCCTGCCCGGAGGAGATTGCCTACCGGCAGGGGTTTATCAATGCTGAGCAACTGGAGAAGCTCGCCGCGCCGATCGCGAAGAGCGGCTATGGGCAATACCTGCTGGCGCTGCTGCGCGAGCCGTACTTTGCGGCCAAGGCCGAGTAGGTCTGAGGACCGTTGGAAGTCGAAGTCAGGAGCATCCGCACCCTAGGTCGCAAAAACAAAGACGCGCCAAGGGTGGGGCACCCCCTCCTGGTGGAGAACGAGCGGTAAGAGGCATCGCGATGAAGATCGAGGAGACATCGTTGTCCGGCGTGCTGGTGCTGACGCCAAGGATCTACCGGGACGATCGCGGGGCGTTCCAAGAGACCTTCAATTTGCGGCGAATGGCGGAGGCGGGGCTGCCCACGAACTGGGTCCAGGACAATTATTCGATCTCGCAGAAGAACGTGCTGCGGGGAATTCACTACCAGATCACGCAGCCGCAGGGAAAGCTGGTGCGGGTGACGCACGGAGCGGTGCTGGACGTTGCCGTGGACCTGCGCCGCAGCTCGCCTTCGTTTGGCAAGCATGTGGCTGTGGAACTGAGCGGGGAAAACGGCAAGATGCTGTGGATTCCCGAGGGGTTCGGGCATGCGTTTCTGGTTCTGAGCGAGGTGGCCGGGTTCGCCTACAAGGTGACGGATTATTACTCTCCGGAGGGTGAGCGGACGATCGTGTGGAACGATCCGGATTTGGCGATTCCGTGGCCGGTAAAGGCGGAGAAGGCGATGGTGTCGGAGAAGGACGCGAAGGGGAAGCTGCTGCGCGAGGCGGAGGTGTTTGCGTAAGCGGCTAAGGCGAGAATTGGCACGGAATTAGCCGTGAAGGAGGCAGCGGTTCCTTCGAACAGAGGATCCCGGCAACGGCTCATTGGTAGTGGGTCAGTCTGAGCAGACAATCCCTCAGGCGGCTTTGCCTAAAAAGTGGCAAAAACAGCCTTCTTACCCAAAAAGTCGAGGAACTGCCCCAAAACTCCGAGTTCTGCCCGGAAGTTGCCTGCGACCGGTTCCGTAGACTGAAGGAACAAGGCGCACAAGAATGTTCATCAATAAGTAATCTCCGAGTGGCCGGTGATTTTCCCGGAGTCCGCTAAAATCGTAGTGATTTGGGATCCGCACAGCTCGGGCGAAGGAATATAGCGGCAGTTCCACCCCCAGCACACTCCGCTTGACCGAAGTGGGAATTCAATGCGCACTGGATAACTCGCGGAGACAGTTATGAGCATTGGACTCTTTGACGACAAGAAACATCTCCCAAGCGAAATTGAAATCTCAGCGGCCATTGGTTCGATGCTGAACGAATGGCAGGCGCTAAGCGAGTGGATTCGTACGAACTACCCGGCTCGAGACGAACTCAAGTTCATGTATGGGCAGAAGTATGGCTGGAGCCGGAAATTCCAGGTCGGCGGGAGTCTCCTCGCATGCCTTTATCCCACACAGAACGGCTTCACCGCTCAAGTCATTCTGAACAACACCGCTCTCGCGAAGGTGGCCCAGCTCAAACTGAAAAAGAGCGCGCAGCAAGCCATCGCCAAAGCGACGCCATACCGCGAAGGCAAATGGCTGTTCATTCCCATCACATGCCGCGGCGATCTGCTGGACTTCCAACAGCTACTGGCGCTCAAGCGCCAGCCCGGCGTGAAGGCAAAGAAAGCGGCTGTCACCGCCTGAGGCGCGCCGGGTGAGGAAGTGCGCCGGAGGGGCGGCTGTGGGGCGAAGATTTCGTGCTGGCGGAGGGTGGGCTGCGAGGCCGCATTCGGACCTTCGCAACGGGTGGTATACTCACTTCTCAGGTGTGAACGAACACCTTCATTTTCGTCGCTTTTGAGGTCGTTATGTCAGGCCACTCGAAATGGGCCACGATCAAGCACAAGAAGGGCGCGCTCGACGCCAAGCGCGGCAAGACTTTCACGCGGCTTATTAAGGAAATCACGATTGCGGCTAAGGCGGGCGGCGATCCGGATGGAAATCCGCGGCTGCGCACAGCGATTCTGGCCGCCAAAGCGGAAAACATGCCGGCGGATAACATCAAGCGGGCGATTCAACGCGGCACGGGAGAGTTGGAGGGGGTCAATTACGAAGAGGCCACCTTTGAGGGGTACGGGCCGGGAGGCGTGGCCATCCTTGTAGCGGTGCTGACCGACAACCGTAATCGCGCAGTGAGCGAGATCCGGCACACTTTCGCAAAGAACGGCGGAAACCTGGCCGAAGCAGGCGCAGTCAAGTTCATGTTCGCCAAGAAGGGCCTGATCGCGGTGGAGAAATCGGCCGCCAGCGAAGACCAGTTGCTGGACATTGTGCTGGAGCACGGCGGCGAGGACCTGAAGGACGAGGGCGACACGTGGGAGATCATCACCGAGCCGGGGTCATATGAAGCGGTGGCGAGTGCGGTGAAAGCCGCGGGGATTCCCACGGTAATGAGCGAGGTGACGATGGTGGCGTCAACCTACAACAAGCTGGAGGGGAACGCGGCGAGCCAGATGATGCGTTTGCTGGAAGCGTTGGAGGATCTGGACGACGTGCAGAATGTCTACTCAAACTTCGGCATGGATGCGGAACAGGTGGAGCACGCCGCCGGATAAGCGAGCCCGTGGCAGGCATCGACGAGGCCGCCCGGTTGTGGCGGTCTTTTTTTGGGATAAGCGGGGACGAGTCACCCTAGCAGGCATCCGCCGCGGCGGACGCCCGTTGGGGACCCCGGTAGGGGCGTAGGGACATAGAGACTGAGGGTCGGGGGTGGCGAAGATTTTGAGGCGAGCTGAAGGATTTGTTTTGCTTTTCTTGCTGGCCTGGGCGATGACGGCTGCCGCGGAGACGCCAGATGGCGCAGCCGCGAATGGAGATGACGCCGGCAATCCCGTGGCGCAGGTGAGGAAAAATCGGAGCTGGGAATACGGGCCATTCCTCAATTGGGGCAGCGGAATAGGCGTCCGGTCGGATTACAAGTTCTTCTGGGGCGGATTTGAGTTGGGCAAGGTGTTGACGCCGGTGGTGCACGCGGGGTTCCTGAGCGGCCAGCTTGAGTTCGCGGGAAACATCATGCCGCTGTGGCAGGCGTACACGCCCGCCGCCGCATGAACAGCAGTACCACATGCGTTACGACGAACCACCAGTTGGTGAGTTGCCTGTTGCCGTTCGGCGGCGGCACCTTCCGCGGGGTGAGCGTGACCCCAGTGATCTTTCGATGGAACTTTCTCAGCAATTCGCGGCGGATTCAGCCGTGGTTTCAGGGGGCAGGCGGGGTGATTTATACCACGCACAAGTATCCGCCGAACACTCTGAGCAACCCGGCAGCTTCACTCGACGGCGGGACAAGCGTGTGGAACTTTTCGCCACAGGGTGGTGGCGGGATTCACTACTTCATCCGGCCGAAGCGGTCGATCGATATTGGAGTGAACGGGGTGCACATCTCCTCGGCTTCTTTGGGCGACCGCAACCCGGGAGTGAATGCCAGCATTCAGGTGCAGGTGGGATATACGTTCTGGAGATGAAGAGACAGGGACCAAGGGACCAAGGGAACGAGGAAGCAAGGACCGAGGAGCAGGGATACAAGGGGCAGGGCGCGGAGTTGCGGGCGTGGGAGTGAAGGGCGGGAAGGGCAAGGGAGCAAAGCAGCAGTGAGCGAAGCGATCGTCGAGTGTGTTCCCAACTTTTCCGAGGGCACGGATGCGGGGCGCGTGGAAGCGATTGTAGCCGCCATGCGGGTGGATGGGGTGCACCTGCTGGACTGGTCGATGGACGCGGACCACAACCGCTCCGTGGTGACGATGGCCGGAGAGCCGGCCGCGGTGGTGGAAGCGGCGGTTCGGGGCGCGGGCAAGGCGGTGGAATTGATCGACCTGACGCGCCAGCAAGGGGTCCATCCGCGCATCGGTGCGGCGGACGTGATTCCATTTGTGCCGGTGAAGGGGATCAAGCTGGAGCAATGCGTTCTGCTGGCGCGGCAGGCGGGGCTGGAGATTTGGCGGCGGTTCGGAGTTCCGGTTTATTTTTACGAGGCGGCAGCGGCGCGGCCGGACCGGGTGAACCTGGAAGATGTGCGCCGGGGGCAGTTCGAGGGGCTGCGGGACGCGGTGGAGAAAGAGCCATCGCGGCGGCCCGACCTGGGCGGCCCAGGGCTTCATCCCACGGGCGGGGCGTGCGCCGTAGGGGCGCGCAAGTTCCTTGTCGCGTACAACATCTACTTCGATTCGGCTGACGTGGCGATGGCGCGGGCGATCGCGCGGGAGATTCGCGCCGCGTCAGGCGGATTGAAGGGCGTGAAGGCGATGGGGGTTCTGGCTCATGGCCGGGCGCAACTCTCCATGAACATCACGGATTTTGAGGCGACGCCGCTCTCTGCAGTGCATCGGAAGGTCTTGAATCTGGCGGCACGGCACAAGGCCGCGATCGGCGAGGGAGAGGTGATCGGCCTGATTCCCGAGGCGGCATGTGAGCGGGAAAGCGAGTGGATGCGTCAATTAGTTGGGTTCGACGAGCAGACCAAGGTCCTGGAGCGGCGCCTGGCGCATCCGCTGGCGTGGCCGGGAGAGTGATGCAAGGCGGGAATCGGGGATGCGGCGAGCAGAAGCGAGCGGCAGACCGGTAGAATAAGATCACGGAGCCAAGGCGCGACTGGCGTGAACGAAAGCGGAATTTGGCCTGCGCGGCAGGCGAATTCCGTGCCATGGAGCCAAGGCAGGATCGAATTCCGGAGGGTGGAATTGTTGAAGAAGCTGGTTGGGGTTTTCGATTGCGGCGATGATGCTGGCGGCGGTTGCGCCAGCCCGTGCAGCACAGTTATCAACGGATGCGCGCGGGGCGATTCCGCACGACGTGCAGCAACTGGTGGTGATCGACTACCGGGCGATGCAGAATTCGACGGCGGCGATGAATTTGCGCAACCGCGTGGAGCCGCCGGAGCTGAAGCAGTTCGATGAGGCGTTGAATAAGTTCACGCTGAAGACGGTGCCGAGGGCAAGTCGGGTTCGAGCCAGGGCGAGCCCATCGATGAGTATGTGGACGAGCTGGCGTTTGCGCTGTTCCGGCCATCGCCGGGGAGCGACGCGCTGCAGTCGGTGGGGATCGCGCAGGGGCAGTTTCCGACCGCAGGATATTCTGGCGAGCTTCCGCGCGCAGAAGTTGAAGCCCACGATGGTGCGGACCAACAGCGTGTACCCGATGACCAAAACGGGGATGGTGCTGTGCTTCGTGGATCCGTCGACCATGGTCTTTGGCAGCAAGGACTCGGTGACCAAGGCGCTGGATGCGCGGGACGGAATGACCCCCAGCATGCTGACGAATGGATCGATGATGAACGCGATGCAGAGCGTGGACTCGGAAGCGCTGTGGAGCATTCTGGACAACAAGGGCACGCAGACGATGATGAAGCAGCTCCTGGGCGAGGCCGGGACGGTGACGGATTTCGACAGCGTGAAGCAGCGGCTGGAGGCCTCGTGGTACTCGATGGACTTTTCGCACGGCGTGAAGTTCGACCTGACGATTGAAACGGGCGATTCGTTTGCGGCGGCCACGATTTCGTCGCTGCTGTCGGCGGCGGTGATGCTGCGGAAGATGACGGGATCGGACACGGAGAAGCAGGCGCTGAGCGAGACGTCGATTGCCTCGGATTCGGGAAAGCTGGAGGTTCATTTGCCAGCTCGGATTCGGAGTTCGCGCGCTGTTGCAGTCGCCGCTTTTCCAGACCATGGTGCATTAAGGCAGGGAATAGCCACCTCAGCGGGCACAAATCGCCCGCGGGGGGCACCGGTAGGGAGTAGCCAGTAGGGAGCAGGAAAGCAGGGAACGAGGGAACAAGGGACCTAGGGACCAAGAGAACAAGGGACCAAGCAAACGTTGAGTGGTTGAACAGGCGGAGCTTCCGGAAACGGGCTCCGCCTTTTTGCGTTCAGGCGAGTTTTGGGCTGCTGCCCGCTGTGCGCAGGAGGGTTCAGATCAGGATGGCGGAGTGAGTTGGGGAATGAATTGGGCCTTGCCGCCGGGCAGGAGGATGATCTTGAGCTGGCCCTGCTGGCGTTCGACGAGAGTGGGGCCGGCGATCTGGACCTGCTTGCTGTTTGCGGCGGTGTAGGTGATCTTGAGCGGGCCGCTGCCGCGGACCTGGAAGCGATAGTGGAAGACCGCTCCGGCGGCGAGACGGTCGGCGCCAAAGCTTGCGCTGGGGTAGTCGACTTCGAGAAGCTGGATGTCGGCGCCGGTGCGGTTCTCGATGGTGGTGTCGATGTGGTAGGAGTGGCAGGCGGAAACGGTGAACGCCAGGGTCATGGCGAACAACGCAGAAGGCCGGGCCGAACGGGGTTCGCGGTTTCCCACCCTCGCCAGCGATGAAGCTGCCGGCAAGGATGGGGCAACAAGCTTTGTTACAGTGCGCGTTGCGGCCTGTCATTCCTTGGTCTCGCTTTTTGGCGATGCGGACTCCTGAGAATCGGCGGGGAAGAGCTTGTCCGATGCAGTTTTTCCAGGCGGTCAAGGCGCTTGGCGAGTTCGGGAAGGCGCTGAAAGAGGGCGACGGCGCGGAGCCAGATGCGATTGTCGAAGCCGGGCGAGCCGGAGATCATTTTGCCGGGCGGGACGTCGTGGGAGACGGCGGATTGCGCGGTGAGGATGACGCCGTCGCCGACGGTGCAATGGCCGGCGATGCCCACCTGGCCGGCGAGAATCACGTTGTTGCCGATGACGGAGGAGCCGGCGAGGCCGGTTTGCGCGCAGAGAAGCGTGTCGTTGCCGACGCGGGAGCCGTGGCCGACCTGGACGAGATTGTCGACCTTGGTGCCGTCGCCGATTTCCGTTGCGCCAACCGTGGCGCGATCGATGGTGGCGTTGGCCTGGACATCGACGCGGCTGCCGATGCGGACGGGGCCGGATTGGGGAATCTTTTCCCAGTGGCCTTGCGTCGTTTTTGGCGAAGCCGAAGCCGTCAGCGCCGATGATGACGCCGTTTTCGAGCGTGACGTGGTCGCCGAGGACGCAGTTTTCGCGAACGACGGCGTGCGCGTGCGCGAAAAAGTGGCTGCCGACCTGAACGCCGGGATAAAGCACGACGTGGGGCAGGAGCGTGGCGTGAGGACCGAGGCGGACGCGCGGGCCGACGACCGCGTATGCGCCGATGTGCGCGTCGGGGCCGATTTCAGCGGTGGGATCGATGACGGCGGTGGGATGAATGCCGGGAGGGTAAGCCGGCGGCTGGTAGAAGAGGCCGAGCGCGCGCGAAAAGGCGTGATAGGGATTCTTGATGCGCAGCGTTGCGGCGGAGATTTCCTGAAATTCAGGCTCGACGAGGACGGCCGCGGCGTGCGTGGTGCGGGCGAGCGCGGTGTAGCGGAGGATTGGCGACGAAGGTGATTTCGGTGGGGCCGGCTTCTTCAATGCCTTTGACGCCGGTAATTTCGAGATCTGCGTTGCCGCGGAGTTCCGCGCCCAGCTTCGCTGCCAATTCGCCTAGCTTCATTGAGGAAATTGTAACGGAACGGCGCGGACGACGCTGAGGATGGGTAGATCTGGGAAGCCTGATGAACGCCCTAAATCCTCGGCAATGGGACCTCATGCGACACGAAGACGTGTTTTGGAGACAGCGAAATCACAGCCTAATCAACTGGCCTGCACTTTACGGGGCCGGTAATTGCGCGGGAGGATGGTGTTGAGGATAGCTTCACCTCCACCGAGTACATAATGGCCGAAGGTGTTTGCACCTCATCGGCCGGCACCGGCACCTCTTCCTCATAGCCTGTGCACGCGGGCGCCGTGGCAGATAATAATCCGAATTTGCGTCTCAACTTATTCCAGCAGGTCAACCCGTCCTTAGGTATTGAGCAGTCCCCGGCGACCACGCGCGAATACCGCAACAAAAGCTCACCGCTGGAAGTGCGGATGAAGTCAAAGTCGCGCAACTTGTAATACGGTAGGGCTATTGAATCACTAAAGATATCCTTTTCGGTCTTCCAATCAAGGACGCGGAAAGGCATCCCGCCGTTTTCGCCATCTGCTGCCTCGAGAAACAAGAGCGTTCCCTTGACACCAACGAAGCCCCACCACACCTTTGCGAGGAATCTTTCCTCCGGGCCGTGGGATTTGCGGCAAGCCGGAATGTGTTCACCGTGGATGGTGCTAATCGTGACCCACTCAGTTCCTTTCAATCCGGGGTCATCCAGTTCCTTGATCATAAAGTCCCTGTAGTAGGCACAGTAGAGCTTAATGCGTGAACGGTCCCTCGGCATCAGGTAGGGAGACGGGCCCAAATCCACGACCGTCTCCTTAACGGGTTTGTCGAAGGATTCGGCAGGTGCGACAACCCCGAAAGCCGAGCATCCAAGCGCGCTTGCGACCGCCAGTATCGCCGCCCTTGCAGCATTCTTTGGGACCATGAAGAACAGTGTATTCCCTGTCCGCTTAGTCGAGCGGGCTAGCGCGCCGGCGATGCGGGGTCGGTGACGGCGGGGACGGCCGTTTGCGGCGGCGCTTGCAGCGTGTGCGCGGCGGACTGCGCGGCGTCGAGCGTTGCGCCGGGAATGATGCCGAGGACCAGCGTGGCGGCGACGGCGAGGAACAGGGCGGCGATGACGGCTGCGCCGACTGCGGGCTTGGGTGGCGCGGTGCGGGCTGAGTCGGCGGAGGAGTCGGCGAGCGGGCGCTGGGCGGCGACGAGAGCGAGGCGGAGGTAATAAGCGGCGGCTAATCCGGAGTTGAGCAGGCCGATGATGGCGAGAGCGATGGCGCCGCCGCCGACCGCGGCGGTGAAGGAGTAGAACTTGCCGAAGAAGCCGCCGGTGAAGGGAATGCCGATGAGCGAGATGAGGAAGAAGATGAGCAGGCTGCCGAGCAGGGGCGAGCGGTAGACGAGGCCGCGGTAGTCGTCGATGAGGGAGAGCTGCTCGTCGTATCCGGCGACGAGAGTGATGACGGCGAAGATGCCGACGTTCATGGCGGCGTAGGCGGCGATGTAAAAGCTGGCGGCGGCGATGCCGATGTCGCCGATGCCGGCGAAGGCGGCGAGCAGATAGCCGGCGTGGGCGATGGCGGAGTAGGCCAGCATGCGTTTGACGTTCTGCTGGCGGAGGGCGGCGAGGTTGCCGACGGTCATGGAGAGGACGGCGACGATCCAGAGCAGCGGCGCCCAGAGAGAGCGGAGGTTGGGGAAGATCTCGTAGACGACGCGCAGGAGCAGGGCAAAGGCGGCGGCTTTGGGCGCGGTGGAAAGCAGCGCGACGACGGGCGAGGGCGCGCCTTCGTAGACGTCGGGCGTCCAGACGTGGAAGGGCGCGGCGGAGACTTTGAAGAGAATGCCGACGAGCATGAGCGCGAGCGCGGCGAGAACGAGGGTTTGATTCTGCGCGGCGGGAGCGAGCAGGGCGATCTGGTAGATCTGCGTGGTTCCGGTGGCGCCGAAGATCAATGCGATGCCGTAGAGAAGAAACGCGGTGGCGAAGGAGCCGAGGAGAAAGTATTTGATGGCGGCTTCAGGGCTGCGGCCGGTCTGCTTGCGGTAGCCGGCAAGGACGTAGGTGGAGATGGAGGAGATTTCGAGGGCGATGAAGACGACGAGGAGCTCGACGGCGGAGGTGAGCAGGCACATGCCGACGGCGCCGAAGACGATGAGCGCGTAGAACTCGCCCTGGTGGTGGCTGTTCTCGGGGAGAGTGTCGAGCGAGAGCAGCAGTGCCACGAGAACGATGCCGCAGATGAGGACGTGGAAGAAGACGGTGAAGGCGCTGGTTTCGACGGTGGCGAAGAAGCCGGTGCCTTGAGGCAATGAGAGCTGCCAGAGGCTGGCCCAGAGAGCGAGAGTGGTTCCGATGGCGGCGACCCAGCCGAGCGGGCGGCGCGGCCATGCGGGCGGGAGCGAGGCGTCAAGGAGCATGACGGCGACGCCGCTCAGGGTGAGGATGACCTCGGGGAGGATGCGGTAGATGTCGGGGACGGAGGTCATTGGTGGGCCTCCGGATGCGTTGGCGTGATGAGAGCCGCTGCCACGTAAGCCTGCCGCGTTGATTGCAGATGCGAACTTCCGTCAGGGGCTAAAGCCCAAGAATCTTTCTGCTGTTGTTTCGGCACGACTGAAGTCATGCCCTGATACAAGACGGCTTGCTTCTGTGACAGGCGGATGGACGCCGGACTGGATGGTGTTGAGCCAGAGGGACGGCGCGAGGCCCATGACGAGCATGAGCACAACGAGCGGTGTGAGCATGGCGAGTTCGCCGAAGCGAAGGTCGGCGGGCGGTGTAGAAGACGCGAGCGCGCTTTCAGGGCCGTAGAAGAGGCGCTGGACGAGCCAGAGCATGTAGGCTGCGCCGAGAATGACGCCGAGCGCAGCGGCGATGGCCCAACTGCGGCTGATGTCGGTGAAGGTGCTGGAGAGGATGATGAACTCGCCGATGAAGCCGCTCAACATGGGCAGGCCGATCATGGCGAGCGAGGCGATGACGAAGTAGGAGGCGGCGCGGGGCAGCTTGGCGGCGAGACCGCCGTAGGAAGTGATGAGGCTGGTGGCGTAGCGGATTTCGAGCGCGCCGAGGAGAAGGAAGAGCGCGCCGTCGACGACGCCGTGGGAGAGGATTTGATAGACAGCTCCGGACCAGCCGGTGAGGGTGAGGCCGTAGATGGCGAGAACGATGAGGCTGAGATGGCTGAGGGCGGCGAAGGCCATCAGGCGCCAGAAGTCGCGCTGCACGAGAGCGAGGCACGCGCCGTAGAGGATGCCGATGACAGCGAGAGCGATAAGAAGCGGCGCGATGGCGCGGGCCTGGACGGGGAAGAGTCCGACGTGGAAGCGCAGCATGGAGTAGAGGCCGAGCTTGCCGGCGACGACCATGGCGAGCGCAACGGGAGCTTCGTTGTAAGTGTCGGCGAGCCAGCCGTGGAGCGGGAAGACGGGAACCTTGACTGCGAAGGCGAAGAGAAATGCGAGCGCGACCCAGAAGAGCGCGCCGGCGGGAAGGACGCCGCTGGCGGTTTGGTACTGGAGCTCGCTGAAGTTGAATGTGTGGGTGCGTACGTAGAGCCACAGGATGGCGACCAGCAGCGGCGCGGAGGGGATGAAGGTGAAGAGGAAGAATTTGAGCGCGGCGCGAGGGCCTTCCTTGCGGCCGTACATGGCGATGAGGATGGCCATGGGCACGAGCGAGAGCTCCCAGAAGCCGTAGTAAAGCATGAGGTCGAGCGAGACGAAGACGCCGAACATGGCGGTCTGCTGGACGAGAAAGAGCGAGTAGAAGACCTTGCGGCGGGTCTGGATGGCGTTCCAACTGGCGATGACGCCGACGGGCGCGAGCAGGCCGACGAGGACGACGAGCCAGAGGCTGAGGCCGTCGACGCCGACGTGGTAGAAGATGGCGGGGCTCTCGATCCAGGGAACGTTGATCTCGAACTGGAAGCCGGACTGGCCTGCGATGAAGTGCGCGGGAAGATGAAGCGTGAGGAGGAAGGTGGCGAGGGTGGTGAGAAGCGCGATCCAGTTGGGCAGCTTGGCGCGGTCGGGCAGGAGCGCGACGAGGACGGCGCCTGCGAGGGGAACCAGCAGGATGAGGGTGAGAATGGATTGATCGATACTCGTCATGGGCGCTGTCATTTCTCAGTGCCTCGCCTGTCCGAAATGCATTACCGTGATGTGACTTACTTTGTAGATGGGCTCGAAATGAAAGAAGGGAATACTCCATGCGTGAGGCGAGCCCGTGAGGAGCACAAAGAGCAGCACGGCCGCGGCTGCTGCGGCCAGCCACGCGGCGTAGGAGCGCAGGTTGCCGGATTGCCAGCGCTGGAGAATCATGCCGGTGAAGCTGGCGATGCCGGCGAGAAGCCAGGCAAAGCCACCGAGGATTGCGCCGTCGACGATCCAGCCGAAGACGTATTTCGAGATGGCGAGCAGCGGCTTGACGATGGCGGCGCCGTAGATTTCGTCGACGTAGTACTTGTTCGAGAGCAGTTTGTAGCCGGTGGGGAGCGCGGCGGCGAGCTGGGCCGGGCGTTCCGTCTTGCGGCGATAGTATTTGTCGGCGATCAGCCAGCCTTCCAGAGCGACAAGAACGGCGACAATGCTGAGGACGAGCTCGAGGCCTGGACTGCCGGTGGGCATCGGGCGGTGCGCGGCGGCGCGGGAGCGAGGTAGGCGCTGAAGCGATCGATGACCGATCCAGCCGCCGCAGACGGAGAGGATCGCCAAGAATGACGAGCGGGACGAGCATGGACACGGGCGTGGCGTGGTGATGGCGCAGTCTGGCTGCGCGGTTCGCCGAGGAAGGTGAGGTACCAGAGGCGGAACATGTAGAGCGAGGTGAGCAGGGCCGTGACGAGGCCGACAAACCAGAGGATCTTGCCGCCGGTTCCCTGGAGGAATGCGGCGTAGAGGATGGCGTCTTTGGAGAAGAAGCCGGCCAGAGGGGAAATCCCGCGATGGCGAAGACGGCCGCGGTCATGGTCCAGAAGGTGACGGGAAGTTTCTTGCGCAGGCCGCCCATCTTGCGCAGGTCCTGCTCGCCGCCCAGGGCGTGAATGACGGAGCCGGCGGCGAGGAAGAGCAGCGCCTTGAAGAAGGCGTGCGTGACGAGATGGAAGATGGCCGCGGAGTAGGCCGCGACGCCGCAGGCAAGAAACATGTAGCCGAGCTGCGAGATGGTGGAGTAGGCAAGCACGCGCTTGATGTCGTTTTGGGCGAGGCCGATGGTGGCGGCGAAGAGGGCGGTGGCCGCGCCGACGATGGCGACGACGGCGAGCGCGATGGGCGCGCGGTCAAAGAGCAGATGGGTGCGGGCGATCATGTAGACGCCGGCGGTGACCATGGTGGCGGCGTGGATGAGCGCGGAGACGGGCGTGGGGCCCTCCATGGCGTCGGGCAGCCAGACGTAGAGCGGGAGCTGCGCGCTTTTGCCGGCGGCGCCGAACAGCAGGCAGAGACAGATGACGGTGAGGACGCCGCCGTGCCACGCCGGATTCATGGCGAGCAGCGCGGCGATCTGGCTGAAGGTGAGCGTGCCGAAGGTGGCAAGGATGAGGAAGATGCCGATGAGGAAGCCGAAGTCGCCGATGCGGTTGACGATGAAGGCCTTTTTGCCGGCGTCGGCGGCGGAGTTGCGCTGGAAGTAGAAGCCGATGAGCAGATAGGAGGCGAGGCCCACGCCCTCCCAGCCGACGAACATGAGCAGGACGTTGCCGGCGAGGACCAGGAGGGTCATGAAGAAGAGAAAGAGATTGAGGAAGCTGAAGTAGCGCGCGTAGCCGGGCTCGTCGTGCATGTAGCCGACGGAATAAACGTGGATGAGGAAGCCGACGCCGGTGACGACCAGCAGCATGACCAGAGAGAGCTGATCGAGGACAAGGCTGAAATCGACGTGGAGTGGGCCGATGGCGAGCCAGGGGAACGGGAGTGTTTCCACATTGGCAATGCGAGTGCGGTCACCGGCCCGCAGCCCGGACAGCTCGTAGCGGCGGAGATATTGCTCGCCACGAAAGCATTCAGCACCAGGGCGAACGATGCGAGCGGCGCGAGCACACCGATGACTGGCACAAGCCGCTTGGGCAGCCGCGAGCCGAGGATTCCGTTGAGCAGGAAGCCGGCGAAGGGCAGCAGCGGAATCAGCCAGAGATGGGGGGACTCGTTCATAGCTTCATCAGGTCGATGCGATCGACGGCCAACGTGGCGCGGGCGCGGAAGACGGCGATGATGATGGCGAGGCCGACGGCGGCTTCAGCGGCGGCGACCATCATGACGAAAAAGACGAAGATCTGGCCTCGCACCTCGTGCCACTGGTAGGCGAAGGCGACGAAGGAGAGATTGACGGCGTTGAGCATGAGCTCAATGGACATGAAGACGGTGATGAGATTGCGCTTGATGAGGAAGCCGATGACGCCGAGCGAGAAGAGGACGGCGCTCAGGAGCAGATACCAGGAGAGAGGGACGTCGTGCTGGAGAAAGCTCACTTTTCGGCCGTCCTTTCCGCGCCGCCCATCTTCGAACCATCGGCGCGGGCGAGCGCGACCGCGCCGAGGATGGCGATGAGGATGAGCACCGAGGTGACTTCAAAGGGCAGAAGCAGCTCGTGGAAGAGCACCTGGCTGAGGAGGACGAGGTTCGACTCGTCTGGAGCGTTGGTGAGGCCCTGGCCGAGATGCGCGGCGCCGAGGCCCTGAGCGCGAAGAACGATGGTGGCGAGGACGGCCAGAAGAGCGACGACGGCGGGAAAGCCGATGCGGCGATGCGGCGCGGCTGCCGAGGGTGCGCTCTTCGCGGCCGGCGTTGAACAGCATGACGACGAAGGTGAACAGGACCATGACGGCGCCGGAGTAGACGATGATCTGAGCGATGGCGAGGAACTCCGCGCCGAGCAGGAGGTAAAGCACGGCCAGCGAGGTCATGACGACGATGAGCGAGAGAGCGCTGTTGATGGGATGGGTCTGCAGCAGGAGATTGATGGCTCCCGCGAGGCAGAATCCGGCAAAGAGGAAGAACAGGATCAGGTGCATCGGCGTTCGAGGAAAATCCTTCCCGATTGTAAATGAGCTTTGTATGATCCCACGCTTTCCACGAACCGCTGCGGCGCCGCGTGGAAAGGATGGGGCAACACGCTTCACGCGGTCAGCGATAGGCAAGCCAGAGGCTGGTGCCCACAATGTTGAGGATGGCGAGCGGAAGCAGCACGCGCCATCCGAAGTTCATCAACTGGTCGTAGCGGAAGCGGGGCAAGGTTCCCCGCACCCAGACGTAGAGACAGAGGAAGCAGAAGACCTTGAACGTAAACCAGACAGATGGGAACAAAGGCGTGGACAAAGATGTTCTCTGGCGGAGGTATCAGGTCGCCCAAGGGGCTGGTCCAGCCGCCGAAAAAGAGCAGCGTGGCGACGCAGCCCACGTTGATCATGTTGCCGTACTCGGCCATGAAGAACATGGCGAACTTCATGGAGCTGTATTCGGTGTGATAGCCGCCGGTGAGCTCGCTTTCGGCTTCGGGCAGATCGAAAGGCGAGCGATTGGTTTCGGCAAAGGCGGCCATGAGGTAGATGAAGAAGGCGAGGAACTGGCCGCCGCCGAGGATGTTCCAGGTGGCGGCGCCGAGGGTGGCCTGCTGCTCGACGATGACGCGGAGATTGAGCGAGCCGGCGCGGAGGACGACGCCGACGAGCGAGAGGCCGAGGGCCAGCTCGTAGCTGATGAGCTGCGCCGAGGAGCGGAGCGCGCCGAGCAGGGAGTACTTGTTGTTCGACGACCAGCCGGCTAGGGCGATGCCGTAGACGCCGATGGAGGTGATGCCGAGGATGACAAGCAGGCCGACGTTGATGTTGGAGATTTCAAAGAGATCGAAGCCGTGAGGGCCGATGCCGGGCGCGCCGAAGGGAACGACGGCAATGGAGATGAGCGCGCAGCCGAGGGAGATGATGGGCGCGAGGAGATAGAGCGGGCGATAAACGGCGGTGGGGATGAGGTCTTCCTTGAGGAAGGACTTGGCGCCGTCGACAAGCGGCTGCAAGAGGCCGAAGGGACCCACGCGGCTGGGGCCCCAGCGGTTCTGGATGCGGCCGACGAGCTTGCGCTCGAGGAGCACGGTGTAGGCGATGCCGAGCAGCATCACCACCGTGACCACGGCGACTTTGGCCAGGCTCCATAAGAAAGAATTCGAGGATCGTCACGTGCGTTCGGCCTTTTTCGAACAGCGAGTCATTGCAAGTCAGCGAGTCGGTGGCGGCTGCATGCAATCCTCAGTCGGCTGCGGATTTTGCGAGTTCCTGGGCTTGGTGTTCTTCGAGTTGCTTGAGCGCCGGGCTATAGCGGCCCAGCGTTCCTGAGGTGAAGAGGGTATCGTGCGCGGGAACGACGAGGTCCGGTGTGGCCAGCGCGGAGACAGGGACGAATCCCGGCGAGGCCGGTTCCGTGTGCACGTCGTTGCCCGCAAAGAGATTGATGCGGTCGAGTGCATAGCCGGGGACGAGGCGCTCGATTTCGTCGAGGACGGCGAGTGGATCGAAGGGACTGAGTTTGGGTTCGAGGCCGTTGGCTTCGAGCCAGACAGCGTGGCGGTCGGCCTCGCCGGCCTGCGCGCCGCGCGACTGGCCGAGATCGCCGGTGACGCCGCGCAAATCTCGGTTTTGGCCAAAGGGAACGAGAGTTTTGACGTCGGCGCCCATGGCTCCGGCGAGGCGAACGAGAATTTCGAAGTCGGGCTTGACGCCGGCGCGGTCGGCGGCTTTGCGAACCATCTGGATGTCGCCAAAGGTGTTGGTGACGGTGCCGGACTTTTCGTAGAGGCTGGCGGCGGGGAGGACGACGTCAGCAAGAGCGGCGGTTTCGGTGAGGAAGAGGTCCTGCACGATGAGGAATGTGTTTTGGAGTGCGGCGGGATTGAGCTTGAGGCGCGAAACGGGATTGGCGCCGACGACGAGCAGCGCGCCGAGTTCGCCCGTGGCGGCTGCTTCGAGCATTTGCGGCAGCGATTTGCCGGGTGAGGCGGGGAGGTTGGGGTATTCGGCGAAGGCGCCGGGTGCGGTGACGGGGACGTAGCCGGGAAGCAGGTCGGGGAAGAGACCCATATCGGCGGCGCCACGCGAATTCGAGTGATCGCCGAGATAGGCGAAGCGGACGTTGCGGGAGTTGGGGCCGCGCTTGAGGCCCCAGGCGACGAGATTCTCGACGGCTGCGCCGCGAAATTCTTCGCCGAAGATGACGATAAGCGATTCTTCAGCGAGGATGGCTTTGCTGAAGTCGGATTGGCCGGCGTCGAGGATGGCGGCGAGGTCCTTGTAACCGCCGGACGGAAGGTGCTGCACGGCTTTGGCCTGGCGCTCGAGCTTGATGGGTTTGGAGTTCGCGATGTAGAGGCGGGCGCGGTTGAGGCGCACGTTGGTGCGGAGCAGCCAGGCGAGGAGCGGGTGTTCGTCGGTGGGATTGCCGCCGACGAGGAGGATGGCGCAGGCGGAGGCGATGTCGCGCAGGCTGGCGGTTTTGCCGGGGTGACCTGAAAGGGCGCGGGCAAAGGCTGCGTAGTCGGTGGTGCGCTCGTGGTCGATGTTGTTGGTGTGGAGGACGGTGCGCGCGAACTTCTGCAGCAGGTAATTCTCTTCGTTGGTGGTGCGATTGGAGCCGATGACGCCGATGGCAGCGCCGCCGCGCGTGTCGCGGATTTCTTTGAGTTTGCCGGCGGCGATGCGAAGGGCGTGCTCCCAGGTGGCGGGTTCGAGCTTGCCTTGTGCGTTGCGGACGAGAGGTTGCGTAAGGCGATCGGGACTGTCGACGAAGTCGAAGCCGAAACGGCCCTTGGCGCAGAGGAAGTCGTTGTTGATGCCGCTTCTGTCGCGATTGTCGGCGCGGACGATGGCGGCGCCGTCGCTGGTCTGGCGCACGCCGAGGGTGACTTTGCAGCCGTCGGCGCAATGCGTGCAGATGGTGGAGACGTGGTTCATCTCCCAGGGGCGGGTTTTGTAGCGATAGCTGCCGCTGGTGAGCGCGCCGACAGGGCAAACGTCGATGCACATGCCGCACTGCTCGCAATCGAGCCGAGTGCCGTCGTTGGGAGCGATGACGGAGCCGACGGCGCGGTTCTGCACGCCGAGCGCCCACACATCCATGCCTTCGCCGCAGATGCGCGTGCAGCGATAGCAGAGGATGCAGCGCGGGCGGTCGTAGAAGACGGCGGGCGACCACTGCTGCTCCGTCGCGGTGGTGCTTGGCCTCGGCATAGAGGCTTTCGCCGGCGCCGTAGCGGAAGTTCATGTCCTGCAGCTCGCACTCGCCGCCCGCGTCGCAGACGGGACAGTCGAGAGGATGATTGCCCAGGACCAGTTCGACGGTACCTTTGCGCGCCTCCGCGATCTCGGGCGACTCGGTGATGAAGACCTGGCCTTCGGCGACTTGGGTGGTGCAGGCGGTTTGCAGCTTCGGGACTTTTTCCTGGCGCACCAAGCACATGCGGCAGGCGGCCTGCAGCGACAGGCCAGGATAGTAGCAGAAGGCCGGGATTTCGATGCCTGCTTTGCGGCAGGCGTCAATCAGCAGCGTTCCCGCAGGCGCGGTGAGCTTCTTTCCGTCGACGGTGAAGGTGACGTCGGGCATTTATCCTAGCCTGTTCAATTCTTTCCTGTGTCGGATAGGGCCACTTTGCGTGCGATTTCCAGTTCGCTGTCGAGTTGGGCCTGCGGCACCCCGGCTATCGTGTCCCGCACGTATCCTAACGCCCAAAACCACTTGATAGCTGTGTTGCGGTAATCTCGGTAAAACACATCCATACCGGCAATCAACTGATCGAATTTGATTCCGTCGTATTCGCATACGTCCTTTGTGAGCGCAGCAATTTGGCGGTCCGCGGCCGATAACGACTTGAGCTGAAGCACGACCTTGGTGTTTCCGCACGCCCAAGCAGCCGCATCCGTGAACCCTAAGACGTAGCCGAATTTCTCGGGCAGGCTGGCGGCTTTCCAATCGTCCCCGTCTTGCCCGAACGTGGTTGGCATTTGGCCTGAACCGAAATGAGGGAGCAACGCAGCGGACGGAAGCAGTAGCCCAAAAACTCGCCTCGTTATTTTGTTCTCAGACATGGTCTTCTCCTGCGGTTCGGTTCTTCAAATCACACCACGGTCAACTGCGGCACGCCTTCCCGTGCATACGGGCAGGGCTTGCCGTTCAAGTGATCTTCAAATTCTTTGCGAAACTTTTTGACGAAAGCGATGGTCGGCATGGCCGCCGCGTCTCCGAGCGGGCAAAAGGTTCGGCCCAGAATGTTCTCGGCGGTGCGCTGGATGTTGTCGATGTCAGCGGGCGCACCAAAGCCCGCGTGAAAGCGAGTGAGCAGCTTTTTGAGCCAATCGGTGCCTTCGCGGCAGGGGATACACCAGCCGCAGCTCTCGTGCGCGTAGAAGCTGATGGTGCGGAGGGCGAACTTGACCATGCAGGTTTGATCGTCGATGACCACGACGCCGGCGGAGCCAAGCATGGAGCCGGCTTTGCCCACCTGGTCGAAGTCCATGCCGATATCGATCTCTTCAGGCAAAAGAACCGGTGTCGACGAGCCGCCGGGGACCACAGCTTTCAATTTCCGCCCGCCGGGGATGCCGCCGGCGACGTCGTAGATCATCTTTTTGAGGTTGTAGCCCATGGGCAGCTCGTAGACGCCGGGGCGCGCAACGTGGCCGCTGATGGAAAACAGACGTGTACCACCGTTGCGCGGAGTGCCAATGGCCGCGTACGCTGGCGCGCCCATGATGATGACGTGAGGTACAGTGGCGATGGTCTCGGCGTTGTTGATGACGGTGGGACCGCCATAGAGGCCGACAACAGCAGGGAAGGGCGGCTTGATGCGCGGAATGCCGCGCTTGCCTTCGAGCGACTCCATGAGCGCGGACTCTTCGCCCGCTTCGTAAGCGCCCGCGCCGGTTTGGGTAATGATCTGGAACTCGACGCCGGAGCCGAAGATGTTTTTGCCCAGGAAGCCGCGATCGTAGGCGTCGGCGACGGCGCGCTCCATGATTTCGAGGAGATAGCGATACTCGCCACGCAGATAGATGAATCCCATTTTGGCGCCGACGGAGAGGCCGGCGATGATGGTGCCTTCAATGACAGCATGGGGATCGTGCAAAAAGATGAGGTGATCCTTGCAGGTGCCGGGCTCGCTTTCGTCGCCATTGATGAGGATGTACTTGGGCTTGGGGGACTGCCTGGGGACGAAGGACCACTTCATGCCAGCGGAAAAGCCCGCGCCGCCGCGACCGCGCAGGTTCGAGGCCTTCATCTCTTCGATAATCCATTCGGGGCCTCGCGCGAGGCACTTCCTGGCGGCTTGATAGCCGCCGAGCTCGATGTAACGGTCGATTTCTTCCGCGCCCATGCCGAAGCGGCGAGAGACGATTTTGACCTCGTCGGGATGGGAGGCGAGCCTAGGCATGCGGGGCTTTGCCTTTCTCTTTTGTCGGCCCTTCAGCCTTGGCATTCCACCCCTGCGACCCCGGCTCTCCGAGCCGCCCGTCGTCGGGGGCCCGGGCCTTGCCGCGGTAGCCGTCGAGGATGCCGGGGACCAGATCAGGCTTGATCTCGTCGTGGAAGTCGTAGTTGACCTGAATGGCCGGGGCCCAGCAGCAGGCGCCGATACACTCCACCTCTTCGAGCGAGAAGAGACCGTCGGGCGTGACGCCTTTTGGGTCGATGCCAAGCTCTTCGCGGAAGCGGTCGAGGACCTCGTAGGCTCCGCGCAACATGCAGCTGATGTTGGTGCAGACCTCGATGTTGAACTTGCCGGCGGGTTTGAAGCGGAGCATGGAGTAATAGGTAGCGACGTTGCGCACTTCAAGCTCAGTGATGCCGATGCGACGCGCGACTTCAGCGATGACGGCATCGGAGAGATAGCCGACTTCGTCCTGCGCGTAGAGCAGCATGGGGATGAGGGCGGAGCGCTTGACGGGATATTTCTCGACGAGCGCATCGAAGCGCGCGGCGAGTTGCGGCGAGAAGACCGACATGGTCTCGGGGGTTGTGTTGTCAGGGCTCATTTCGTCAATGCTCGAGTTCGGCTCGAATTTGCTCCCGAATTTGGTCAGGCAATTTGTCTTGCATCAGTTCTCGCGCCCAGGCTTCGGCGGCCATGTCCAGCTCTTGTTCGCCCGCCGGGCCGCGCAGACGGCCGTGCTCCGTCAGTTCCAACGTTTCACTCTTTCCATTTTCTCGCGTCCAGGTGACGGCTGCGCCGTTGCGCTTGAGGCGCAGCCATTTCCTGCCGTGGCGGACCGTGATTCTGTTCTCGTCCAGTTTGACCGCGGCCTGGTGTTTGGCGTTGAGTCCGTGCGCAGCGGTGTAGCTCGAGAGCAGGGCAGCGAGCGAAATCCAGAGTTCCGCAAATGCCCATGGATCGTGAGCGACTGGCGAACCTTCGCCCGAAGGCTTGAAGGTTGCAAAACGATCCGGCGTCAAGCGAATTCCCCCATGAGGAGCCCGGAAACAATCTCGGCTGCAATCCGGTCCGGGCTATATCCGACGGCCACCTTCTCAGCCTTGTCAATCGGTAGAAGCTTGCTGATCCACTGCCCCCGGGTTTATGACATATTCCTTTCTCGAGATTTCAAGGCGATTCGGCGGGCCGACAATCACAGCCGTGATTCGTCCTTTTGCTTCCTGCAGATCCACGTTGCAAAGCAGTGCGGTTCCAAAGGTCAGAGAGAGCTTTCCGAGGAAGCTGGGCATGAAGATTCGCTCAATGATCGGCAGTTTCCGCTTGCGAAGCTCTATATTGGCCTTTCCAGCTTCCTGTTCGATTTGCGCCTTCACGCTTTCATAAAAAGCGACAGGGTCGATCTCATGTCTCGCCGGCCTTTTTTTGGCCCGCTTGGCAGCCTCTCTGAAGCCTTTTAGCTTATCTGCTAACGCACCGTAGTCAGTCACGGCGCCCCCTAACTTACCGGTCAATTTCTCCCAGCACGATGTCGATGGAGCCGACGACCGCGACGAGGTCGGCGATCAGGCGGCCCTTGCACATAGTTTCGACGGCTTGCAGCGTGGCGAACGAAGGATAGCGCATGTGAACGCGGTAGGGCTTGGCGGTGCCGTCGGAGACGACGTAGTAGCCCATCTGCCCATGGCCGCACTCGATGCCCTGATAGACTTCGCCGGCAGGAACGTTGAAGCCTTCGGTAACGATTTTGAAGTGATGGATGAGAGCCTCCATCTGGGTTTTCATTTTTTCGCGATCGGGCAGGACGATCTTGGGCGCGTCGGCCTTGACCGGGCCGCCGGGCATTCCGTCGAGCGCCTGCTGGATGATTTTAGTGCTTTCGCGCATCTCAACGAGACGAATCTCGTATCGCGCCCACGTGTCGCCAACAGTCGAAGTGGGGACGTGGAACTGAAACTTCTCGTAGCTCGAGTAGGGCATGTCGCGGCGGAGGTCGATGTCGACGCCGGAGGCGCGCAAGGGCGGACCGGTGACGCCGAAGGCAACGGCGTCGGCTGCAGAGAGACAGCCAACGCCCTTCAAGCGGTTCATGAAGATGGGATTGCCGGTGAGCAGGTTCGAGTACTCGTCGATTTTTTCTGGGAACGTGGTAATGAAGTGCTGAACGCGGTCGAACCAATCGAGAGGAGGCTCCATGGCGAGGCCGCCGATGCGGAAATAGCTGGTCATCATGCGCTGGCCGGCCACGGCCTCGAAGAGTCTGAGAATTTCCTCACGTTCGCGGAAGGTATAGAGGAAGACGGTGAGGGCGCCAATGTCCATGGCGTGCGTGCCCAGCCAGATGAGGTGGGAGTTGAGGCGGCTGAGCTCGGTGAGCAGGACGCGAATCCATTGGGCCCGCTCCGGGATCTCGAGGCCGAGGAGCTTTTCGACGGCCAGGCAGTAACAGAGATTGTTGGAGAGCGGATCGAGATAATTGACGCGATCGGTGAGCGGGACCACCTGCTGGTAAAACTTGGCCTCGCAGGTCTTCTCGATGCCGGTGTGCAGGTAGCCGATCTCGGGGCGGACACTGACGATGACTTCGCCGTCGAGCTCGACGACCAAACGCAGCACGCCATGCGTTGCTGGGTGCTGCGGGCCCATGTTCAGGATCATTTGGTGCTCGCCGGCGCTTTCGGCGGCAGGGAGTTCGAGGACAGGCGCGCCCGGCTTCTCGCTCATTAGCGGTATCCCTCCACCGGATAGTCCTTGCGCAAGGGATGGCCCTGCCAATCGTCGGGCATCATGATGCGGCGGAGGTCGGGATGGCCGGCGAAATGAATGCCGAAGAGATCGAAGACCTCGCGCTCATAGAAGTTGGTGCCCGGCCAGACAGAAGTGATGGAGTCTACGGTGAGATCGGATTCATCGAGCAGAACGCGCAGCCGGATGCGCTCTTTGAGTGAATGCGAGAGGATGTGATAGCTCAACTGGAAGCGGGGCGATGCGGGAAACCAGTCGACCGCGGTCATGTCCTCAAAGAAGTTGTAGCCTGCGGCCTGCACGGTGGAGCAGGCGGCGCAAATCTCGGCTGGCGCGACGGTGAGCGTGAGCTCGCCAAAGTCGAATTTGGCGTCGGCGAGAGCTTGCGGATTCCAGGCAAGGATGGCTTTGATGGCGGGGTGGTCCGGCAGAGCTTCGAGAACAGCTTGCTTGCCGGATATGGTGGGTGATTCGCTCGTCATCCTTTAGGTCCGCCTTATTGAAATGCGCCTTGCCGGGGATCTGCTTCATCGCGCATCCGCATGGTCAAAGATCCGCGTTGTCAAAGGTCTGCTTTATCAAAGGTCCGCCTTGTCCTGGCTCCAGTTAAGGACGCCTTTGCGCACGATGTAGAAGAGACCGACGGCGACAAAGCCGAGGTAGACGAGCATCTCCCAAAAGCCAAAGAGCCGGGATCCGGTGAGCGCCGGGAGGCGGCGATAGATGACGGCCCACGGCATCATGAAGACCATTTCCACATCGAACAGGATGAAGAGGACGGCGACCAGATAGAAGCGCACGCTGAAGCGGCCGCGGGCATCGCCGACGGCCTGGATGCCGCACTCGTAGGCATCGAGCTTGACTTTGGTGTTGCGGTGGCGGCCGACGAACCATGAGGCCGCGACCATGGCCACTCCAAGGAGAAAGGCGGCGAGAATCTGCATCAACAGCGGAAGATATTGCCAGTCATATGGAGTTGGATTCATCGCCGCCCAGTCCGAAGGGAATCGAGATCATTGCGCTTGTTTGGAGAGGAAAAGAAGAGTCTCCGACCAAACGGCAACCTAGTTCGAGATTAGGTTTTCAGCCTCGTCCCGTCAAGGCAATGCGGGCTGGCGCGGCGGGAAGTGGTTGAATGCATGCGGAATGCCGAGTTTGATCGCCGAGCGAAGTTTGCCGCTTGGTTGTTTACCCATCTGGCGTGAGCGAAGTCACTGGTTTTTCCGAAATGATCCGCCATAACGATACGTGTGCTGATTTAGGACAGTACGTCGGTTATCTCAAGGGCCGAGCACGGAAAGCCGAAGAAACCGGATGAGGATAGACTGCATGGGCTCCTTTTCAACGGCAAGTGGTTTTCCTCTTCCGGCTTCGACTTCCACCGCGGGTGCAAGGCCTGGCGCCTTGCGCCGCAGGCGCATCTCACCGCAATCAGGCCGCGCCCTGGAAATCCTGGGCCATGCCATCGAATACCTGACCGATGAGTTCGTCCACGCGGGAAAGTCATTTTCCGCGCACGATGCGCAACTGGAGGCGGTGCAGTTGTTGATGGGGATCAACCGCCAGATTTATTTCGAATGCCCTGAAGTGCCTAGCCTGGGCGAGCGCTGGCGCGCCCTGTTGCATCTGCGCACGGCGTGAAGAACAGCTTTCAGCCGTCAGCTTGTCTGCGGGGAAACTCAGGGCTGCGCTCATCTTCCGCATCCGATTCCGCACCGCGAAAAAGTCGATTTGTGCTGTCCCACCCTCGGTAGAAGAATCCGCCGCGGCGGAGACCGAGGATGGGACAGCCAACCACGAGGCAGACGAAGCGACCGATCGCTCTGAACGATCGAAGAAGCCCATGTGCGTGATGCGCACTTAGTTGGAAGGCGCGCTGGATTCTATCAGGATGGGACTGTTTCCCACCAGCACAAGTCCGTTCGTAATCAGGTTGCTGTCGCCAGCCAAATCACGATAGTCAGCCATCGGGTCCGGAGCCGCATAACTGCCGAGGTTCTTCGTCGAGTTCCATACGATTTCCGCATAGTAGCCACCTGGCCGAGTCAGGCTGCACACCCAGGTTCCATTGCCATCCACACTACACGGCTTCGTCAGCGTTACTCCCACCGTCCATTGGTAAACCTCGCCATAAGCAACTCCCGCGGCATTGAGTCCAGACGTTGTGCCCATCAACCTTCCCCAGCAATCGCTGTTGTCATAGGCATACCACACCACGCGCGCCACGCCCTGCGACCATTGCAAAACGTAGTACTTCGCGACAAAGGCGGCACGGTGCGAGTCGTCCCCGATCGCGCTTTCTCCCCAACTTCCTTCCGTGTCCCACAACGGCATCGAGGAGTCGGCCTCGACGCTCATCACGGTCCGATAGCTGCTTACGATCTGATTCAGATCCTCGGCGTTGGCGGTTCCATATCCATGAAAGGCGATGATGTCCACCGAGGAATTCCCACCGCCCGAGAGAAAGGCCGCCAGCCAGGCAGGTCCTGTAGATCCGATCACCGCAGGAGACAGCACTTTGGCCGTTGGGTCGATGCTTTTGATGATCTGGTTCGCATGCCGAGCCATCGTGACCATCGTCGCCACATCGCCGCAATAGTACTCAGCGTCGTTCGGCTCGTTCCAAAGCTCTCAATAGTGGATTCGTCCTGCCGCGCTCGTCACCACGGCCGTCACATACTGGTTCCACGCCGCAAGGTTAGGCGGCGCACATTGGCCCGGTCCGTACGGGCCTGGCGCATTCGGCTGTGTAGAGGCCCATTGCGGCGTGCGCCCGAAGGTGTAGATCATCTCTGCACCCCGCGCCTGGTTGATGGCAATGAATGAGTTCAACGGAGCGAAATTGTATTGTCCGGGAGCGGGGTTAGCGTCGGACCAATCGAGGCCCGGATAGGCATCCCAGGATCGCGTCGTGCCAAAGGCCAACTGTGGCTTGACGTTGGCAAAGTCGTTGACCGTGAGTCCGAAAAGGGCGCCTTGCCCTTCGCTGGGAATGAAATCGTTCTGTATGATCTGGCCGCAACCCGCAAGCAACATCACGCCGATGCCCAGCAAGTCCAACCAGATTCCTGTTGGCAGGTGAAGAAAGTGTAAATTGCCCCGCCTCGATCCCCTACACGCCATCCCGGAGCCAGCCCCTCAGTTAAGCGTGAGCCCCCGGCCAAAAACAATCTGTGTCTACTGTCACGATCTGCTTGCTAAGGCACTTTCTAGGAGGAGACGGCCGATCAGACCATCCGTCTATGTGTGTGTTCTGCAATGGGCTATGACAATGATGCCGGGTATCCCATCCTGGCTTTGCCAGGGTGGGGTATCACCAGCACGAACCATGCATCTTGTATCAGAGCACGCCAATCCACCTTTCAGGGGGTACGGGCTTCAGCCCCGGAGTCTTGTATCAGGGCACGACCTCAGTCATGCCGAATCGGAAAGCTAAACTTCGGGGCTTTAGCCCCTGCCCGTCCCTTCTTGCGCACAATCTGCCGGGTGCCCATCCCTTCCGCGTTTTGTGCGGAAAGGGCGGGAAACCACAGACCCATCCTTCGCAGGTTTGCATCAGAGCCCGGCCCGAGCCATTGCCGAAGTAGTAACTGACGGTTGGCCGGTAACACGCCCGGAACCCGCCAATGCGGCGGTCGTCATTGAAAATTCCAACCAGGCACTGTCATCCTGACGCTGCTCATTCCGTGAATTCTCCGACCGCATCGACTCTTTCGACAGCTTTTTTGAGATACTCCAACCTCGACGGATCACACTTGTGGCATTGCTCGGATGAATCCAAGTCAGCCTCCCAAGTCGCGGTGGCGACAGTAGCGAAGCACTTCCTGCAAATGGAATTTGTAGTTCCGTCTGGATTGGATCGGCGCACAAAATCAGGCGGGGAAGACGCCATAGTGAACCTCCGTGGAACGCGGGGGGCCGGTTTTTGTGTCGTGCGATACCGGAGTTCTTGCACCTATGGACGGGGGGGATGTCCACTGGATTTCCGCTCGAAAACATGAACTCGGAGGCTGCACTTACCAGCACGGCCTTCGCAGTCGTGGGCGAGGCGCCTTTGCGAAGTTCTTGCCTCTGGTGCGATGAGTGCCCGGCCGTCAATGCGAAATTTCGTCACTTGCAGGCACTATACTCCGCGCCGTTTTGTCCCCCGCCGCGAGGCGGTCACGCTCCGTTTTCACGAAATCGTGGACCAACTTGATGTGCGCGACCTGCGCCGTCAGAATCTGGCGAATGGACGTAGGGAGGTAGGTCTCCAAGGCTTTGATGTAGACTTCGTTGACGGCGTATTCGCCCTGCGCGGCCGTGACCAGCAGCGTGTGATCGCCGCCCATGAACCTGGACTTGATGCGAGCCCAAGTGCGGTGAAGGGTCGCTGCCGCGCTGCCCTTCTCTCGGAATCGGCCCACGCCTCGCTGGCGGAGGGCCGCCTCCAGTTGGTCGATAAACTGCGCGCGCAGTAGTGACTCGGCGAAGAAATATCGTGTGAGGGTTTGATCCTGAAGCCTTTCGCCCACAGTGGCAAGCCCTTCCTGGCTATCGATCAGGATTTCAATCACGCACGCTACTGCGGTCTCGGGCCGCAGCCCTTCTCGCATCACTTGTGACACGATGCACCTCCGTGGATAGACCCAGAGCCCGTTATGGCCCGAATGCTTAAAGCCGTTAACGATGGCCGGCGATGCGTTGTGTGGATGCGCTGGCGCGCCCTTCGTGTGGTCGCTCACTGCAAGTCTGGGCGACCTGTACTGCGATCCCCAATTGCCACGGGTGAGGGGAAAGAACCTTCCGCCGGCGGAGGGAGAAGAAGTGCGACCCGCTCGGGGCCCTCAAGTGGCCCCTGAATACCTCTCCCTAGTGGTCACGCCGTCCCGCTTAGGCAATTCAGCGCCCGAAAAGGGCAAACTGTTGGCTCTATGATACCTTGCGGGGGGGCAATTCCCGGTTACAGATCTTGGGTCGGATATTACTTATCAGGTACCCCCGGTTGCAAACAAACTACATTCGCGAAAGTTCGCAGTTCCGAGCGGTTTGTCGCCAACCCGGAAATTACTCATCAGTCCACAAGTGGGGTTAACCCGGATCACAATAAACCAGCATGGAAGAGTGCCGTTGTCACCGCCATCCTCAACGGTGAGTGTCGGTGCGGTGGATGAGTGCCGCAAAACTGCCATGCCTCCAGGAACACCTCGCCGCGAAAAAGAATCCGAAAGCCAAACCCAAAAACTAACCCGTGGACTCGCCGGCTCGCCGACTCGCTTCGCTCGTGTCAACCCCACTACCACCCCAATCCCGCCCCATCCCCCTCATTCCACAGCCATTATTTTTTCTGCTAAGTTTGCAGTCTGATTCCGCCAAATCGCTACTCTTGATTTAGGTAGCGAAATACAGAGCGTTCTCTCCTTTCTGAGAGTTGGTGGGCGGACCTCGAGTGCCTCCTTGGCGGCTGGCACATTGAGGCCCACCCAACGTTTTTCGCGCCCGTTTTCTTCTTGGGGAACCCGCGCAATCCGCGAGGCAACACCTGCCAAAGTGCTCGTAACCTCTTTGCTGCCAGGAATCTACAAATAAGTGCCTTGAAATCAATCGCTTACGGCGAGGATCGGGCGCTAACGCGTTGATTCCACACCGTTTGTTTACACAAACCCCCGGGGGCCCCTAACTCCGGAGTAAACAGGCCGCTCTCGCCATCCTCTTGGGGACTGCGCGGCCCTTTTCCCACCCCAGCTCAGCCGTTGCCGAGCCGCATGCAGAGGAGTCTTGTCCATGTTTAGGGAATGTCGTCACATCAAGGCCGGCGGAAGGAAGTGCGAAGCTCCCGCCCTCAAGGGGATGCCGTGCTGCTATTTCCACGACCGCCTGCATCGCGCGATCCATCAAACGAAATCTGCGCCGATTGCTTCCTTCGATCTCCCTCCGGTGGAGGATCGCGCCTCAGTTCAGATCGCCCTTTCCCAGGTCGTTCGCGCGCTCGCCGCCCGCCGCATGATTTACGCTCTTCAGGTCACGCTGCAATTCGCTCCCACCACTTCCAATTACGCCGACTCAGACTCTGTGCAATCGCTCTCCCGCAGCGAAGACGGCGACGATCTCGCGCCCGAGGAATTCAACTGCTCTGAAAGCGGCAGCTGCCAAACCTGCCCCTACTACGACGAATGCGACCACCCGGTAATTGGCGACAGGGACGACGAAGAAGAGGACGAAGACGAGGACAGCGATGATGACGATGACGTTGAAGATAACGATGAAGAAAACGAAGATGATGAAGACGAACCCGGCACCGAAGAACTGATCAACGACCTCAAGTACATCCAGTCCATCGAAAAACAACTGCAACCAGAAAAATGACCACCCGCGGCCTACAGCGAGTAGATAGCAGCTAGAAGCTGCTTTTTCACTGTCCGAGGATCAGAACCCCGAACAAAACCAGCCAAGCGAGACCCATGGTGTGCCAGAACCACGCGGTCGCGTCGACGGCGATCTGGCGGGACTCGACGCGTTTGAGCCGGGTGAGCGCGCAGAGGCAGAAGAGCAAGGCGAAAACGCCGATGACCAGATGCGCGCCGTGCAGCCCGGTAATGATGTAGAAGAAGTAGCTTGCCGGCGTGGCCCATCGATCGAAGGCAAATCCCTGAACGGTTAACTGCTCCCAGGCCATGACCTGACCGGTGAGGAACATCCCTCCCAGGATCAGAGTGAGGGCAATCCAGGGCAGGGTGCGGCGAAGGGCCGGCCTTCCCATCCCGAGCCACTCTTCCAGTACGTCAAATTCGCGAAAAATGTGTTGGCGGGCGCGCTCCATGGTGAGGGTGCTGAGCAGCAGGACCGCGGTGTTGAGGAAGAGGATGGGCGGCAGCAAAACGGGATGCCAGTCGCCGATCTGCTGCAGGGTTTGGGGGTCCATGCGCGTGCCGGCCTGGCGCGCGTAGAACAGCACCACAAGCACAACAAAGAACATCATGTCGCCAGCCAATGCGCAAAAGACAAAGGCGCGGGTGCGATGCAGAACTTCCCGAGGGCCGCGGCGTGGACTTTTCCAGTCGTCATCGCCTCCGCCACCACCGCCACCGGTGGGCCGCCGGTCGACGGGCGGCTTGCCTCCGGTTCCGGGCGCTTTGCGCTCGATCTCGGACGGGATGGGGGTGAAGATTGGGGCCATGGGGAACCCTGTGAGGATGAATTTACACTCACTTTTCGTTGGACGCATCCGAAATCGGAAGAGTGGGCTGAGGATTTTGAGAAAGTGATGGGCCGGTTCCATTGCCGGGTCATCATCTCTTCTGATTTCCTGTGTTTGCGCCCGATTGTGCCGCGATGCAGGAAAAAAGGACAGCCATGGCGCAAAGGACGGGAAGCAACGAAGCCCGTGCGAGCGAATAGCGAGCGCCCGCCCGAACGGCCAGTTCACCAGCCGCGGGTCTGGAGAAGTTGCGACTCTTCGATGGAAGCGGCGGCGAGGCCTTTCATCGTGCCCGTGACCTGCCCGCTGACCTCGGCGAGGATCTTGGGGTCGTTGAAGTGCGTCGTAGCGACGACGATGGCCTTGGCGCGCGAGACGGCTTCTTCACGCTCCTTGGGGTTGTTCTCGACATCGAGCGGAGTGGCGCGCTCCTTCATGAAGATTCCCGAGCCGACGAAGATGGCCTCGGCGCCAAGCTGCATCATGAGCGCGGCGTCGGCAGGCGTGGCGATGCCTCCGGCGGAGAAGTTGGGCACGGGGAGCTTGCCGGCTTGAGCGACCATTCGGACCAGTTCGTAGGGGGCCTGAAGGTCCTTGGCGGCGGCGTAGAGCTCCTGCTCGGTGAGGATGGTGAGGGTGCGCATTTCGCGCGTGATCTGGCGCATGTGCTGGACAGCGTGGACGACGTCGCCGGTGCCAGCTTCTCCTTTGGTGCGGATCATGGCCGCGCCTTCGGCGATGCGCCGCAGAGCTTCGCCCAGGTTACGCGCGCCGCAGACGAAGGGCGTGGTGAAGGCGTGCTTATCGATGTGGTGGGCCTCGTCGGCCGGCGTGAGGACTTCGCTTTCGTCGATGTAGTCGACGCCGAGCTCCTGGAGGATTTGCGCCTCGGCGGTGTGGCCGATGCGGGCCTTGGCCATGACGGGGATGGAGACGGCCTGGATGATCTGCTTGATGAGGCTGGGGCGTGCCATGCGGGCCACGCCGCCCTCGGCGCGGATCATGGCGGGCACGCGTTCGAGGGCCATGACCGAGGCGGCGCCAGATTCTTCGGCGATGCGCGCCTGCTCGACGCTCATCACGTCCATGATGACGCCGCCCTTGAGCATCTCGGCCAGGCCGACCTTGAGGCGCAGGCTGGTTCCGGTGAAACTCTTGTTTTCTGTCGGTTCGGGCATGGTCTTCGACCTCAAGAGGCGGCACATCTGCATCCGCGGGGGTGAGAGAGCCGCGAAGGATTCCCACCTTTCAGTGTAGCAGCGAACGGACTCGAGCGTTACGGCGGAGAGCGCGAGACAGCGGGTCGGCGCGCATTTCTTAGACCGTTCCAATCCCTCCGTCCTTCCTCTGGTCCCGTTTCTGCAGGGTTTTTCGCGAGATGGCAACGACGCATCCAGTTGTGGCGGAGGCGCGTCCAGTTCCGGCGGAGGCACGGCCAGTTCCGGTCGAGGGGCGAGCGTCCGGCGGCACGTCCTGTGTCGATGACGGCGGGCGAGCCGCCGCGTGAAACGGCCGCAACGCCGGCTGTGGCCGAATCGGCAGCCGGGCAGGCTCTGGTTCCGGTCTCGCGGCTGGCGGAGGAGGACGAACAGCCTGCGTTTGGCCCTGCGGTGGCGCGATTGCCGGTGGAGCTGGACATTGCCGTGCCGGTGCGGGAGTTTCGCGTGCGGCATCTGCTGGCGCTCGAGCCGGGACAGGTGATCGAGTCGCAGTGGAGCCATGGCAACGACGTGCCGCTGGCATCGGGGGACGTGCAACTGGCGTGGACCGAGTTTGAGGTGGTGGAGACGCGGTTGGCGGTGCGGGTGACGCGGCTGGCGTGAGAGAAGCAGGGAACAGGGATCAGGGACCAGGGGCGGCAGTGACAGGGAACAGGAATGTGACGGGGATGGAAAGCGCGTGAGCGGCGGAGCGCTGGAATTCGGCGGACTCGCGGGGTGGTTGATCGGGAGGTTTCGCGGCAGGCAGCGCCGCGAGCCGCGTCTGGCGCTTGTCGAGCGCATCGCGCTGGCGCCGCGGCAGTCGCTGGCGCTGGTCGAGGCCGAAGGCCGGCGGATTCTGGTGGCCACCTCGGCCGAGGGCGGACCGGCGTTCTATCCGCTGGACGAGAGACCACGCCTTCAGCCGTGCGTGTTGACGGGAGAGCGCCAAGCGGCGAGCGCGCAGCGGCGTCGGCCGCTGGGCATCGGCAGCCGAGGATCTCATGGTGACAGCGTGGGCGGGGTGGACGGCGTGGGTGGCTGCGGCGGCTCCGGCGCAAGTGCCCTTGTTGCCCGATCTCAACCAAAAGCTGCATCCCTCGGACGCCACGCCGTGGACGATTCTCTTTGTCCTGACGCTGATCACGCTCCTGCCCGCGATCCTGATGTGCATGACGCCGCTGGTGCGGCTGCTGGTGGTGTTTCATTTTTTGCGCCAGGCGCTGGGCACGCAGACCGCGCCCTCCAATCCCACGCTGATGGGGCTGGCGCTGATGATGACGTGGTTTCTGATGACGCCGGTGCTCAATCAAGTGGACCAGCAGGCCGTGGAGCCCTATCGCGCGGGCCAGATCACGGGGATGGAAGCGATCGAGCGCGGCACCGGGCCGGTGAAGCACTTTCTGCTGAAGTACGCGCGGGAGAAGGACCTGGCTCTGTTTACGGCGGCGGGCCAGATTCCGCGGCCCAACACGCCCGACGACCTGCCCATGCGCGTGGTGGCCCCGGCGTACATCCTGTCGGAATTGAAGGCCGGATTCGCCATCGGCGCGGTGCTGTTTCTGCCCTTCCTGCTGATCGACATGGTGACGGCCGCGATCACAACTTCGATCGGCATGTTCCAGTTGCCGCCGGTGGTGGTGTCGACGCCCCTGAAGATTCTTCTCTTCGTGATGGTGGACGGATGGAACCTGCTGGCGAACTCGCTGCATGAAGAGCTTTTGAGAGGAGAGCGATGACACCCGATCTGGTTGCCGAGCTGATGCGCCAATTGATGCGGGAGGCCATCGTTCTGGCCGCGCCGCTGCTGATTGCGGCGGCGGCCTTGAGTTTTGTGCTGAGCCTGGTGCAGACGCTGACCAGCTTGCAGGACCAGTCGCTGACCACGGTGCCGCGTCTGGCCGCGATTGCGCTGATTCTTCTGGTCGGGATGCCGTGGTTCCTGGAAAGGATGGCGGCGTATACGCGGCTGCTGTTGGGGGATTTTCACCGCTACCTCGGATGAGAGGAACAGCTTTCAGCTACTAGCTACTAGCTTCTAGCTGAACAACGGTGGCGCCAACAGTTTCGGACTATGAAAGGCGAGCTAGAGGCTAGGGGCTAGAAGCTAGTGGCTCAAATGAGCGAGTGGGGCAATTTTCTCGGTGCGATGACGTTGGCCCTGGTGCGGGTGAGCGGGATGGTGGCCTTCGCTCCGTTCTTTTCCTCGACCGCGTTGCCCATGCGCGCCAAGGCAGTGTTTGCGGGCGCGATGGCCTGGCTGGTGGCGCCGCTGGTGGCCACGCTGCCCAACGCGCAAGCCAGGCTCAGCTTCCCGGCGATCGTGGGCGAGCTGGCTGTAGGGCTGGTGTATGGACTTTCGCTGGCGCTGTTGAACGAGATGCTGTTGTTTGCCGGGCAGATTGCGGGCCTGCAGTTCAGCTTTTCGCTGGTGAACCTGCTGGACCCGGAGTCGTCGATTCAGACGCCGCTCTTAGGCGACCTGTTTCAACTGATGGGCACGCTGGTGGTGATCACGGCGGGCCTGGACCGGATTCTCGTGGCCTCGGTGGTGCGCAGCTTTCGTGTGGTGCCGCTGGGGACGTACGCACTCGGGCCGCCCACGGCGCTGGCCCTGGTGCGCGCGGCTGGCGGAGTCTTTCTGGCCGCGCTGGAGCTGGCCGCGCCGGTGCTGGCGGCAACCATGCTGGTGGAGATTGCCGTGGCCCTGCTGGGCAAGTTGAGCCCGCAGCTACCGGTGATGTCGCTGACCGTGCCGGCCAAGACGCTGACCGGGTTTCTGATTCTCGCGGGCTCGCTGGCGCTGTGGCCGCGCTTTATCGAAGCGCGCTTTGCTGGCCTGCTGGACATGGCCGAGCGCTTGATTGCCGCGCCCGGCGCGGCGCCGGGGTTGGGAGGGTAGCCGATGCCCGGAGAGCGCACCGAACAGGCCACACAGCACCGCCGCGAGAAGGCGCGCAAGGAAGGCGACCTGCTGCACAGCCGCGATCTCTCGGCCGCGGCGGGAACCCTGGCGGGCGTGATGGCGCTGGGTGTTGTCGGGGGCCGGACCATGGAGGCGTGGCGCAGCGCGTTTGCGGAATTCCTCCTGCTGGGTGCGCCGGGGCGCTGGGAACCGTCGACGCTGGGGCCAACCATGATGGCCATGCGGCGCCTGATCCTCGCGGTGCTGGTCCCGCCGGGCGCGGTGATGGCGATGGTGGCAGTGGCCGCGCTGGGAGCGGGCATCGCGCAGACGGGCGGGGTGACGGTTCACGCCAGCGCCATTGCCTTCAAGCCGGAGCGCATCAATCCCGTGGCCAATCTCAAAAACCTGTTTTCGCTGCGCGCTGCCGCGCGGCTGGGAAAGTCGCTCATCCCGGCAGGCTTCCTGGCGGTGTTTGCCGTGCAGCGCATCGCGCGGCAGTTGACCGTTCCGCCGTTCTCGACGGCGCGGCTGGAGCTCTTGGGCAAGGATGTCTACGGATTGATGCTGGCCGCGGCGTGGCTGCTCTTCGGCTGGTCGGCGATTGACTACCTGGTGGAGTGGCAGAGCCGGGAATCGCGGCTCAAAATGAGCCGGCAGGATCTGCGCGACGAGTTCAAGGAGACCGAGGGCAGCCCGCAGATCCGCAGCCGCATCCGCAGCCTGCAGCGCCAGATGCGCCGCCGCCGCGTCAAGGCCGACGTGTCGCGGGCGGCCGTGGTTCTGACCAATCCCACGCACTATGCCGTGGCCCTGGGCTTCGACTTCGTGACCATGGAGGCTCCCAAGGTGCTGGCCAAGGGACGCAACCTGCTGGCCGAGGAGATCAAGGCCGAGGCGCGCTGGGCGGGCGTGCCGATCATCGAGAATCCGCCGCTGGCGCGCTCGCTCTACCGCACGGTCGAGGTGGGCCAGGCGATTCCCGTGGAGCTGTATGCGGCGGTGGCCGCGATTCTGGCCTATCTCTACCGCCAGCGCGTGGAGGCCGAGCTGCGCGAAAGGCAGATGCGCGAAGCCGCTGCGCGCGCCCAGGCCTTGGCGCCGCTCCAGCGGCTTTCAGGCCGCTCCGCGGTTTCAGGTTTTGGAGGAGAGAAGAGATGAGCACAGCGACCCTTGCCAGCGGGATCGTTGCCGGCGCAGGCGTCGATCTGGCACCGGCTGCGCGACTACGCGCTGCCCTTGGCCGCGATCAGCGTCGTCTTCGTCATGCTGGTGCCGGTACCGGCCGCGGGACTGGACCTGCTGCTGGCGCTTTCGATGGCCGCGTCGGTCATCGTGTTTCTCTCCGCGGTGCAGATTCGCCGCGCCGTCGAGCTTTCGGTCTTTCCCACGCTGCTCTTGTTGCTGACGCTCTTCCGGCTCTCGCTCAACATCGCCTCCACGCGGCGCATTCTGCTGCACGGACAGGAGGGAACGGCGGCGGCGGGCAAGGTGATCGAGGCCTTCGGGCAGTTTGTGGTGGGCGGCAATTACGTGGTCGGCTTCGTCGTGTTTCTGGCCCTGGTCGCGATCCAGTTTCTGGTGGTCTCGCATGGCGCGGTGCGTACGGCGGAGGTGACGGCGCGATTCACGCTGGATGCGTTGCCGGGCAAGCAGATGGCCATCGACGCCGACATGAACGCGGGCCTGATCGATGAGGCCGAGGCGCGGCGCCGGCGGCAGGCCATCGCGCGCGAGGCCGAGTTCTACGGCGCCATGGATGGAGCCGCGCGCTTCAACCAGCGCGACGCACTGGCCACCATCCTGATCACCGCCATCAACATTGTGGCCGGATTGCTCATCGGAACCCTGCAGCAGGGAATCGAGCTGGGCGAAGCGGCGCGGACCTATACGGTGCTGACGGTCGGCGACGGCCTGGTCACGATCATTCCCTCGTTGCTGGTCTCGGTGGCCGGCGGCATCACGCTGACGCGCGCCAACTCGGCGGGCATGCTGGGCGGCGAGATCCGGCAGCAACTGCTGGGCCGGCCGGCCACGCTCTACATGGCCAGCGTAGTTTCCGCGTGCATGTGCCTGATTCCGGGATTGCCGAAGTTCGCCTTTCTGGGCGTGGCCGCGGGACTGTACGTGGGTGGACGGCGCCTGGCGGCGAAGCCACCGGCAGCGGCAGCGGCGGAGTTGACGACGGCGGAAAAGAAGAAGGCGGAGAGCGTGCAAGGCTCCGATCTAGCGGCCCTGATGCGTCTCGAAGACCTGACCCTGGAAATCGGCTTCCAACTGATTCCGCTTGGTCGATGAGAAGCAGGGCGGGCAACTGCTCGGCCGCGTGCGCGCGCTCCGGCGCCACCTCTCCGCGGAGATGGGCTTTCTGGTGCCTCCCGTGCATATCTCCGACAATCTGCGCCTGAAGCCCAGGGAGTATGTGGTTTCGCTGCGCGCGATCGAGATCGGGCGCTGGCAGACCGAGGGGCCGAATCTGCTGGCCGTCTCCGGCGAGCCGGGCCGCCGGCCTTTGACGGGCAGGGAGATGCGGGAGCCGGCCTTCGGCGTTCCCGCGATCTGGATCGCGCCCGCGCTGGAAGAGCAGGCCATCGCCGCCGGCTACTCGGTGGTGGACGCGGTCACGGTGATCACAACGCACTTGGGCGAACTCGTCCGCCAGCACGCCTGGGAGCTGCTGGGACGGGCGGAGATCAAGCGCCTGCTCGATGCACTCAACGACTCGCACCCCAAGCTGCTCGAAGAACTGGTGCCCAAACTGCTGACGCTGGGCGAGGTGGGACGGGTTCTGGAGCAGTTGTTGCGCGAGCGGGTCTCGATTCGCGATTTGGGCGCGATTCTGGAGGCGCTGCTGGAGACCGCTGCGGTGAACAAGAGCCAAGTGGCCCTGGTCGAGGCCGCGCGGCAGGCATTGGGACGCAGGCTGGTGCTGCCGCTGGTCGATAGCGACGGCCAACTGCCGGTGCTGCTGCTCGATCCGGCGCTCGAAGAGGAGATCCTGGCCACGGTGGCTCCGGAGACAGGACAACCTGCCATGGGGCAGCGGCTGCTCTCCTCGGCTGGCGCGCCCGCAACGCCGGTGGTGCGCCGCCTCGCCGATTCTGTGAGATCCCTTATCGGTTCCGCCTCCTCCTCGGCACAGCCCGTGCTTCTATGTCCCAGTCCGGCGCGCTACCACGTGAAGCGCTGGCTGGAGCCGGTGCTGCCTCGCCTGGCGGTGGTTGCGGCGGGGGAGATTCCGCCCGAGATCCGGCTGCGCCCGGTGGGCACCGTCCGGTGAGGGGCAGCAGGGAAAGCGCAAGCGGCTCAATTCGATAGGGGGAATGCGATGGCAACAGAACCGGCGGCCGCAATGAGAGAACCGAAGGCCGTGCGCCGCGCCGCGGCAGGGGGCGGGTATCCGCCTCAGGCGGCGGCCGTTCCGGCGCTGACCACGGACCAGGAACAGGTGCTGCTCGAGCATCTGCCCGTGGTGCGATTTCTCGCCCGCCGCATTCATGAACGGCTTCCCCAGCATGTGGACATCGAGGACCTGGTCTCGGCGGGGGTGGTGGGCCTGATGGACGCCTTCGCCAAATTCGATCCCGCGAAGAAGGTGCAGTTCCGCAGCTACGCGCAGTTCCGCATCCGGGGAGCGATTCTGGACAGCCTGCGCACGCTCGACTGGAGCCCCCGCGAGCTCCGGCGCAAGGGCCGCGCGGTCGAGGAGGCCATCCGGGTGCTGACGGCGCGGTTGGGCCATGCTCCGGGCGAAGGTGAGATTGCCGCCGAAATGGGGATGAATCTCGACGAGTACCAGCAGCTGCTGGGGGATCTGAAGGGCCTGGAGATCGGCACGTTGCATGTGGAGCGCAACGAGAACTCGGGCGAAGAGGAGCTGGCCTATGTGCCCGGGCGGCCGGAGGAGGATCCGCTCTTCTGCTGCTTGAGGGGAGAGCTCGAGGAGCGGCTGGCAGAGGCCATTGCACATCTTCCCGACCGGGAGCGGCTGGTGATGACGCTCTACTACTACGAGGAAATGACCATGCGCGAGATCGGCCTGGCGCTGGGCGTGGTGGAGTCGCGCGTCTCGCAGGTGCACGCGTCGGCCGTGGTGCATCTGCGCGCCGCGCTCCGCGATCTGGCCAGACCGGGCGCCGTGTCGCGGATGTCTGCGCGCAGGCCGGCGCGCCGGTGAAAAGAGAAAGCCGCGAGAACCGGCAAAAGGGACGGGTCGAGTCAAGCCGAACCAGCAAACGCTGAAAACAGCCATTGAGGAAGAAGACCTTGCAGGAAAAGACGCTCGAGCAGGACGAAATCGACGCTCTCTTTGAGGCCGCGCGCAGCCAGACGCCCGAGTCCGCGCGCACCGAGGTCCGCGCCCGGGTGGTGCCCTACAACTTCTCCTCCGCGGGACAGATCTCGAACGAGCAGTTGCGCGCCATCAGCATGCTGAACGACCTGTTCGCGCGCAATCTGACCCACAATCTGGCCGCCTGGCTGCGCACGCGGTTTCAGGTGAACCTCGTATCCGCAGAGCAGATACAATTCAATGAGTTTCTGCTCAGGATTCCCGAGATCTGCTATGTGGCCTCGGTGCGGCTGGAGCCGCTGGGGGCGCTTTCGGTGCTGCAACTGGACTTAGGTCTGGCGCCTCCGATCATCGATCTGCTGCTGGGCGGCGACGGCAAGGATGGGCCGCTCAGGGAACTGACCGACATCGAGGAGTCGATTCTAGGCAGCGTCGTGGAGAGCATCTGCCGTGAGCTGACCGTAGCCTGGCAGCCGGTGGGCCTGAGCTTCCTGTTCGAGCGGCGGCAGATGCAGACGCAGGTGGCGCGCATCATCTCGGTGGCCGAGAAAACGCTCTGCCTGAGCTTCGAAATCCGCATGCCGCACAGCTCGGGACTGCTGAATCTGGCCTTTCCCGCGGTGGTCGCGAACACCATCCTGCGCCGGCTGACCTCCGAATGGGGCCGGCGCCGCCGCCACGCCGGCGAGACACGGACGCGCATGGCTGAAATAGCGCGGCAGATCCGATTCGGCTGTTCGCTGCAACTGCCTGCGGTGCGTCTGCCGGCGAGCGAGCTCGAGCCCTTGCAGCCGGGCGACGTGCTGCGTCTCGGCGTGGGCGCCAGTGCGCTGTCGGAGTGGAGGGTGGCGGGCCAGCCGCTCCTGCTGGCGCAGGCCATGCGCTACGGCGCGCTCCGCGCCGCGCGCCTGGAGCGCTCGATCGCCGGGGGTGAACGATGAAGACCTATTTCGATTGCTGGGCCAGCGTGGCCCAGGCGTTGTTTCCGCAGGCGCTGGCCGGTGAGCCGGAGCTGGCCGAGTCCTTGCCCAAGCCGCTGGGCGAGGGAGCGTTTGGCTGGGCCGCCACCCTTGCCGGAGAGGTCGAGGGCCGGTTCGCCGTGGTCGTCGACGGAACGGTCCTCGATGCGCCGCTGATGGGCGAGGGTGTGGAGCAGAAGAGCGGCTGGAAGGAGTTGCTGCGCGAAGTGGCCGACGCCGCCGCCGGAGAGCTGCTTGCCAAGTCGGGCACCAAGTGCCGCGTGGCGGGCTTCGAGGAGATTGCCGAAGAGGCGCAGATCACGCACGCTTTCCGGCTCCGGTCCGGAGAGCGGGCGTGGACCATCCTGGTACGGGACGAGGTACGGGACCAGGTGCGGGCCGCAGTGCGAGACGAGGCACGGGCCGAGGTTCGTACCGAGGTGCGGGCCGAGGTACGGGACGAAGGTCGGGCCGGGGTACGGGCCGGGGAAACGCAACCCAATCCGCGGCCGGATGCCGGGATGGCCCCAGCGGCCGCGCCAGCGGCGAAGCGGATCGAACCAGCCGCCGCCGCGCCAGCGGCTCTGAGCCCGGGGCTCGAGCTGCTGCTCGATGTCGAGCTCGAAGCCTCGCTGCGCTTCGGTTCGCGGGAGATGCCCCTGGGCGAGATTCTCGATCTGGGGCCGGGCGACGTGGTGGAACTGGATCGTCATGTGGCCGACCCCGTGGACCTGATCGTGGGCGATAAGATCGTGGCCCGCGGCGAAGTAGTGCTGGTGAACGGCAACTTCGGGCTGCGCGTCACCGAGGTGGCCGCGCCCCGGAAGCGTCTGGAGAGCATTCGATGCCTCTTCTAAACCGTCAACTCGCCCTCATTCCGGGCCGCGCAGCGCCGCAGCAGCCGGGCAGGGCCGATCGCGCTCCGGCAGCAGTTCGAGCAGGGATCTTCGCCACTTGCTCGAATCCCCGCTGCGGCTCGGGCTGGCTTCGCCTCTGGCGCCGCAGGGAAACGCCGGTCTTCGAGGGGGGATGGTGCTGTTCAGTAGCGTGCATGGCGGCGCGGGTGGCCGCGGCGCTGGCCCGCGAGATGGACGGCCGGGGCAGCGCGCGGGATCGTCATCGCCATCGCATTCCACTCGGTCTGGCTATGCTCGAGCAGGGCTGGATCACGCCGAGCGATCTGCGCGCGGCATTGGCAGCGCAGAGAGCGGCAGGTGGCGGCAGGCTAGGCGGATGGTTGGTGCGGCAGCGCAGCGTGAGCGAGGATCTGGTGACGCGTGCGCTGGGCCTGCAATGGGGCTGCCCGGTGCTGGGCATGGAGCTGCACAACCCCGAAGGGCTCACTGCGCTGGTGCCGCGCCTCTTCGTGGACGCCTTTGGCGCGCTGCCGTTGCGCATCGCGGCGGGAAGGATTCTTTATTTGGGGTTTGAGGATCATCTCGATCCCGCGCTGGCGCTGGCCGTGGAGCGCATGAGCGGTTTCGAGGTCGAGTGCGGGCTGGTGCGCGAGTCGGCGTTCCGGCCGGCGCACGCACGCATGCTCGAATCGCGGTTCCCCGCGGTGGAACTGATCGAGGCCGCGACGGAGCCGGCGCTGGCCGCCGCGTTGACGAGAGCGGTGGAAAGAACCCGCCCAGTGGAATCGCGTCTGGTGAGAGTGCACGACTGCCTGTGGCTGCGCATGTGGTTGCGCCCCGAGAGCGGGCCATTGCCGGAACTCGGCTCGGTCTGCGATGTGATTGGCTCGGCTGGCGCGCACTGACCTGGGCTGGCGGGTGGAATCCGACGGGAGCGCGAAACCCGGAGCGGGCTCGGGCATGTCTAGAGTTCATGAGGTGGGAGACTGGCCTCACGAACGGAGCGGAAGCGCCGATAGGTTCTTGAGGGGAGGGGCCTGGGCATGAGCGAGATTCGCACCCTGATTGTTGACGATTCCTCGGTGATGCGCAAGATCGTGGAGCGGGCTCTGCGCCAGGCGGGACTGGATCTGCTGGTGGTGCACGAGGCCGGCAGCGGCAGCGAGGGATTGGAGCTCTTGAAGGCCAAGTCCGTGGACCTGATCCTCTCCGACATCAATATGCCCACGATGGATGGGCTGGAGTTCCTGCGCCAGGTTCGCGCGCAGAATTTGGCCCCCGGAGTTCCCATGGTGATGATCACCACCGAATCGAGCGAAGAGCACGTCAAGCAGGCCATCCAGGCCGGGGCGCAGGGGTACATCCGCAAGCCGTTCACGGCCGAGCAAGTGAAGGAGCGGGTGTTGCCGCTGCTGCGTGCGGCATAGCCGGCAGAAGGCCGGGGCGTGCAGAGCAGAACGCCGCGGCGTAAAGAGCAAGGAGGCTGGAGCGTGGAGGCGGGGGCTTGGGGGGCTGGAGCGTGGAGGGGGAGGAAGCTGGCGTGGACGAGGAGGGTGCCGTGTCATTGATCGGTGTGCGGGCGGCCGCTATTGCGGCGCAGAGGGGCGGCGCATGCGTGGGCAGTGCCAGCGAAAGCGGTACAGGCGAGGGTGGCACGAAGGTGAGCGCCCCAGATGTGGACGACGCAAACCAAAGGAAGCGTACGATGGCGGTATCGCTGCGTGAATCCGTGCAACTGGTCTCCGATCCTCGGAACCTGGATGCGAGTGTGGAAGAGGTCTTTCGGCTGATGCTGGGCTTCGAGTGCAAACGCGACGCCGGGCTGGCCGTGGTGGAGCCGGAATCGGTAACCGCGGTGGTAGGATTCGGCGGCTTGTTGAGCGGCGCCTGTCTCTTCAGGTCGGGGGCCAAGGCGGCGATGAAGATCGCCGCACAGATGACAGGCATGGAGTTCACCGGGATCGACGACACGGTGAAGGACGGCATTGGCGAGATCTGCAACATGCTCGCCGGGTCGTGGAAGGGCAAGGTCCCGGAACTGGCGGCCAACTGCGGCCTGTCGATTCCCGCGGTCATTACCGGCCGCGACTACAACCTGCACGTGCAGGCTCCCGAGTTTCAGTTGCACCACATCTACCGCTTCGGCGATGAGGTCTTTGAGGTCAGTATCGTCTGCGACGGGTTGCAGTAGGCCGGCGCATACCGCTTCGGCGACGAAGTCTTTGAGGCCAGCATCGTCTGCGACGGGTTGCAGTATGCCGTCGCACGGCCGAAGGGCGGGCCGCGCCAAGGCTCGTACGTGCCTTCCATGATTTCTCTCTAATCTCTCTTCCCCTCCTTCGGCCCTTCATCTGCACCGGGTCTCCTGTCGAACAGGAGACCCAACCATGGACAGCGGCTACTATGCGGCGATGACGGGGCTGGTGGCGCGCACCCAGGCTCTGGATACGGCGGCGGCCAATCTGGCCAATGCGCAGACGCCCGGCTACCGGGCCGAGCGGGAGTTCTTCCGTTCTGTGCTGCTGGGGCCTGATGCGCTGGACTCGCAACTGGGCCAGACGGTGAACAACTACGGTCTGCTGGGCGGCGACCGGCTGAGCATGGCGCAGGGCGCGCTGGACGAGACCGGCAATCCGCTCGATCTGGCGATTGAGGGTCAGGGATTCTTCATGGTCCAGACGCCCAGCGGCGTGCGCTACACGCGAGATGGCAGCTTTCACCGCGCGCAGAACGGGCAATTAGTGACACAGGCGGGCGAGCCGGTGCTCTCGGCGGCCAGCCAGCTGATCGTCATTCCGCCGGGCGAGGTCGCGGTCGGCGCCGACGGGACGGTATCGGTGGCGGGCGGCGCCGTGGCGGCCGTGGGTGTCTTCACCTTTCCAACGGGAACGGATCTGACCCCGGAGGGCGCGAATCGTTACGTTGCGCCGCAGGGGGTAACGCCTGTGGCGGCGAAGGATTGCACAGTGCACGAGGGCGCTCTCGAGGCCGCCAACCAGGATGTGGTTCAGGGATCGCTGAATCTGATCGTGATGCAGCGCCAGGCGGAGATGATGCAGCGGGCGCTGACCGTTTTCCACACCGAGTTCAACAAGTTTGCCACCGAGGATCTGCCCAGGGTATAGGCAGTCTCCGGGGGTCCGGAACGGGAAGAAAACAGGGGGGAGAATGATTCGAGCCTTGTACACCGCAGCCAGCGGCATGAGCGCGCAGCAAATGAATCTGGACACCATCGCCAACAACCTGGCCAACACGTCGACTACAGGATTCCGGCAGTTGCGCCTGCAATTCCAGGACATGGTGTATCAAAACCTGGTGACGCCGGGCGCGGCCGAGAGCCAGAACACAGTTTCGGCCGGATTGCAGATCGGTCTGGGAACCAAGTCGGCGGCGACCGAGGTGATCAATACCCAAGGCGAGCTGAACGAAACCGACAACCCACTGGATGTGGCCATCCAGGGCGCCGGATTCTTTCAGGTGCAGCGGCCCGACGGCACCATCGCCTACACGCGCGCCGGGCAGTTTCACCTGAACAACCAGGGAACGATCGTGACCACGGACGGCGACCCGTTGATTCCCACGATCACCATTCCGCCCAATGCCACCGCCGTCACCATCACGCAGTACGGGGTGGTGAACGCAACCCTGGCCGGGCAGCAGAACCCTTCGCAACTAGGGCAGATTCAACTAGCCACGTTTCCCAACCCGGGTGGCCTGGAGAGCATGGGCAACAACCTGCTGACGGCCACGCTCAGCTCCGGCGATCCGGTACTGGGAAATCCCGGCGGCACGGAGGGTCTGGGAACGCTGCAGCAAGGGTATCTCGAAAACTCGAATGTCGACGTTGTCACCGAATTCGTGCAGATGGTGCTAGCCCAGCGGGCCTACGAATCGAACTCCAAAGTCATTAAAGCCGCAGACGATATGTACTCTCAAGTCAACAACATGACGCATTGATCTTCGGGTGGTGGTTGAAGGATCGAGGAGCAGGGAAATTGAACACTGGGGCGATGGCGAAGGCGGGATTCGGGGTGCTGGCACTGGCATCGGCGTTGCTGGCCTCGGGCCAAAACGGGCCAGGCAATCCATCGCCGGGAGCCGTTCCGGCAGTGACAGAGGCTGCGCAGGTCACAATTCGCCCTATCAAAGAGATCCTTCGGGAGATCGACGATCCGCACACCGGGGCTCGCTGGCTACTGACGCGGGATGCGGCAACTCCGGCCGGCCCTGGACGTCTGGTGTTGGTCGAGGGCCCGGGAGGAGCGGCGAGCCGCGGGATGGCCGGGGATGCACGACAGACGAGCGATGCGGCTGTGCACGCGAAGCGGCTCCGCCCCGTGATTCGCTGGGGAGACGCGCTGGTTGTGGAGGAGCACACGGCGGTGATGGACGCGCGGCTGGAGGCAGTGGCGCTGGGTTCGGCGGAGGCGGGTGCGGAACTCAAGGCGCGATTGAAGATCGGGGGCAAGATCGTGCGCGTGATCGCGCTGGCTGCCGGACGGGCAGTCCTGGCGCCGGAAAGAGAGGCGCAGCCATGAAGGCCAGTCGGGCAGCAGCGATTCTGATGTGCGCACTCCTGGCCTGGCCCGGCGCGGTCATGGGCAAGAAGCACAGTAAGGCGCCGGATGTGGCCAAGCCGACTCCGCCGGAGGAGGCTCTGCGCACTTACATTGCGCGGGTGCGCGCCCAGCAGGCAGCCGAAGTGCGGACGCCGGGCTCGATTTGGAGCCCGCAGGGACAGTTGGTGCGCCTGGGCACCGACGTGAAGGCCTTCCGCGTGCACGACGTGGTGATGATTGTGGTGGGTGAAAGTTTGACGGCCTCGACCGGTGGCCAGGTGGAGAACACCCGCGCCTCGAACGCCAGCTCCGCGGTCACTTCACTGTTTGGCGCGCTGAAGGCCGCGAACAGTTTGCAAAACCTGGTCGGCGAGAACGCCGCCTCGGGGCTCACGGCGCAGGGGCAGAGCACGACCGACTCCAGCCTGGCGACAACCTTTGGCGCCGAGGTGGTGGACGTGCTGCCCAACGGGATGCTGGTGGTGCAGGCGACGCGGCAGTTGACGTTCTCGCAGCAGACGCAACTGATTATGCTGCGCGGGCTGGTGCGGCCGGAGGACGTGAGCAACCAGAACCAGGTGCTTTCGACGGCCATGACGGACTTGGAGCTGGAGGTAACCGGCAAGGGCATTGTTAACGACTCGACCTACCGGCAAAACCCTTTGGTGCGGTTGTTGCAGAGACTGGTGGTGTTCTGACCTGGGCCGGAAGGGCGGGGCAGAGGATTGTGGTCAGGGATCAGGGCTCTAGGGGCAAGGGCCAGGGGTCAGGGAATAGCGATGCGAGTTGCGGACACAGGCCGAGCGAAGAGCGGAGCGGGCCGGGCATTCTGGTGGTGGCTTGCCGTGGCGGCAGCATGGCTGTTGGCCATGGCGCTGGCTCAACCCGAAGAGGCAGGACGCAAGGCGCGGGTCAAAGACGTGGCCACCATCGAAGGGATTCGCGACAACCAACTGGTTGGCTATGGATTGGTGGTGGGGCTGCGCGGCACCGGAGACAGCTCGCAGACGGTTTTTCCCGCGCAGACGCTGGTTTCGGCCTTACAGCGGATGGGCATCACCGTGCCGCAGACCGGATCGAACAGCGCCAGCAACATGCAGGTGAAGAACATGGCAGCGGTGTTTGTGGTGGCCACGCTGCCGCCTTTCAGCCGACCGGGCTACAAGATGGACGTAACGGTTTCGTCGGCTGGAGACGCGCGCTCGATCGAGGGCGGCATCCTGTTAATGACGCCACTCTACGGAGTGGACGGACAGATCTATGCCCAGGCGCAGGGGGCGCTGGTATTGGGCGGCTACATGGCGGCGGGTGGTGGCAATGCGAAATTGATGAACCACCCCACCACGGCACGGGTTCCAGGGGGAGCGCTGGTGGAGCGGATGGTGCCCTTTGACTTGAAGTCGCTGCACACTTTGAGCGTGGTGCTGAATGACGCCGATTTTCACACCGCGGAACGGATGGCGGCGGCGATCGACGAGGCTCTCGGTTCGGCGCGGGCCCACGCCGTGGATAGCCGGCGTGTGGAGATCACGGCGCTGCCGGACGAGGATGTGGCGTCGCTGCTCGACAAAGTGGAAGAGGTGGAGATCGATGTGTTCCCCAGGGCGCGGGTGGTGGTGAACGAGCGCACGGGAACGGTCGTGATCGGGGGCACGGTGCGGCTGCAGCCGGTGTCGATTTTGCACGGCGGCTTGAGCGTGAACGTGATCGCGAAGGTCGAAGTCTCGCAGCCGAACGCACTCTCCTCTGGCACGACGCAGGTGGTGGAGCAAACCACATTGCAGGCCCAGGACAAGCCGGTGAACCGGATTGACCTGAAGGAGGGCGCCACGGTGGAGGATTTGGTCCAGGAATTGCAGCGTACCGGTGCGGGAGCGCGGGATGTGATCTCGATCCTGCAGGCGATGAAAGAAGCCGGCGCGCTGGAGGCCGATTTGGAAGTGCTGTAGAAGCAGGGACCAAGGGAACAAGGGAACGAGAAGAAAGGTGAGCCGGAACGTGAACGTTGGGTTGATAGCCGGGGCGGTGAAGACGGAGCAGGCGCAAACTGCGCAGCAGCCGCGACTGGTGCGGGCGGCGCACGAGTTTGAAGGGCAGATGATGAAGGAGTTATTGCAGCCGATGATGGGGAGCGATCCCCTGACGGGCACAGAGGACGATAGCTCGGACTCGGGTGCGGGCTCAGGCACTGGCTCGACCGGCGCGCTGGGCGAATTCGCTTCGGAGGCGTTGGGACAGGCGTTGAGCGCGCGAGGCGGATTCGGGATTGCCGACCGGATTGTGAGAGAACTCTCCCATTCCGGTAACCAACACGGAAACGGGAAGGTAACCGGGAATCTGCACGGGAATACCGTTCTGAGAACTCCTGAATGACTACAGTGATGAGAAGAGCGGCCGATAGACCCAATAAGGAGCAACGCGTATGGATATTCGCAATAGCCTGGACGGATTGAGGTCACTGCTGAGAGTGAATACCGCGGTCCCCTCCACGCCACAAAGCAAAAGCAGCGCGGCCCCGGCTGGAAGCGCGTTCGACACGGACCGGGCGACGCTAAGCAACGTGGCCAGCGAAGTCTCGCAGACGATCTCGGGTGAAGGCGTGCGCGCAGAGAAAGTCGCGGCCGTGCAGGCGGCGCTGGCTGCGGGCACTTACGACGTGCCGGCTGCGGCGGTGGCTTCGAAGTTAGTTGACCTGATGCTGAGCGGCGCCCAGTAATCCCAAGGCGAAAGGGAAGGCAAGGATGCAGGAGCTTGAGGCGCGCCAAGCGAATCCGGGGCTCAAAGATGTCGTCGTGGAGGCATCGCGCGCGCTGGCGCGGCTGGACGCGGGCCGGCTAGAGGAATTGGCACTCAGTTGCCAGGCGCTGAACCAAGGCCTGGCGTTGCTGGACGCGGAAGGACGAGCGGACTTGACCCGGCAGGCACGAGAAGCCACTGCCGATTTGGCGGTATTCGCCCGGGTGCTGGACGTGACGCGAGCCAATCGGAACGTGATGAACCGGCTGCGAGAGCTGAGAGCGGTGCGCCTCGAGTACAGCGAGCGGCAGGCGCGAGGCGGTGCGGGAGCGGGGTCCCCATCGACGAGTGGCTCGCAGAGCCGGGGTCGATGGGATGACGGTGCGGAGGCCGCGCATGGGAACGATTAACTCCGCGTTGAGTGTGATGACCGGGGCCCTGGACGCCGACCAGGCGGCGCTAAACGTGGTGGCGAACAACGTAGCCAACGCCAATACCACTGGATATACCGAGGAGACGCCCAACTGGCAGGAGAACGCGCCCATCGAGGTTGGCGGAATCTCGATTGGCGACGGCGTGACGGAGACGGGCGCAACGTCGCGGCGGGACCGCGTGCTGCAGGAGAGGTTGGACCAGCAGCAGCAACTGGCATCGGCGTCGAACACGCGGCTGGCGGCGCTCGACAACATTCAGGCGCTGTTTACGCCGGATTCGGGAGCGTCCAGCGCGACGGCTGGAGACATCGGCAACGACATCACAGGTTTCTTCGATTCGTTTTCGTCGCTGGAGAGCGATCCGACCAACAACGCTTTGCGTGAGCAGGTGCTCTCGTCGGCATCGACGCTGGCCGGAGACATTTCCAGCGCGGCGAGCAGTCTAAACGGGCAGTGCGCGGCACTGGACCAGGAAGCCTCGGGTGTGGCGAGTCAGGTGAACTCGCTCAGCGGCGCGATCGCGCAACTGAATCTCGAGATTCAATCCACCTCGCCGGCTGCTGATGCGGCAACGCTGGAGGATCAGCGACAGCAGGACCTGAGCCAGATTTCGCAACTGATCGGAATCAACCAGGTGACAACGGAAAACAACGGCCTCTCCATCACGACGACTTCAGGGCAGTTGCTGGTCTCCGAGGGGCAGAACTTTCAACTCACCACGGGAACGGTGAACGGGGCGGCGCACTTTTTCCTGAGCGGAACAAACATCACTTCGGAGCTGGCATCGGGCGGAGGGCAACTGGGAGGGTATCTGACGGCGCGGGACGCGGATATTCCCGGTGTTCTCAACTCGCTTGACGAACTGGCCTATGGCATCTCGACCTCGGTCAACGCGCAGAACCATGCGGGCACGGACCTGGATGGCGTGACGGGAACGCCGGCCAATCCGCTGTACATCTTTAACGAGCCGGCGCAGGCGGCGGGAAGCGCGGCGGCAATGAGCGTGGTGATGACCGATCCCAGCCAGATTGCGGCAGCAAGTGCAGGGAACGGGACTGGAGACAACTCCAATGCTGTGGCGATGGCGAGCCTTGCGAGCGGGTTGATCGTGAACGGTGCGACGCCGATCGACTACTACGCAAACTTTGTCTCCACGCTGGGCTCGACGGTTTCCGAGGTGCAGACGGAAAACACGGCGCATAATGCCTCCGTAACACAATTGCAGACGCAGAACAACGCGCTCTCGAGCGTGAATTTGAACGATGAAGCGGCGGCGATGTCGACGCTAGAGAAGAGTTACCAGGCGGCCTCGCAGGTTTTCACGTTGCTAAACACAATCATGGCTTCGTCGCTGAACCTGGGCGTGGAGACGGCGGTGGCGTAGTTCCAGCTTTCGGACTCCCAGCTATTCGCTTCCAGCTTGTTCCAGACCGGCCAGGATATTGGCTCCAATTGCGGAGAGCAGAAGCCAGAGGCGGCGTTGCTCGTGGAGGAACAAATGAGGGTTGATCCGTCGTACGTTACGAATCTGGTGGGATCGCTGGATCAGACGCAGGCGAACGAGCAGCAGTTGAGCGCGGAGCTCTCGAGCGGAGTGAGCATCACGTCGTTGAGCCAGAATCCCGTGGGCTCGGGAGAGAACGTGCTGCTGCTTAACCAGATTCAGCAGGACGATTCGTTCACCCAGAGCTCGAACCTGGTGACGGGACAGTTGCAGGTGGCCGATTCCGCGCTGGGCAGCGTGGTGAGCGAGCTGACGCAGGCGATTTCGCTGGCCACGGGCGCGAACAACGGGACCTTGAACGCGAACGACGTGAAATCGATCGAGAACCAGATTGCAGGGATTCTCAACGAGGTGCAGTCGCTGGCCAACACCAATTATCAGGGCCGGTACATTTTTGCGGGCGGAAAGATGGGCGCGGCGCCATTTACGACATCGACGGCGACCTCGCCGGCGGTAACGACGTACAACGGCGACGAGAACGTGAACTCTCTTGAGTTGCCGAACGGGCAGAAGATTCCGTTGAGTGTGCCGGGTGACCAGATCTTTCTGGGGAATGGGACGAACAGCGTGTTCGGCGCGCTGAATGCTCTGGTGGCCGATTACTCAAGCGGCGAAGTGAACACGCAGCAGGCGGTGAGCGACACGGGGGCGCTGGGCACGGCGTTGAATTACGTCTCGCAGCAGCGAGTGACCATCGACAACTCGATGACACAGCTCAACGCGGCGACGAGCGCAGTGACCAACGAGAAACTGCAATTGACGACAGCGCAGACCAATTTGATGCAAGCCGACATTCCCACTATCGCCACACAGCTTTCGCTGGCCGAGACGCAGCAGACAGCGCTCGAAGATGTGATTGCACAGCTCGAATCGACATCGAACAGCCTGTTCAGCAAGCTGCAGCCATAAATCCTGCTGTTGGCGTACGCGATCGGCGGCGCGTTCTCTATATACTCGATGCGAGAGGATTTCTCTTGTTTGCTGCGCTGCGTTTTCTCTGGAATGCCACGCGTGGGCACAGGCTGGCTCCGTGGCGGAGCGAGTTCCTGCGCTGGAGGGTGGAGACATACTCCGGCAAGCGGGCGGAGACGCTGACGGCGAAAGGCGTTCTCGCATTTCTGTGGGCCACGCGCGGGGAGCTGGTGCGTTTTCTGGCATGGACCGGCCAACTGGAGCGCGAGGCGCGAAAGCGGGTGTAAGCCGGACCCAAACCGGCTCGAACGCAAGAGAAAGACATGATGAAGACCGGGAAGTCGCAATTTACGCGGAGGCAGTTTGGCTGGGCGGCGTTGGGCGTTGGGGCGGCCGGGGCGCTGGGCCTGGGATGGGCCGCAGTCGAGGAACCGCGATGGCGGCGGAAGCGGCAGTATGAGGCCGCAGTGCAGCCCGGAGTGACCGGGGCAAATTCTCTCGAGGCGCACGCGGCGGCGAGAGGGCTGCTCTACGGCGCGGCGGTGGATCCGGGATTGCTGGATGTGGAGGGAGTGGCAAAGGGCCACTCGGCCGACGCGTATACGCACGCTGTGACTGCGCAGACGGGCATCCTGGTGCCGGAAAATGCCATGAAGTGGCAGGCGCTGCAGCCCACGGCAGACACCTTCGACTTTATCCAGGCCGACCGCCTGATGCGTTTTGCCAGACTGACCGGCAAGCAGGTGCGGGGGCACAATCTGTGCTGGCATGAGTCGCTGCCGGGCTGGTTTTGGGAAACGGCCAACAAGGAGAATGCGTGGCGGCTTCTCTCGGGCTACATTCGCACGGTGGCGGGATATTTTCGCGGGCAACTGCAAAGTTGGGACGTGGTGAACGAGGCGATCTGGCCTCAAGATGGACGGGCAGACGGTCTGCGGCAGCGGCCCTGGCTGGATTTGATCGGGCCGGATTACATCGAGCTGGCCTTTCGCACCGCGGCCGAGGCTGATCCGCAGGCCAAGCTCGTGTACAACGATTACGGGATCGAGACGGATCGGCCGGAAGAGGCCGCAAAGCGGGCGCAGGTGCTGGCGCTGCTGCACCGGCTCAAGGATCGCGGCGTGCCGATTCACGCGGTGGGTGTGCAGAGCCATTTGCAGGCGTCAGGCGAGCAACCGGGAGCAGGGTTGAAGAGCTTCATCCGCGAGGTTGGCGCGATGGGGCTCGAAGTTTATATCACCGAGATGGACGTGAACTGCCGGGGCATGAAGGAGGGGCCGGCTGGGCGCGACGCCGCGGTGGCGCAGGTGTACGGGAACTATCTGGACCTGGTATTGGCCGAGCCGAACGTGCCAATGGTGCTGACGTGGGGTATTACGAGCGCGCATTGCTGGACGAATCGGCTTGACCAGCGGTTTGAGCGATGGCCGGATTTCGCGCGGCAGCGGCCGTTGCCGTTCGATGACGATTTCAATCCCACGCCGGCGTTTTGGGCGCTGCGGGGGGCTCTGAATACGGCGCCCAAGAGAGCGGCCGCAGCGAATTGAACACGTGGCGGCAGCCAATCTTTCGCCCGTTCCGCGGGCCAGGCGGACCGCATAAGTCACATCACAATCCAACATCCTCCGGACGACGGAAAAGGTATGCTCGTACAAGATTGAGGCCGAAGTCTCTTATGTACGCCCTCCGGCCAGTGCCATGAACGTAGAAGTCGCGAGCCGACGGCCCGACAGCGCCATCGCGGGTCGCAACTAACTCCAGCCCGGCTTGCAAGGCCAGTTCGGCGTGGTTCGTGTGCTCATAGTGTTCAATCTTGTGGACAACACCAGTCTGGTCATTGAATGTTCGGCGATGCCCTGCGAGGACGGCTTCAGGATGGAAGTCCGTTACGAACACGTAACCACCGGGCATGCAAACACGACAGAATTCCCGATAAGCCGGAAAGGGATCGCGGAGATGGCCGAGAACAAGCCGGCACCACACCATGTCAAATTGGCCGGACGCGAATGGCATTTCGCGGATGTCTCCGGCAACAACGGTGTGCAAGCCTCCTGCCGCGAGCATCTCGGGACTTAAATCGATTCCTACAGCCCCGAGAATATCGCGGATTCTGCCCCCTGCCCCGCAACCCGCATCAAGCAAATGAGTCTGGGGCAGGCCCTGGAGCATGGCTCGTGCCAATTCGTCGTCGAGATAATGCGTTAAGGTCTCCTCGGCATACCGGGGAGCCCACAAACGATAGGCTTGACGAACATCCAATTGATTCGTGGCGAGATCCGGGGGGCGCAGAAATCTCCGCAGGATCCTCCCCACGCTTTTGCGCGCCAGAAGCTTTTCCAAGCCCCTTAAGCGATCAGTTCTTCGCATCCTTCGTTCCAGTCAGAATACAGACGGCTCGGAAAAACTCGGCCATGTATTCCATTTTCATCGCTGTAGGGCGATTCTAGGATGCAGCTTGACCCGTTGGAATCCGCTAGTTCGACACAGAGTAAGCATTTGCCCTCCTTGGATCTTCGAAGCTTCATGTACTTGACCTGATCCGACTCTTAGTCCAACTCGTGACCTAATCCGTGCTTCATCGGAGAACCACGCTTCGGGCTGGCTAAACGGATGAACGCAACTCAGTCCAAGATCGAGCTTTAGGTTGTTTTAGTTTCACTGCTGGAGCGCGAGGCGCGGAAGCGGGGGTGAAGGCCATCGGTCTAATATCATCAAGGCTGAAGTGCTTCTCCGCGTTCAGTTCCGATTCAAGAGCCCTGCATTCACCGCTGTTGCGATTTCTCTGATCGCGGGTGCCACCAGCTGGGCGCAGCAGTTGCCTCCGATTGAGCCGCCGAAGCCGATGCCCAGCGCGCAAAGTGAGGCGCCGAATCTGCGCGTGACGACCACGGAGGTGCTGGTGCCGACGCTGGTGGAAAAGCGCGGCGGCGGCATTCTCTACGGCCTGAAGCCGGACGGACTTTGTGCTGGAAGACAACGGCGTGCCGCAGAAGATCCGCGTGCAGCGAGGAGATGGACACGGCGCCGGTAGCGCTGGTGGTGGCCGTGGAGTTGGGCGGCGTGAGCGTGCTGGAGTTTGACAAGCTGGCCAAGCTGGGACCGCTGCTCGATGTGTTTCTTTCGGACCCGCGCAGCCATGTGGCGCTGGTGGGATTCGATTCCGTGCCGCATCTGATGCAGGACTTCACGCATGCCGGCGACCAGGTGAACGCGGAGCTCGAGCAACTGCAGCCGGGCGACGGCGGCGCGGCAATTCTGGACACGGTGAATTACGCCGTGACTCTGCTGGAGACGCAGCCCAAGGAGTTTCGCCGCGTTCTGCTGCTGATCAGCGAGGAGCGAGACCACGGCAGCAAGCACACCAAGCCGGTCGCAGTTGATCCGCAAGATCGGCGAGTCGGATGTGCTGGTGCTGAGCGTGTCGTTTTCGCCCGCGCTGGCGGAGCTGGGCCATGACGTGAAGGACTCCGAGATCGAAGACCGCACGATGAACATGGTTTCGGCGCTGGTGATGGCGGTGAAGGCATTCAAGAAGAACATGGCGAAAGAAGTTGCGGAGATGAGCGGCGGCGAGTACACAACGTTTGTCGGCGACAAGCGCTTCGAGGCGCGGGTGCTGGGCGCGGCGAGGGACGCGCGCAACCGCTATTTGATTACTTTCAGCCCGTCGGATCCGACGCCGGGATTGCACACGATTCGCGTGCGGACGGCGCAGGACTACGGCGCGCGGATTGTGGCGCGGGCGAATTACTGGCTGGATGCGCAGCAGGGCAGTGGCAGTGATCAAGGGCATCTCGGCAGAGGCAGATGCGCGAGACGCGTTGGAGCACGAATGAGTTTGCAACGTGATTCCTCATGCTGCGCGGGTTTCCTCACAGGCTGCGTTCATGGTAATCTCACAGTAGACACTGAAGAGTGGACCTGAGAGAAAAATGAGGAGTAATTGACGCCGTGCTGGCGACTCAAAAGAAGACAGACCTGATCAAACGCTTCCGCACCCACGAGACGGATACCGGCTCGCCGGAAGTCCAGATCGCAATTCTGAGCGAGCGGATCAGCGACCTGACCGAGCACTTCAAGACCCACAAGAAGGATCACGCTTCGCGGCGTGGGCTGTTGATGCTGGTCAGCAAGCGCCGCCGGCTGCTGGATTACCTGAAGACGCACGACACGGATCGCTACCGCGACGTGATCGGCAAACTCGGGATCCGCAAGTAATCAGAAAGCCGACGTTGAACCGGAAGCACCCAGACTGGACAGTGGTCACGGTCTCCATCCGACAGGGAATACCGGACCAAGGCGCGCCTGGCGGCCTGCAATCGGCGCCAGGGATTGCGCACAGGTGTTTCTCGCGCGCCGCGTCGCGCCTTCCCCACACAAGTTTCCCAAGCGAACAAAACGAAACGAGGACAATATGTCTACCAAGCATGAAGTAGCCGTCGAGCTTGCCGGCGGCAAGCGTCTGGTTTTTGAGACCGGGCGCATGGCCAAGCAGGCCTCTGGCGCCGCACTGGTGACCACGGGCGAAACCGTTGTTCTGGCAACCGCCGTGGCTTCCCCCGACGCCCGGGAAGGGATCGACTTCTTCCCGCTGACCGTGGATTACCGCGAGTACACCTACGCCGGAGGGCGCATTCCCGGCGGATTCATCAAGCGCGAAGGCCGGCCCAGCGAGAAAGAGATCCTGACCTGCCGTCAGATCGATCGGCCACTGCGCCCACTCTTCCCAGATGGATTTCGCAATGAAACGCAGTTGATCGCGCTGGTCCTCTCCGCGGATAAGGAGAACGATCCCGACGTTATTGGGATCAACGCGGCGGCCGCGGCGGTAGCGCTCTCCGACATTCCCTTTGGCGCCACAGTGGGCGCGGTACGCGTGGGACGCGTGAACGGCGAGTTTGTGGCGAATCCCACGTACGCAGAGCGCGCAGCAACGACAGTGAACATCATGGTGGTCGGCCACAAAGACGGCATCGTGATGATCGAGTCGGGAGCGAAAGAGGAGACAGAAGAGGTCATTCTTGCGGCCATCGAGTTTGCCCACGAGGAGATTAAGAAGATTGTGGCGGCGATCGACGAGCTTGTTGCCAAGGCGGGCAAGCCAAAGCGGCAGTTTACCCCGCCGGAGTTCGACGAGGCCTATTACGCCGAACTGAAGGCGAAGATCGGCGACCGGCTGAAGGATGCGCTGGACACGAAGACGCACGGCAAGACGGAGAGCTATGCGCTGATCAAGCAGATTGAACGATGAGCTGGCGGCGGAGATTCCCGCCGAGGATTCAGTAGCGAAGAAGAAGCTGGCGCATTATTACGAGCATCTGCGCGAGCGACTGTTCCGCGAGCAGGTGACCAAGGAGCGTATCCGGCCCGACCGGCGCGCGTTTGACGAGATTCGCCCCATCAGCATTGAGACGGGAGTGCTGCCGCGCACGCACGGATCGGCTCTGTTCACGCGGGGCGAGACGCAGGCGCTGGTGACAGCGACGCTGGGCACGATGGACGACAGCCAGCGGCTGGAGTCCTACGAGGGCGAGCAGAGGAAGAGCTTCATGCTCCACTACAACTTTCCGCCTTTCAGCGTGGGCGAGACGGGTCGCATGACCGGCGTGGGCCGGCGCGAGGTGGGCCACGGAGCTTTGGCCGAGCGCGCGATCACCGCAGTTTTGCCGGGCGCCGACGAGTCGCCGTATTCGATCCGCATCGTCAGCGACATTTTGGAGTCCAATGGCTCTTCGTCAATGGCTTCGGTGTGCGGAGCGAGCCTGGCGCTTTTCGATGCGGGCATTCCCCTGAAGGGAGCGGTGGCCGGAGTGGCGATGGGACTGGTGAAGGAGGGCGACGATTACGCCATCCTGACCGACATTGCCGGCGCGGAAGACCACTACGGCGACATGGACTTCAAGGTGGCGGGAACGCGCAAGGGAATTACCGCACTGCAGATGGACATCAAGATTGGCGGCCTGACCCGCGAGATCTTACAGCAGGCGATGGAGCAGGCGCGGCGGGGACGGTTGTTCCTGCTGGACAAGATGGATGCGGAGCTGGACGGGCCGCGCGTGGAGCGCTCGAAGTACGCGCCGCGCATTGAGACCGTGCAGATTCCCACCGACAAGATCCGCGACCTGATCGGCAAGGGTGGAGCGACGATCCGCAGCATCGTGGAGCAGACGGGCGCGAAGATCGATGTGGACGACACAGGGCAAGGTGAGCGTGGCGTCGAGCGATGCCGAGGGGCTGAAGAAGGCGTTGGCGATGATCAGCGACCTCACGGCAGTTCCCGAGGTGGGCAAGACTTACCTGGGCAAAGTGGTGCGCATTGCAGAGTTCGGCGCGTTTGTGGAGCTTTTCCCCGGCACGGACGGATTGCTGCACATCTCCGAAATCGCTGAGCATCGCGTGAAGGAGGTTAAGGACGAGCTGCGCGAGGGCGATCAGGTGATGGTGAAGGTACTGGCTATCGAGGGCAACCGCATCAAGCTGAGCCGCAAGGCGCTCATCAAGGAGCAGAAGGCGAAGTTGGCGCAGCCGGCCCCGGCTCAGACTGAAGAGGTGGAGTATGCGCAGCCTGCTGCGCCAGCGGCTCCCAGCCCGAGGAGCGCCCCGCCGCGCCATGAGTTCGACGAACGCCAGCCGAGCTCAAACCAGAGCACGATTTTGATCGAGGGCGGAGACGACTTCGATGGCGAGTCCGGTGGGGATTTCGACGAGGAAAACGAACCGAACTTCAATCGGGTGGATGGTGCGCCGGCTCATGTGAGCCAGCCATACGGCGGAGCTGGACGGCCCCCGGCCAACAGCAACCGGCGCCGGCGGCGCCGCCGCGGCGGACGGGGACCCGGAGGCGGACAAGCATAGAAAGACTCTGTGCTTAGACGAAGACCCGGACAGAACGTCCGGGTCTTCGTATTTGCGGATCTTTAATCTATAAGGGTTTTACGATAAACGCTAATGCGGCTGGCATTTCTTCACTCCGCAGCTTGCAGGCCCGGCTGCACTTTTGCCACGGGATGCACCTTCGGCCGGGCGAGAGGGCTTGGCTCAGAAGCGACGATCTTCCTGGCTTGGCTCGCGGCTAAGTTATCGGGAGCATTCTTGCCGGCGTACATGCGGAGATCGGCTGCGATGCACAGGGATTCCGCATCCGATGCGTCGTCGGGGAAGACCGCGATGCCCACGCTGGCGCCCACGCGGACAGAATGTCCATCGAACTCAAAGGGTTCTTCCAGGAGCTGCATCAGGGTTTGGCCCACACGTACGGCGTCAGCGCGGCTCATGGGTTCTTCAAGAATCAGGGAGAACTCATCGCCGCCGGTTCTCGCCACGGTGTCGGAGCGGCGCACACGCCCGGTGAATAGATTGCTCACGTGCCGCAGCAACTCGTCACCGGCGTGATGGCCCACGGTATCGTTGACCTGCTTGAAGTGGTCCAGGTCGACGAGGAGGAGCGCGGCTTGCGCCCCGGTGCGCCGGGCACGCTCGATTGCGCTGGTCAGGCGATCATGGAAGAGGCGGCGGTTGGGCAGGCCCGTCAACTCGTCATGCAGAGCCAGGTATTTGCTGTGTTCGAGCTGATCTTCGAGCAACAGCAGGATCATGCCTACGGCGACGATATATTTGGGGAGATTCCAGACCTCGTTTTCGAGGTGGACATTGGGGAGAAACGCAATCACGGATGGCCCGACGATGAAAACAGCCGCCCAAGCAAAAAAGCCGGCGATGGTGATGAGGGCTCCCGCAGTGGCGCGCCGGTAGGCGTACCAGGAATGGATGCCGCAGCCGAAGTAGATGGTAAAGAACACCGCATTCAAAGCGAGGCTTCCACCGTTGACGGGCCGGTTTTGGAACGAGACCAGGAAGATCGAAAGGCCTGTGTTGAGGAACACGATTACCCAGCGGAGCGGATGCCTGAACCGGGACAGCGAGAGGAGCGCGACGGCGATAGGTAACGCCCCGATGAGCATTGCTGCCGGAGTCAACGCCCAAGAGGCAACTGGGTTGATGACAAGAAGGCCAAGATAAAGCGTATAGGTTCCCAAGAGCACGGAAACCATCCATCGGCTGGAGATTTCTGTACGGTAGGGAACGGCAGCCCAGATGAAGAGCACGCCGCCTGCGGCGAGAGAGGCAATGCCGATGAAGAACGCGAGGTCGCCCCAGATTCCGGGCACGGGAACGAACGCAAAAGCCGCAAAATGGAGCGCGATCATGAGCCAACCAATGAGCCAAGCGCCAGAAACCGAGGTCCGCCCATGCCGTGCAACCGATGCAAACGCCATCGTTAGCAGCGCGACAGCACCTAAATCCGGAAGTCTGCTCCAGTCCACCAAGGCACTCCAATCGTGCGCATACGTGCCACAGCACTTAATCAATATGCACAGGATCGGTGAATTCCTAAGAAACTGCGATAGCGCTTTTGTTGGATATGGAGAACATCGGCCTACACTTTAGTAATCTGGCCGTCCAAACACACTGAGAACGGGAGCGTTCGCAGCGCAAAGAACGCTGGAAACTGTGCAAAACCGCACCCGGCATTCGACCAGAGAAGATGGATGCAGGTTTTCCTCCTAATCTTCGTCCCGCTTCACGAGACGTTCGCATGCGCTCCGAGTGCTCCCCAACGTGGTGCTCCGACAGAGAGCGGGCCGTCCCCTGCTGAAGGAAACCGGGAATCTTGCCGATAAAAGGGATTCCGAGTGTGTGCGGAAGCGCGCCGCGAAAGGCCGTCACCGAGGGTTCGATGATCTCGTTGAAGAAGTATCTCGATTCGCAACAAGCGGATCCAGCGGCAATTGCCGAGCCGGAGGAAGGAGATCTGCTTCCGGCGGCCATCGACGCGTATGGATCGGCACTGCTGGAGATGGGGAATTGCAGCCTGGATGCCTGTCCCGGAATGGGAGACGAGCTGAAGCGCAATCTCGGAGAGCTCAAGGCCGGGCTTTCCAGGGAAATGAGCTGCGAGGCGCTTCGAGCGACCGAGGCTCGCGCGGGGGAGCAGTTGCGGGGGTGGGGCCGCGGGACGGCACGGCACTATCAACAGAAGGCCTGCGAAGTGAAGGAGATGCTGCTGATGATGGCACGGACTGCCGAGTCAGTGGGCGCCCGCGACCAGCGCTGCGCCGGCCAGATGAGCGAGGTGACGGAGCGGTTGAAGGCGATCGCCAGTTTGGACGACTTGACCCAGATTCGAGCCTCGATCGAGAAGAGCGCAGTAGAGCTGAAGACGTCGATCGACCGGATGACGGCAGAAGGCAGGGCCGTTCTGGATCAACTCAGGGAGCAGGTGACGAATTATCAAACCAAGCTGGAAGAGGCCGAAAATCTCGCCTCACGCGATGCGTTGACAGGGTTGAGCAGCCGATTGTATGTCGAGGGTCAGATCGAGAAGCGGATAGGAGCGGGCACTCCTTTTTGCGTGGCGGTCATCGATATCGACCGTTTCAAGAAGGTGAACGACGATCACGGGCACCTGACCGGAGACGAATTGTTGAAACAATTCGGCGCCGAGCTGAGATCTGCGTGCCGAGCTACCGACGTGATCGGGCGGTGGGGCGGCGAGGAGTTCATCTTGCTCTTCGATTGCGGCCTGATGGAAGCGGAGGCGAAGACGGAGCGGCTGCGCAAATGGATCTGCGGGAGCTACACCGTCGAGGGCAAGCCGGGGACCATCAAGTTGAGCGTGGCGGCGTCGATCGGCCTGGCTGCACACGTGAGCGGGGAGGAGATGAAAGAGCTGCTTGCGCGCGCCGATGCCGCGATGTACGAGCAAAAGGCGGCTTCGCGCGCCAAAGTCGCTTGACGCGATCGACCGGGAAGGCTCAGGTCCGGAGTTCGCGCGCGACGTCAAGGGGCGAATTCCGTGGTCCCGCCGGTTTTCTGTGTCTCGCGTCACAGGTCAACGTTTGCTCACCCTTAGAAGGACGCCTATTTCGTTTGGACCCGATCCTGGAATCATCGCCCAATCTTTTGTCACTTCGGCCTTGAGTTCCTCTTTCCCTCGCGGGAAGGTGGAGAAAGCCGCGCACTCTGCTTCACCCTGGCGGCCCGGAAGATTGGCTAAGGGATGCAGGGCGCGAGGTAATGGAAAGGCTCTCATGAGATTACTCATTGCCGAGGACGACAAAGCGCTGGGACTGTTTTTGAGCCGCGGCCTGGAGGCGGATGGACATCGCGTCCGGCTGGCCTACGACGGAGGCGCGGCAGTGGAGGCATTTCGCCAGGACATGCCCGATCTGACGATTCTCGACCTGAACATGCCGGTGAAGGATGGCGAGCAGGTGCTCAAAGAGGTTCGCTCGCTCGATGCCAATCTGCCGGTGCTGGTGCTGACCGGGCGGCAGGAAGTGGACACGCGGGTACGCTGCCTAGACCGGGGCGCCGATGACCTGATGACCAAGCCCTTCAGCCTGCACGAACTGCGCGCGCCGCTGCCGGGCGCTGCTCAGGCGCAAGCGGGAGACACGGCTGCAGTTGCGCGCGGGCGACCTGGAACTGGACCGGCTGGATCACAGTGCGCGGCGCGGCGAGCGGCAGATTTTGCTGACCAACAAGGAGTTTGCATTGCTCGAACACCTGCTGCTCAACCGCGGCGAGTGCGTCTCGCGGGTGGAACTGCTGGACTCGGTGTGGAATCTGGAGCCGGCGCAGACCACCAACATCGTCGATGTGTATATCAATTATCTTCGCCGCAAGCTGGAGGATCCGCCGCCGGGCCGCTTGATTCGCACGGTGCGTGGACGGGGCTACACGGTGCCCTCGGAGGCCGAACTGTCGGCTGCAGCACCGCCTCGCCAGACGCCGCCGATCGCTGTTCCGTCTGCTTCCCCCATGGACACCGCGCACTGAAGTTCGGCGGCTGACTACGGCATTTTTCTATCCGCACCGCATTAAGGAGACCATTCATGCAGCCCTTTCCGGTTCCTCTTCTTCCATCGACTCCGCGCATCCGGCCGCGCACTGCGCTGGTGGCCAGCGCCGATCGCAGCTTCCGCCAACGGCTCGCCCACGTACTCACCGGCCTGCGCTGGCAGGTTCGCGAGGCAGAAGGCGGGGCCGAGGCATGGGCTGAGGCCGAAGCCGCGCCTCCCGAGGCGGTGATCGTCGACTCCTGGCTGCCCGATCTCGATCTCAGCGAGTTCCTGAACGACTTCAAGGGATCCTTTCCAGAAGTCGATCTGGTGACTGCGGCAGGATCGGTGGCAGACGAGAGTCCGCGCGGGCCCTACCGCCAGGAGTTGCTCTACGTGCTTCGGCGCTGCCAGGATACGGATACGGCGGCGTGGAACTCTGCTCCGTTGCTGGACGCGGCACGCTCCGCGTCGAACCTTCCGGAGCCTGCACCGCAGCCGGAGTCTCGCGCCGCTGATCCTCCTGCTTCGGTGCGCGGGGCGACGCCGGTTGTTCTTGAGGCGGCAGCGGGCGAGCAAAAGATCATCCCCATTCGGGCGGGCCTGGACATTCCCAGAACTGAGCCCGGCTCGGCGGAGCGGCTGCCAGAGTTGGTAGGCAACGCTCCCTGCATGATTGAGATCAGCCGCCGCGTGCGGCTGGTGGCTCCTCGCATGACGCCCGTTCTCATCGAAGGTCCGACGGGCTCGGGCAAGGAGCTGGTCGCGGAGGCGCTGCACCGGCTATCCACGCGCAGCCGCAAGCCATTTGTCGCGATCAATTGCGCAGCCATTCCCGAGGCGTTGCTCGAAGCCGAACTCTTCGGGCACACGCGCGGCGCATTCACCGGCGCTGTGCAGAGCCGCACCGGACGCATCGAGGCCGCCGATGGGGGAACGCTGTTCCTGGACGAGATCGGTGAGATGCCGCTCGGGTTGCAATCGAAGCTACTGCGCTTTGTGGAGTGCGGAGAGTTGCAGCGGGTGGGGGATAACGAAACCGTCAAGGTCGATGTACGCATCATCGCCGCCACGCACCGGCCACTGGTGCAGCATGCGCAGGCCGGCGGCTTCCGCTCCGATCTCTATTACCGGCTGGCGGTCTTCCTCATCCGCACGCCAGCGCTGGCCGGGCACGCACAGGATCTGCCGGTGCTGGTTGAGCACTTTTTAGAGAAGATGGGCCGGGATGCGCCGGTCAAGCGCGTGGATCCGGGAGCCCTCGCCAAACTGGCCGCGCACGATTGGCCGGGCAACGTCCGCGAGTTGGAGCACGTGCTGGAGCGCGGCGTGATTCTTGCCGGAGAAAACCCCGTGCTGACGACGCGGGAGATCGACTTCGGCTTGACAGTGAATTGACCTCGGGAGGGTTCGACGAGCGAGGGGAGGGGCCCATGAGTGAGGGGAGGGTCCGATGAGCATGGAGATCGAAACGCGGTTGAGCGACCAGATCGCCCGGTACCTCGATTTGGCCGCTGCCGAAGCCAAGCTGACCGCCGCCAATATGGCCAACGTGGACACGCCCGGCTACCGGACCTTGGGAATGGATTTTGAGGCCGAGATGCGAGAGGCCATGGACGACGTGGACCGGGGACAGGGGCCGCGGAAGGTGCATGTTACAGACGTCGACGGGCTGATTGCGCGCCCCGACGGAAACAACGTCTCGATCGACCGCGAAAGCCTGCACCTGGCCGAGGTGCAACTGAAGTTCAGGACTGGTGTGGCTCTGCTGCGCCAGGAGTACCAGCGCGTGATGGACGCCATTCATGCGGACAAATAGGGGCCGACAAATAGGGCGCGGCAGCGGATCTGCGCGAGGAGTGAGCGCGGGAAGCGAAACAAGTGGGGTGAGCATATGAACCTGTTCGGATTGATGGAAACTTCAGGCGAGGCCATGCAGGCCGAACGGATGCGCGCCGAGGTGGTGGCGGCCAACATGGCCAATGCGGAGACCACGCGCACCGCTCAGGGAGGCCCGTATCGCCGTCAGGAGGTGGTCTTTGCCGCCGACCAGGGCGATGCAGGGTTTCTCGATTCCATGACCGCGGCTTCAGCGAATGCAGATGTGGGGTCGATGGCCTCCGCAGCCATGCCTGCGCTCCCATTGCCCGGTGCGCAGGCGGTTGCGCCGGGCGTGCACATCGCGCAGGTGGTCGAGGATCCCTCGCCTCCGCTGAAGCGCTACAACCCTGGTCATCCCGACGCGGGACCTGACGGCTACGTCGCTTATCCCGACATTAATCCCCTCACAGAGATGGTGGACCTGATGGGGGCGACGCGTGCATACGGGCTCAACGGCTCTGCCGTGCAGGCCGAGAAGGGCATGATCACCTCGGCGCTGGAGATTGCGAAGAGCTAGGGACATAGGAACTAGGGAGCAGGGAATAGGGAGCGGGCAAAGGAGGCGCGAGGCGATGGTGACTGCAATGAATGCCGTAGCGGCGATTCCCGGGACAGGGGCTTCCGGGGTCCGCACGGCGAACTTGTCCTCGGCGGATGGAAAACAAGGCGGCGCCGCGGCGCCGTTCGCCGACCTGATCTCCGGCGCGATCGGACAGGTTGGTCAGCTTGAGGCGCAGGCCAACGCGGCGGTAAGCGGACTGATGGCCGGCACAGGCGTGGACGTGCACCAGGCGGTGATCGCCAGCGAGAAGGCGAGCATGGCCTTCGAGTTGGCGCTCGCGGTGCGCAACAAGGCAGTCCAGGCGTACGAGAGTGTGATGGGAATGCAGTTCTAGGAACGCTGACCGGGCAACGGCGCAACCAGGGATCGCCGAGAAACGGGAACCATGGCCACGGGAACACAGTTGGCAAAGAGTCCGCCGGCAACGCCCGGAAAGATGCAGATGGGCGGCAGGTGGCAAGGCCTATGGGGAATGGCGCGGGTTCGCTGGGCGCAGATGGCTCCCGCGCAGCGCGGCTGGGTGGCGATTGCCACGATGCTTCTGGCGGCGCTTGCTGGCGGGCTCGCGTGGTACGCTCTGCACCCCGACTGGCGTACGCTCTACGTCAATCTAGACGCCAATGACGCGCGCCAGATGGGCCAGATTCTGGCCCAGGCGCAGATTCCCTTTGAGCCGTCGCCAGATGGCGCGGGGATTCTCGTTCCGGCCGCGCAGTTGGACAAAGCACGCCTCGCGACCGCGGCCAAAGGCGGCGTGAAGAGCGGGCGGCTGGGCTTTGAGATCTTCGACAAACCAAACTGGGTGGGATCGGAGTTCGACGAGCAGGTGAACTATCAGCGCGCTCTGGAGGGCGAGCTCGAGCACACTGTCGGCGCGCTGTCCGACGTCGAATCGGCGCGTGTGCATCTGGTGCTGCCTCACGATTCGCTCTTTCGCGACGAGGAACGGCCGGCCAAGGCCTCAGTGGTGCTTAAGCTGCGCCACCGTTCGCTGGCAGAAGGCGAGCCGGAGGCGATCTGCAACCTCGTGGCTTCCGCCGTCGACGGCTTGACTCCGGACCGCGTGGTGCTGGTGGACGCGGCCGGCAATCTGCCGCTGGGACCGAAGACCGCCGACGCGATACGGTTGAGCGCCGAAGAGGCGCTGGAGGACAAGCTGGTGGCCACGCTGGAGCCGGTGACCGGCGTGGGCAACGTGCGCGCCTCGGTGACGCTGGACTTCGACGGGACGGCCTCGGACGAAACCGAGGAGAGCTACGACCCCGCGAAGACGGTGACGCTCCAAATGCAGCGCACCCAGCAGTCCACCGGCCCGCAGCCTGTGGCCGCCGGCGTCCCGGGCACGGCGTCGAACGCGCCCAACACGTCCGCCTCAGGCGGACTGCCGGTGTATCCCAAGCAGACGACGCAGCCCGAGCGCGCAGAGAGCGAGTCCAGCACCTACGGTGTGTCGAAGACGGTGCGGCACACGGTGGACAGTCCGGGGCGGGTGCGGCGCCTGACCGCGGCCATCGTGGTCAACGACCGTCTGATGCAGCCAGCGAGCAAGAACCATGCGGCAGTGTGGCAGCCACGCTCGGCCGACGAGCTGCGCAACCTGACCGCGCTGGCCCAAGCGGCAGTGGGATTCGACGCGACGCGCGGCGATCTGCTCGCCGTCCAGGATCTGGCCTTCGACGGCAATCGCCCGCAACCGCCGGACGCCATCTCCGAGCAAGTGCTGCATACGGCCCAGACCTCGCCGGAGCTGGTGAAGTACGCCACGCTGCTCGTGGGCCTCCTGGTAGTGGTGGCCTTCGCGGTGCGGCCCGCCATTCGCCACGCCGGGGCCGCGCTGGCGGCGAGGGGGCCCATCAGGGCGCCAGGCAGGGAACTCACTGCCGGGTCTGTGGCAGCATCGCCTGGGTCGCTGAGCCCGCCGGAGCCGGCGCAGGTGGATCCGGAGCGATTGCGGACGCAGGAGATCTTCGAGCAGGTGACCACGCACCTCAAGCGCGAGCCGACGCAGAGTTCGCGGCTGTTGCAGAGCTGGATTCACTCGGACTAGAGGTTTGTGGCCGGCCTTGAACAAGAAAGGGACTCGCCTTGGCGGAGCAGGGAATCGAGAGCGGGGTAACGCGGCGACGCCTGGCGGCGAACTTTTCCGGCGTGCGCAAAGCGGCGATCCTGCTTGTTGCCGTAGGCGAGCAGTTGGCCAAGGAAGTGCTGCGCGCCCTGCCGGAGGCCGATGTCCAGCAGCTCACCGAGGAGTTGGCCGATCTGCGCGGCGTCACGCCCGACCTTTCGGCCGAGGTACTGGAAGAGTTCTGGCAGCTTCTCGACACGCAGAACTTCATGGTGCACGGGGGCATGGACTATGCCAATCGCGTGCTGGTCGAGGCCTTCGGCAAACAGCGGGCCGAAGACCTGCTGATGCTGATGCGGCGCTCACAGGAGGCGGCGCAGGGAAATCTGGCCAAACTGCAGCGCACCGATCCGCAGCAACTGGGCAAACTGCTCGACTCCGAACATCCGCAAACCATCGCTCTGGTGCTGGCGCACCTTGACCCGCGCCGGGCGTCGATGGTGCTGGACAACCTGAGCGAAGAGCACAAGGTGGTCTCGATCCAGCGGCTGGCGGAGATGCGGCAGTTTTCACCGGAGATGGCGCAAAAGGTGGCGCTGATTCTGCATCGGCGGCTGGAGTCCGTGGGCGATACGGCGCGCCGCAGCTATTCCGGCTTCAAGGCCGTTGCTGATCTGCTGAACCGGCTGAATGCCGAAGAGTCGAAGAAGATTCTGGAAACCATCGAAGAGAACCAGCCCGAACTGGCGCTGAGCATCCGCAATCTGATGTTCACCTTTGAGGATCTGATTACCGTGCCGCCGGCAACGATTCGCGAGATTGTCTCCGGCGTGGACAAGCGGCAACTGGCGCTGGCTCTACGCGGCGCCAACGACGAACTGCGGGCGCAGATCTTCAAGGCCATGAGCTCGCGCGCCGTGGAGATGCTGAAGGAGGACATGGAGGTGCTGGGCCCGGTGCGCTCGCGCGAGGTGGCGCAGGCGCAGCAGGAGATTCTGAACCTGGCGCGGCGGCTCGAGGCCGAGGGCAAGGTCATCCTGAAGCTGGAGACCGGCGACGAGATGCTGGCGTGAGGAAGACAGGGAGTAGGGAGTAGCCAATAGGGAGTAGGGAGTTGAGGCGGGCGATGGGGGCGCAGAAAAAAGTTTCGGGCGGCGAGATCGAGGTCCTGAAGTACCCCGCTTGTCCCGGTGCGACGCTGTTGCCGGCGTGGGACGGGTGGGTGGAGGCGGAAGAAGCAGGCGCGGCAGATCCGGCGCACGGGAGGGCCAAAGGCGTGCCAGCGAGCGCGGCCAGCGGCGCAATGGACGAGCGGCTGGCGGAAGAAACGCGCCGGTCATTTGAAGCCGGACGCGAGCGAGGACGCGAGGAGGGCCGCCAAGCCGAGCACGAGGCGCAGTCGGCAGCGCTGGCCGCGGAGGCGGACCGCTACAAGCGGCAGCTCGCCGCACTCGCGGGCGAGTTTATCGAGGAGCGCGACCGGTATCTGCATGCGATTGAGCAGGAGGTAGTGAAGCTGGCGCTGGCCGTAGCCGCGCGCATCTTGCGCCGCGAGGCGCAAATGGATCCGCTGCTGCTGACCGGGGCGGTGCGGGTCGCGCTGGGGCAGTTAGCAGCGTCGTCCGAAGTGCGCCTGCGCGTTCCCGCAGCGGAACTGGAGTTGTGGACCGAGGCGATTGCGCTATTGCCTCATCTCGCCAGGAAGCCGGTTGTGGAAGCGGGGGAGAAAATGCGCCTTGGCGACTGCATGATCGAGAGCGAGGTGGGAACGGTCGACCTGGGAGTGCGATCGCAATTGGGAGAGATTGAGCGGGGCTTCTTTGATCGCGGCATCCCTTCGACGACGTCGAAGGCGGAAGCGAATCGAGAGGGATCCGTCGCCGCGCGGGATGGCGATGCGGTGGAGGCTGAGCCGTGACGCCGCTGCTCGAGCGGTACTTTGCGCGCCTGGAACGCGGGCAGCCCTGGCGCTGGCGCGGCCGAGTTCTCGAGTCTGTGGGGCAGACGATCGAGTCGGCTGGTCCGCCGGTATCGGTAGGCGAATGTTGCGAAATCCAGGACCAGGCGGGCCGCGCGCACGCCGCCGAAGTCATCGGGTTTCGCGGGTCAGATGTGCTGTCGATGCCTGTGGAAGTCGCGGAGGGCATTCGCTTTGGCGATCCGGTATGGTCGCTGGGGAGGGCGCCGGAGATCGAAGTGGGACCGGCGCTGCTGGGCAGAGTGCTGAACGCGCAGGGAACGCCGATCGATGGAGGCCGTTCCCCCGCGGTTTCGAAAACGTTGCCGCTCGATGGGGCGGTGCGCTCGCCGCTCAACCGTGTGCCCATTCGCGAAGCCCTGGGCACGGGCGTTCGCGCCATCGACGGATTGTTGACGGTGGGGCGCGGGCAGAGGCTGGGCATCTTCGGCGGGTCGGGAGTGGGCAAGAGCACGCTGATCGGCATGATGACGCGCAACACCGAGGCCGAAGTGACCGTGGTGGGCCTGGTGGGGGAGCGCGGCCGTGAAGTGGGCGAGTTCCTGCGCGATTCTTTGGGCGCCGAGGGTCTGGCGCGCGCGGTGGTGGTGGTGTCCACGTCGGACGAATCGCCGCTCAAGCGCATGCGGGCGGCGCTGGCGGCGACAACCGTGGCCGAGTTCTTTGCCGCGCAAGGCAAACACGTGCTGCTGGTGCTCGATTCGCTCACCCGGTTTGCCATGGCAGCGCGCGAGATCGGCCTGGCGGCGGGTGAGCCGCCAACGGCCAAGGGATACACGCCTTCGGTCTTTGCGCGGCTGGTGGAACGCGCCGGGCGCTTCCGTTTGGGTTCGATCACCGCGTTTTACACCGTGCTGATGGAGGGCGACGACCAGCAGGATCCGCTGGTGGACGCGGTGCGATCGCTGCTCGACGGGCACGTAGTGCTGTCGCGCGCGCTAGCGGCGGAGGGTTGGTATCCGCCCATCGAGGTGCTGGACTCGATCAGCCGGCTGATGCCCGTCGTAACCGGAGAGGAGCATCGCGAGCAGACCGCGCTCGTGCGCAAGTTGATGGCGGTGTACGCCCGCTCGGAGGATCTGGTGCGCATTGGTGCGTATAAGCCGGGCGCCGATCCGGATCTCGACCAGGCGCTGCGCGCGCGCGAGGCGATCCGCGCGTTTCTTACCCAGGAAGCGCACGAACAGGCGGGCTTTGGCGACGGATTGCATCGCCTTGCCGCTTTGGCGGCGGCGGTATAGTCGATGGCCGTTTCGCGCGCCATGCGGCGTCTGCTGCGCGTTCGGGAGATCGAGGAGGAGTTGAGCCGCGCGGCGCTCGAGTCGGCGACGGGCGATCTCAATCACCTGGAAGCGGCCCTGGCGGCGGCCGAAAAGAGGGAGCGCGAAGGACGGCGGCTGGTAACGGGAAGCGTGGGCTCGGGAGAAATCGTGGACAGGATTGCCGGCCTGGAGGAGACAGGCGCCGCGCGGCGGCATGCCGCGGCTCTCAAGCCGAAGATTGCGGACATGGAACTCGCAGTCACTGCGCGGCGCCGGGAGTTCCTCGCCAAGAGGATTGAACGCCGGCAGGTGGAAACGCTGATTCGTGAGACCGAAGCCGGGGACGCCATTGAATCGGGTCGGCGCTCACAAAGAGAGCTCGACGACTGGTTCCTGAGCCGGTCGCGGCGGGGCAGCGCTGGCGAAAGGGGCTGACACGGCCGGCGGAGCCGGCTGAGGTGGGCGGAATCGTGCAAATGGGGCGGGTGGCGCGAGTGGGGCGTGACGGTGGAGGTTGAAGCGGATTGTGGGGCGGGTGGCGCACATGCGGCTGGATAGTAGAGCTTGAAACAGAATGCAGGGCGGTCAGGGACTTGTGGGGCCGACATGAGACCGCGGGGCGGTCAGGAGAACTTGAGGCAAAATCCGCGGCGCCGGGGAGAGAGCTTCCTTAATCGGGAGGAACCGTCCCAAACCTGACAATCTTCTAACCCCTTCCCCTTTACTTTGGCACGCCTTCTGCTCCCTGGCATTGCATGACGGTTGCCGTGGGCATCGAGGTTGGCGCATTGATCGGGGCTGGAGGGCTTGCAGGCGCGGGCGCCGGGCCAGGGCAGAGCCAGGTGACGCCATTTGTGCTCGGCATAGGGAAGAGCGAGGGTTGGCTGGGCGCGACGAATGGGAACGCATCTAAGTCGTCCGTTTCCGGCGAGGAGAGTTTTCGCTCCAATTGGCAGTTGATGTTGCATGCATGGGGCGCCATGCCGCCCGCAAGCACCAGTGCGGCGGACAAAGATGCGGCCGAACAGAACGACAGGAGCGGCGCGGGCGAGATCGCTACGGTGAACAGTTCGGCAGAGCGCGAGGGCGCGAAGGACGCGCAAGCACCGCTCTCGCTTCTTACCGAAGAAGCGGCTCCGCAATCCATGCCGCCGGCGGACCAAGGCAAAGCGCTTATCGGTGGCGCTGCCCGGCAGCCGTCGGCCCAGCCAGAAAGCACGATCTTTGATTGGAAAGCCTCCACGGCCTCCCGGCGGCCGATCCTCGCAAATGCTGCCACGGTTGGGATGGGTGCGCAATCCACTGAGGTCTCTGCCGCCGCAGACTCACCCAGCGGCACAAGCACAGCCGGCAACACCACGAGCACGCATCGCAGCAACAGGAGCGAGAAGCGGGAAAGCGTTTCGAGCGGGCCAAAACCGGAACTGCAGGTGCAAGCGGCCGGCAATGAACTGCTTGAGACGCCCATTTCCGTCGCGGTTGCTTCGGTTGCGGCGGCGGCTCCGACCCAACCCCAAATCGCGCCACCGAATTTGCCGGCCGCGCCAACCCAGGATCTCGCGGGTAGGCTCTTCAGCTCGGCTCCGGACCCGGCGAGCGATGCGGGCGCAGCGGGGAGTGCGGCGATCCCAGCAGAAATCGGGGCGCGAGGCCGCATCGCGGCGACCGCTTCGCAAACGGGCATCAGCGCACGCGTATTAAGCCGCAACCCCGTAGGCGCAACTCGAATCGTGCCGCAGGAGGACAATCCCAGCGAGGTTGTGTCTTCCGTTCGAAGCAAACCGGGAGAATTCGCTCGAGGCCAGCAGGCTCCAGCGGCGGCCAGAGTCGGAACACCAGCCGGGGAATCGGAAGAGCTGCACGCGAGCCAACCCAGCGAGCCGAGTGGAAGCCATGCTGTACAGGCGCCTGATGCACCTGCCGCACGCCTTGGAACACATCATGGTGTCGAGGCAAGCAGTGCGGCGCATTCTTCGATTGCGGCGACGGGCGCAGAGAAGCCGAGTCTGGGGAGCGATACGCAGTCCGCACAACAAGCCACAGCCCGGCCCGTGCATGAAGCGGCTGGAGCGATGAGCGCATCGGCAGCGCACGTCGCCGTAGCGCAGCCAGCGGGCGCCGCCGTGGATGGATCGCTTTGGGCGCGCAATCCGGCAAGTGCCCTCGGACCAGCGAACTCAGCGCCAGACGGCGCGAGCGTTTTAGCCGGTAGCTCGGCCGGCACTCCCTCGGGGCCAACGCCGCGAGAGACATTTGCAGCGCTGGATGCCGGGACAGCGGTAGGAACGCCGACTTGGATTCATGCTGGAGGGCAGCGGGCCGAGGCAGGATTTCAGGATCCCGCGCTGGGCTGGGTGGGCGTTCGCGCGGATCTGAGTGGAGGCAGTGTTCATGCAGCAGTTGTACCCGGCTCGTCTGAGGCGGCAGAGGCCTTGAGCGGGCATTTGGCAGGGCTGAACACGTATCTGGCGGAACAGCACTCGCCGGTGGCGACACTGACGATAGCTGCTCCCGGCGGTAGCGGGATGGAATCGGCCACGGATCAGGGTATGTCTCAGAGCATGCAGCAGAACGCCGGCCAACATGCGGAGCAGAGCACCGCAGCTGCATCGCAACCGGATTCGCAAGTCCGCGAGAGTACAAATGCACCGGCCTCGTCGCAGAGCGCTCCCTCACAGACCGGCGGGTTCGATGCGATCGCCCATACTGGAGAGCGGCGCGGCGCGCATATTTCCGTGATGGCCTGACAAAGACAGGGAACAGGGATTCGGGATTAGGGAATGGGGCAAGGGATTAGAGAGCAGAGAACTGGGACCAGGGGCAAGGAAGGGACGATGACAGCAGCAGGAATCTTCAATCAAGTGGTGACGGCGGGGCATGCGCTGACAGGGAAGGCCGCAACGCCCATGGCAGACTCCACAACGGGCGCTGCGGGAACAAGCGGCACGAACAATTCCAGCGGCGCGAGCAGCAACTCGGCGACGATTTCGGCCAACGATTTTCTGACGTTGCTGGTGACCGAGATGCAGAACCAGGATCCAACCGCGACCACAGACCCCAACGAGTACATCAACCAGCTGGTGGAGGTAAACAGCCTGGAGCAACTCATCGGCATCAACCAGACGCTGACGACGGACCTCGGCAGCACCACCCCAAGCTCGGGCACCGGCTCGTCCGCACAGGTTGCTGGGACACCCGCCGGCCTCACCGGCACGAGCCCCGCAAGCGGTGCGCCGCACGTCGCCGCGCATCCGGCGGCAGCGCTGCCGGCGGCTCAATCGAACGCTACGCCGGGCAGCCCCTCAACAACGCAGACTACGCCAGCTCAACATGCGCCGGGCAATCTGGGCGTGCCTCGCGCCAATCCCGCGGCGCAGCGCGTAGCCCATGCTTTGGACGGCCGGACGCACGCGCAGCCGGCTTCGGGCGCCATATTCGCGGCCCGATAACAAGAGTTTACTTGCCGGCCACGATGGCCCGCACAACCGCAGGGAAGATTAAGAGGAGATGGATCATGGCAAGTTTCTCAATTCCGCTTACCGGGCTCGAATCCGATTCGACAGCCTTGAACACCATTGCGAACGATCTCGCGAACATGAACACGACGGCCTTCAAGGCGCAGTCGACCAACTTTTCCGATCTGTTTTACCAGCAGATTGGCTCGACCGGCTCCGGCGACCCGATTCAGGTGGGCGCGGGCGTGAAGGTGGCCGCGAATGAGATCGCGTTCACGCAGGGCTCCATCAACTCCACCGGCAACTCAACTGATGTGGCGCTGAACGGAAGTGGGTTCTTTGTGGTCAGCAACGGCGGCGGAGGCTTTGAATACACGCGCGCTGGCGCTTTTTCGTTGGACTCGAATGGGGCTCTTGTGACCTCGAATGGCTTGAATGTGATGGGCTACCCGGCAGTCAATGGCGTGGTGAATACGAATGCGCCACTGACGGCAATCGACATCCCTGTGGGTCAGGTGCAGCAGCCAAAAGCTACGACCACATTGGGTATGACGGCCAATCTGGATTCCATGACCGCGGCGGGAACGCAGTTTCCGGCACAGATTACGGTCTATGACTCTTTAGGAGAGCCGCACGTGGCGACAGTGACCTTCCAGCCGGGTGCTGTCGCGAACACCTGGACGTACTCGGTTGCCTTGCCAGCGTCAGCCTACGCGGGCGCTGCGCCAGCAGCGATCACGGGAACCATGAAGTTCGATGCCAACGGCAATTTGAACACGATCACTCCCGCAGGCGGGGCCGCGGAGACGGTAGGAACGGCGGCCGGCGATGTTCAGTCGATTGCGCTCGCGTTTAACGGGCTGGCCGATGGCGCCAATAACCTGGCCATCCAGTGGAACCTGCTGGGGGCAAGCGGGACGCCGACCATCAGCCAGGTGGACACGGCCTCCGCGGTTTCGGCCACTTCACAGGATGGGTATGCCAGCGGGCAGTATCAAAGCTTCACTATCAACTCCGATGGAACGGTGACGGCCAGCTACTCCAACGGGCAGCAGGAGAACGTGGGGCAACTGGCGCTGGCGAACGTAGCCAATCTGCAGGGGCTGTCGCTGTTGGGGAACGGGGACTACGTGACCACGCTGGCCAGCGGCACGGCGGTGGTGGGAACCTCGGGCACTTCGGGCTTGGCCACCGTGCAGGACGACGCACTGGAGGCATCGAACGTAAACATTTCGACGGAGTTCTCCCAACTGATCATTGCGCAGCGGGCGTTCGAGGCCAATGCTAAATCGGTGACCACGTTCGACACAGTCACGCAGGACACCATCAACATGGTTCACTAAGGCTAGCGACGGAGCGAATCGATCCGGCCCACGAATGATCCCCACCCTAGCGACAAAGACAAAGGCGTCGCGAGGGTGGGGCACCCGCGGTCTTCGGACCGCCCTCAGCTTTTGGTGGTTGGAACGACCTCGATAAACAATCCCTTACCGTGGGCCAATACGGTCCCTTCTGCATTCAGAATGGTGGCTTCCGCCCAATGTTTTCGATGCTCGTTGCGAACGGCGCGACCCTCGATGCGAAGCGGTGCGCCGCTGGGAACGGGACGCAGGTACTCGATCTCCATCTTGCGCGTTACCGACGGCCGGCCTTGAGCGCGCACCGCTTTACTCATCGCCTCATCGAGCAGTGTGGCGATGATGCCGCCATGCAGGTAGCCGGGATGGCCGTCGAAAGTGCTGGCAACGACCGGAAGGCTCACCACGGAGCCGTCGGGTGCGAGGAAGAACTCGAGGCGCAGTCCGGTTGCATTGGCCTCTCCGCAGCCGAAGCAGCGATTGCTGGCGGAGTGGGCGAAGGGCGTGAGGTGTTCGTGGCGTTCGGTCATGCCGGCCTCACTGGCTGGAACGCACCGTTGAGCGCGGCGATATACATTTCCCGGTCTACATTGCCTCCTGTGAGAATGATGCCGGCGCGTTTGCCGCCGAGAGCCGGCTTTTCCTTCAGTGCGGCTGCGAGAGAAGCAGCTCCGGCGCCTTCGGCGACGTTGTGCGTGTCCTGGTAGTTAGATGCACATCGCCTCCGCGATCTCGGCGTCAGAGACTTCGACGATGCGCGCGACATGGGTCCAGATGATTTCCATCGCATCCTGATTAGGCTTGCGGCAGGCCAGCCCATCGGCGATCAACGATCGCGCGGGCGCCTCGATCATTTTGCGCTCCCTGAAGCTGAGTGCGGTGGCCGGCGATGCGGCAGCGGTGACGCCGACGATCTCGGTGGACAGATTGAGGGCGTTGCGCGCAGCCACTATGCCACAGATCGACGAGCCGAGCCCGATGGGGACGTACACAACGTCGAGCCTGGGCGCTGCCTGAAACAGCTCCAACGCGTAGGTGGCCGTACCCCAAACCAGGCGCTCGTGAAACGATTCAAACACTGCGCAGCCGCGTTCCCGTGCCAGGATGCTGGCGAATTCAAGCGACTCCTGGAAGTCGTGTCCGTGCTCGACCAGCTCCGCGCCCTGTGCCTGCATGGCGCGATTCTTCTCCACACTGTTGCCATGGGGAACCACGATGACAGCTTTCATTCCCAGCAGGCGGCCCGCCATGGCCACACCCTGGCCAAAGTTGCCGCGCGTAGCGGCCACCACGCCGATGAGCTTTGGCAGCGATTGTTTGAGCCACGTTGCGTAGACCAAGGCGCTGCGCAATTTGAAAGCACCGACGGGTGTGTGATTCTCATGCTTGATCCAGGCCTCGGTGCCCAGCCGCTGGTTGATGAGCGGCCAACTGTATTGCGGTGTGGGCGGCATGTACCGATAGACCAGGGTTTGAGCGTCACGAATTTGGTCTACCGAGGGAAGCGTCATGGAATCAGAATACTTGCTTGCCGGTCCGCGGTGTCTTTGAGAATTGGGAACGATTCAAGACGGCACGATGAGCAACTTGACCAGGGTTGGCGCGCCCGCTCAGACTGAAGATGCGGATTTCAGAAGGGCGTCCGCTCGATCCGGTCGTTGGGCAAGGGCCTCCCGGAGGATTTCCCTATTTCGTTCGACCAATTCCTTGACGATTGCGCTGGCTGCCGAAAAGCGGTTTGGCGCATGAGTATATGGGTTGGCCTTTGCGCAGGAATCGCTTCTTTGCGTGGTATCGGTGCGATTGGCTGCCGCTCGGCGCCAAAGCTGACGCCGCAGCAAGCAGTAGGCAAGCACCTGTACGACGCGGGTTGCGCTCACTGCCACGAGGAGAACGACCTGCATCTAAAGAAAGTTCCGCCGAGCCTGCATGGGCTCTTTGACCGAAGCAGGTTGCCGGATGGTGAGCCGGCAACGGATGCTGAGGTGGAGCAAGTGCTGTTGACAGGGAAGGGAATGATGCCGTCCTTTGCGTATCAGATGACAAAGGAACAAATGGACGCGCTACTGGCCTATCTACACACCGGGCTACGCGATCGACAGGGCCAATAGAGAGGAGAAACGAGCATGAAGGTTGGAGTTCTTGGTTCCGGAGTCGTCGCACAGACGCTTGCGGCAGGCTTCATCAAGCACGGTCACGAGACCATGGTGGGAACGCGCAGCCCGGCAAAGCTGTCGGAGTGGCGCAGCAAGAATCCCAAGGCGCAGGTGGGCGGTTTCAGCGAGACGGCGGCGTTTGGCGAAGTGTTGGTGCTTGCCGTCAAAGGTTCGGTTGCGGACGATGTTTTGCGCGCAGCGGGAAGCGCCAACCTGGACGGCAAGCTGGTGATGGATGCCCGCAACCCGATTGCGGACGCGCCGCCTGTGAACGGAGTTCTGAGGTTCTTTACGACGCTCGATGACTCGTTGATGGAGCGGCTACAGCGCGAATTCCCCAAAGCGCATTTTGTGAAAGCATTCAACTCCGTTGGGAATCGCACAATTCGTCAATCCGCAGTACAAAGCGGGACGGCCGACAATGTTTATCTGCGGGAACGATGACGGCGCGAAGACGGCGGCGACGCGAATTCTGGACCAGTTCGGCTGGGAGACGGCGGACATGGGTAAGGTGGAAGCGGCGCGCGCCATTGAACCGCTGTGCATGCTGTGGTGCATTCTGGGGTTCACGAAGAACGAGTGGACGCACGCGTTCAAGCTGCTGCACCAGTGAATAGCGGGGCCGGCGGAGTTTGAAAGCGGGGCCAACTAGCCTCATCATTTGCCGCAATAAGCACGACTGAAGTGGGGCATCCGCGAGCCGGAATCGGCCACAGGGGAATCGGATTGACCGTATACTGAAGAGGTCTATGGCAACCGACAAAACATTTTATTTGGAGACATTCGGCTGCCAGATGAATGCCCATGACTCCGAGAAGGTGATTGGCACGCTGCGCCAGCAGGGATACCGGCAGGTGGAGTCGGAGGAAGATGCGGGCCTGATCCTCTACAACACCTGCTCGATCCGCGACAAGGCGGAGCAGAAGGTCTTCCATCGCCTGAACGATTACAAGCGGCTGCACAAGGAAGGGAAGCGCTTCGGCGTGCTGGGCTGCGTGGCGCAGCAGGAGGGCGAAAAGATTTTCGAGCGGGCGCCGTATGTGTCGCTGGTTTCGGGATCGGCCAGCTACCGCAAACTGCCGGAGATGCTGACGCGGCTGGAGGCGGGCGAGCGCCGCATCACCGGCCTCGACGACCGGCAAACCGACGAGACCTTCGAGACCGAGTTTACGGCGCGACAGAATCCCTACCGCGGCTACATCACCATCATCGAGGGCTGCGACAAGTTCTGCTCGTACTGCGTGGTGCCGTACACGCGCGGCAAGGAGCGCAGCCGGAACTCGTCGTCGGTGCTGAGCGAGGCGCGGCGCATCGCCGACCTGGGCTACACCGAGATCCAACTCCTGGGCCAGAACGTGAACAGCTACCGCGACCCGGAAGGGAAGTGCACGTTCGCGGAGCTGCTGGCCGCGGTGGGCGAGGTGCCGGGTATCCGGCGCGTGCGTTTTACTACCAGCCATCCCAGGGACTTTACGCGCGATATTGTCGAGGCCATCGACCGGGTGCCAACGCTCTGCGATCATGTGCACCTGCCGGTGCAGTCGGGCTCGGCACGGGTGCTGGAGCGGATGGCGCGCGAGTACACGCCGGAGTGGTATCTGGAGCGGATCGGGTGGATCAAAGCAGCGCGGCGGCAGATTTCGATTTCGACTGACATCATTGTGGGATTTCCCAGGCGAGACGGAGGAGGATTTTATCGAGACCATGGACCTGCTCGCCGAAGTCGAGTACGATTGCGTCTTCGCATTCAAATACTCGGCGCGGCCGAATACGCCGGCACTCGCCATGGCCGATACTGTTCCAGAGGCAGAGAAGGCGACCCGGCTTCAAGTGCTGCTTGAGCGGCAGAGGGAGATTCAGAGGGTCAATTATTCCAAGCAGATCGGCGAGGTTATTGAGGTGATGGTGGAGGGCGCGAATCCGGCGCGTGGGCAGATCGCGGGCCGCAGCAGCCAGAACAAGCCGGTGAACTTCGCCTGGTCACAGCCCATCGCTCCGGCGCCGGGGAGTTATGTGCGTGTCAGCATTACTGGAGCGTATCCTAACAGTTTGATTGGCGAAGTCGTCTAACAGGGCACGCAGCGGTTCAGAAGAGGGAACTGATGGATATCGAAGTGCGGATCCGGGGCCTGATGATGGACCCCTCCACAAATATGCCCATCGTGGTCCTGAAGGATGTGGGGTCAGATGCGGTGATGCCGATCTGGGTGGGGATCTTCGAGGCCAATGCCATTGCGCTGGAGATCGAGAAGATGTCGGCCGCGCGCCCGATGACGCACGACCTGGCGAGGAACCTCATGCGGCACTTGAATGGAGAACTGGAACGCGTTGTTATTACAGAGCTTAAAGACGATACATTCTATGCGGTTCTGTGGCTCAAGCAGGGGGAGGAACAGGTGGCGGTCGATGCCCGGCCTTCGGATGCCATCGCGCTGGCGCTTCGCGCCGATTGCCCGATTTATGTGGCGGAGAAGGTGATGGAGAGCGCCAAACTGAACACCAGCGGCCCGCCTGAAGGCCCCACAGCGGAACAATTGCGCGGATGGCTCGAGGGATTGAACGACGAAGACCTCGGCCGCTACAAGATGTAGTCCAGCCAAAGCTCCCAGAACTTAGCGGCTGCCTTGACCAGGGCAGGAGCGTGCTTGTGCGCATCGGCGCGGAGTTGCCGGACCGGGATGCGTTTCTGGGCGAGCTCGCAGGCGTGACCGACATACCAGCGCTCAAGGCCCATTTCCGTTACTTCAGGGTGGAATTGCAGCGCCAGCGCGTAGTTTTCGACGGCAAAGGCTTGATTTTCGTAGAGATCGGTCCTGGCGAGGTGGAGGGCGCCGGCGGGAAGATCGAAGGTATCGCCGTGCCAATGGAACAGGTGGAGATCGTTGGCGAGGAGCGGGGCGAACCAGTTGGGCGCGGGGCTGGCGCGGGTTGCCAGGCCGGCAGGATGGGGAACCAGCCGATTTCGGCGCCGCGATCTCCGTGATAGACGCGCGCGCCTAGGGCAGCGGCCATGAGCTGGGCTCCAAGGCAGATGCCCAGGGTCGGCTTCCGGGCGGCGAGGCGCTGGCGGAGGGCGTCGATTTCGCCAGTGAGGAACGGGTAGTCGCCGGAGTCGTAAACGCCAATGGGGCCGCCCATCACAATGAGCAGGTCGCAGCGCTCGGTTTCCGGCAGGGGAAATCGGGCGGTTGCGACATCGATGGTCTGAATGGCAAAGCCGCGTTGCTCGAGGGCCGGTTGCAGGGAACCGAGGTCCTCGAAGGGAAGGTGGGAGAAGACGACGGCCTGTAGGGGGCTGGCGGGCATAGAGATAGGGTACGCGACGGGCGGCGAGCTTTAGTTAACAGAATATCTGTTATCGGACATTGCGTATCTTCCGGTCAGTTCCGGAGTGTGCGCCAATAGCTGCTCGATCTCGGCTTTCTCCTCGGCGGCCAACGGCAGCAGCGGCGCGCGGGCACGGCCCCCGTAGTAGCCGTTGAAATCACATGCGTACTTGATACCGGCAAGGCCGAGATCGCCCACGACGCGCTTTTCGGCTGCTACAATGCGCTGCTGCTTTTCTCGGCGCGAGCGCAAGGTCGTGGTCCTTCCACGCGAGATAGATTTCCTGGCAGGCCTGGGGAGCGAAAGCGGCAAAGGCGACGATGGCGCCGGAGGCTCCGGCCTCAAGAGACCCAAGAACCGCGCTTCCGGAGCCGCAGAGAACCTGGAAACCCACTTCCCTGGTGCGGGTCTTGACGGGCGCAGCCGGAGGGGGCGCGGCAACGGCCACGCCGCCGGCCAGATCGCCGGCGGGGACGAAGCTGCCGGACGCTTCGACGCGCGGGGCGAGCATTCGCCCTGTCACTGCCTCAAAGACCTGGGTGACGGGTACCGTACGCCGGGGAGCGTTCTGCGGTGGCGGCGACCGTCCGCTCGGATGCGCTCGACGCTGCCGCTCGAGTCCTTGACGCCGATGATGTTCGGGTGATGGGCCAGTTCCGCGATGACCTCGATCGGTATCTGGTAAGGGACAAACTTGGGAATGTGGTAGAGGACGACCGGGAGCGGCGAGCGGTCGGCGACACTGCGAAAGTAGTGCAGCACGGCCGCCGCAGTGACCCGCCCGGCATAGTAGCTGGGTGGGCGTACGAGCACTGCGTCGTATTGGAAATGCGCCGCAGCTTCGGCCAATTCGACCGTGGCCTTGACGCTCTCGCGGCCCACGCCGGCGATGAGGACTTTCTCCGGCGCAGTGGCTTCGGCGGCCGCGCGCAGGACGTCGCGCGTCTCGGCGTCGTCGAGCATGACGGCCTCGCCCGTCGAGCCGAGAACCACCATCCCCGCCAGCAGGCTGCGCGAGTAGCGGGCCATGTTGGCCTCGATCTTGCGAAAATAGATGCGCTCATCGGGGTAAAACGGCGTAGTGACCGGGGCAAAGATGCCTTCCATCAGCATTTTTTCATTGTAGAACCGGGCGCGAGAGGCCGCGCTCTTCCCTGCCGCAGCGAGTTGAGATTGGCCGCCAGGACTGCAGCGGTGTATTGTTGAGAATCAAACGGCGCGCAGGTCCTTGAGAGGCGGCGAAGCGAGGAGCCTGGACTGGGAACCGGGACGATGGACAGTTTGTTGCAAAGCGAACCGCAGGACCAACAGGATTCGACGCTTGCCCGGCAGGGGCTCAGGTTTCTTCTGCACACATTTTTGGCGCTGTCTTCATGGATCGCGCTGATGCTCATTGGCTACGCCGTGAATCCGGTAGGGGTTCCGCAGTGGGTCATTCTTCTGTTGTCGATGGCGGTTCCGCTTGCCGTTGGCCTGATCGTGACCAAGATTCGACCCGACGAGATGGCGACTGTGGTCTGGCTCGTGGGCTTCATTTGGGCGATGATTATCGGCCTCTGGATTCTTGACATGCCCACCGGGCCCAACCAATGCTTTCAGTGCGGCGCGACGGAAAAGTTGACGCGCACTTTTTTCAGCCTTCCCAGCCCTAGTGGGCTGATCGACGACGATGGCCCGCTCCTGGGCACGTGGCCCGCGGCAGCGCTGGTGGGCTACTCGATTGGCGCGTGGCTGGGGTTGCGGAGACGCGCGTAGACAGGCCTAGGCGGCATCCAGAAGAAGGCGCTTGCCCAGCGCACGAAGCGCGGCATCAATCCGGTCGATCTTGGTTGCGTGCTTTAGGTTCGTGAGGCGGTTTACTTCCTGCCTTGTAATTCCAATGCGCCGAGCCAACTCAATGGGGCGGATCTTCTGGCGCAGCATCTCGTTCACCAATAGCACCTTTGCCGCAACGCTCGGGGGCAACTCCACGACTGCCTGACCCCGATGGGGCTTCGAGGGGACTGGAACGGGGCGGTGTTCCTCGAAGTAAATATCCATCGCGGTTTCCAAGACATCCCTGGCAGCCTTCAACGCCTCCGCGCGGTTGCGCCCCTGGGTAAAAGCTTCGGGAATGTCGGGAAAGGAGACGAAGAGGTACTTCCCTTCCTTTCGGATCTTGACCGGATACCCTCGCATGGCTATTTACTCCCCAAGTTCTTAAGTCCAAGTTGCTTCTTTATCGCCTGGAGTACGCCGATCGTCAGCTCCTTGTTGTGCATAGGAAGGATCGAACGGCGGCCGCCGAGAAAAACGTGAAGATGAGAGCCTTTCCCCGGAGCAAACGTCGCACCCTGGCTCGTCAGCCACCGCTTCAGCTCGCTGCTCTTCACCCAGAGAGTGTAATCATTTTTGCTTACGGATGCAAGTCTCTTTGGCCCGCTCATCGGCCATTGGCTGAATGCAGCTCCTGCAAAGCGTAGACCGTCGCGCGGTGCTTTTGCATAGCTGCGATTCCCTCCGCCGCGGCCTGGGCGGCTGCCAGCGTGGTGATGGTAGGGATGTGCGCCAGGACGGCGGCGCGCCGGATGGCCTTCTCGTCGAAGATCGCGTCCTGGCCGCGCGGCGTATTCACGATGAGCTGAATGCGCTCGCCTTTGATCAGATCCACGGCGTTGGGCCGGCCTTCTTCGACTTTGAAGACACGCTCAACGATCAGGCCCGCGCCCTCGAGCGCGTTGGCCGTTCCCTCCGTAGCGACGATCTTGAAACCAAGATGGACGTAGCGGCGCGCCAGGCCGATTGCAGCCTGCTTGTCGTGGTCGTTCACGGTGAAAAAGACGGTGCCGCCGGTTGGCAACAGCTGGCCAGCCGAGAGCTGCGCCTTGGCGAAGGCCTCGCCGAACGTGGACGCAACGCCCATCACCTCGCCCGTCGACTTCATCTCAGGGCCAAGAACGGTGTCGACGCCGGCGAACTTCGACCAGGGGAAGACCGGCGATTTCACGTAATAGTGCGCGCCGGTTCCCAAATCCTTGCCGGATGCCACCTCGTCCGGCAGCAGCTCGCGCAGCTTGCGGCCGGTCATGAGCCGTGCAGCGATCTTGGCCAGGGGAACGCCGGTCGCCTTCGAAACGTAGGGCACGGTGCGCGAAGCCCGGGGGTTGACCTCGATGACGTAGACGCTGTCGTTGCCCAGGTCGTCGCGCTGGATGGCGAACTGCAGGTTGACGAGGCCGACGACTTTGAGCGCAAGAGCGAGCTTGCGCGTGTAGGCGCGGAGGGTTTCGAGGGTGGAGTCGCTGATACCGACGGCGGGCAGCACGCACGAGGAGTCGCCGGAGTGGATTCCGGCCTCCTCGATGTGCTGCATGATTCCCGCGATGAGCACGTCTTTCGAATCGCACAGCGCGTCGACGTCAACTTCGATTGCGTTTTCGAGGAAGTGGTCGATGAGGACCGGGCGCTCCTGTGAGTACTCGACCGCCTGGCGCATGTAGTGCGTGACCGCATCGGCATCATAAGCGATGACCATGGCCCGGCCTCCAAGCACATAGCTGGGGCGGACGAGCACGGGATAGCCGATCTGCTCGGCGACAGCGAGCGCCTGCTCCACGCTGGTGGCGGTGCCGCCGCGAGGCTGCGGAATCTCCATATCTTCGAGCAGCTTGCCGAAGCGCTTGCGATCTTCGGCCAAATCGATCGAATCGGGCGAGGTGCCGATGATGGGCACACCCGCCGCGAGCAGGCGCTGCGCGAGGTTTAGCGGCGTTTGGCCGCCGAACTGCACGATCATGCCGATCTTTGCGCCCGACTGCGCCTCATGGTTGTAGATGGCCAACACGTCTTCAAGGACCAGCGGCTCGAAGTAGAGGCGGTCGCTGGTGTCGTAGTCGGTGGAGACGGTCTCAGGGTTGCAGTTCACCATGATGGTCTCGTATCCGTCGTCCTTGAGCGCGAAAGCGGCGTGGCAGCAGCAGTAGTCGAACTCGATGCCCTGGCCGATGCGATTGGGGCCGGAACCGAGAATGATGATCTTGGGCGTTTCTGTCGGCGGCGCTTCGTCCTCTTCCTCATAGGTGGAGTAGAGGTAAGGCGTCATCGACTCGAACTCGGCGGCGCAGGTGTCAACGAGCTTGAAGACGGGGCGAATTCCCTGCCCTTCGCGTAGTTCCCTCACCTGCTGCACGCCTTCATGGCCTTCGAGCTTCCACTCCGTGGCGATGCGCTCGTCGCTGAGGCCGAAGCGCTTGAGGCGGCGCAGGCGCTCGGCATCAATCTCCTTTGGAGTCGTGTTGGCGATGGCCTTCTGCGCCTGCGTCACCTCGCGCAACTGGTGCAGGAACCAGGGATCGATCTTCGTGAGGCGGGCGACTTCGCGCACACTCATGGCGCGCTCAAAGGCGTAGCGGATGTAGCCCAGCCGCTCCGGCCGCGGCGTGACCAGCATCTGCGTCAGGCGGCGCGGCTCCAGAACTTCCGTGCCGGTCTTCTTGCCGGTTTCGAGCGAGCGCCAAGCCTTCATCAGCGCTTCCTTAAAGGTGCGGCCAATGGCCATCACTTCGCCCACCGACTTCATCTGCGGGCCCAGCGTCTCGTCGGCGCCGGGAAATTTTTCGAACTGCCACTTGGGGATCTTGACGACGACGTAATCGATGGTCGGCTCGAAGCAGGCTGGAGTTTTGCGGGTGATGTCGTTGGGAATCTCGTCGAGCGTGTAGCCCACGGCGAGCTTGGCGGCGATTTTGGCGATGGGAAAGCCGGTGGCCTTGGACGCGAGCGCCGAGGAGCGCGAGACGCGCGGGTTCATCTCGATGATGGTCATGCGGCCGTCTTGCGGATTGATGGCGAACTGCACATTGGAGCCGCCCGTCTCGACGCCAATCTCGCGTATGCAGGCGATGGCCGCATCGCGCATCTTCTGGTATTCGCGGTCGGTGAGCGTTTGCGCGGGCGCCACAGTGATGGAGTCGCCGGTATGCACGCCCATGGGATCGAAGTTTTCAATGGAGCAGATGATGATGACGTTGTCCGCGAGGTCGCGCATCACCTCGAGCTCGAACTCCTTCCAGCCGAGCACGCTCTCCTCCACAAGGCACTCGTGCACCGGCGAGAGGTCGAGGCCCCGGGCAAGAATTTCCATCAGCTCTTCGCGGTTGTAGGCCACGCCGCCGCCCGTGCCGCCGAGGGTGAAGCTGGGCCGGATGAGCACCGGGAAGCCGAGCTTCGTGGCAAAGTCAAGTCCATCGCGCAGATTGTTCACGAGCGCAGAGCGCGGAACCTCGAGACCGACACGGATCATCGCATCCTTGAAGAGCAGGCGGTCTTCAGCTTTTTTGATGGCTTCGAGCTTGGCGCCGATGAGCTCGACATTGTAGCGGTCGAGAACGCCGGAGTCGGCCAGATCGACGGCGAGGTTGAGGGCGGTTTGGCCGCCGACGGTGGGGAGAAGCGCGAATTTACCGGGGTTGGGCTGCGCGGCGAGCATTTCCGCTTCGATACGGACGATTTCTTCCATGTATTCGTGGGTGAGCGGCTCGATGTAGGTGCGGTCGGCCAGCTCGGGGTCGGTCATGATGGTGGCCGGGTTCGAGTTGACGAGGACGACCTCGTAGCCCTCCTGCTTGAGTGCCTTGCAGGCCTGGGTGCCGGAGTAGTCGAACTCGGCGGACTGGCCGATGATGATGGGGCCGGAGCCGATCACCAGGATTTTCTGAATGTCATTTCTGCGTGGCATGGGCTAGCTTGAGGCTCCCGCGACCGCCATGGCTCGCGCCTTGAGCGAAGTTAGAAAGCTCTCTATGCTGAGTTCCGGCGACGGCTGAAAATATTTGCCGTTCGTGGACGAGGATTTGCTTGAGAGCAGAAGTGCTGCGTTGTCATAGAGGCGTTCCCTGACCAGCTTGGTCATTAGAATCTCGTATCGCTTTGCATAAGAAGCGTCTCGAAACTCAGGAAACACCGAAAAGTGCGGCTCTACTACGCCCACGGGCCGTGTCGATTCGTGAACTTCTTCGAGCAACATCAGATATCCGAGCCAAGGGCGTTGAGAAAGAGTGAATGCGCCTTCCCTGTAGGCTGTCCAAATGTCCGTTGCACTTCCAAGGGCCTCCTCAGTTCGATTGTTAAAATTGTTTCCAAAAGACCCAACCTGCGATTTGAATTCCATTGCTGCGATGAGTCTTCCTCCGACAATCACTAATAGGTCCCACTGTTTTTCCGCACGAAACCAACCGGGCAGCTCGACCTTCTTGTTGAAGTAGATGTCGGATTTGCTGATCTTGCATCCAGAAAGGAAGTCGCGGACGAGATCAACGAACCCGTCCATTTGCTTCCCGCCGGTCACTGCCGTGCGGTTCCCTGCGTCGCGCGCTCCAGTCTTTGCGCCCTGTTTCTCTGCTTGATTGCCACGAGTGATCCAGAATTGCTTGACGGCGCTACGGAGGCGTTTTTCCCAATAAGGTTCGAGGCTCACTGCTCCTCCAATTCAGTCACTTGCGGATGCCAGAAGAGCCCGCCGGTCTCACGATGGAATCGCGAGACGGACATTCTGTGATACTTGGCGCTGATCTCATACCCGACGCTATGCCGTCCGGTCCGGGCTGCGGCGATTGCGTTGGTCCCCGACCCCGAAAACGGATCGACCACCACGTCACCTACAAAGCTGAACATCCTTATCAGGCGCTCTGCCAGCTCGACAGGATAAGGCGCCGGATGATCTTTTGTCGAAGCGCCTGTGAGACCGGTCCAAATCTGTTGAAACCAGCTTTGGTAGTTGTCCGCGCTGATGATCGAAAGAAGACGCTTGGCGGCTGTGGGCTTGCGGTAGCCGCCCGGCTTGCGGAACATCAGGATGTACTCGACATCGTTCTTGATGACCGAGTTCGGTTCGTATGGCTTGCCGAGGAAGCCTCCGCCACCCGAAACCTCATACACGGCGTTTGCAATCTTGTGCCAAATGATTGGAGCTAAGTTGTCGAAGCCAATCTCGCGGCAGAGCTCCTGAATGGAGGAGTGGAGAGGGACGACAGTGTGCCGGCCGTCGTTCTGTCGTCTCGAAAGGCACACGTCACCCACGACGCAGATGAGTCTCCCACCAGGAACCAGCAACTCAAAGCAGCGGCGCCAAACACGACCCAGTTCTGAAAGAAACTCGTTGTAGCTACTCACATGTCCAAGCTGTCCGTGAGCCTCATCGTATTTCTTTAATGTCCAATACGGGGGCGAGGTTAGGACCAGGTGAGCACTTTCGGTCGGGAGGGAGCGCATCTGACGCGCGTCTCCGTGAACCAGAAAGTGGCTGGTTGGAACTCTCATTAGTACCTGCTCCAACAGTTTCATTGCCGCTGGATCGCGTGCCAGCCTTGGAATCTCAGTCTGTTTAAGCGGGTCGAGCAGAAGCGGCTCCCGAAGGAATGAAGCGAGATCCAACTCCGGAATAGTAATCCTGGTTGGCTCTGGTTCTTCCTTCCTAGCTGCGAGTCCGCTCATGATTTCCACTCCTCCATCATCTGGCGGAAGTCGCGGAACAGATAGTGCGAATCGTGCGGGCCGGGCGCGGCTTCGGGGTGGTATTGCACGCTGAAGAGCGGCAGCGTCTTGTGGCGCAGGCCTTCGAGGGTCTGATCGTTCAGGTCCACGTGGGTCAGCTCGACTTCGTTGGCGTTGATGGAGTCGGGGTCGACGGCGAAGTTGTGGTTGTGCGCGGTGATCTCGACTTTGCCGGTCGAGTTGTTGCGCACCGGATGGTTGCCGCCGTGGTGCCCGAATTTGAGCTTGTAGGTGCGTCCGCCGAGAGCCAGGCCGCAAAGCTGGTGGCCCAGACAGATGCCAAAGACAGGCACGCGGCCCATCATGTTGCGGATGGCGCGGACCGCGTAGTCGACCGGCTCGGGGTCGCCGGGGCCGTTGGAGAGAAAGACGCCGTCAGGCTTGAGGGCGAGTACGGCGTCAGCGGTGGTCTCGGCCGGAACGACCGTAACCCGGCACCCCTCGCGCGCTAACATGCGCAGAATGTTCTGCTTGATGCCGAAATCATAAGCCACCACATCAAGAGTTTTCCTCAGGGCGCGCTCTTGCTTGAGGAAGCCCTCGGCGAGCAAGGGTTCGCCGATTTGGCTGCGCGGGTCGGAGGCGTCGAATTCGTAGCTGGTTTTTGTGGAGACGACGCGCGCAAGATCTGTCCCATCCATTTTGCGGATGCTTCTCGCCCTCTGGACGAGCACATCGGGATTGGACTCGGAGGTCGAGATTACACCGCGCATCACGCCTTTGGTGCGCAGGTGACGCACGAGCGCGCGTGTGTCAATTTCGGCCAGTACGGGGACCGCGTAGCGCTCCATGTACTCGTCGGTCACCTGTTCGGAGCGCCAGTTGGAGCTGATGGCGGAGAACTCGCGGACGATCAGGCCTTCGATGTAGGGCCGGGCGGCCTCATTGTCGGCGCGATTGGTGCCGTAGTTGCCAATTTGAGGGTTGGTGAGGACGACAATCTGGCCGGCGTAGGAGGGGTCGGTGGCAATTTCCTGGTAACCGGTGAGAGAGGTATTAAAAACGACCTCACCCTGGCATTCGCCTGGGTGTCCATGGCCGTGTCCGCGGAAGATGCGCCCGTCTTCGAGCGCCAGGATCGCCTGCATCGCCTCTCCGAGGAGTGGATTCAACCGATTTTAGCAGGTTTTGCCGCGCGATTTTGCCCTGTTTTCCACCCTTCTAGTGGACCACGCCCACATCGTGGGCCGGCCAGTAGACGAACACGGCCTTGCCGTAGATGAGGGAGCGGTCGACCGGGCCGAAGTCGCGGCTGTCACGGGAGATGGAGCGGTGGTCGCCCATGACGAAGTAGTTTTCCGGTGGAACCATCATCTCGGCCATCGAGCTGTTGCCGCGAAAGCTCTCAGGGACATAACTCTCGCCTAGCAGCTTGCCGTTGAGCCAGACGTGGCCATGATCGATGCGGATGCGATCGCCGGGCAACGCGATGACGCGCTTGATGTAGCTGTTCTCAGGGTCGCGCGGATAGCGAAAGACGATCACATCGCCGCGATCAATGGCCGTGAAATGGTAGACGAACTTGTTGATGAAGAGGCGGTCGCGGTCCTCGAGGCGCGGCAACATGCTGGTGCCTTCCACGCGGACGGGCTGATAGAGGAAGGTGATCATGAGTACCGAAGCCACGGTGGCGATGAATAGATCGCGCAGCCAAAGAACGATGCCCGCGGTCTTGCGCGACGGCGCGGGCGCAGGGCTGTCCGGTTGCAGGCCGGGAGCGGCCTGATGGTTCGTGCTGGATTCAGACATTGGGGTGTCGCCGGGACCGGTATTCATCTCCATCTAGATTAACCGCAACCGCGGCATCGCGCACTTGCCGGGAGCTGCAGGTGCCGGCAGACCGGCTCGCTGAAGGGCCAAAGCCTTTTCGTTTGAGGATGAAACGCGGTCGCGCGCCGCGGATCCGCCGCAGTTGTGCCAATGAAGAGAGGTAACCTGCGTAAACTGCCGGCTGGTAATGCCCCTTTCGGAGGATTGTTGAGTAAGCGCCGAAGTAGTTCAATGAGGAAAATCCAGCAACACCACTACTAAGAGCAAGGCAATGACGCCTTCCGCCGGAGGACTATGCCGACGTATATCGAACCACGCCGAGTTGCAGTCGCGTCCGGACCGTGGTTGTCCGGCACTCCACAAACTTCATTCGTTCGTATAACGCTGCCCGTCCTGGTCGCTGCCGTGGGTATCGCGATCGGAACCGCGACAGGGATTGTGATCGGGGTGCTCACCACGCCAAGTGGGGCTCCGGCCGAGTCCAGCGATTTCGTCCAGACCAGTACCATGACGGCCCAAGCCGAAACCAGCCCGGCAGTGAACGCCAATCCCGCGCAGGTTGCAAATCCGGCCGTTGCTCCACCTGCTGCCGCTACCAACCAGCCGGACACCGGTACCAGCCAATCAGCGGCCGAGGTGGCCCTCCCACCGAGGAATCTGGCGCCAAACGTTCAGGCGTCGTCTGCGGCACAGACTGCCCAGATCAATACGCCGGTCACACTGAGGGCTGCAACCCGCAAGGTGTCTGGCAAAGTGAGGGGCGCCGCGAGGCCGATTGCCAGGCAAGTTGCCAAACGGGCACCGCTTGAGTTGGCCAGTGCTCCGTTAGCTGCCCCAGACGCTTTGAATGATGAGCAATGGAGCTTGGACGATGAGGCGAAGCCGTCGATTCTCTACACCGAAGGGGATCTTGCCGTGGTGGACTACGACGCAAGCGCAGGGACGATCCAGGCCAGCGATGGCAGGACGTTCATCCTCGGCACGACGGTCAACGCCAGTTACGCAACCTCCTGGGAAGAGTATCGATCCGACGTGCACTTCCGATGCGGACAGAATGGAAGCTGCGTGCTAACGCGCGCCGGGGTGGTGGCGCCGAATGCAAGACTCATTTAGAAAGGCTTAGCCGGGATCTCAAGGCTGAACCATGCGCCGACGGCGGCGCTGCGCGGCGGAGCATTACTTCATTCGCAGCCGAGGCCTCCCGGCGGGCACATGATGCGCGGGCGGTGGTTGGTAATCGGTCTCGGTTGGTTAGCTGCAGGGACCAGCGCGGGCGCGGCGCCAGGTCCGGAGACGCCGGCCAGATTCTCTTCCTCGAGCAGCAGGGGGCGTTGCAGGACCATTTCTACTTGAGTGCCGCTCGGAATATCGACGTCGGCATTGCGCGTGAACAGAGAAACGAGGCCCACAGTGGCAAGTCCGGCGCCAAGTCCGGCCAGTCCGCCCTCGATGGGATGTCCGGTAGAAGCTCCACCGATGGTTCCAACGCCCGCCCCGGTCGGAAGGGCGATCTCGGCCGTCTGACCCGCGTTTCGGCCCTTGTCCCCATTTTGCTCAATGGTTCCCTCGTCATCGTTCTTCACGGTCTGGTTTTTTGAGCCCGGCACGCTATCGACAACGCCGGGAATCTCCACCACGGTTCCGTTGGGAAAGATGATGGAGGTGAAGTGCATGTCGAGCTGGGCCTTGCCCTTCACAACGCCACCACGCTGCACGCGATCGACCACGCCCTGCACGTAAACACCGGTTGGGATCATCACTCGGTTGCCAACCACGACGGGAAAGACGGAAGAGAGGTAAACTCCGTCACCCGGTTTGGCGCTTTTGGTATTGATGGCGCTGCGCAACTGCAACAAAACTTTGGTGCCGGCAGGAACCGTATAGGTCTTCTTTGCAGGCTCTGTGTTGGCAAGGCCGACTGGCTCAAAAGCAGATGGCTGCGCGGGCGGTGCTGGCTGCGCCGCCGCGGCCGGAGCTGGGGTGGCATCGGGCGCTGCTGTGGTCTGCGTTGGTGCTGGCTGCGCGGGGGTCTGGGCCGGGCACACGTTGAGACCAGCGGCGATGAGGCCGGCGAAAGACGCTGTTCGCATCCAGGCTCGCGGCAGAAACATGCTCTCCTCCTGTTTCTGATAGATAGACGAAACCCTCGCACACAAGGATAGCTCGAATGCTCTCGAATGGTGACGAAAAGTACCGGAAGGTGCGGCGAATGGGCAGCCTGCGCGTTACCATGCGAGAAAGCGATGCCGTTGCAAGCCCATTCCTCCTCCGTTGGTTCTGGCCGGAAGTATGGCCGGTGCGGTGCGGCCTGCCGTGTGCTGGAAGAGGCGATCGCGGCGCGAGCCTTCCCCGGCTGCGTGTTTGGCGTGCAGGCGGGCGGCGAAGTGGTGCTTCAGGGTGCGCTGGGGCGGTTCACGTATGAGCAAGAGTCGCCCGCAGTGACTGCAGAGACGGTGTATGACGTGGCCAGTCTGACGAAGGTGATAGCAACCACGGCCTCGGCCATGCTGCTCGACCAGCGCCGGCAGCTTGAGCTGGACACGCCACTGGGCGAGTTGCTGCCGGGATTTGTGGTGGGGCGCGCCCATGGAGATGCCGCGCGCCGTGTGACCCTGCGGCATCTGCTGGCACACAGTTCCGGCTTGCCGGGTTACGTAGAGTTGTTTCGAAGCGCAACCACTCCCGCCGCGCTGTTCCGCGCCTGCCTCAGGTTGCCTTTGGAGGCTGAGCCGGGAACGCGAGCCGAGTACTCTGACCCAGGGTTCATCTTGTTGGGCAAGGCGCTCGAGGTGCCGATGCGCGAGCGTCTGGCTCCGTGGCTGCGGCGGGAGGTCTTCCGGCCGCTGAGGATGATGGCCACGGGATTCTGTCCAGCGCCAGGGCTGCGAAGCTCGATTCCGCCCACGGAAGAGGACACCACTTTCCGCCATCGCCGAATCCAGGGCGAGGTACAGGATGAAAACGCGTGGGTCCTGAAAGGAGTGGCGGGACATGCCGGTCTTTTCTCCAACGTTCCTGACCTTTTGCGGTTTGCCGGTGCGATTCTCGGGGCCGAAGCGGGCAATGACTCGGAGGGCAATGATTCGGAGGACTGGACTCGAAGGCCAAGGGCTTCGAAACGAGGCCGCATTTGTTTGAGCAAGTGACAGTGAAACGATTTACCGAGCGGCAGGGTCCGGAGGGGAGCTCGCGCGCGCTGGGCTGGGATACGCCCTCAAAAAACTCCTCGTCCGGACGGCACTTTTCGCCCCATTCGGTGGGGCATCTTGGTTATAGCGGCTGTTCGCTTTGGATCGATCTCGATGCCGCTGTCGGCGTGGTGTTGCTCACCAATCGCACTTGGCCTGATCGAGAGAGTCAGATGATCCGCGAGGTGCGGCCGGCCTTCCATGACGCGGTCCGCGAGGGACTCCAGAGGTAAGAGGCCCCGGTTACGAAAGCGGATTGCGCCCTGGCGAAATTTGTGTAGGGTCTTGCGCGGTTTTATCGATACAATCAATACTGGGGATTGACGCGATGCTACCGAGCATAACGCTGCAGGAGACGGCTGGCACCCGGACAAAAGATACCAATCACGACCAGGCCACGCTCCTTCAGCAACTCACTACGGAGAGCCAGAACGAGGCCTCTCAAGGACTCGACACGAAATCCGCGCTGGAGATCGCGCGCATCATCAACCACGAGGATGCGAAGGTCGCAGGGGCGGTGAAAAAAGCCATCGCGGAGATTGCCGAGGTAATCGACCAGGTAGCGCGGAGCCTGCGCGACGGCGGCCGGCTCATCTACGTCGGAGCAGGCTCCAGCGGACGGATTGCCGCACTCGACGCTTCGGAGTGCCCTCCCACCTACTCCTCGGCTCCCGGACAAGTGCAATACATCATGGCGGGCGGACCCAAGGCGCTGGCCTCAGCGGTTGAGGTGAACGAGGACTCTGAAGAGTTGGGCCAGCGGGACATCGCGCGGCGCCGGCCCACACGCAAGGATGTGGTGATCGGCGTTTCAGCCTCGGGACGCACGCCCTATGTGGTGGCCGCCGTAGCGTACGCCCGCGCGCGCGGAGCCCACACCGCGGCCGTGACCTGCAACCAGGGAACGCCTTTGTCTGAAGCTGCCGACATTACAATTGTGGCCGATGTTGGCCCCGAGGTGGTTTCCGGTTCTACACGCATGAAGGCCGGCAGCGCCCAGAAGATGATCCTGAACATGATCACCACAGGCGCCATGACGCGGCTGGGCTACGTGTACGAAAACCTGATGGTCAACGTGCACATGCAGAACTCGAAGCTGGTGGAGCGCGGGATTCGCATCCTGATGAACGCCTGCAATATCGACCGGGCGACAGCCGTGGAGACGATCAAGAGCGCCGGGCGGAGCGTGCCCGTAGCCCTGGTGATGCTGAAAGCCAAAGTCGACAAGCCCGAAGCCGTGCGGCGGCTGGCGAAATCCGACGGCAACGTTCGCCTGGCCATCGAAGACAACGTGATGGAAATCTAAGACCGTTCCCAGAACATCGCCGAAACCCTTGTAGGCCCCGGCGTTTGACTCTTGCATTTCTTCTCGGAATCCTCCGCAGAGAGTTGCCTTCTGGCGACGCCCAATCCTCGCACGGGGACTCCAGATTCAAAGCAGGTCGCGCCTGCGGCGTCGGCGCCATGCGGCGGGGTAGATCGCTTTGTTTTGGGAACCTTCCGCCCTCGGCCCTGAACTCGAGCTCAGGGCAGCACGCGCTGAATGTGGAGGAAGAGAATCAGGTTGAGGAGAAAGCCGATCGCCAACAGTCCGATCCCGATGACGCCAACGACCTTCACCTTGTTGCTGAAGGTCTTCAGGTCCTCGAGCAGTTCCTGCTGCTCGAGCGTGTTGCGATCGGTGGCTTCGCGGACCATCTCCAACTGATCTTCGACGCGCTTCAGCGAGTTGTTCTGCTCCATGACCTGATCGCGCAAATTCCGATGCTGCGTCTGGAGCTCGGCCAGGCTGTCCTCGAGAGGTGCGAGGTCGACCTTGGGCGCCGGCGGGTGTGGGCGCTGGGTGAGAAGGTTGGTGACTGCGGTGGCGATGTTGCCGTCGATCAGGGGCAGAAGCCGCTGCACTAGCGGGAGGATCATGCGGAAGGCGTTCACGGCGCGCTGCACACCGGACGAATCCTCGCCAGGCGCCCCGCCAGGCAATGCACGGCCGGGAGGAGCAGACGCAATACGCCTCATCGTCCCCTCATCAGGGGCCGACGAACGACGGCTCGCACCCATGGGCAAAGGCGATCCGACGGCGCGTGGATGTGGCGCGGAGGATCGCGGCGCAAAGGGATCCCGATCAATGGATTCAACTCCCCCGAGTTCGTTCATAGGCTTCCTTCTGCCTTTACATGAGGCAATCCTCATATATAGCTCATTTTGCGTCCGTTGGGAACTCCCCTTTTGTGTTTTGGGGCCAATTCCGCGCTGAGCATGGTCCGGCGTATGCTCGAAGCGAGGAGAGGCGCGTGAAAGCACATATGAGCCGCATGCTGCGCAGTGTGCAGCGGAATATCCTGGCCGGCATCATTACCGTCGGCCCGCTTTTTGTCACCTACCTGATCTTCGGCTTTCTGCTGGGTGCTCTGGCGAAGGCGGGATTACCGGCGGTTCATCTGCTTGCGGCGATCTTCCCCCGGGGATGGTTCAACTCCCCGTGGCTGCAACCGGTGTTGGCGGTTCTGCTTACGCTGGTGCTGCTGTACGTGGTAGGACGGGTCACTTCCCTGGTGGTGGGCCGCCAGGCTTTCAGCCTGTTCGAGTCCATCCTGGAGCGGCTGCCGTTTGTGGCCAAGGTCTACACATCGGTACGCCAACTGCTGGACTCGATGATGGCCAAGAAAGAGTCGAGCCAGCGCGTGGTTCTGGTGGATTTCCCCATTGCGGGCCAGAAGAGCATTGGCTTCCTGACGCGCACACTGAACGATGCCGAGAGCGGGCGGCCGCTGGCGGCAGTGCTCGTGCCCAACGCCATCAATCCGACGTCGGCTTTTTTGCAGATTCTTCCCATGGAGCGGGTGATCGAAACGGATCTGACTATGGAGCAGGCGATGAGCATGGTGATGACGGGCGGTGCGGTGGGGCCCGACACGATCCAGTACAGCCAGCCGGGCAGCAGTCGCGAACTTGCAGCGCCGCCTCCAGCGCAGGCTTAATCCGGGCCGGTGATCATCGTGCGACGCTTTGATCGGCAGGTTCCTGGGCAGCCGCAAGATCCTCGCCCGCGTGCTCACTCTCCAGCGTGACCTTGCGCAGATTGATGTGCTCGAACTGCGCCCAGACGAGGCCGACTGGCGCGATTCCCAGGAAGGTTATGGCAAGTAACGTTGTGGCGCAGGCCATGGCCGTCTCCGGTGTCATTCCGAAAAGCGGTCTCAGCATCACTTCCAGGGCGGCAATCTGAGTGAACCAGCCAATCACCGGCAACTGAATGATGCTGGCAACCCCGCCGCCCGCCATCAGCGCCAGGCACTTGGCTAACGACACCGAGCCTCCCTGCCCGCTTGGTGCGAATGCCCCCGCGCCCTCCACATAGGCAAATGTGATCAACCCCCACATGAGCAGCGAAAGGGAGAGCGTGATAGCGAAGTCCGCAGGTGTGCGTAGGGTATCCAATCCGGCGTGAAAGGCGCGGATCTTTTGAGCGACGGCATGCGCGAGCTTATGCGAGAGCGGAGCGAGAACCGACTCGCAGAACGAAGCCACCGCTCTTCCCGACAGCCGCACAGCCACCAGAAACAGCGCGCCCGCCAAAGTGACTGCCAACCCGCCCTTGCCGAACTTGTTGAATATCTCCTGGTGCGGCAGCGCTCCGGCCGGCGAGAGCAGTATGGCGGAGCAGAAGAGAAGAGCCATCGAGCCACCGTCGAAAAGCCGCTCGACGATATAAACCGCGATCTGGGAACCGACAGGCAGTCCGGTTCTTTTGGCAACCAGATACGGACGCACCAGGTCCGCTATCCGGCCAATGAGAGCAACGGCCGTAAAGCCCATGACCTGCGTGCCCAGGAGGGAGAAGAGGGGTACACGCTTGTTCGGACGCAGCAGCCACGCCCAGCGCGCGGCGCGAAAAACGAAGGCCACGTAAATGCAGCCGGCTCCGATGCAAACCTTAGTCCAGCGGGCCTTCTGGAACTCCTCCAGAAACAGCTTCCAATCGAAGGGATGGAGGTGCTGCTCGTAAGCAAAGAGGCTGGCCAGCGCGGCCAGCACCACCAGGCCCACAATCCATTCGCGCCGCTTCAAGCGTTCTCCGTTTCTCCGCACAGATCTGAATCCATGTTCTCACGCCAGCGAGGAAAGGATGCGTCAATGGGAAGTTGCCGGCTGCGCCGCCGTGGAGATCGGAACCTTTTGCGCCAGCGCGTCGCGTGCCAGGACGCGGCGATTGAATTCATGAATGACGCGGGCCACGTAAGCGCGGGTTTCGTGATAGGGAGGGATGCTGTGGTACTTGTCCACCGCGTCAGGGCCGGCGTTATAAGCGGCCAGAGCCAGAGCCAGGTTGTCGTGGTAGCGAGTGAGCAGCGCATCGAGGTAAGCCGAGCCGCCACGCACATTCTGTTCGGGCTGAAAACTGTCTTGCACGCCAAGGCCGGCAGCGGTTCCCGGCATCAGTTGCATCAGGCCCTTGGCGCCGGCGCGGCTCACGGCGCGGGTGTTGCCGTCGCTTTCGGCCTTCACCACGCTGGCCAGCAGGTCCACGTCCAGGTTGTGCTCTGCTCCGGCGCGAGTGAGCATCTCCCGCAGGTCGGCTGGGGTCAGACTCGCTGGACTCTTTGGAGTGATTGCGGGTGATGGCGTAACGGGCGCGGAAGGATCTGGAACCTGCTCAATTGTGGCGATCTCGGCCGGATCGAACTCGATGTAGTTATCTTCGCCGGGGTTGAGGTAAAGCCGAACACGGCCAGCGACCTGGGCGTGATGATCGCACTGTTCAACGAAACCATTGCTCAGGGTCACGCGTTCGCCAGCCTGGGCTGTAGGCGGCAGCGCAACCAAAGCAGCGAGGGCCGCAAGGGCCCCGATCGCGATGCAGAGCGTTCCGCGCATCTTTATCCGCCGATGAGATTCGCTGCTCATGCTTTGGCTGCAGCCGTCTTGGCGAGCGCGGCTTCGAGTACCACGGCTACACCGTCATCGTCATTCGATGGCGCCTGTTTCCACCCACGCGTCTTCGCCAGGGTGCGCAGTTCCGGCGCGGCATTGGCCATCACGATTCCCTGCCCCGCCCACTCCAGCATACCGGCGTCGTTCCAGTTGTCGCCGATGGCCATGGTCTCCTTGCGATCCACACCGAGGCGCGACGCGAGCCGTTCGAGCGCCCATCCCTTTGAAATGCCGGGCGGCAAAAGATCGAGGATCGACAGGTCGCGAGCCGGATATTCGGTTCGCACGCATTCACATGCATCGCGCCACTCGCTCGCCTTGAGGGCTTTTTCGGCCTCTTTCATTCTGTCCATGCTGCCGGCCGCCATGCCCTGAATGGGATCGGCGCCGTCGACCAACGCCAACTCCAGCGGCTTAACCACCTCAATCGCGTTCTGGTTCACCTCCACCCACATCGCGATCCGGCCATGCGCCTGCTCCAGGTTTTCGAGGACCAGTTCGCCGCGTCCCGGCCGGTGGAAGGTAAAGACGACCGTCCCGAAGGGGCGAAGTAGTCCGCACAAACCCCGCGCCACGCGCGCATTCATATGGCAGCGGTCGATCGTCTCGCCGCCAAGCATGCAGATTACTGCACCATTGGACGCGATCAGGGGCGTATCCGCTCGCAGGCCCAGGCCTTCGAGCAACGGCACGGTGTAGGCCGGGCGCCTGCCGGTGGCGATGGCCACCGTGATTCCCGCTGCCTGAGCTGCCCGCAGCGCCTGCGCATTCCGCTCGCCGACGGTGTGCGTCAGGGTAGGCAGGAGGGTTCCATCCATGTCGATCGCCACCAGGCGAACCGGAGGGTGCATACATCCAGTGTAGCGGGCCGCTGTGAACGCACCATTGCCGCTATGCACTCTGCCATCCCGGCGCTTACATCAGTGTGTGATTGCCGGCACAAGGGCCTCCATCGCTCAGGCGCACAATGCGGTGAATGGAGGAGTGTCCGATGCCAGCTCCGGTGCTTATTGCTTACGCAACGCGCAGCGGATCCACCGGCGAGGTTGCCGAGGCAATCGGAGCCAGAATGCGCGAAGCCGGTCTGGACGTTGAGGTGGCGCCGATGCGCGACTTGAAGGCGATCGGAGAGCGAACCGCGGTCGTCCTTGGCGCTCCGCTGTACATGGGCCGGCTGCCCGGAGACGTGCAGCGGTTTCTTGCAAGAAATCGGATCGCCCTCACTGTGCCAAAGACGTGGTTTTTTGTCCTCGGCCCAGTTCAGAGAAAGGATGAGGAGTTTGCGGCGGCACGCGCTCAGGCAGAGAAGGAACTGGCGAAATCTGCGTGGTTCAAGCCGTCAGAACTCCAGGTCTTTGGCGGCAAATTCGACGTGAAGCGGATGCCCTTTCCCTTCAGCCTCGCTCGGCATCTGCCCGCATTTCCGGGCAAGGACATGCTGGCCATGGATATTCGCGATTGGGATGCAATTCGCGCGTGGGCGGGCGCCATTGCTCGACAGCTTCTGCCCGCCGCGTAAGCGATTTGCCGCACCGATCACCACATGATTGGATGTGCCGCACGATCCGCTATTCTCTGGGTATGGAACGGATCTGCAGTCAATGCCATGCGGTGCTTGCTGAGCAGACGAAGGCCGATTGGTGCCCTGCCTGTGGCGGCGCTCTGGTGGAAAGGGCGAGCCTGCCGCAATCTGGCGGGCCGCGCGGGCCGGCGCCTGAAGTGGATCATCGCGGCATCGTGCTGCCGCGGCGGCACGCGATGGGCGGAATCATTACGCCTCAGTGAGTGGATGCGACGCATGCGATCCGCTTAGGGGTTTACATCGAGACCGACTGCCTCGGCCAGTTTTGCCTGGCGCTCATCGAAGGTCCAGAACTTGTCGGCCCTTAATTCCAGCGCGCAGGCGACGTGCAGCGAGTCGAGGGTGCGCACGCCAAGGGTGGGGCCGTAGCGACGGGCGAGATCGGAGCAGACTGCCCATGCGCTCCCGGGCAGGTCCACAGAAATCCAGACATCGTTTTGACAGTCCTCTTGGAATTCAGACCACGCCCGTGCTGCAGCAGCGGATGAGAGTTTCTTATGAAATACATGGAGGAAGATGGCATGAGCCACTTCTGCCATATGCAACGGCATTAACCGGATTGCCGGGTGCGTGGAAATGCGCTGCAGAAACTCGGCGCTGTGCGAATCCTGCACGTAAGGAGATACCATGAAGCTGCTGTCAACGTAAACGGTCAATAGCGGCCCTTCTCTCGCTCCTCGATCAGCAGGTCTGCGCCGGGTAGAATTCTGTCTCCGAAGTTGCGCTTCAGCCGTGCAGCAAAATCAGGCCACTCGACGGGTTTGGTTCTCGGCGTTTCCGGGACGATTCGGGCCACAACACGATTGCGCTTGCGAAGCTCGACGACTTCGCCCGCCTCGAGCCAGGTCAGCAGTTGGCGGGTGTCGCGCAGTTGACGTAGATTCACGCTTGGCATGATTCAAATGTGGCACAAAACGTGTCACAAAGTCAACTTGCAACTGATTATACAGGACTTATTCGTATCGCAACGCCTCGGCCGGAAGCACGCGCGCCGCAGACGAGGACGGATACAGCGTGGCCAGGAGCGAAATTCCGATCGAAACCGCAGACACGATCACGCCGTCGAGCAGGCGCGGCGCGAAGGGCAACGTGTCGATGGAGTAGACCTCGGCTGAGAGATGGATGAAGTGGTAGTGGCCGCCTGCCCAGGAGGTGAGATATCCGAGCGCGAGGCCCAGCGCGGTGCCAACGACACTGATGAGAAAGCCCTGCAACAGAAAGATGCGCCGCACCTGGTCCGGAGCCACGCCGAAGCTCATCATCACGGCAATGTCACGGGTCTTTTCCATCACCATCATGGTGAGCGCGATAAGAATGTTGAGAGCGGCCACAATGACGATGAGCGCGATGACGATGAAGGTGACCACCTGTTCGAGCTTGAGCGCGCGAAAGAGCTCGCGGTTCTGCTCGGTCCAGTTCGTGGTCATGTAGCCCTTGCCCGCGGCCTGCTCGATGGCGCGCGCGATCTCCGGCGCCCGATTGAGATTGTCGACTTTGAAGCTGATCACCGAGAGCAGGTCGGGCTCATCGAAGAGACGCTGTGCATCGGCGAGGCGCAGGAAGCCCATCTGGGCATCGTACTGGTAGAAGCCGGAGTGAAAGGTTCCTGCGAGGCGGAAGCGAACATACTTGGGAATCACGCCGAGCGGCGTCATCTCGCCCTGGGGACTGATGACGAGCACCGAATCGCCGTGGGACGCTCCGATGGTCTCGGCCAGATCGTTCCCCAAAACGATAGGTGGGAGCTCTGCGTTTTGCGCCGGGGCGGCTTCGGACTGTGGTTCGAGCGCCCTCACCGCGCCGGAAGTCGCTGTAGAAAGCAGGTCGCTGACCGTCCGCTCATCGTCGGGCAGGATGCCTTCGATCAGAGCGCCGCCATCGCGTGCGCCACGCGCCACCAGCACCTGTTCGTAAAGGCCGGGCGAGGCTGCGATGACGTGCGGGACATTGCGCAGACGGGCCAGGAGCGGCCGCCAGTCGGAAATGCCGCGCCCTTCCATCTGCATGAGCTGCACGTGCGCGCTGGAGCCGAGCAGCTTGTCCTGCAGATCGCGTCGCATGCCGTTGGTGATGGCAAGAGCGATGATCAGCGCGGCCACGCCGGCAGTGACCCCAGCGACGGAGATGGCGGTGACGACGCCCACCACGGCCTGCCGCCGCTTGGCTTTCAGGTACCGCGCCGCCACGTACAGCTCAAATCGCATCAATATCTGCTTTCCCTGGGCCTACTGTTCCTGGGCTGGGATGACCGTCTTGGCCACGCCCACGTTGTCGTGGCGATCATAGGCGCGGACAGTGATCAGGTGCTCGCTGATTTTGCCTGCCTCCGCATCGAGCGAGATGCGGAACTCGTAGTGCTCGCGCTTCGAGTCAGAGAGCTTCCCGACCGGATCGACGTACTGCCATGGTCCGGCGTCGAGCGAGTATTCGGCGCGGGCGACTGTCGAAACGGTATCCTCTGCATCGAAGCTGATGAGAAACGGCTTCGAGCATTGGGAACTCTTGCATTCGGCCGGCTGCCCTGTGGCCTTGAAGTTTGTGATCGCCGGGGGCGTGGTGTCGATCTCAAAACGGTCGCTCACCTTTTCGCCGGTGAGTGCTTCGCCGGGGGTGTGCGAGGGTGCGTCGGAGGCGACAACCTTGATCCGGTATCCGCCGTCCGGAATCAGCACGGCGTCGAAGCTGTAAGCCTCCTCCTTGATCTTCTGTCTCAGCGGCAACCACTGGGTTTCGCCATCACCGCGCAGGTAAAGCGAATAAACGAGCTTGTCGCCATCGTTGTCGTGCGCGGCCCAGCGGACAGTGACGGCGGTACGGTCCTTAGTGGCCTGAAGGGGCTGGTTTGCTCCTGCGTCATAGGAAATCGTCGAGCTTTGGCTCGACGAGGGGAACGTGATGTTGACGGTCTGAGCCGAAGGATTGACAAGGTTCTGCGGATTGATGCGCGCTCCCGGAACCACAACCAGGTCGTCGACGACGGGGGCGGAGTTCACGGGCAGATAGTTGACCCCCACGCTGCCCAGCACACCGCCTGGGTGCAGCACTGCTTTCCACTGCAGAAAGCGTCCCGGCGGCGAGGCCACGAATCCATCTTGCAGGGGCTGCCAGTCGCTCCAGCCGCGCACCGGCTGCTCCACATTGCCGGAGCGGGTGAGGATGTCGTAGCCGGATGAGCCGGGCTCGATCTCGACGTGGCCAAAACGGGCGAAGGCTCCGGCGTCGAGAACATCGCTGGCGTATTCGTGGGTTTCCGCCGCACCTAGCTGGTAGACCTTACCGGTGTTTCCCGTGCCGATGAGAAGACTCTCGCCGCCGGGCGAGGAGGGCGTCACGGAGGCCAAGCTCAAGCCCTGTTGCGCCTGCAGATGGCCAAGGTCGGCGTAGCCGCCGTCATCCTGGATGCGGAAGATGCGTCCGCGATTGCCGCTCAGCGCGAGCAGGCCGTCCGGCCGCGCGGTCATCGCGTAGATAATCTCATCCTTGCCAGACCAAAACTTTCGTGGCGCTTGTCCCTCGGCCAGGGCGAAGATTTCAGTTCCCTCGGGTACGGAGGCGCTGGCGTTGGCCGCCTGAAGCGACTGCGGCTGCACCACAGTGATGGTGACTGAAGCCACCCCCTGCACCGGCAGTGGTGGCAACGGATTGTGGCTCTTATCGCCCACACAGGCTGCGTAAATGGTTCCCTTCGCGTCAATGGTGATGGCAGTGACCTCGCGGCGCGGAGCCTCGAAGAGCACATAGCCCTTGCCTTGCGGATCAATGCGGTAGACCAGCCCCGAGCCGTCGGAGCCAGCGATCAGGTTGCCTTTCGCGTCCCACACCAGCGCGCGGATGTGCGCTTCGTCGCTCTTGAAAAACAGTTCCGGCACGGAGCCGGGCTTGGCCGGATCGACACGATAGACAGCGCCGGGATTTCCCGTGGCGATATAAAGCCGCCCGACAGAATCGAAGGTCAGATCCCAGATGTAGCGCGACTGGGTGTTTGGCGCCGCGGAGACCGTCTTAGTTTGCCCGGCGGCAGCGTCTTCCACCTTGGCGGGGTCGAAGACCACCGGAGCCGTGGTTTCGTCCAGTTTCGTGGCGGCGTTGGGGTTGAGCTTGTAGACCTTGCCTCCTGGCACGGTTGCCGCATACAGCGCCCCATCGGGGCCGAATCGCAGAGCCTGGACGCTGAGATCCTTGGTCTCAAAGAGCGTGAACGGCTTTTGGTCCTGCTGCTGGCTTAAGCGCAGCACTGCGGCAGGCGAGCCGGTGCCGGCGAAGATGCGGCCATTCTTGTCGACTGCCAATGACCACACGAATGTCGATGGTGTGGTGAGCAGCTCAGTCAGTCCGGGGCCCTGTCGCAGATGACCGTCACTCTCAATCGAAACCCCTGCGGGAGTGCCCTTTTCAAACTCTTCCATCTGCGACTGTAGCCACAGATGGGTGCCTTGGGCTGCGGTCACAGCTGAAGTTGAGGTTGCTCCTGCCAATAGGGCGGCCAGGAGCGCGGCGGGAACAAGACCGGACGGGCAACGGTGAAGGAAGCGAGAGGAAGCAGACATTCTGCCGTTGAGTCTACTAGAGTTCGCTGCCTGCCATCGATGTCGCACCAGGACGGATAGGGCGTGGCCGAAGAAACGGATCAGCCACAAGAGTTGCCTGTGGAAAAACCGGCCCCGAATTGCGCGTTCCCATGGGGGTGTCGTCTGTCGCGTTTTTCACGGGGTGTTTGAGAGGCGATACCACAGCTTCTGGTGTCCTTAGGGTGAGCCAGCGCACAAGTTCCATTCCATCAATAGGCGATACGGTGTTATCAATACAACTTTTGCACAACTCGCACAGCGTGGCCAACTTTACCCCAGTGGGTGTTGCCAGTCGTATTTTCAGAAGACTAGTATTCCGGGTAGTTTCGTGAGGCCGCGAACACGGTCCCTTCTTCGATCCACTATGCATGCAGTTGTTCCCAAGTTCACAGAGCTTCATCAACCAGCGGCGCTTCAGAGTTGCGGCGCACGCGGACGGAGTGTCTCGCCATGGCATGGTATGCCTACTGCATCGGTGAAAAACAAGCATTTCCGGCATTAGCACGTCATCGTAAACCGGTTCCCATGGAAGCGGTCTTTGGAGTCAGTGGCAATCAGGTTTTTCTTTACCCAGCAAGCGATCTCGCGGTGATCGTGAGTGAGCACAACCCCCAGGAAGCCCTCAATCAACGATCAGGTGTCGACCACGCGCGCGTGATTGCGGATTGTTTTCAGCACTCCACGGTGCTTCCTTTCCGCTTTGGCACGGTGTTCAGCGACGACGAGTCGCTGCGCAAGTCTGTCCGCTCCAATCAGCGGCAGTTTCTTGGCAATATCGACAAGCTGCGCGGCAAGACGGAGATGCATCTGAAGATCTTCGTCGACGACTGCTGCGGGCGCGAGGTGGAAAAGCACCTTAACGCCGAAGGCGTGGGGCGCGAATATCTGAGCAATCTGCGGGAGAACGCCTCGCGTGCGCGTGAGCGGCAGACTCGGGCCCGGGCTGTGAGTTTCCAGATGCACAGGCTGTTTATTCCTCTCGACGAGGAAGTGAGCTGCCGGCTAATGGAAAACGGCAAGATGATGCTGGATATCGCGCACCTCATCGACCGCAAGTGCGTAGAGCGATACCAGAACAAATTTGTCACCACCAGCGCCGTGATGCGGGAGTGCCAGATGCAGCTCTCGGGCCCATGGCCGCCCTACCATTTTGTCCATCGGCTGACGCGCACGGCTCATGCGCAGTCTCAGCCGGCAGCAGCGCCAGCACCTGCCCCAGCCACGGTCCAGGCCGAGGCGCCCGCGGTTTCCATCATGGAACCGGCGCCTGCGCTCGCGTAGGCACGCCGGAATCCCCAGATCGGCCACAAAGAGCTCCGGCTGCGGCTGGAGCTCTTTTGTCAGATGAGGATGCGCTTTCCGTCAAGTGCCCGCCGTAGCCTAATCTAGAAGCATGAGCAACCAGCCATTGGATTCGGTACAGGATTCCGTCTTCGATCTCCTTGTTGTGGGCGCGGGGCCAACCGGGCTGGCTTGCGCCATCGAGGCGCAAAAGGCGGGTTTTCGCGTGGTGCTGGTGGATAAGGGCTGCGTTTGCAATTCCATCTTTCACTATCCCGTGCACATGACCTTCTTCACCACCTCGGAGCGCCTCGAGATCGGCGGCATCCCCTTCCCCAGCCCCAATGCCAAGCCCACGCGCAGCGAGGCGCTCGAGTACTACCGCCAGGTGGCGGCCTACTACCGCCTGGACGTGCGCCAGTACCACCGCGTAGAGAGTGTGACAGGGAGCGACGGCGCCTTTACCGTGCACACCACCGATCGTTTCGGCCGGCCGGGAGCAATCGAAGCACGCAAACTGGCCATCTCCACCGGCTACTATGACTTGCCCAATTGGATGGGCATTCCCGGCGAGACCCTCAGCAAAGTCCACCACTACTACTACGACCCCCACCCCTATTTCGAGATGGACGTAGTGGTCATTGGCGGCAAAAACTCCGCTGCCATCGCTGCCCTCGAACTGTGGCGGAGCGGTGCGCGCGTCACGCTCGTCTACCGCGGACCGGAGATTCCGCCACACGTGAAGTACTGGATCAAGCCGGACATCGAAAACCGCATCAAAGACGGCGAGATCAAGGCATTCTTCTCATCGCATGTTGTGGAGATTACGCCCGACGTCGTGGTGATCGAAACCCCCGCAGGCCGCGAGGTCCTGCCCAACGATTTTGTCTTCGCCATGACCGGATACCATCCCGATTTTGCATTTCTTGAGCGGCTCGGCGTGCGTTTCGAGGGGCAGGACCGGTTGCCCGTCTGCGATCCCGAAACGCTGGAAAGCAATGTGCCCGGCATCTATCTGGCCGGAGTGATCGTAGCCGGCTCGCGAACCAACGAGATATTCATAGAGAACGGACGCTTTCACGGACGGCAGATCGCCGCGTCACTGACCGCAAAGGCAAAGCCACTGGACGAGGCGCGCGACGCGGTTGCCACAGGCAATCCGATAGACTAGAGCAGTTTCGGAGATACTGTGTGCGGTCCATCCGTTCGCCAAGGTCGTCGCTCCCTGCTGGTCGCGCCGCCTTGAATTTCGTGAGTGCGGAACACCATTTCCGAAACTGCTGTAAAGCTGCTGATCTTCCTTTGGGGGTGGATCGTTGCGCATGAGCTGGTGGCCTCGATCGATTCGCTGGCAAATGCTGGTCGGTTTGCTGCTGCTGGAGATGCTCTCCATTGGCTTGTTCGCGCTGCTGCTGGTCCGCCAGCAGACGCATGAAACCTACGATCGCGCCCACAAGCGCCTGGCATATGAGGCAATGTCGCTGGCGCTGCAGTCCAGCGAAGCGCTCCAGCAAGAGCGGCCTGGTTGGGTCGGCCTGTCAGTGAAAATGATGGGCGATGCGCCGACAGTCGCCTTGGCCAAGGTCACTGACCCGGCCGGGAACGTTCTGTTCATCAGCAAAGGCGAAGCAGATGAGACTTCGCTCGAGGCGGCCGAGTTGGTCGAGATTCCGGCCATAAAACCCGACGCATCGAATTGCCTCACGCTTGCCGGCGATCGTTGGGAATGCGCATATCCGATTTACACCGCGGACACCTTGCGCGGATTTGCGTGGGTCGCATTCGATAAGCGCTGGATGCACGAACAGCTCGACTCAATCCTCCGCAGTACCATGATTTTCGGCGCCATCTGGGTCGCGGCTTCGGCGCTGCTGGTGCTGCTGATGGGGCGTGCTATTACGCGGCCACTGGGGCTGCTGCACCATGGCGCCACCGCCCTGATGACTTCACCGGAAGACGGCAGCCGTTTTCCGCTGCCGGTCCCCGTTCACAACGAGATCGGCGACTTGATTGAGACCTTCAACCGTATGGTTGCCTCGCTGGCTGAGCAGCGGGCGGGACTGAATGACACGCTTTCGCTGCTCGATTCGATGCTTGCCAACGCGCCCATTGGACTGGCATTCGTCGACCGCAATGGCCGCTTCGTGCGCGTGAACCAGATCTTCGCGGACCTCACGGGAGTCGCCGTCAGCCGCCATCTGGGCCGCACCCTGCCGGATTTGCTGCCGAAAGCCGTGGCCAAGGAGATGGAGGGCGCGGTGCAACGTGTCTTTTCCAGTGAAGAGCCAGTGCGGAACCTGGAGCTGAATGGCGAAGGGGGCAAAGCCCGGCGGCCGTGGACCTGGCTGATCAGCGCCTACCCCGTCCGCACCACGCCGAATCAGGTGCGCTGGGTGGGGATCATTGCGCTCGACGCGAGCGATCGCAAGCGCAGCGAAGAGGCGCTACGCAGGAGCGAGAAGCTCGCGGTGACCGGGCGCCTGGCCGCTTCCATCGCGCACGAGATCAACAATCCGCTCGAAGCCATCACCAACCTGCTCTTTCTGCTGCGCAACTCGAGTGAGCTTCCGGAAGCCGCGCAGCAGTACGTGACCATGGCCGAGTACGAAGTGCGCCGCATCGCAGAGATCACGCAACAGACGCTGCGCTTCTATCGCCAACCAACACAGCCCGCGCGCGCCACTCTGGCGGAGTTGTTGGATTCGGTCCTTAATCTGTATCAAAGCCGCATTCATGCACTCGATCTTCATGTGGAACGCGACTACGACGCCGGGCTCACGCTGTTCTGCTTTGCCGGAGAGATCCGCCAGGTCTTCGCAAACCTGGTGGGCAACTCGCTTGACGCGAGCAGCAACGGCGGCCGGCTGGTGGTACGAGCCAGGCGCTCGCATGATTGGAAGAACCCCGCGCAATCAGGGATCCGGTTTGCCATTGCCGACACTGGCGCCGGCATGGAGCCGGACGTACGCGAGCACATCTTCGAGGCCTTCTTCACTACGAAGGAAGTGATGGGGACCGGTTTGGGGCTTTGGGTAAGCCACGAGATCATCCTGAAGCACCACGGATTGGTGCGTGTGCGCAGCAACGCAGTGTCATCCGAGCCTGCAGCCGCAAAAAAGAGCTCCGGAACCGTCTTTGAGATCTTCTTGCCCGACAACTCTGAGCTCACAGTTGGATAGAGAGACAGAGCCGCGGCCTCTCAGACAAGTCAGCTCGAGGAAGTGTTCCCGAAGTTGAGGCCGGCGTCGGCTCAAGACATCCATTGCGCCGCTGCCCTTTCCTTTTCAATGACTTCTCGCCGGTCATCGCCTGCCGGAAGATTTTTTTGCTAAGAGGCTTGACACTGAGCATGTTTTGTGTGTTACAGTGAGTAACACTATGGGGCGTAACACTCAGTGGGATCATGACCCGAGCGAATTGGGTGAACTCGAACGAAGCATCCTGCTCATCATCTGGCGCAAGGGAACACTCACCGCGGAACAAGTGCGCGAGGAGCTCGGCCGTCCGCTCAAGGACTCAACCATTCGCACCGTGTTGCGCCGGCTTGAAGAGAAGGGCTACCTGGCCCACACAGTTGAAGACCGCACCTTTCTCTACCAGCCGGCCGAATCGCGGCAGCGCGTAGCTGGCCGCGCCGTGAAGCGCATCGTGGATTGGTTTTGCGAGGGCTCAGTGGAAGCGCTGCTTGTAGGCATGGTGGACTCGAAGGTTCTGGGCCGCGCCGAACTGCAACGCCTCGCCGAGCGAATTGCCGCAGCTCAAGACAATGCCAGCGCTGCAAAAGCCGCCCGCAAGAAGGAGGGAAAGCCGTGATTCCATCCCTGTTGCCCGTGTTGCTTGAAGCCACATTGCGCGCGCTGGTAGCGGCGCTCTCAGTTTGGACCGGACTGCGCCTTTTGCGTGTGAAGAACCTGCTGGCACAGAAGGCTGCGTGGGGCCTTCTGCTGATTGCTGCTCTGGCCATGCCACTGTTGATGCGCTCGCAGTGGCTCCCCGCATGGGCTTCAGTAAAGCTGCCCACGGCATCGTGGACAAGAATAATGGATGCCAAACCGCCCGCTGCGCCTGCGCCCGCGGTCTCCACTTCGCAGATGAGTGGGCCGGAGATGATGCAACAGCCGGTCCCTGAGCCGGAAGAGCGCTTCCCTGCACCAGTGATCCCTGCCGCCGGGTTTCAGGCGCCGCCAAGCTCCGAGGTTGAGACAGTACCGGCGCGGGCCCCTGCTGCGGCTCAATCTGCGAGCAAGCCTGCTGCGACGGGCGGCTCCCGGCGCTGGCTCGCCATGGGCTGGATTCTCTACCTCGGCGTGTGCGCCACGCTGTTGTCGCGGCTGCTTTGGGGGCTGGGGTCTTCGCTTTGGCTGTGGATTGGAGCCAAGCCTGTCGAAGCCCTGGAACACGTTGACCTCCCCGGTTCCGTCTGTGTGTGCTGGAGCTCGCGGATCGCTTCGCCGGTCAACATCGGCTCGGGCATCCTGTTGCCGGCGGACTATGTGGAATGGGACGAGGAGAAGCTGCGCGTGGTCCTGGCTCACGAGCACTCTCACATCCGCCAGCGCGACTTTTATCTGCAGTTCCTGGCGGGTCTCTATACCGCGCTCACCTGGTTCAGCCCGCTGGGCTGGTGGCTCAAGCACAAGCTCTCTGAGCTGGGCGAGGCCATCAGCGACCGAGCCGGCCTTAACGCCGCCACCAGCCCGTCAGCCTATGCCGGGCTACTGCTTGAATTCGCGGCTCTGCCGCGCCCAACCCTCACTGGAGTTGCCATGGCACACTCGAACAATCTTTCTCATCGCATCGAACGCTTGCTGAACGACTCGAGCTTCCGTCTGGGCTTTGCGGGAGGGCGGCGCGCTCTACTGACCCTATTGGTTCCCGCAGTGCTCATCGTTGCTACAGCGATGGTTCGCGTGCAGGCTGCCGTAACACCACAACAGATGGACTCCTCCCAATCAGCTTTGACGGGGCAATCGAATCCCCAGCCGGCTCACGTGAGCGACTCTGGTTCGGGACAGGCGCCGCAGGCAGCAGAGCCGCAACCGGAACCGGCGCTGGCGCCGCCCATGCCGCCGTCCGCAGCTCCCAGCCCTGGCCCGGCGTCTGAACCGCAGTCCCCACCGCCTGCGCCTCCAGCTCCGGCAGGCGCCCCTCAGGAATCCATGCCTGAGATTCCCCCGATGCCTGTATTGCCGGTGATTCCGCCGATACCGCCGATCAACGTTGACGTCCACATCCCGCCGATACCGGAAATTGCAGGCTTGTATGCCAACGCCTACGGAGGCCACAAATCCTGCTGGGGAGATGGCGACGCCTATGCAATCGTAGGCGACCCTGGAAGCCAGACCCGATTCTGCGGCAACTGGGGCCCTGACGGCGCGGCCGAGGTTGACAAGGCGCGCAGCAAGGCTCATGGGCACTTCCTCCTGTTTCGCCACGAAGGAAAGTCCTACATTGTCGACGATCCAGAGATCGTGAGCCAGATTGAGGCGATGGACAAATCGAGAGAAGCGCTGAGTGCCCAGATGCGAGCGTTGGGAGAACAGATGCGCGATGCGGGCAGGCAGGCGCGAGAAGCGGCCCGCAAGGCACGTGAGACCGCGGCCAACATTCCCACGCCTGACCTATCGAAGGAGATCGCGGCACTGGACGCATCGGTGGCGAGCCTGAAAGACAAGCAGGGGGGCACAATTTCCCGTGAGCAACTGCAGGAGCTTCAACGCGAGATTTCGGCGATGCAGCGCCATGTGATGGAGGCAGAAGTCAGGGTCAACATGGATCTGAGCATAAATGGCGAAATGGCGAAGTTCGGCCAGGAGCAGGGCAAGTTCGGGGAGGAGATGGGGAAACTGGGTGTTGAGATGGGCCGCATGGCGCAAGAAAACCATGAGAAGGTCAGGTCCATCATCGACGAGAGCCTGAAGAATGGCAAAGCCCGCCCTGTGGACTGAGTCAGAGACGAGTTGTTCGCCGAGAGCAGATGCGAAGTCAGAACAGATTCAGGCCCGGCAATCTGTGTTGATTAACGAGGTCGAGTGCGTCCGGCTGGCGGTCAGGTGAATGCGCCATGCAGTGGCTCTGCTGCCTGACCGGTCCATCCAGATAAGAGCGCGTGACGTGCAGCCGGTCCATGACGATGTACCGCGTGCGCAAGCCGTTGATGGTGGCGGGCAGATTGGCAGGAACCTGTCTGCGGTCGACAAGAATCACCAGCGCCGCTTCCCTGGGATTGTCGAAGCTCTGACCGACGCCGACGCCAAAGAACGCCGGATTCTGCTTCATCAGGTTTTCCGCCGCCTGCTGCTTGAGGGCAACGGCCTGGCTGAGCACGCCAGGCGCCAGAGCCTGAGGAGCGCTCTCCTGCGCTGGATACTGCGGCGCCGCGCCCGCAGCCACTGCCTCCGCCGTAGTGGGAATCGCTACCGTGCGCACGCCGTTGACTGTCTGCGGCACGGCGACATCCGCATTCTGGTTGACATAGAGAATGACGGTTGCCTCCCCGGCGTGGTCGCTGCTTTTGCCCACAGCCGCACCCAGGATTCCTGCTGAGGGATTGATCAACATGCGCGCCTGAGTGAGCGCCTGCTGGGCGAACGCGGTTTGCGAGCTGGTGAGCGTGATGGCCTGCGCCGCTGTCGCTGTGCCATTCGAGTAATTCAGGCAACTGACGGGGTGGTCGGATGTGCCGACAAACGTGTAGGTAGTTCCCTGCTGGGCGCTGAGCTCGGTAAGCACAGTAGTTACGGGATTGGCTACCCCCTCGGTCACACCCGTCGAAGTGACGCCGCCAGCGAAGAACAACCCCACAGGCTCAGCATTGCTGGCATCCACCACCAGCGATCCGGAGTCGCCCGCGTCGCTGAACTCGTTGCCCTCGATCATGATCTGGTTGGTGTAGGTCTTGGTTAGATAAGACTCGGTTTCAGCGCAGTTTCTGAAATATCCCACCGCGACATTGAGGTCGATCGCGGAGATGTTGCCGCAGGTGAGGCCGGTCGTTCGGCCGCTTTTGGCGACGACCATATTGACGGTCCCGTTTTCGCCCTGGCCGTGGGTCGAAGAGGTTCCCGGAGGTGCGGCGGCGAGCAAACCGTCTCCCTGTAACGTTCCCAATTCCATGATGGCGCCGCTCGTGTTCACCGCGCCGGAGTTGACCTGAGCGATGGCCGCGTCGGCATTTGTCGAGGCGGAACTGAGCGGAAGCCAGGCGGTCAAGAATCCCACCGGCGTTGACGCGGCGCCCTGTTGTCCGTAGGGCGTGCAATTGTCATCGATGAGACCGGGCTGGACGATGCTTTCGCCAACGCTGGCCTGATCGCTGCGCGCCAGCACGTGGTTACAACTGAGCAGGTACTGCGTGCCGCTGCTGTTCTGGATCAACGCGCCGAGCGTGCCGCCGCAGCAATCCGTAATATAGGTCTTCCCATTCTTGAACTACCGTGTCGTAGTCGTTGTTGCTGCCGCCGGAGGAGCCGAGCAGGGCCGGGCCCAGTGGGACCTGATGGCTGGTCGGGTTGCTGGAGATTCCAGCGGTGTTGATCAGCAGCTCGGTTGCGGTTTTTGAGGACGAACTGCCGACAGTGCCGACCACGTAAGTGGTAGTGGCGGAGGTAACCGCAGAGGGCGCCGTGTAGGTGACAGAGCAATGCGTGAACGCATTCGAGCTGCGCACGCAGTTTGGCGAGCCCACCGATCCCACTCCGCCGCTGCTTCCGGTGGCGCTGCTCGACATCGTGTAGTTGATGCCGGTTGAGCCACCGGCTTCGGCGATGTAGCCGGTGATGTTCACCTGGCCGCTCGCGCCCACGGCGGCGTTTTCAGGGGAGAGCGGCTCGAGGAAACCCGGCGTGACCGTCACAGTTGCGCTTTGTTTCGAGCCGGCGCCGGAACCGGACGTAAGCGTGGCCGTCACCGTCACCTGCACACTGTTTGCGGTCAGGTAGAGGGGCGGGGAGTATTGGCCGTTGCTCGTGATGCTTCCGGCCCCGGAGTTCGCGTCTCCTCCGCTTACCGACCATGTTACGGGGGCAGCACTTCCTGTGCTGAGCGTGGCCGTGAGCTGCTCCACGGCACCGCCCGATGAATTCGTGTTGTTGCAGCCGGTGCAATTGGTGTCGATGTTTGCCGTCCCGGGCGACACAGAGAATGTGTCGTTCTGGCCGCCAGACGACGATCCGCCGCAGCCCGCCAGCACAAACAGAGCTGGAACCACGGCTGCAGCCACAAGCCGCGCCGGCCGCTGCCGCAGCGAATTGGATTTGAAGCGTCGACCCGTGGGATGCGAGGGGTGCTTTTGCCGCTCCGTCGTCACTGCCGTCCTCTTACTCAATTCGTCCCGCGCCTTTCTGGCTGTCCGTCTCGTCTACTATCCGTTAGACATACCAACCCTTCCTCTCGTAAGCCCAGGAGCCTAAGTGAGAGGTCGAGCGCGCACACCCTCCCCTTCCTCATGCAATATTAGACCTTCGCACGGAAGCAGAAGTTGTCTGCCGAGGTTCGCACAGGAGAAATCGAATCACTTTTGTTGCAGGGACGCAAGGCACGAAAGTGCTATGCCCCGGGAATCCGCACATCTTCGATGATCCATGCGATTCCCCTAACGGATGAAGATGGGGTGCTGCCTTCTTCGGACCATCGCACCGGATGGAGTGAGCCAAGACTGCGCGGCGAACTAAACTTGAAACAGGAGACGCGATGGAATACGTCAAACTTGGCCATACCGGACTGAAAGTTTCGCGCATTTGCCTTGGATGCATGACCTACGGCAGCCCGGCTCAAGGGAAACCGATGCCGGGACGCCATGCGTGGACGCTGAACGAAGCCGACAGCCAGCCGTTCCTGCGCCAGGCTCTCGATCTGGGCATCAATTTCTTCGATACCGCCAATGTTTACTCGAGTGGCGAAAGCGAGGCGGTGCTGGGCCGGTTCCTGAGGGCGAACGCGCGGCGCGAAGCTGTCGTCATCGCGACCAAGGTACAGGGCCTGATGCGCGACGAGCCGAACGGGCGCGGCCTTTCGCGCAAGGCGATCCTCTTCGAACTAGACGAGAGCCTGAGACGCCTGGGGACAGACTACGTGGACCTTTACCAGATTCATCGATGGGACTATGAGACGCCCATCGAGGAGACGCTGGAAGCTCTGCATGACGTTGTGAAGGCGGGAAAGGTGCGGTATATCGGCGCTTCGTCGATGTATGCGTGGCAGTTTGCCAAGGCGCTGTATCTGGCGGACCGGCATGGATGGACGCGCTTCGTCTCCATGCAGAACCACTATAACCTGCTCTATCGCGAGGAGGAGCGCGAGATGATTGGGCTATGCCAGGCGGAGGGCGTCGCCGTGATTCCCTGGAGCCCGCTGGCGAGGGGGCGACTGACGCGAGCCTGGAAGGCGGAGACGACGCTGCGCTCCAAGACCGACGGATTTGGCAAGTTTCTGTACACAAATACGGAGGAGGCCGACCGCAAGGTTGTCGACCGGCTGGGTGAGGTCGCCGAGAAACGTGGAATTCCCCACGCGAAGGTGGCTCTTGCATGGCTGCTCGCCAAGCCGGGCGTGACGGCGCCGATTGTGGGCGCGAGTAAGCCGCACCATCTGGAAGACGCGGTGGCTGCGCTGTCGGTGCGGCTGACGGCGGAGGAGATGAGGGCGCTCGAAGAGCCATACGTGCCGCACCCGGTGCTGGGGTTTAGCTGAGGCCGGGTCGCGAATGGCGCACTGTAGGGCACGCTGAGATTCTCGCGCGCCCAAGATTTCGACGAAAAGGGGAGCAACTTTTTTCGGCGTCTCCGATTCGGTGCTGAAATACTGAGTTCATGGCCAACCGCAAGCATCTTGCGATCCTGAAAAAAGGCGTCGCTGCGTGGAATGAATGGCGGAAGGACAATCCCAAGCTCACACCGGAGCTCTCGGTAGCGGACCTTCGCGGGAAGGATCTAACTAGAGCGGACCTCAGCGGGGCGAATCTCTTCAGGGCGAACCTCAGCAGGGCGGACCTCGGCGGGGCGTATCTCAACACGGCGGACCTTCGCGACGCGAACCTTGGCAGGGCAAACCTCAACAATGCGAGTCTCTTTAATGTTGACCTCAGCGGAGCGAGTCTGACTGAAGCAACCCTCAACTCAGCCGACCTCGGCCGGGCGACTCTCAAGAGGGCCACCCTTGCAATGGCCCAGCTCATTTTGACAGACCTTAGGTACGCCAATCTCAGCAACGCAGATCTCACCGGCGCGGATCTCAAATTGGCCCGCTTCGTCGGTGTTAACCTGAGCGAGGTCGATCTCACCAATGCTACGATTGGAGGCACTGAATTCCGCGACGTTGATTTGAGCCATGCGTCGGGATTGGAAACCGTGAAGCACGCCGGCCCCTCCCCAATCGACATCAACACAATTTACAAATCCAAAGGCAAAATCCCACACAGCTTCCTGCGCGGATGCGGCGTGCCAGACAACTTCATCGAGTACATGGCTGCGCTGGTCGGTACGGGCATCGAGTTCTATTCATTGTTCATCAGTTATTCGACCAAGGATCAGGGGTTTGCCGAGCGTCTTCACGCCGACCTGCAGGACAAAGGCGTCCGCTGCTGGTTCGCTCCCCACGAATTGCGCGGCGGCAGGAAGGTCTACCGGCAAATCGACGAAGCCATTCGCGTTTATGACAAATTGCTGCTCATCCTCTCCGAGGCCAGCATGGCGAGCGAGTGGGTGAGGACGGAAATCGCCATTGCGCGCAAGCGTGAGGTCGAGCAGAAGAGAGAGGTCTTGTTTCCCGTCGGCCTCTGCCCCTTCGAGACGATACGGAAATGGCAGTATTTTGATTCCGATATTGGCAAGGACTCGGCACGCGAGATCCGCGAGTACTTTATCCCCGATTTCAGCAACTGGAGCGATCCTGACGTCTACCGGAAGGCATTCGACAGGCTCCTCAAGGCCCTCCATGGCAAGCCCAGTCCCTCTTCGTCCTGACTCCTTCCGTTCGCCACCGGTTCCCACCAGACTGAAGCGTCCAAAGCGATCGCGGCTTCGGTACTCCGCCACTGTACTGGCATACTGGAGTCATGGCCAACCCAGAACATCTTGCCATCCTGAGAGAGGGCGTCAAGGCGTGGAATCGATGGCGGAGGCGGAATAGGCGGGTTGCTCCGGACCTTCGAAGGGCGTACCTCAATAGGGCGGTCCTCGACGGCGTGGACTTTAGCAATGCGGATCTCAACAGGGCGCACCTCAACGGTGCTCACTTAATCGGGGCGAGCTTCAACGGCGCGGACCTTTTCATGACTGAGCTCCGCGGTGCGGATCTTCGAAGAGCGCAGTTCATCTGGTCGAAACTGAATATGGTAGATCTGAGCGAAGCGAACCTTGGCGGTGCTGATCTGGCGGGAGCGAGCATCTCCGCCAGCGGTCTTAACGGAACGGACTTCAGCGGAGCTAGGCTCTGGTTAGCAGCATTTACTAACGTCGATTTGAGCCAAGCACGCGGGTTCGGGACGGTCAAACACGTCGCACCCTCCACCATCGGCATTGACACGATCTACAAGTCCAAAGGCAGAATTCCACACATTTTCTTGCGCCGGGCTGGCGTTCCCGAGAACTTTATCGAGTACATGGCCTCCCTGGTCGGGACCGGCATTGAGTTCTACTCCCTATTCATCAGCTACTCGGCGAAGGATCAGGCGTTCGCCGACCGGCTCTATGCCGACCTGCAGGCCAAGGGTGTGCGCTGCTGGTTCGCTCCTCACGAGTTGCTCGGCGGCAAGAAGACTCGCAGACAAATCGACGAAGCCATCCGCATGTACGACAAGCTGTTGCTCATCCTTTCGGCGGCCAGCATGGAGAGCGAATGGGTGAGAACTGAAATCGCAATCGCGCGCAAGCGAGAGAAAGAGCAGAACAAGGAGGTTCTTTTCCCTATTGCCCTTTGTCCGTTCAAAAGGATCAAGGCGTGGGAATATTTTGACTCCGACATTGGCAAGGACTCGACACGTGAAATCCGCGAGTACCATATCCCGAATTTCACTAAATGGAAGACGGACCAAAACGCTTACCAAAGGGAGTTCGACAAGCTTCTCAAAGGGCTCAACGAGAAGCCGAAGCCAGCGATTGACTAGCGTTGGTTGAATAAATCTTCTCTGCCGACTGGAAGAACGTCCCTCAGGGGTTAAAACCCCTCATTTTCCCTGGGCCTTTCGGCACGACTGAAGTCGTGCCCTTTCAAAACAGCGAATTGGGATTCCTCTGCCACACGACCCAGAAGGCACAGCGTCGTGCTCTTTGGAGCACGCGTCGTGCAACCAATCCCATGCTGATTCCTTTTGTCCGGCCGACCGGCGGCATTTAGCATCCAGATGTGACTAGCCTCGGCGATCAGGTGCAGTTTGTGCGCGGCGTGGGACCGCGCGTATCGGAGATGCTGGCCGAAAAAGGCATCCAGACGGCCGAAGACCTGCTCTATCACCTTCCCTTTCGCTATGAGGACCGGCAGAACCCGCGCAGCCTTGACGAACTAAGGCCGGGCGAGGTGGCGAGCGTGATCGCCGAGGTGCGCGGGGCGACGCTGATGCGGACACGGCGAGGTCCGATCTACGAGATCACACTCGGCCAGGGCCGGTTCGCGATGAAGTGCCTCTGGTTCCACGCGGCCTACCTGGACGGCAAGTTCCATGCGGGGCAGACGGTGGCGGTGTATGGCAAGGTCGAGCCGTCCCGGTCGACGAGCAACTTCAAGATGATCCAGCCGCAATTCGAGATCCTGCCGGACGCGACCGACGATGCGGAGACGCGGCTGCTTGAGGTGGGCAGGATCACGCCGGTGTACGAGTCGCTGGGCGGGAGCCGTCTGGCTTCGCGGTGGCAGCGCAAGGTGATCTTCAATCTGCTTGAAGGGATGCGCGGTGTGGTGCCGGAGTGCCTGCCGCGCACGATGCTCGAACGGCTGGACTTTCCGGACCGCGAAACTGCGCTCCGTGAGGTGCATTTTCCGCCGGAGGGAACGCCATTCGCGGAGTTGCAAAGCGCCTCGACCTCGGCTCACCGGCGATTGATCTTCGAAGAGCTATTCTTCCTGGAACTGGGACTGGAGCTGAAACGGCGGCGCATGAAGGAGCGCAAGGGCATTGCGTTCGCCACCAGCGACAAGATGCGCGAGGCCATCCGCGAAGTACTTCCCTTTCATCCCACAGCGGCGCAAAAGCGGTCGTTGGGCGAGATTGTGACGGACATGCGCGCGCCCAATCCCATGCGGCGGCTGCTACAGGGCGATGTCGGCTCAGGCAAGACAATTGTCGCGTTTCAGGCCATGATCGTGGCCATGGAAAACGGCTACCAGGCCGCGCTGATGGCGCCCACTGAGATTCTGGCCACGCAGCATTTTCTGGCGGCGCGCAAACTGCTGGAGCGGTCAAGCCGCAAGCCGCGCATCGTCCTGCTCACCGGATCGCTGGACGACGACCGCAAACGCTACAATCGCGGGCTGATCAATCATGGCGAGGCCAACCTGATCATCGGAACACACGCGCTCATCGAAGAGAAGGTGGAGTTCGACCGGCTTGGACTGGTCGTCGTCGACGAGCAACACCGCTTCGGCGTCCTGCAGCGCTTCAAGCTGATGAAGAAGCCCAACCAGCCCGAGCCCGATGTCCTGGTCATGACGGCCACGCCCATTCCGCGCACATTGGCGCTGTCGCTCTACGGCGATCTGGACTTGAGCGTGCTGGACGAGATGCCCCCGGGGCGACTGCCTATCGTCACGCGTCGCGTTCCAGGCGAGCGAGCGGAAGAGGTGTGGGATTTCGTGCGCAAACAGGTGGCGCAAGGGCGGCAGGCGTATATCGTCTACCCGGTCATCGAAGGGACGAAGGATGATCAGCCGGAGCTCGATTTCCCACGCGACGAGCCGGCAGCGGGAATCTGGTCTCAAGCTCCATCTGCAAAAAAGGCAGTCCGCAGAACCCGGACCCCGGAGCTGTTTCCAACGTCTGCGCAAGAGGCGAGTCCGAGCGCCAAGTCGAGCCTCAGGTCGGCGGTTGAGATGCACGAAAAACTGCGGACAGGGCCGCTGGCCGGCCTGCGAGTCGGGCTGCTGCACGGGCGGTTGGACGCCGACGAAAAAGAGGTCATCATGCGGCGTTTCCAGCGTGGCGAGATCGATGTGCTGGTGTCAACTACGGTGATCGAGGTCGGTGTCGATGTCGCCAATGCGACGGTCATGGTTGTGGATCATTCGGAGCGGTTCGGATTGGCACAATTGCATCAGCTTCGAGGACGCGTGGGGCGCGGCGCGGCGAAGAGCTACTGCATTCTGATGACGGGCGAGCGCGTGACTGAGCTGGCCGAGGAGCGCCTGAACGCCGTGGTGAGTTCGCAGGATGGCTTCGAGTTGGCCGAGCTGGATCTTTCCATGCGTGGGCCGGGTGAGTTCTTCGGCACGCGTCAGGCGGGTCTGCCGGAGTTTCGCGTGGCGAATCTCTTGCGGGACCGGCAATTGTTGGAATTAGCCAAGCAGGAGGCGGCTCGTTTTGTCAGTCATCCCGATCCTGCGGTCACTGAAATCGAGCGCGCGCGCGTATGGGCGCGGCTGAAGGAAGCGTGGCAGCGGCGGTATGGGTTGGTCGAGGCTGGCTAAAGCGCGGACGGTTTCTCCGCCGTTTGAAGAGCCGCGGTCGCCGGCTAAACCGGACCTGACGTCTGCTTGAGGCTGACAATCTCGGGCGGAAACGTCTGAATTTCGAGGTCAACGCTGGCGATCTCGGCGCCACAGTCGCTCAGCTGGCTGCGTGTGCATTGGCAGAGCTCCGTGAAGCGGATGTGCCCGTTTTGGCTCAGTTCGACGCCCGCGGCAATCAGCACGGTGTAGATATCGATGCAGGCGTGCCGCTCAAACTCGAACAGCATGTTCACTGTCCCGGTGTCGTTTGCGCCGCGGCTCAGAACCCAGCCGCCGCAACCAAGGATGGCTCCGGTGAGAGACTGCACCAGGCGCGAGGGCTCCTCGGTAGAGACTGCTTTCATCTGCATGGCCCAGGGCACGAATGTTGTCTGCCTTCGGCTCTGGTTGAACGCACTCAGCTTCACATGCTGTTTATCGGAAGCAGGCCAGACCGAATGAAGAATGTTGCGGAGTCGAACGCCGTTTGACCGCCGCTGAAACAACCTTGCGCTGGCAGGAACTCGGCAGAGTGTGCGCCGGTAATTGACTTGATGGCTTCCGCGTGCGGTTCAAGTGCGCGACTGCCCTTCCCGGCTGGCGGCAAACACGAGGAATCGGGAATGTTGTAGCTTGATATTCAAGATGATCGCCGGTTCCGGAATCGACCTTGTGGAAATCAGCCGCATCCAGCACGCTGTGGATCGCTACGGCAAGCGTTTCCTCGACCGTGTCTATCTTAAGGCGGAGCAGGCCTATTGCCTGCGCAAGCGCAAGTCGGCGGAGAGCTTTGCCGCCCGCTTTGCCGCCAAGGAAGCTGCGGCCAAGGCGCTGGGCACCGGCATCAGCTTCGGCGTGAACTGGCTGGAGATCGAGGTCGTACGCGAGCCGAGCGGAAGGCCCAGCCTGCGATTTCACGGCCGCGCCGCACAGATTGCAGGCCGCCTGGGAGTGGTCCGCTCCGCGTTGTCGCTCACCCACACCTCTGAGGTTGCCATGGCCAGCGTCGTGCTTGAAGACGGGCGCTAAAACCGCCTGTTCTGCTATGCTCTAGGCGTCGACCCGCTCAGTTCTGCAAGAGGAGTAAAGTGCCAAGCCGCAAAGAGATCCAGTGGTCGCAACTCAAGGTAGGGGCGTTGGTTCTGACCGGCCTCGCCGTGCTGATCGGACTCATTTTTCTCATGACCGGCTCTTCGGGCGGTCTCTTCGCCCATAGGATCGTGCTGCGTTGTTACTTTCCCAATGCCGCCGGGCTGAAAGACGGCGCTGTTGTGTCGCTCGAAGGCGTCACCATTGGCAACGTCAAGCACATGCGCGTGGTTCCTGAGCGAAATCCTAATCCCGTCGAAGTGACCATGGAGGTGGGCGAGAGATACCTGTACGACCTGCACACTGATTCGCTGGCCTCCATCCAAGCGGCCGGCGTTCTGGGCGACGCCTATGTCGATATCAACTCTGCCCACGCAACGGGCCCGCGGCCGTCGAATAATGCCGAACTCAAACAGTCCGGCGCGCCAACCATTCAGTCAGTCATCAACAGCAGCCAGGTCTCCATTGAAGAGATCAAAACGTTAATGCAAAAGATTGAGATCCTCATTGATACGCTGAACACCAAGCGCGGCACCGCTGGCGAGCTCATCAACGATCCTGTACTGGCCAAGAAGTTCGTATCCATCGCATCCGATCTCGAGACGGTTACGGGAGCCATCGCTCAAGGGAAAGGAACACTAGGCCAACTCGTCAACGACAACACACTGTACACAAAGCTCAACTCGGCCGCCGATCACCTGAATGCGATCGCTACCGATCTCGATGCCGGCAAGGGCACCGCGGGCAAGCTGCTGAAGGACGAAACGCTTTACGACAACCTGAACGCCGCCGCTGCAAATATCAACCAGTTGGCGGCTCAGATCAACTCCGGCAACGGCACCCTGGGCAAGCTGACAAAGGATCCTGCCTTGGCCGGGAGGCTGGACGACGCAGTGACCAACCTTGACAACATTCTCAAAAGCATCAATGCTGGCCAGGGCACGGCGGGCCAGTTAGTGCAGAATCGCGCACTCTACGATCACATGGACCAAGCCGCGGACCAGGCCCAGCAGCTCATCAAGGGCATGCGCGAGGACCCGAAGAAGTATCTAGTCATTCGAATGAGAGTCTTCTGAAGCTCGACGTGCGTAGGGTACCCTCTCCGGGCGGCGTTCCAGTACAACATAAAGGAAATGCTGCGTCGTCCCCCAAGGCGTTTCGTGTACCTCTTTGCCTTCCCACTTCAAATGAAAGCCGCGCTCGAATTGTTGCGCAAGAGTCGCCCCGTCATATCTCTGAACAGGCAGGCCGCTGCATTTTTCGGGGCCGTCCAATGAAAAGGCCGCCAGCACCATCAGGCCCTGCAGAGCCACCGTGCGTTCAGCAAGCGCGGCATAGGTGGCGCGCTGCTCAGCGTCGACCAGAAAATGAAAAAGGGCGCGATCGTGCCACACATCGAACGATGGCAGCGCGGGCATACTCAGAATATCCGCAACATACCAGCTAATCATCGTCCGGATTGAAGGATCGAGACGACTCCTCGCCCGGTCGAGCGCGGCAGGGGAGATATCAACAACGGCGCAAGGTGAAAATCCTTCCCGTACCAACATACCGGCCAATCCGGAAGAGCCGCCTCCAATATCAACCACGCTGGCGCCTGGTCGCGCAAACCGCTGGATCAGATCGAGAGAAACTACCGGAGAGCGCTGAGTCCAGCTCAACGCGTCGTCTGCCTTTGAGGTATAGATATGCTCCCAGTGCTTTTCCTGCCCGCCACTCAAGTGATTCCTCCAGAGGGCCTTTGCTTCTCGCCGCTCCTGAATATTCGCCAAAACTCCACAAACGCTTTGAGCCGCACCACCTGAAAGAAGTCGTTCGCGACGAGAAAGAAGACGGCCGAAGCGATCCACACGAAGTGCATGGCGCTTGCGCCCAGCTCGTCGCTGAACGGCAATGGCGCAGCAGAAAACACCATGGCCACCACAAGTAGCGCCAGCTTAACGACGCCGAGGACCAGGTTGATCTCGGCGAGCTTGCCGGTGAAGACGCCTGTCCAATGCTAGGCTTTGACTCAGCGCGGAAAACGACGGAGCGCCCCTCGAGAAGGGCGAGAAGCGGCGCGATCGACAGCGGCCAACTTGCCAGCGCAAACGCCGTGAAGAAGCTCAGAGAAAGAAAGATCGCCCAAATCGCGTAACTGACCAAGTCCGGCTCGCTGCTCACAGTGATGTGCGTGGCCGCGGCCCATTGCATGCAACGAAGCCATCCCCAGAGCGTTACAGCGAACAGAGCCAGCCAAGCCGCCTGCAGAGCAATGATTGCGATGGGACGGAACGCAGGCCGCGGAGATCGATTCGCCTCCATGCGCCACAGCAGAAGATTGCGGCCCACACCCGAAACCACCACCCAGGCCAGCGCAGCGGCGGGCAGCAGCCAGCGAAGCACGGCCAGCACGGGCGCCTCGTAATACGAGGCCACATCGGCAAGCTGCACCGCCGCGACCCACGGATTCTGAGCATCGATGGAACTCCAGACGGAGGACTCAGGTGGAAATGCCATGAGAATCCGCTGGGTCTGCTTCCAGCAGACGAACAGGAACGGAATCCCGAAGAGCCAACGCCATGCGATCTCAATGGCGATGAGCGAAGGGCGCCGGAGAACGTCGCTCATGTGCTCGACCAGCAACTGCGTTCCACGCACCGGAGCGTTGGCGTGTAGGTTCGCCACGGAACCTATCCTCACTTCACAACCAGATTGACGGCCCTGCCCGGCACCACAATCACCTTCGCAACGGTTTTGCCCGCCGTACGGCTGCGCACCTTCTCGTCGGCCAGCGCAGCGGCTTCCATCGCTTTGGAATCTGCGCCGGCGGCCACGCGCACAACAGCGGTCAGCTTGCCATTAATCTGCACCGGAATCTCGATCTCGTCTTCCCGCGCCAGCTCTGGATCGCTCTGCGGCCACGGCGCGCGAAGAATCGCGCCATCCTCGCCCAGTTGCTCCCACAGCTCCGCGGCGAGAAACGGCGCGAAGGGCGCGAGCAGCAGAACCAGCGTGCGCAGCAGCTCGCGGACAACCGGCGCTGGGATCTCGCCGGCGACCAATTGCGCATCCGCGTCCTGTAGCTCGTTGACAAGTTCCATGATCGCCGCAACGCAGGTGTTAAAGTGCCAGCGGCCCTCAAAATCGAGCGTGATCTTGGCGATGGTCTGGTGCAGCTTTCGGCGCAGGTGAGCTCCGCTCGATTGTGTTTTGGACGAGTGTTGCGCGGTGACGGCGGAACGCGCCACCGGCGAGTACTTCGTCACCAGCCGCCACACCCTCGCCCAAAAAGCGGCTGACGCCGGCCACGCCATCTTCCTGCCAGTCCAGATCGCGGTCGGGCGGCGCAGCAAAGAGCGCGTACATGCGCGTGGCGTCGGCACCGTACCGTGCCACCATGTCGTCGGGCGAGACCACGTTGCCCTTCGACTTCGACATCTTCGCGCCGTCCTTGATGACCATTCCCTGCGTGAAGAGGCGCCGGGCCGGTTCGTCGTTCTTCACCATTCCCAGGTCACGCATCACCTTGGTCCAGAAGCGCGAGTAGATCAAGTGCAGAATTGCGTGCTCCACGCCGCCGATGTATTGGTCAATGGGAAACCAGTATTGCGCCGTGGCCGGGTCGAAGGGCGCCTTCGCGTTGTTCGCGTCAGTGTACCGGTAGAAGTACCAACTTGAGTCAACGAACGTGTCCATCGTGTCGGTCTCGCGGCGCGCTGGCCCGCCACACTTGGGGCAGGTGGTGTTCACAAACCCCGGGATACGCGCCAACGGCGAGCCGCCCTGCTGCGTGATTGCGATTTGCTCGGGCAAGATCACCGGCAACTGCTCGTCGGGCACTGGCACCAGGCCGTCGCGCTCGCAATGGATCATGGGAATCGGCGTGCCCCAGTAGCGCTGGCGGCTTATGCCCCAGTCCTTTAGCCGGAAAGTGGCCGCTGCATTCCCAAACTTGCCGCGCTCGGCGACTTCCTGCAGGCGCTTCTGCGCTGCAGCACAACTCAGGCCGTTGTATTCGCCGGAGTTCACCAGCACGCCGTCTTCCGAAACGAACGGCAGAGCTTCCGGGTCCTCGACCTCAAAGGCGGGCCGAATGACTCTGCGAATCTCAATCCCATACTTGGTCGCAAACTCAAAGTCGCGCTCGTCGTGGCCGGGCACGCTCATGATCGCGCCAGTGCCGTACTCCATCAGGATGTAGTTCGCCACCCAAATGGGCACGCGCTCGCCGTTATACGGATTGATGGCGAAGCGCCCCGTCGGCACGCCGTGTTTTTCGATCGCGCCCACGTCGCCGGCTTCCTTCGCCTTCTTCTGTTCCTCGAGCAGTCCGGCAACCTTCGCCTTCAGGTCTGGATCGGCGGCGCAGAAAGACGCAACCAGTGGATGCTCCGGCGCCAACTGCACACTGGTCGCGCCAAGGATCGTGTCCACGCGCGTGGTGAAGACGCGAATGCGCTGTCGTTCTGATCCCGGATGCCTTTTCCCTGTTCCCTGCTTTTCTGTTCCCTGTCTCCTACTCCCTACTCCCTGGTCGACTTTTTCCGCCAGGAAAAAGTCGACCTCAGTCCCCTCGCTGCGCCCAATCCAGTTGCGCTGCATGGTGCGCACTTTTTCGGGCCACCCATCGAGCTTGTCCAGCCCGTCGAGCAACTCCTGGGCGTATGCAGTGATGCGCAGGAACCACTGCTCCAGGTCGCGCTGCTCCACCTTCGTGTCTTCATGCCGCCAGCAGCAGCCGTCGATCACTTGCTCGTTGGCCAGCACGGTGGCGCACTCCGGGCACCAGTTCACCTTGCTCTTCTTCCGATAGGCCAGCCGTTTCTCATACATGCGCAGGAAGAACCACTGGTTCCAGCGGTAGTAGTCGGGCAGGCAAGTGGTGATTTCCGTGCCCCAGTCGTAGCCCAACCCCAGCCGCAGCATCTGCCGCTTCATGGCGGCGATATTGCCAAGCGTCCACTCGCGCGGCGGCGTGTTGTTCTTGAGCGCTGCGTTCTCGGCCGGCAGCCCAAAGGCGTCCCAGCCCATAGGGTGCAGCACGTTGTATCCGCGCATCCACATCTGCCGGGCCAGCGCATCGCCGATTGTGTAGTTGCGCACGTGCCCCATGTGCAACTGGCCGCTGGGATAGGGCAGCATCTCCAGCACGTAGTACTTGGGTTTGGTGCTGGTGGCCGGCTCCGCGGCGTAGAGCTTGGGGTCAGCAGCCCACCGCTCCTGCCACTTCCGCTCGATCGCCGCCGGATCGTAGCGCAATTCTTTTTCTTCCGCCATCACTTTTCAGTGTAAACGGCGAAGTACGTTACTTTGCCGGCCGCTTCACCAGCCTCTTCAGCACGCGCACGTTTCGCTCCTCGTCGCCTTCTTCATCGACGGGCGTTTCAGCGATGAAGGCGCAATGCGCAAAGCGGCGGATCGTTGAGCAAGCGGCGGAAAGGCTCAAGGCCCATGGTTCCCTTCCCGATGTGTTCGTGCCGGTCGAGCTTCGATCCGCGCTCGGCTTTAGCGTCATTGCAGTGCCACACGCGAACGGCATCGAAGGTCACGGTCGCCCCAGCCTGCTTCATCGTCTCCCCGTAACCCTCGGCGCTCACCATGTCGTAGCCGGCCACATGCGTGTGGCACGTGTCGAGGCAGGCAGCCACCGGAGCGTGGCTCTTGAGCCGCTCGACCAGTTCCGCCACCTGCTCGAAGCTGCCGCCAAGCGAGAACTCCGCCCCGGCAGTGTTCTCAATGAGGATATGGAGCAGGGTGTTCTGCCACGGCGGCCCGTCAATCGCCCGCTTGATCGAGTCTGCCGCAAACTTCAGGCCTTCGTCGCGCGTGAGGCCCTTCCACGAACCCGGATGCAGGACGAGGTAGTCGGAGCCGAGGACCAGGGCGCGCTCGACCTCGCCGCGAAAGCCGGCCACGCTCTTCTCGCGAATCTCGCTGGACTGGCTACAGATGTTGATCAGATAGCCGGTGTGGATGACCAACGGGCCGACGTCGAGCTTGGCGCGCAGCTCGCGCATCCGCTCGACCTGCTTGGGATCGATCTTGGGCGCACGCCACATGCGCGGGCTTGCGGAGAAAATTTGAAAGGTGTTGGCGCCGATCTCTTGGGCGCGCTCAACGGCATTTGAGGCCCCGCCCGCCGTCCCCAGATGCACGCCGATCCGCTTCGCCATGGGATCAGTCTACAGGTCGCGCTCGTGCGGGGCTGTTCGCCTTATCTTCGCTCGTCCCGTATAATCCAGCCATGGACTTTCAGCTCGTCACTACCTATGAGCCCAAGGGCGACCAGCCACGCGCGATCGACCAGCTTCTTGAGGGACTTGGGGGCGGAGAAAAGCACCAGGTGCTGCTGGGAGTGACCGGGTCGGGCAAGACGTTCACCATGGCCAAGGTGATCGAGCAGTCGAACCGGCCGGCGCTGATCCTGGCGCACAACAAGACGCTGGCTGCGCAGCTCTACCACGAGTTCAAACAGTTCTTCCCTTCGAACGCGGTCGAATACTTCGTGAGCTACTACGACTACTACCAGCCCGAGGCCTACATTCCGGCCGGCGACCTCTACATCGAAAAAGAAGCCACCATCAACGAGGAGCTGGACAAGCTGCGGCTCTCGGCCACGCGCAGTCTGTTTGAGCGGCGCGATTCGATCATTGTGAGTTCGGTAAGCTGCATCTACGGCCTGGGCTCGCCGGAGGCTTACTACGGCATGTTGCTGCTGCTCGAGAAGGGCCAGCACATCAGCCGCAAAGACATTACGCGCCGGCTCGTCGAGATTCTCTACGAACGCAACGATCATGATTTCCGCCGCGGGACGTTCCGGGTACGCGGTGATGTGATTGAGATCTTTCCTACCTACGATGAGAGCGCATACCGGATTGAGCTCTTTGGCGACGAGATCGAGTCCCTCGCGCAGATCGATCCGCTCTTTGGCACGGTGAAGCAGAAGTATTCGCGGCTGCCAATCTACCCCAAGAGCCATTACGTGGTGGAGCCGGAACGCAAGGCGGAGGCCATCGACTCGATCGTGGCCGAGCTGAACGAGTGGGTCGCGCATCTCGAGTCGGAAGGCCGGATGGTCGAGGCGCAAAGGGTCCATCAGCGCACGCGCTTCGATCTCGAGATGATCAAGTCCATGGGCTACTGCCACGGCATCGAGAACTACTCGCGACACTTCAGCGGACGGCTGCCGGGCGAGGCGCCACCGACGCTGCTCGACTACTTCCCTCGCGATTTTCTCCTCTTCGTGGACGAGAGCCACGCCACGATTCCGCAGGTACATGGCATGTGGCACGGCGACCGCAGCCGCAAGCAGACGCTGGTCGACTACGGTTTCCGGCTGCCCTCGGCGCTGGACAACCGGCCGCTCACCTTCGAGGAGTTTGAGACGCGAGTCCATCAGGCGATCTACGTTTCCGCCACACCGGGGCCGTATGAGCTGACGCGTTCGAGCGGCGTCGTGATCGAACAGGTGATCCGCCCGACCGGCCTCGTGGATCCTGAGGTCGAAATCCGCCCGGTGAAAGGCCAGATCGACGACCTCCTTGCGGAGATTCGCGACCGGGCCAAGCGCAATGAGCGCGTGCTGGTGACCACGCTGACCAAGCGCATGGCCGAAGACCTTGCCGGCTACTACACCGAGGTGGGTGTGCGCTGCCGCTACATGCACTCCGAGATCGAGACGCTGGAGCGCGTGAAGCTGCTGGCCGGCCTGCGCAAGGGCGAGTTCGACGTGTTGATCGGAATCAATTTGCTGCGCGAGGGGCTCGACCTGCCTGAAGTGTCACTGGTGGCCATACTCGACGCAGATAAGGAGGGTTTTCTGCGCTCGGCCGGGTCGCTGATCCAGACCATGGGCCGGGCGGCACGGCATGTGCAGGGCAGAGCCATCCTTTACGCCGACAGAGTCACCGATTCCATGCGCCGCGCCATCGACGAAACCGATCGCCGCCGCGTCATCCAGCGGGCTTTCAATGAGGAGAACGGCATCACGCCGCAGTCCATCATCAGCCAGGTTGAGATGGGGCTGGCCCACATCCTCAAAGCGGAGTACGGCGAAGTCGCCGAGGAGGAGACCGCCGGGATTCCGGAGTTTGCCACCCAGGCTGAACTCGATGCCTATATCACAAAGCTCGAAGCCGAGATGCGCGAGGCGGCCAGAAAATTCGAGTTTGAGAAGGCCGCGCGCCTGCGCGACAGCATCAAGGAACTCCGCGACAAGGAATTTCTCTTTGGGTAACCCGGGAAGGCACCCTGGCAGGCAACCGAAGGCGCATGGTCACCATCTTAGTTATCGAGTTAGTTAATATGTTCGGCGCTGTCATGCGGGGTTGAAAGCGCCACCAAGGGTCAATGACAACCATTCTCATCGTGGACGACGATCCCCTTCAGGCATCTTTGATGATGTCACTTTTGGGGCGGCGGTTTGGCAACGTGCGCCGGGTGACCGATGCCGCAGAGGCTCTCTGCCTGATCGAACAACCCGAGTTCGCGGGCACGCTCGGCCTGGTCATCTCGGGGCATCACACTCCCGGGATCGGCGGGCCGGCGTTCGTGGCAGAGTTGCGGTCCCGGATGCCTGATTTGCCTGTCCTGGTCCTGGGCGTGAACGGCGCCGCACCTTCCGACTATGCGGATGAGAATGTTGTCTTCCTTTCCCGGCCGGTCGGCTGGGAAAAGATGCTGGCAGTCACAACCCAGATGCTTGCGCACCGTGGGAACGCGGTAGCCTGATCTGCATCGCCCGTCTCGGCACGGTCTCCCTCCACCTTAAGTGTGAGCCAAATCACACGCAGAGCCCCTATCATGGATAGACAATACCTTCGTCGGGGAGGTCTCAGCTTCCCTTTCCCGCGTGCAAGAATGATCTTGGAGCCATGATGGCCGCCTTTGGTAGTTTCTGTCTTCTTATCGCTTTAGCTTTGGCCGCTTACAATCTCATGGCGGGAGCTTTCGCCCTGCGGCTGCTTGCCACCGGTCAGCCAGCGCGCATATCGCCCGAGCGCCTGGCCGACACCGCGCGCCGGGCCGGAATCGCGGGATTTGTGGCTATTACAGGGGCTGCGTTTGCACTCGTCTGGTCGGTCTTTACGAACGACTTTTCTATCACTTACATCCTTGAGCACTCCAACCGCGCGCTGCCTATTCCGTACAAGTTCGCTGCGCTGTGGAGCGGCCAGGAAGGCTCGCTGCTGCTCTGGGCGTGGCTGCTGGGAACTTATGGCTTCGTTCTCAGGCTGCGGCATAAGACGGATGTGAAGCTTTACGCTTACGCGGGGGCGATCCTGGCCGGCATTCAGGTGTTCTTCCTGGCCGTGCTGGTCTTTGCGGCGCCCCCATTCGCATTGCTCAAGGGCGCGATCCCCGACGACGGCAACGGGCTCAACCCCCTGCTCCAGTATCCCGAGATGGTGATTCATCCACCCATGCTTTACCTGGGCTATGTGGGCTTCTCGGTTCCCTTCGCCTTTGCGCTGGGCGCGCTGATGATGCGCTACCCGGGCGAGAAGTGGATCCGGATTACGCGCGTCTGGACCATGGTGACCTGGCTGTTTCTGACCTGCGGCATCTTTCTCGGCATGCACTGGGCCTACGCCGTGCTGGGCTGGGGCGGCTACTGGGGCTGGGACCCGGTGGAGAACGCGAGCTTTATGCCCTGGCTCACGGGGACTGCTTTCCTGCACTCGGTGATGATGCAGGAGCGGAAGGGCATGATGAAGAGCTGGAATGTGTGGCTGATCTTCTCCACGTTTCTGCTCACGATGCTCGGCACGCTGCTGACCCGCGCCGGCCTCGTAAGTTCGGTGCACGCGTTTGCGCAATCATCCATTGGGACGTGGTTCGTCGTCTTCATGGGCATTGTGCTGGCAGTCTGCATCTTCACCTACGTGCTCCAGCGAGGGCACTTGAAGACCGAGCACCATCTGGAATCGCTGGTGAGCCGCGAGTCGAGTTTTCTCTTCAATAATCTGGTCCTGCTGACGGCCTGCTTTGTGATTCTCTGGGGCACGTTGTTCCCCATCATCTCGGAGTATGTGCAGGGCACCAAGGTGACGGTGGGCGCGCCGTTCTATAACCGGGTCGCTGTGCCCATCGGGCTCTTTCTCGTGTTCCTGACCGGCGTGGGACCGCTGCTGCCGTGGCGCGCGACATCGTTCAAGGCCATTAAGCGGAATTTTGTGCTGCCGGTGATCGCGCTGTGGACCACGGTGATCGTTTGCCTGACGGTGGGCGTGCGGCCGTGGAAGGACGGCTCGCTCGACTCAGGCAGCTTTTACGCGCTGGTGGCGTTTGCCGTGGCAGCGGCGGTACTGACCGCAATCATCGCAGAGTTTCTGCGCGGCGCGGGTGTGATTTCCCGGCAAACGAGGCGCAACTTGTTCGCGGCAACATGGTTGCTGACGCGACGCAACACCCGCCGCTACGGCGGCTACCTCGTCCACATCGGAGTGGTGGTTGTCGTCATTGGACTGGCGGGTTCGGCTTTTAACCGCAGCATCGAAAGTGAAATGGGCCTGCACAGCACGATGCAGATCGGGCCGTACAAGCTGGAGCAGGTCGGCGCCACACAGGACTCGAACCTGAATTACAACTCCGAGTACGCGATGCTTGACGTGTACAAAGGCGGCAAGAAGCTGTTCCAGATGACGCCCGAGAAGCGCTTTTACCTGGCCAGTGGCCAGCCGCAGACTATGGTCGCGATTCACTCGGTTCCTGAGTGGGATCTCTATGTAGTGTACGAGGGGACGAATCCTGACACCGGCCAGCCCATCATCAAGGCGTTCCTGAACCCACTGGTCGGCTGGATCTGGTTCGGACTGGCGGTGATCGTCTTCGGCACGTTCATTGCGCTGGTTCCCAGCCTGACGCCCGCAACCGCCGCTTTGCGCGTTCCGGCGGCGCAAGCAGCGCCCATGGCTCCAGCGCTCAAGGGAGGCGACTGATGGCAACTCCGTTGCGTTTGACTTTTAGGACGAGAGTTGTGGAAACCGCAGTACTGGCTGTGGCTATCTGCTTTTCCCTCGGCGCCACGGATGCGAGCGCGCGCTTCAATAATCTGAGCCACCGGCTCATGTGTACCTGCGGATGCGCACAACTACTGGGCGAGTGCAATCACGTGGGCTGCCCGGAGTCAGGCCGGATGCGCAACGAATTGACCGCGGCGATTGCGTCGGGCGAAAGCGATCAGCAGATTTTGGATGGGTTTGCGGCCAAATACGGAGCCACGGTACTGGCCGCGCCGACGACGAAGGGCTTTGACCTGGTGGCCTGGATTGCTCCGTTCGCGGTTTTCGCGGCGGCGCTGCTGGGGACGATTCTGCTCATCCGGCGCTGGGGCGAATTGGGCGGAAAAGCGCAGGCGGCCGCGTCGGTCGCGGCGGAGAGTTCGGATCCTGCGGAGCGGGAGCGGCTGGAGCGCATTCGCCGCGAGACTAGCAGCGACGGAGGTTTTTGAATCATGACGGAAACGCAAGGCCTGATTGCCGGACTGTTTCTCCTGTTCGCGCTCGTGTTGTACACGTTCTGGCCGGAGAATGCTTTCGCCAGCCAAAGAGAGAAGACGCGGCTCGACTATCTGCTGGAGCGCAAGGAGCAGCTTTACGAGAACCTGCGCGACTTGAACTTCGAATACCGCGCCGGCAAGTATCCTGAAGAGGATTTCCAGGCGCAGCGTGCACAGCTTGAACACGAGACGGCGCAGTTACTGGCCGAGATCGAGTACCTGCAGCAAGCGTGAAGCGAGGGATCAGGGAACAGGGATCAGGGATTAGTTCGGATTACGAATCGAAGGTTCGACACGAAATGAAATTGACACGCTTTTTTCCAAGCATGTTTGCGGTGGGCCTTTTGTTTGCGGGCACGCTGGTACAAGCTGCCACCGTCACTGGTACCGTGACCGACAAGACCACCGCCAAACCGGCGGGGGGCGATTCGGTTGTGCTGGTCGAGCCGATGACGGGGATGAGCGAAGTCGGCAACACAACTACCAATGGGCAGGGCCGCTACACGCTGGATCTGCCTGGTAGCAATCCGTATTTGATCCGTGTAACGCACCAAGGCGCAGAGTACTTCATTCCGGCGCCACAGGGCGGCGGAACAGGCGACATCTCGGTCTACGATGTGTCCGCCAAAGTGAACGGAGTGTCGATCGCCGAACATGTGACGGGAATCGAGACCGACAATGGACAGCTTCGCGTGGTGGAACGATACGAAATTCATAACGCCAGCACTCCGCCAACCACACAGTGGAGCCAGCGTTCGTTCGAGGTGATTTTGCCTCAGGACGCGGTGATGGGCGACGCGTCGGCGCAGCGGCCAGGTGCCGGCAGCTTACCGACCAGTGTGAAGCTCGATCCCGACGGGCCGAAGGGCCACTACTCCTTCAACTTCCCTATCCAACCCGATGAAGGAGGCAAGGGGACGCTTTTCCAGGTCCAGTACAACCTGCCTTACAGCAGCGGCAAGTACAGCTTTCATTCTCTGGTTACGCTGCCGGCCGCGACCGTTTGGGTGGTGCTGCCGAAGTCGATGACATTTGCCGGCGGAAGCGGATCGGGGTTTGAATCGTCTCCGCAGGACCCGAGCGTGCAGACATTTCTGACCCGCGACACCGCTCCGGGCAAAACCATCGATTTTTCGGTCTCCGGCACCGGATCGTTCGTACGCGAGGAGCAAGGCGACAATGGCGGACAGGAAGCCGGCGCGCCCGGCAATCAGCCGGGCGGCGGCATCGGCGAGCCGATCAATACGCCGGACCCGCTCTCGAAGTACAAATGGTGGATTCTCGGCGGGCTGGCGTTGCTGCTGGCGGCAACTGCGGCATTTCTACTGCGCAAGCCTGTGGGAGTCGTTGCACCGGCAGGAGTGGCAGCATCTACGGGCGTAGCAGTATCGGCGCTTCCACCGGTTCACTCCGCGCCGGGCGCAGGAGGCTCTTCGCTGGCTGCGAAGAACGCGGCACTGCTGAATGCGCTCAAGGAAGAGCTGTTCGCATTGGAGAGCGAAAAGATCGCGGGCACGCTCGCACCGAATGAATACGCCGAGCAAAAGGCGGCGCTGGAGACGGTGCTGAAGCGAGCGCTGAGGAAGAACTAGTGGTCAGTGATCAGTGGTCAGAGGGGAGTTAGCAAATTCGCCGCTGACTGCCGATCGCTTGTCGCTATTCCCTGCTCCCGCTTCCTGTATCCTTCGTCCATGAAGACTTTGCTTCGTACGCTGCTTTCTTTGTCGCTTGTTGTCTGGCTGGGAGCGGAGATCTTCTTCCCCATCGTTGCCGCGATCACGTTTAATACGCTTCAGCCCGACACCCACACAGCGGGCACCATCGTAGGCCAGCTAATCCGAATCCTGCACGGGATGGGACTGGTCTCGGGAATGGTGGCGCTGGCGGTGATGGCGCTGGCTCCGGCCTGGGGCATATATAAGCCGCGCGCAGTGCTGGCACCCATGATTCTCGTGGTCCTGATGATTGCTGCCACGGTCTACTCTCAATTCGGCATCATTCCTGCCATGGAGCGTGACCGCATCGCCGCCGGGGGCACCATTGACGCGGCGAACGCCTCCAATCCCATCACAGAGCACTTCGACAAACTGCATAGCCGAAGTGAACACGTGGAGGAGGCCATCCTGCTGCTGGGGCTGGCAACTGTGGTGCTGATGGCCAAGGCTGAGTCGACGCGCATCTGAGCGACAATGCATCTCCAGTTCGTAAGATACGCAAGCATTGATCTTTTGGTAGACTCCGCGGTAGAGACCGACCGGAATGTCGAATGCACACGAAAATGCAAGCACCCCTGCTATCTTGCTCAACGCGCGCTCCCAGATCGAGGAACGGATGGCTGCGGGACGCATTCCTTGGATTGGACCGCTGCTGCTGGTAGCCGCGCGCACCGTCCTGTGGTTCGCATTCCAATGCCTGCTGGCGCTGATTCTCTTTGCCCTACATCACCCGGCCCCGTTCCGGACCGCAGGCAACTGGTGGATGATTTACGGTACTCTCAGCGATCTGTGCTGTCTCCTCGGCATGTGGCATTTCACGCGCAAGGAAGGCATCCAGCTTCGGGATCTCATCGGGCCGATCCGGATGCGCCGTGGACGCGACCTGTTCCTCGGGCTCGGGATTCTGGTTCTCTCCTATCCACTCTTGATCGGCGGCGGCCATCTCGCGGCCGCGTTGGTGTACAGCTCCATGGCAAAGGTCCCCTTGGAGTTCATTCTGCAAAGGCACTCCCTGCCCCTGTGGGCCACGTTGTACAGTCTGACCGTTTGGTGGATCATCCAGTCGGCCACGGAAGAGATGACCTACCAGGGATATGTGCTGCCCCGGTTGCAGGTGCTTTCCGGCCGCACCGGGATCGCCGTCGCAATCGTCGGGTTCTGGTGGGCAGCGCAACACTGCATGGTTCCATTCATTGCCGATTGGCACTACCTGGCGTACCGGTTTCTTATGTTTCTTCCTCTGGTCCTGGTTTGGATGCCGGTCTATTTGCGCATCCGGCGGCTAGCGCCTTTTATCATTGCGCACTGGCCCATGGACCTTGCGATCGTGATCATGACTGGCATCCGCTGACGCGGTCGCTTCGGCCCGTTGCTGGTCACGGCGTGGCGGAGGCTCAGCGCATCAAAGCGCGGCCGCCGCTGCCCGTGCTACGCTCCCTTGCCGTAGGAGCTTTGTCATGCCAGTCGCCCACGAATCCACGCAAGCGGCCTCCGCTCACGCCAACTCGCCGTTCGCCATTCTGGCGCGCGCTTCCGCCGGACGCATTCCCTGGGCCGGCCCGCTGCTTCTCATCATCGGGCGCAGTGCCTTTCTAGTCGCCGCCCAAGGGCTAGTGGCAGTACTCTTCTTCCTCCGACACGATCCCACCCCCTGGGCAACCGCAGGCAACTGGTGGACCGTCTACGGCAACCTTGCCGACCTCGGCTGCCTCGCGCTCCTGTGGAGATACACGCGCGCCGAGGGCGTCTCACTGCGCAGTCTCCTCGGCCCCTCTCGCTGGCGCCACGGTTTCGACGTCTGGTTCGGGCTCGGCCTCTGCATTCTCATCTTCCCGCTCATCGTCGTCGGCGGAATGATCGCCAATTGGCTCGTCTTCGGCACTTTCATCGCCTCGACTGCCCCTGCCGCCGGCGCAGCCGCAGCCGCCCGGCACATCTTCCCGCTCTGGCGAACCATCTACAGCGTCTCGATTTGGTGGATCATCTGGACCCCCACCGAGCAACTCACGTACCAGGGCTTTGCGCTGCCTCGCCTGCAGGCCCTCACCCGCCGCACCTCGGTTGCCTTCGTGCTCGTCGGATTCTTCTGGTCGCTGCAACACAGCTTCCTTCCCTTCGTTCCCCAGTGGCGCTACGTCGTCCTGCGCTTTGTCATGGTTGTTCCCGGCCTCATCGTCACCATGCTCATCTATCTCCGCACGCGGCGCCTCGCGCCCATGATCATTGCCCAATGGCCCATGGATATCCTGGTTGCCTTTATGACCACCACATCGATCGTGAATCGTTAAGCAAGGTTCACCGATCGCTGCAACCTGTCCACTGCACTCTGAATCCTCTCTAGTGTCCTGTATCATCGGAAAGACCCCGATGAGCAGTTCCTGCAGTGGAAGGGCCACGATGGAACGATCATGAAAAACGGCATTATCGGTCTGCCGCAGGTAGGCAAGACGTCGCTGTTCAAGATTCTGACCAAAGCCAAGGTTGAGGAACACGGACACGCGAATCCGCGCGAGGCACACATTGGCGTGGCGCGCGTGCCGGACGAACGGCTGGAGAAGCTCTCGGCGCTCTACTCGCCGAAGAAGACCACCTTTGCGTCAGTGGAATTTGTCGATGTGGCGGCCATCGGGCAGGAGGCGCTGAAAGAGACGACCTATCTGACCAACCTGCGCAATGTGGATGCGCTGATTCACGTGCTGCGAACCTTCGAGGATGAAGCCATTCCGCATGACGGGCCGATCGATCCGCTACGCGATGCGAAGAACGTCGAGTTCGACCTGATGGTGAGCGATCTAAGCCAAGTGGAAAAGCGGCTGGAACGCGTAGAAAAGGACATGCGTAAGGCGCGCACCGTCGATCTGGAGCGCGAACACGCCCTGCTGTTGCGGTCAAAGGCATGCCTGGAGAAGGAGACTCCGCTGCGCGAACTGGAGATGACCCCGGAAGAAAAGAAGCTCATTCGTGGCTTCATGTTTTTGTCGCAAAAGCCAATTCTCTATGTACTTAATGTTGGCGAAAGCGCGACGCTAGGCGTCGATCTGGAGTCGGCCGTGAGCCACTCTAAGCTGGATGCGCTTGCGCACCGACCCAACGCCAGCGCGACGGCCATCTGTGGCAAGGTGGAAGCGGAACTGGCGGAGATGGACGACGCCGAGGCGGCGGATTTCCTGGAAAGTTACGGTCTGCACGAGAGCGGGCTGGTGCGGCTGATCCGCAAGAGCTATGAGTTGCTTGGGCTGATCAGCTTCTTCACCGCCGGCGAGGACGAGTGCCGCGCATGGACAGTGCCGGTGGGCTCAAAGGCGCCGCAGGCCGCGGGAGCGATCCACACGGATTTGGAGCATCATTTCATTCGCGCCGAAACCATTCGCTGGGACAACCTGCTGGCCGCCGGGTCCGAGGCTGCTGCGCGGGCCAAGGGCACTCTTCGCCTGGAAGGCAAGGACTACGTGGTGCAGGATGGCGATGTGCTGCACATCAGGCACAGCGGATGAAAAATAGCTTCCAGCTGCTAGCCTCTAGCTTTTGGCTCGTGGTGGGACGCGCTTCATCGTGTAACTGAGTACGGCAGACTGGATGCTTAAGATTTCTCTTATTCTCGGCGCCATTGCTGCTCTGGCCGACGTGGCCGGCGGATTGGTGCTGGTGCGCGCGCGCGGCATGGAGCGTTATCTGCGCTACTTTGTTGCGCTGGGAGCGGGATTCCTGATGGCCACGGCGCTGCTGGAGATGGCGCCTGAGAGCCTGCGGTTGAATGCGCGGCTGGGGCCGGCGCTGATCATGGCCGGCTATTGCGTCATCCATCTGCTGGAACACACCATCAACGCCCACTTCCACTTTGGCGAGGAAACGCACGCTGGACGAGTTCGTTTCCCGGCGCACGGGCTACTCGGTGCTGGGCGGCCTGAGTTTCCATGCGCTTTTCGATGGCGTTGCGATCGGGTCTGGATTCGCACTTTCCAACTCGCTTGGCTGGTTGATCTTTCTGGCCATTCTGCTGCATAAGGCACCGGAGGGATTCACCATGGCCAGCGTGATGATGGCCAGCGGGCGAGGCCGCGCGACGGCGTTCTGGTCCGCGGTGGCACTGGCCGGGGCCACATTGGCGGGTGTGCTGGTGATCCAGCTTGTGCCGCGCTGGGTTCCGTTTGGATTGCCGATTTCGGCAGGAGTTGCGCTCTACGTGGCCGCTACTGATCTAGTGCCCGAGGTAAACCGGGAGCCGGGCATCCGCATGGCGCTGGTGTTTTTTGCGGGCGTAGGCGGCTTTCTGCTGCTGCGTTTGCTGCTGCCGGGGCTGTAGGCCGATTCGCGCACGTGGAAGCGGCCGGAGTGACGCTGGGCAGCACCGAAGATAGTCCACTTGCCAATTGGTTTCTCCAACTACTGTCCCACTGACGGGCGCTATGCTAGGCAATGTGGCGTATTGCGTTGCACCGCAGATGGAGGAGGTCAGAAGTTCGCGGCTGGCACCAAAGCGTCTCCCTTTTGAGCTTCTTGGCGTGTTGCTTTTTACGGCGTTGGGATTTCTGGTGATGGGCTACCATCCCGGCCTGGAAGACGATGGAGTCTACTTGGCTGCGATCAAATCAGATCTCAATCCCGCGCTCTTCCCCCACAACGCGAATTTCTTCCGGCTGCAAATGGAAGCGACGCTCTTCGACGGGTGGATGGCCCATTTTGTTCGCTGGACCGGAATGCCGGTGGCGTGGGCGGAGTTGTTCTGGCAACTGGTCTCGCTGTTCCTGATTCTGTGGGCGGTGAAGAAAATCGCGGACCGGCTCTTTGCCGAGGAGTGTGCGCGATGGGCAGGCGTCGCGATGGTCGCTGCCATGTTCACGCTTCCGGTATCGGGCACCGCGCTGTACATGGCTGACCAGCATTTGCATCCACGCAATCTGGCCACGGCGATGATCCTGCTGGCCATCTCGCGGATCTTAAGTGAAAAGCACCTGCAGGCCGCGCCGTTGCTGCTGGTGGCCTTTCTGTTGCATCCGCTGATGGCCGCATTGGGCGTTTCGTTTTGCTTTTTTCTCACCCTGACTCTGCTAGATTCCGTGCATGCCCGAGTCCGTGCGTGGCGGAGTTCGATGGCGGCGTTTATGCCCTTGGGCTGGGTCTTTGACCCGCCCGATTCGGCATGGCGCAAGGCTCTGAACACGCGAACCTACTTTTACCTATACAAGTGGACCTGGTACGAGTGGTTGGGCGCGCTGGCGCCTCTATTGCTCTTCTGGCTGCTCTGGCGTGTGGCCCGCAAGCGTGGAGAAACCCTGCTCGCCCGTTTTGCCGCAGCCCTGTTCGTCTACGGCGTCTTCCATCAAGCCCTGGCGATGGTCGTGATCTGGTCGCCACCGCTGGTGCGGCTCGTGCCGCTACAGCCCATGCGCTATCTTCACCTGCTGTATTTCCTTTTTGTGCTGATCGCCGGATGTCTGCTGGGGAAGTTCGTACTGAAGCGAAATGCGTGGCGCTGGGCGGTGTTTCTGCTGTTGGCAAACGGCTGCATGTTTGCGTGGCAGCGGGCCGAGTTTCGTGGCAGCCAACATTTGGAGCTGCCGGGGCGCCAGCCCGTCAATCCCTGGCTGCAGGCCTTCGCGTGGATCCGCACGAATACGCCAGTGAATGCCTACTTCGCTCTCGATCCGCACTACATGGAGGCGCCCAGCGAGGATTACCATGCGTTTCGCGCATTGGCCGAGCGCAGCCAACTGGCCGATGCTGTGAAAGATGCTGCTGTAGTAACCCAGGTGCCGGAGCTCGGACCGGTTTGGGCGCACCAGGTGGCGGCGGCGGAGGGCTGGCGCAACTTCAAGATTGCCGACTTCGAGCGGCTGAAGTCGGCGTTCGGCGTGGATTGGGTATTGGTCTCGTACCCACCGCCGGCCGGCCTCGCCTGCCGATGGGACAACGGCCTGCTGGCGGTGTGCCAGATTCCGTGAACTAGGGGTGGACCAGGCGGAACGCGGGCTTTGCAGGTTGCGGCTGCATCCGCGAGAATGAAGGAGTCACCATTCTCCGGCTCGGATACCGACCATGCTGAACCTGACCCAGCGACTGATTCTCGGCTGTGTGCTCCTCGGCTGCCTGACCGTGGGACTGGTGCTGGTCACGCACAAGGCGCTGGCGGCGGGCGGCCAACTGCACCTGGCCTACGCGGCGGGCGTGGCCGCCTCGGTGATTGCCGCAGCCACCATCTTCTTTGTGCTGCGACCTATCAACACGCTGGCACGCGATGCACACCGCATCGCCCAGGGCAATCTGGAACACCGCGTGGAATGGAGCAGCCGCGACAGCTTTGGTGTGATCGCCAGCGAGTTGAGCCGGATCGCCGTACGGCTCCGCGAGACGCGCGATACCGAGGCTGGCCGCCGGCAAATGGAGTTTCAGCTCTCTGACGCGGTGTTGCAATCGATCTTTGAACCGATCATCGTGACCGACGGCAAGGGTCACGTGTTGAAGCTGAATCAAGCGGCGTCTGAGCTGCTGGGCGAAGCCGCGGGCGACCGCATGGCGCTGGCGAATACGCCCGGCGGGGAGAAGATTCTGAGCGCGATCCGGGATGCCGTATCCATGCAAAAGGCGGTGGCCGCCGAGGGCGAAGCGTCGATGCTGCCGATGCGGATCGGCAACCAGGAGCGCAGCTACCGCCTGCGCACGACACCGATGCGCGACTCCGAGGGCAGACTGCTGGGCGCGGTGACCACGCTTGAAGACGTGACCAGCCTGCAGGACACCGACCGCTTCAAAACGCAATTCATCGCGGTGGCCAGCCGCAAGCTGCGCGACCCGCTTTTACAGTTGCGGCGCGGGCTTTACGCGCTGGCCCAGGGCTTTAGCGGCGAGATGACCGCGCTGCAGACCGAGCTGGTGGCTTCAGTCAGCAAGGAGGCGGAACAACTGGACGATCTGATGAGCGACCTGGTCGAAGTAGCGGAGCTCGACACAGGCAAGCGCGAGCTGAAACTGGAACGGTTGCGGCCGCTGCAAGTCTTGAACGAGGCGCGCGACCACTACTGCGACGAAGCCGCGAAGAAACACATCCGTATCGAGGTGAGCGCTTATGCAGACCTGTCTGCCGTGCAGGCTGATCGCCGCGCGCTACGGTCAATTCTCGACAACCTGTTGTCGAATGCTCTGCGGTACACGCCGGAGAACGGCGAGATTCTTCTGGCTGCGGAGGAGATCAAGAGCTTTGTGCAATTCAGCGTGCGCGATACCGGACGCGGCATCGAAGCCGAGCGGCTGAGCGCGATCTTCGACCGTTTCAATCCATTCTCAGAAAAGGGCACTGGGCTTGGCCTGGCGCTGGTTCGGCGGCTGGTGGAGTCGCTGGGCGGCCAGATCGCCGTGGAAAGCCGGCTGGGTCACGGATCGACCTTCCGCTTCACGCTTCCCGTTGCCGTGGCGCAGAGCGTCCGGCATCCTGTCGAGGTGGGCTGAGCGATGGCCGAGATCAAACTTGAGAAGACTCCCGAGCCCGCGAAGCTACGCATCTACATCGGCGCCGCGCCCGGCGTAGGCAAGACCTACGACATGCTGAACGACGCCTATAACATGAAGCACCAGCAGGGCGTGGACGTGGTGATCGGGCTGGTGGAGCCGCATGGGCGCCAGGAAACCGAGGCCCGCATCCGCGATCTCGAGATCGTGCCGCTGAAGGTGATTCCCTATCGCGGCGTCAACCTGAAAGAGATGGACGTGGACGCGATCCTGGCCCGCCATCCGCAGACCGTGATCGTGGACGAGCTGGCCCACACCAACGTTCCCGGCAGCAAGAACCGCAAGCGCTATGAAGACGTGCTGGAGCTGCTCGACGCGGGCATCAATGTGATGACCGCCGTCAACATCCAGCATCTTGAAACGCTGAACGACGCCGTCAACCGTTCCGCGAACACCACCATCCGCGAGACCGTCCCCGACAGCTTTTTCAAGCGCGCCGACGAGGTGGTCAACGTCGACCTCACCGTGGACGAGCTGCGCAACCGCCTGCGGCAGGGGAAGATCTACGCTCCGGAAAAGGTGGAGCAGTCGCTGGCCAACTTTTTCCGCAAGGGCAATCTGAACATGTTGCGCGAGCTGTCGCTGCGCACCACGGCGGAACAAGTGGGCAACCGCGCCGCCGAGTACCGCCGCACGCAGGGGCTGGAACCGGCGCCCATCCCCGAGAAGGTGATGGTGTGCCTGAGCACCAGGCCGGGTACGGAGCGGCTGTTGCGCGTGGGCTCGCGCATTGCCGGCCGCCTGGCCACGAATTGGTACGCGGTGTACGTGAGCCGGCCGGATGACAAAGGCCATAGCGACCCCGAGGCGTATCACCGGCTGGAGGAATACTTGCGCATGGCGCGCGACTTGGGCGCGAAGGTGGTTACGCTCACGGATCGCAACGTCTCCGACGCGCTGATCCGTTTTGCGCAGCAGGAGAACATTTCGCACGTCGTCTTTGGTCAGTCGGCGCGGACGCGCTGGGACATTCTCTGGCACGGGTCGGTGCTGAACCGGTTTCTCTCCGAGGTGCGCGACGTGAGCGTGCAGGTGGTGCCGATGCAGAAGCCGCTGCGGCGGGCGCAATAGCGCCAAGGGTCTACTCGCAAAAGACGCGCACTTTGGTCGCGTTCCCGTCCTTTCCGTCCACATCGACGGTGAGATCTTGGAGGTGATCGATGAGTTCCTCGAGGTTCTCGGGCTTGATCTGCGACACGGTGAGCGGCACGCCGTGACGGTTGAGAGCTTCGTCGAGCTGCTCCTGGGCCTGGACCGGAATCAGGCTGGCCAGGCGGACGCCTGCGCGCAGCAACTGCATGGGCACGCGGACGTTCACCGTCGTGGGGCCTTTCATCCCGGTCATGGTTTCGTCGGCTTCGACCAGCACGCGGAGGTATTTGGCGTGGGTCTTCACGGAGGCGCCTTTGCCGCCATGGGAGCCACCGATGTTGCCGGTGAACTCGCCGGCAGTGGCAGTGGAGTCGGGCTCCAGAGCGGCCAGCAACCGCTCGGCCTCGTCCGCGGTGATCTTGCCTGCGGCCAGCATTTCCAGGATTTGACGGCGATTCTCGTTCATTGAAGTTCTCCAATCCGGTAAAACGTTCTCATGGTGCTGCCGGCGGCGCGATGCCGCGCTTAAAGGATGCGAACCAGGACCTTGTTATCGTTTGCGCTCACGTGGACCTGAGTGCCAGGCAGGCTGCAAACGATGGCCCAGAACGCGGCGATGGCACGCCAGGTGCTGATGCGGCCAGCCACGCAAACGCCAAAGACGATCAGAAGGATGATGGGCGAGAGCAGGAGGACCGGAATCCAGAGCAGGAAGAGCGGGAGCCAGAGCCGCGGCATGTGGCAGTGCGGGTTCTCGATTTGCAGGACGGCGATGTTGGGAGTCATTTGAGGGCCTCCAGTGCGCGGATGGCGTCGGCGGCGGAGATTTCGCCGCTGCTCAGGCGATCCAGCACCTCGGTGGGCGATGGAGCCGGGATTGGTTTCGACAAACTCCAGTTGGCTGGAGATGCGATTGAGGCGCGCTTTGATGGTGGGATAGCTGACACCGAAGGTCTGCTCCATGTCCTTGATGGTGCCGTGGGAGCGAATGAACGCGGCGACGAAGACCTGGTCTTCGATGCTGAGGCGGGCCAACTCGGGCAGCGTGAACTGGCCTTCGATGGTGATCTGCTTCCCGGGAATCCGGACGCGCTCGATGACGAGCGGCGAGCCCTGGGCGATGCGGAGCAGGTCTTGCCAGTCGGAAGCGGGTTTGGGATCAGCGGCCATGGGTGGACTTGTCTTTCTTAATTCCATGACCAACTGTACTGAACATTCTTAAGAATGTCAACAGATAAAATAAAGAAAGATGGAGATACACCGTCGGCTGGGGCAGAAAATCTCGATGTAACGAGCGGAGGAGCGGCCCCAAGACGATGGTTTTACTCATCAGTAACGGGGGGTGCCTCCCCTGGCTCTGAAAATAACATGCTTTGGTTTCAGATGGTTGGCGCAAGTATCGGTAAGCATCCGTCTGATTCTACAGAACTTCCTTGAGGATTTGTCTCCGCAAAGGAGTTACGGGCGTTCGGAGGGCCGTGCATCGCGAATTGCGCCCGTTTTCCGAAGAAAACGGCCGCAAGGATGTGCATGCGAAGGACTTACTCCTGCGCGCCGGAGGCCTGGTTGAACGCTTATGGAATGAGTATGCGCCGAAAGCGGGAAATGATCTGCAAAGTTGGCGGAGGATTTTTGAGGAGTGTTTTCAGGGGGATGCGGGGGGATTGGCCTGGAGGAGCGGTTGACACGAAGGCAACGTGTTTCCGGGCCTGAAGGCCTGAATGATGATCGGACGATTTCAGGGACCTGAAGGCCCCTGCTCCCTCCGTGATTTTGTTGCGGATCGGCGCATCCCGAAAAGCAGGTCCTTCGGCTCCGCTTGCCCCATGATCGCGCTGCGATCACGGGGCCCCGAACGCGCTCCGCTCAGGATGACACCGCATTTGGGATGGGGTCAGGGCAGGCTTTCGGCTTCCCCCAGCGGCCTCAGCCCCTCAGCGTCGGGCCGCTACCCCATGATCGCGCTGCGATCACGGGGCCCCGAACGCGCTCCGCTCAGGATGACACCGCATTGGCGAGGGGTGCGGTTTACGGGACGGTGAAGGGGCGGGGGCCGTCGGCGGGGAAGAGGCCGGTGGGAGCGGTGGCGGTGGAGGGCTGCTCGCGGAACATGTAGCGGATGAAGAATCCGCCGGAAGCGAAGGAGTAGTTGCGGGTGTTGTTGGCGGCGAGGTAAGCGCCGGCGAACCAATGCGGTGCCGATTTGATAGGCCACCTGGCCGCGAAAGTCGTAGTTGGCGCTGACGCTGGTGACGTTGGGGAGCATGGGATTGTTCTGGCTGGTTTCGAGCGGCTTGTCGCCGGCGAGCGGAAACAGAGGCGTGGAATCCTCCTGAAAGGCCTGCACGCCGAGCGCGCCCATGATGTTGTAGTGCCAGCGGGTGCTCGTAGTGGCCGGCCCAAGTGACGGGAACGTTGCCGAGGAAGTAGGCCTGCGGACTGAAGTAGCCGCCCATGCCGTGGGTGAAGGCGTTCTGGTTGTTGGCGTAGTGCATGGCGAAGAAGTTGGCGCCGATGCTGAGATTGCCGGACTCCGGCGAGGTGAAGACGCGCCAGTAGGCGCCGCCCGTGCCGTCGACGCGGTTGTTCTTCTCGACGTTGTACGCCGGTGAGGTACTGGCCGCCGGCGGCGAAGTAGAATCCTGACTCCGCGTTGCCGTGGGCGACCTGAACGAGGCCTTGATTCGAGACAACGCCGCCCCAGATTTGCCCGAGGGTGGAGAGCGTGTTGCCGGCAGGATCGCGCAGGCCCGCGTAGGAGAGCTGGGAGTCCTTCTCGGAGTCGCGCACGAAGCTGAAGGTGAAGGGGCCGTTGGCGGGGTTCCACTGGAAGCGGGCGGTGAAGGTGGCGACGAGAAATTCGGCGGGCGTGTAGCCGCCGGCGATCGTCAGATGCGGAAAGGCGAGCTGCAGTTCTCCGCCCAGGCCGAAGGCGTTTTGCTGCGCGGGAGGGATGAACGCTCCGATGGTGGGTGCGGTGCAGGGAGTGAAGTTCTGCGCGGCGACATAGGTGCCGATCGGCTCCGGTATGGTGACCAGACACGTGGCGCCGGATTGGGATTCGGTGACGGACATGGTTGGCGGTTCCGTTGGCCTGGCCCGAGTCAAGAAAGACGGGCCTGGCGATGACGGTGATGCGCGCGTGGTAGCCGAGGGGAGCCGAAGCCTCGAACGGGGACTCGATGGCGGCCAACTGATCGTAGCCGGGAGAGCCGGTGCGCGCGTTGACCAGTGAGGTGCCGCCGAGCCAGCCGCTGTAACTGCTCTCGATGGCCTGCAACTGTGCCTCCGCCTGCTCGCGCGGGCTCAACGGAGGGGCCTGACGCTGGACGCGGATCCAGGGGCCGCGCAGCGGCGGCAGATTGCGCTGCTCGAGCTCCTGGTCGGTGAGGCCCGTTCCGGTGGTGGTTTCGGAGGGGTTTTCCTGCGGAGCTTCAGCTTCGGCTGGTTTCGGCGGGCGCGGTGGATTGGGTGGAGGGGGTTGAGATTTCGGGCGCGGCGCCGCCGATGGGAGCGTTGCCGAGGGTTTGCGTGGGCTGCGGGTGAGCGTGCTGGGCGGGCTTGCGGGGAGGCTTGTGTGTGGGCGCGGGTGCGCAAGGCGCCGGCTTTGCGGGCGGGCAGGCGGACGGCGGATTTGCGGGCGGAGTGGTGGGCGTGGCGGCGGGCTGCGGTGCGGGAGGTTGCTGTGCGGGAGGCTGCTGTTGCCGCGGAGCGGAGTAGGCGCCGGAGACTGCGTCTTGCGCGGAGGGCGTGTACTGCGCGACGTCATAGAAGCTGCCGGCGGGAAGGGCGGGCTTGACGGTGGGCACCTCCGTCATCAGGAGCGTAGGGGGAAGCATTGGCGGGAGCGACGGGGGGAGCGCTGGCGGGAGCATTGGGCACGGGATGGATGAGGGATGCGGAACCCTGCGTGAGCTGGCTGTCAGTCTCCGCGGCGAAGGCGGCTTGCGCCTGCGCGGCCATGGCATTCATGGGCTGCGAGGTGATGCGCAGATTTGCGGATGGAGTGGAACTTTGCGCGTTGCGATCGGACGGCGGTGGCGGAGGGATTTCGGCTTCAACGGGGCCGGTGGACGTGATGTTCTCTTCCGATGGCGGGAGACTCACCCGGCCTGTGAGTGGCGCAGGCAATGGGAGGGTGCCGGAGGGCGCGCCGTTTGCCGCGGGCTGGATGGGAGTTTGTGCGAGGGTTGCTCGGAGCGACAAAGACCGGCGCAGTGGGCGAAGCATTCCGGCCGGCGCCCTGGGGAACATAGAGCGGCGGGGCGGCGGGCGCAGTTCCCTGCCCTTGAGGCTCGTAGGCGGGAGTGGAAGGCTCGAAGGGAAGCGGCAGCGGATTGTTTGATGGCGCGGAGATTTGCGGCTGGCGAGAGGCCGGCGGCAGGGTTGAGATGGGAGGCGGCGCGGAGGTTTGGGGTTTGTACGAGGGCAGGGGCGCGAGCTCTTCGTTGGTGGGGTGAGCGCCGGGGCGCGGAGTGTCGAGGCGCGGGTCGAGGAGGAGCTTGGTTTCGCCGGGGCCTGGAGTGCGCCAGGAACCGGGAGGATAGACAAGGCCGCTGTCGAGACTCTTGACGGTCGACCCCGGCGGAGCGGCGGCCAATGCGGCACGCCAGAATTCGCTGGCGCGCTGATTGTTGCCGCGAGCCTGTTCGAATTGTGCGGCGAGCGAGAGGATGTTCGCGTCGTTGGGAAAGCGGTTGAGCGCAACGCGAAGCCAGATTTCGGCCTGGGCCATGTCTTTGGCCGCGAGAGCCGCACCGATGGCGCCCTGAAACTCGCTGGAGCCGACGCCATTCATGGGGATCGCCTTGTAGAGGGCCAAGGCATCCGCGGAACGGCCGATGCGCACATACGCTCCTGCTACGGCGAAGCGGATACGGCAGGTTGTCAGGGTAGTCCTGAGAAGCGGCCTCAAGGATCTGGACGCCGCGCAAAAAGTGCCCCGTGTCCATCGCCTGGTTGGCGCGGCGAACGGCCCAAGTCGGCCCAGAGCGTTTGCACTTGTTGCCGCTGATCGGCGGTGAGGTCCTGCCGCGCATCGAGGCGCGTGAGAACGGGATAGAGACCGGCATCATCGTTGATGTTGTAGAGAAGCCAGGCGTGCTGGACCTCGAGGCTTGCGGGCGCCTGGGTGCGGTGTAGCAGGTAGTAATTCTCGACGCGCTTGACGTAGTAGTTGGCGTGCGGGACATCGCCGATGGCCACGTAGAGGCTGGCGATGCCCTGCACCCACTCGATGTCGGCCTCGAGCAGGCGGCGCGTGGCGGCAGGGATCTTGTTGAGTTCCTACAAGCGCTTCAGCGTTGCGGTTGCCGGCCATCAGCGAGAAGATGAGGCCCTTCCATGCATCGGAGGCGAGCGAGTGAGGAGGGTTGAGGGTGATCTCGGTTTGGGTGACGGGCTCGGCGGCGGATTGAAGGGCTGCGGGGGGCGCGAAATCGCTGCGAAGCGAAGCGCGCCAGGGACTCATGCGCGGGCGGGCGGGGGTCCAGGAGGCGAGGACGAGGTGGGCTGTGCGTGCCGAAGGGCGTGATTCGAGCAACGAGTGGGGGACAGGCGGGGGCGGCAGCTCGTATTGCGTGTCCGGCAGTGTCCTGCGGGCGGGAGCGATCTGCGGGGCTGGCTGCGCTTGCGGAAGCACGACGGGAGTCTGGCCGTCGTAGGGATCGGGACCATAAGCGGGCAGAGGCGGAAGCTTGGTGGTCCTGGCGAATGGCTCGTAGTCGGGGTCAAGCAGGCGTTGCAAATCGGCTGCGGTCACGGCGCGATGGGCCTTGAGATCCTGCTCGGGGTAGACGAGCACGTGGGCGAGGCGGTCGACGGGCGACACGGCGGGCATGGCGGCGATGCGAGGCGCGGTAGTAGTCGGCGGCGCGCTCGTTGTCGCCGCGGGCCTGCTCATAGCGGCCGGCGAGGGAGAGGATGGCGGGATCGCGCGGGAAGCGTTCGAGGGCCTGGCGCAACCAGAGCTCGGCCTGGTTCTTGTCGTTGGCAGCGAGCGCGGCGCCGACGGCGCCTTCAAAATCGCCCGCGGAGGCGTCCTGCATGGGAATCGTTTTGTAAATGGCCAGTGCCTCTTTGGCGCGGCCCACGCGCGCGTATCCGCCGGCAACGGCCTTGCGCACCGTTAGGTTGTTGGGAAAGGCCTGGGATGCGGCGTCGAGAATGTCGACTGCGTGCTGGGCATAGCCGTTGTCCATGGCCGCGGCGGCGCGGCGCACGCTCCAATTGGCCCAGATATTCTGGACCGTCTCGCGCTGGGCGACGGTGAGGTCCGTGCGGCCGCCGATGCGCATGAGCGCGGCATAGAGCGCGCGGTCGTTGCCGATGTTGTAGAGCAGCCAGGCGTTCTGGATGTCGATGTTCGGCGGCAGCGGCTGCTTGAGCCTGGCGTACCAGGCCTGCACGCGATTCATATATTGGATGGCGTGCGCGGTGTCTCCGGTGGCGGCGTAGAGGCTGGCCTCGGTCTGGATGAAGTCGATGTCGGAATCAAGCTGCCTGCGCACCGGCGCGGGGATCTGCGCGATCTCTTCGAGGGCCTGGCCCGTTGCGGTTGGTGGCAGCTAATGTGGCGATGAGGCCCTTCCAGGCGTCGGCGCTGTCGGGATGGCTGGTCAGCACCTGGCGGTAGATGGTGTAGGCCTGGTCGGGGTTGTTGCGCAACATATAGATGCCAGCCAACTGCAATTCGAGCGAGACGCTGGGCTGACGGCCGGCGGCGAGCTCGAGCTTCTCCGCGCGCTCGAGCATCCCTTGCGCAACTTCAAACTGATTGGCCTGTTGATAGATGGCTGCGAGCTCGGCGAGAAAGCTGGAATCGCCTAATGCTTTCTCGTAGGTGTCCGCAGGGATCCTTTGCACGTCATTGATGGCTTGCGTGTCCTGGCCCAACTCGTGATGAGCGCTGACGAGGCCCATCCAAGCTGAGACATTCGTGGAATCCGCGGCAAGAACCTGCGAGTAGAGCGCCGCGGCCTGAGGGAAACGCTTAGCCTCCATCAGGATTCCGGCGTATTGCATTTTGGTGTCGGCCTTGAGGGTGCTGCCGTTATCGGGGAAAGGCAGCGCAAGCGCCATGGCAAGAACACGCTCGGCTTCCGCGGTGCGGCCCTGGGCCTGATCGATTGCGGCCAGGGTGCGGAGGTATTCCGGGTCTTTGTTGAGCGCAGCGCGAACGCTGGGCGGGAAGCGCGCGGTGATGGCAAGAGCCTGGCTGTTTTGATCGGCACGCGCGTAGGCGAGGAACAGGCCGCGCCAGCCGTCGAACGAGGCAGGCTGCACCTTGATGAGCTGGTCGTAGACGGTGGCGGCGGCGGTGTATTGCTGCTCCTTGATGTAAAGGCCGGCGAGGCCATTGAGAGCCTCGGTGCTGCGCGGATTCATGTCGAGTGCGGCGCGATATTTGGCTGCGGCAACGTCGAACTGATTCTGGCCAAAGGCCTGCGTGGCCTCGCCCATGGTGAACCAGAAGCGTGAGGCCGCCAGCGCGTTCTCGACGATTTTTGCCTTGTATCCGTTCTGCTCGGCCTGCGTGAACCAGGTGATGGCGGCGCCGAAGTCCTGCTGCCGCATGCGCAGGAAACCCATGCCGGCTTCGACGCGCCCGTTATTTGGCTCCTTTTGCGAGCAGATCGGTGAAGCGCTTCTCGGCTTCGTCAAGCCGGTGCGCGTTGAGGGCCGCGAAGGCCGCGCGCTCAGCCGGAGTGCGCGCGATGCCGGAGTTCATCTGCGCCAGCTTGGCTTCGTTTTCCTTCAAACGGGTGGCGACTTCCGTGTCTTGCGGATGGCTCTTGAGATACTCGCGCAGTCCGGCTGCCGAAGCGGGATTGGCCGAGTCCCAAATGAGCGCCTGGCGCAGCGCGGCCTGGGCGCCGGGATCGGCGGGATGCGCCTGCAAGATGCGAATGCCTTCGGCGCGGGTGTGCTGGTCATAGGTGAGCATGACGCCGAGGGCGATGGCATAACGCGGATCGCCCGGGTTGCGATCCACCAACTCGCGCATGCCGGCGAGAGCTGCCTGCTTGCCGCTGGCTGTTCCGTAGAGGGTCTGATAGTAGGCCAGAGCGATGTCGCCGTTGGGAGGTTGATCGCCGTAGAGCTGGCGATAGATGCGCATGGCATCGTCATTGCGGCCCTGGCGCGTCAAGTCGCCGGCCTGACGAAGCTGCTCGCTCTCAGTGCTGGTGCTGACCATGGCCTCGATTTTGGCGATGTTGGGATCGTTGGGATTGATCTTGCGCAGACGATCGAGGGTTTGATTGGCCAGGTCGTTGGAGCCAATCAGCTTGTAATCCCTGGCCAAGCCGGCCAGCGCCTCAGTATTTTCGGGAGCGGAGAGAAGAATCTGCTGCCACAGTTGGATGGCCATGTCAGGCCGTCCACGGGCTTCAAGGGCGCGGGCTTTGTCTACCAGGATGGCGCGAGCGGCTTCGGCGGAGTTGGCGGCGGAAGTTTTTTGAGCGCGAGCTAGCGGGAGCGTCAGCATCAGGCAGCCCGCTACGATCACACTCGCTTTCCAAGCCCCCCAGCCCACCCTCATTGGCGCTTCCATTCTACGTTCAGTTCGCCCCCAGGGCCAAACCGGAATCTGGCTTCGAGAAATCCAGTAGCAAACAGGGCAAGACACTGATCGTAATACGCTTTGTCCTTTCCATACAATCCCGATGCTCGATCCTTTTGCGCATTCAGGCGAATCATCTGCCGGGCGCTGGCCCTGGAGAGATCGGGAAAGGCGTGCATGTAAGGCAGCACGGCCGCGGAAAATCCCACGGGGCCATCCTGCTCTGCCGGAATTCCCTGCTCACTGACCTTTTCCGGGGGCGCATCGTGGACGGCGAGATAGGCGCCCATGGCCGGAACAGCGTTGAGGATCGCGACGCGCGCCGGATCGTCGCGGTCGATCATGCCGGCCCAAAGATAGACGCGGATGGCATCATAGCTGCCGACCGCCTCATTACTGTTGGTGTTGCTCGAGGCTGCTGGAGCGGGAGCGGCTGCCGGATAGAAGCCATCTCCGGGGACGTATTCCACCCAATCCATGGCATAGCCGTGGCGTGAGCTTTGCTGCAAACAGGCGGGGAATGTTGGCAGCGATCTGCGCGCCAGGGACCGGAGGGATCGACGGCCGCGAGCCGGTCGAAGAGAAACAGCGGCAGGTAGCTGGGATTCAGCGTCCAGGTGTCGCCATGGTGAAAACCCGTTGCACCGGGGAGCAGCATGGGCCCGAATCCCGGCAGATTGGCGACCTCGTTTTTGGCGATCAGCGCCAGCATGGCCCGGCCCAGGCTAGCGTCGCTGGGGGAGTTCCAAAGACGGCCTGCCTCGATGAGCGTGTAGGCAATCCAGACATCGGCGTCGGAGGCCGAGTTGGCGTCGAGAACCTTCCACTCGCCGTCCTTGTCCTTTCCCCAGAGCCACGCGGGAAGATGGGTGGCAAGATCGCCGCCGGCCAGATTGGTCTGGGTCCAGGCGAGAACATCGGTCGAAGGTGGCGCGATCGTTGCCGGCCAGAGCAAAGAACAAGGCGTACGCCTGTCCTTCGGAGGTGGTGTGCTGGTCTCCGTTGGGATCGAAGACTCTGCCGTTTTGCGGGTCGATGAATCGCGCCGAATAGGAGTGCCAAAGCTGCCAGGGGCCTTGTTTGCAGCCGCCGGTCAACGAAAGCATCCATAAAGACACGAACAGGAAAGCCACGATCAGAAAAAAACGCTTCCCTGGCCGGGAAATCCGAGCGGTTCCGCAGTTGGAGTAGCCGTTTCTCGCCTCAGTGCAGGGTGGATTCTTCTTGAGGAAAAATCCACTTGGCGTCAACGGCTTTGGCGGGCAGTAACTGCGGAACCGCTGTGAATGGCCCATCGTACGTGTTCTCCCGCGAGGGCAGCTTTCAGCTATCAGCCCTCAGCTATCAGCCTCCAGATCCTTGGCGCTCGCTCAGTTTGCAATGCCCGCAGGCACACGGGAGGGCCACTCCGCGTGGAAACAGCTCAGAGGCTAAAAGCTAGAGGCTAGTCTTCCATCATCGTCAGACGCGCTCTGGCCCTGGCGCGCAACCACTGCCGGGTCCAGATGGCAAGCAGAAACGCCAGAACGACGAACCACCACCGCAATCAGCCATGGATACTCCGCGGCCCACAGCCTCAATTGCGTCCACCACGGCAACACTCCCACATGATAGACCTCGGAGCCGACGCGGAAGGATTGAAACTGCGTTCCGTGAAGAACGGCGACGGTGCCGGAGATGTCGCTGGACTGCTGCACGCGTCAGGAAGGTGCCGATGAAGGGCTCGAAGGTGGTTCCGTCCTTGAGATGAATGGCGACGATGCTGCGGCTGCCGCTCAGGTCATAGGGAGACTCGATGCCCTCGATCAAGGCATCGGGAGTGCCGCCGGCGGTGAGGGCGCCGGACTCGGTGTGCTGGTTGGATTGGAGCTTCCACCAGGCGTTGTGGAGGAGGCGGACGAAGAAGCCCTGCGTATCCTGCACCTGGATTTGCCCGCTGCGCAAGGAGACGGGGAGACGGGTGCCAAGCTTGTCGAAGCCGGGCTGGTCGTCGCCGGCGCCGAGGATGAGGAAGTCGGTGGCGGCGCCGTTGCGGAGAGCGTCAGGGCCGGCCACGGTGACGCGCAAACCGGGAAAGCCGGTTTGGCGGCCGAAGTGGCCCATGAGCGTGATGAAGGTCTCGATCTCCTGCTCGGTGGGCATGGGCGGCAGCACGACCGTGGTTTCGCTCAGGTCGGCGAAGCGCGTGAAGGGAAAGCCGGCGTTGGAGAAGATCTCGAGATTGGGCATCGGCGCCCAGTGAGGATAGCCGCGCAGATCCAGGTAGGAATCGCGCAGGATGGCGCCCTGCAAGCTGATGGGCGTCGTGTCCTGGCAATTTTGTTGTTTGTGCAGTTGAAAGGTGAAGTCGAACGACAACGTGTTGGAGAATGGGCGCAGGTTGACCACCGGAACAGGCACGTCCATCTGCGTCGTTCGGGAGGTCTCCTGCCCGGGAATGAGGGGAGTGGAACCCAGGAACGCGTCGTTGATGCGCACCTGCAAGCTGGAGATGGGACCGATAGGAATGGAGTTGTAGCGATAGACCAGATGCAGCTTGGTGTTGGGTCCGCCGGTGTCGTAGTAGAGGTCGGGAGGGACGCGGAAGTAGGCGTTGAGCGGAGCCGTTCCATCGCCCTGCAACTGCTCGGCGGATGCGTAGTTCCAGAGGGGGATGGTCTGGTCCGTGCGGGCCCAGCGCGGCGCGGCGTCAGGGGCCTGTTTGTCGGGCAGCTTGAAATTGTTGATGGGGGTCTGGGCGCCGCTCAGCATGTCGCTGTGCAAGGCGATGGCCTGAGCCGCAACCACAAGGTCATCCGCGTTGGCGCCCGTCACATATCAGGATCTTGCCGTAAGGATCGTTGGGGTTGGTGCGCATGGCCACGGTGGGCGAGCTGACGGCTGGAGAGATTCAGCCCGGTGGGAAGATTGGCGGGGTTTTCGGCGATGACGATGGCGTTGCCTGGAGGAATGGCTCCGATGTGCACCGGGAAGCGCACGGGACGGCTCTCGGAGACGAGGCCGAAATAGCTGGCGACGATGCCTGCAGCCTGAATCGCTTTGTACGATGGCGGCGCGGGAAAGATCACGGGAAGGCTGACGGACTGAATCACCGCGGGATCGACGAAGGGCGCGGGCAGTTGCTTCAGATCGTCGGCAAGCGGCAGCAGATCGCCGCGAATGTCGAAGTAGGAGTTGCGGTGAACGCGGGCCCATATGGCGGTGTTGGCGGGATCTTCGCAGGCCATGGTGTAGTGGCCGATGAACTCGATGGTCAGGGTGTTGTTGTGCACCAGCAGCTCGGGGGGAATGGTGACGTCGGCTTCGGTGTCGCTGCCGTCAGAGCCTCCAAATTTCCCCGCGGCGGGCTGGATGGTGGCGAAGAGCGTTCCGTTCAAGAGGAGCTTGAGATGGCTCAGTTGCGGGATGAGGGCGGGAGAAAAGGCGTAGTAGATGTGAATTTTGGCGGTGCGCGCCACATGGGTTTGCGGCAGCGTGAAGTAGAGGTTGTGCGTTCTGTCGATGCCGTGCAGCTCGATCTGCGGTGAACCCGCGTCGGCGAGGGTGAAGGTGTCACGATACTGGCCGGGAGGAACGGGAGCATTTGCCGAAGCAGTGGAGCTAGCGGGGTTGGCGGAAACAGCGGAGTTAGAGGCCGGGAGCGGCGATTGTCCGAGGGCCCTTGGCGCTGCGGCGGTGAGAGTCGCAGCCAAAAAAAGAATCATCGCCGACCGCGCAATGGAGAGCGAGGCGGACTTCTCGGCGGGGCTGTCGTTGTCGCCGATCATGCTGAGGAACGTGGCCTTGAGGCCGCGCATGGAGATTTGGAAGATGCGGCCCAGGCTGCGCAAGCACATCATCGCTTTCGCGAGCCTCGCCCCAGCCAAGCCAGGAATCGGCGCGGGAATAAAGCGCAATGGTCAGAACCTCCTGTTCTGCGATCGACAAGTCTTCAAAGCGAACGCGCAACACCGATCCCTCCTGGGAAACCACCGTAGCGTGCAGATCGGTGGCGACCGACGGAAGCAGAAAAGCCAGGCGCACCTCGGACTCGGGCGCGACGTCGAGAGCCTCACTGAGGCGGATGCCCGCGCCGCCATTGGACATATCCATGGTCTCAGCGGCGATCGCCCTTCCGTCAGGCAGCTTGATGGCGAGTGGAGTCACGACGTCGATGCGGACCGTGGTGCGAAGCTGCCGCAACTCACGCGCCACCGCCGTGCAGACGCCGAGAATCACGACATTAAAGCAGCACCACATGACGTTCATCAGCACCGTGCCCCGGCGGTCGACGTCCCAGATGAAGAAGCGCGGAATAGCGACGATCAGGCCGGCAATGTTGAAGAGGAGCATGACGAGAAACGGCTGGGCGATACGCGAGTCAAAAAACGTGCGCCTGACCACGCCGCCTTTGGACGTGACGTTGAACTTGCCCAGCCTGGGGTTGATGAGCGCCATCATGGTGGGCAGCAGAATGTATGGCGACAGCACGGTCTCGTAGATCTCATTCCAGAACGAATGCCGATGCTCGCCCTGAATGCGCGAATTGGTGACGTTGGAAAGCGTGAGGTGGGGTAACGCGTAGGCCAGGATGGCCGCCCAGTAGCCGGGAATGTTGGTGTGATTCAGGAGCAGGTAGATGAGCGGCGCGGTGAGAAAGATGAGGCGCGGCACCGCGTAGAGAAAATGTCCCACGGCGTTGAAGTAGCAGAGTCTTTGGGGAAACTTCAGCCCGCGAGCGAAGAGCGGGTTTTCCATGCGCAGGACCTGGATCATGCCGCGCGCCCAGCGAATGCGCTGCCCGACGTGTGCCGAGAGCCGCTCAGTGGCCAGTCCGGCAGCCTGGGGAATGTTGATGTAGGCCGTGTTCCAGCCTGCCATTTGCATGCGCAGCGAGGTGTGCGCATCTTCGGTCACGGTTTCGACAGCGATGCCGCCGATCTCATCCAACGCCTCGCGGCGCAGGATCGCGCAGGAGCCGCAGAAGAAGGAAGAATTCCAAAAGTCGTTGCCGTCCTGGACGATCCCGTAAAACAGCTCGCCCTTCGTTCGGAATCAGGCGGAACTGCTCCAGATTGCGCTCAAACGGGTCGGGCGAATAGAAGTGATGGGGCGTTTGCAGCACAGCCAGCTTGGGGTCGCGCAGGAACCAGCCCACGGTCATCTGCAAAAAGCTGCGCGTGGGGACGTGGTCGCAATCGAAGACCGCGACCAGCGGCGAAGACATGGTTTTGAGCGCGGTGTTGATGTTGCCCGCCTTGGCATATTTGTTGTCGGGGCGGGTTCTGTAGCCGATGCCGGCCTCGAAGGCGAAGCGCTCGAACTCCTTGCGGCGGCCGTCGTCGAGGATGTAGACGTGGAGTTTTTCCGCGGGCCAATCCATATTGAGCGCGCCCAGAGCGGTATAGCGCACCACATCGAGCGGCTCGTTGTAGGTGGGGATGAGAACGTCGATCTCCGGCCAGTCCTCGGGATTCTCAGGCAGCGCCACCGGAGCGCGGCGCAACGGCCAGATGGTTTGAAAGTAGCCGAGGAAGAGAATGAGGAACGCATAGGCCTCGGCAAGCAGCAGACACAAGATGAAGAAGGCGTCCAAAGCTCCCCAATGATTGGCCGGATCCTGAAAGAACCTGATGACCTGCGCGATGCGCCAATATCCGTAGCGGAAGGTACAGAACATGGACAGCATCATGAGCGTGAGCGTGACCAGATAGGAGTCGGAGCTGCGCGCCATAGCCAGCGCCGCCAAAACGCTCACCAGTCCCAGGACCGCCTGTTGCTCCCAGGTCATCGGCAAAACAGCAAGAAAACAGAAGATGATCGCAGCGGCGATGAGAAAGAGCAATCGGATCACCCTGGCGATGAGATTCTCCCCCGCCCCGATATCCTGCCAGAGCCCCGACGCCGTCATCGCTCGCTCCAGCGCACGCCGCGGAAGCTGGTGGTTGCAGGCGCGGAAAGGCTCTTCACCCAACCGGCCAGACTGGCAAAGTCCTCAGCCACTGCGGAGTTGGGAGCATAATCCATCACGGTCATGCCTTCTGCCAGCGCCTCGCTGACAGCCGGCGTGCGACGCAGCACAAACGGGAGCAAGCGATCGCCCAACTGTTCGCGAAGCACCTCTCGCACATCAAGATGCAGAGGAAGCGACGAATCAAACTGGTTGAGCACGTAGTGCGGAAGCGATGGCTTGCCAAGCGTTCCGCCGTTGTGGTCGAAGAAGGCGTCGATGGAGCTGACGCTGACCACGGAGTTCATATCGGGGATCAACGGCACGAGCACCTGTGGTGATAAACGCATGATGCGGCGAGTGGTGGCGCCGGAGGCCGTGGCCAGATCAACGATCACGCGGCCCACTCCGCGCGCATGTTGCAAAATCTCCGCCGTGAGCGCCTCCTGGGCGGCCGTCTCCGGGCCGAAGGCCTCGGGATCGAGCGTGATCATCTGAATAGGGGCATCACCGCTGGAGGCGGGAGGGCTGAAGGTCCGCAACAACCCGGGACGTTGATCACAGGCGCCGAAGAAAAAGGGCAGCAATCCGTAGGCTGCGGTATCGACCAGCAAAACACGTTCTCCGCGAGCCGAAAGGGCGCGGCCCAGCGTGGCTACGAGGCTGGTTTTGCCCACGCCGCCGGCGAGCGAAAAGATGGCCATCACGGGAGCGCGCGCGGCCACGGGCGCTGGCGCAGCCTGTGCCGGCGGAAGGCTGCCTTCGACGACGCCTCGCAGTGCAAACCACCGCGTGGCGAGGCGTTCGCGCGAGCCCAGCAACGTATCCTCCGGTGCCGGTGGCAGACCGGGCTGAGCTGCGGTCCCTCCGCGTTCAGGCGTCAACCATGCCGGACGGCTTGCGTTCTCATTTGGTTCAGACGCAGTCCAAGGATTCCGCGGCGGCGCATAACTCTCCTCGCGCATGGGTGGCGGCGCGTTTGCCGTCGGCCGGTAGGACGGCGGCACCGCCAGACCGCGGAGCGCCGAGGCAAGATCTTCACGTCCTTGATATTCCGAACGCGGCCGGTCAGACGGCGCGTTGGGCGATGCCGACGAGCGATCAAATCGCGACTGTTGCCAAGCGCCCTGTTGAGTGGTTTGCTGCGCCGCGAACTCAGCTCTGCGCGCCTCGTCTTCGGCGCCCTGTGCGTCGGGGTTCTGGTGCGCGCGCAGACGTTCCTCTTCCATGGCTTGCTCAACGCGCTGCCGGGCTCTTTCGCGTGTTTGCGCCCGCGACGCGGAAAAGTCGCGGTACTTGGCGCCATGCAGATTCGCCCAGGAGTATAGCGTCGCCACGTCTTCCGGGGTCTCGTTCTGGTCGAACTGCCCTTTGCGTTCCGTCATGGCCTATCCCAGCAACTTCCGCCATCGCACGATTTTCCCATCCCCACAGAGCCCTGACGCGGCTGTTGCAAAACGGAACACCGGGAATGCGCACCCGGATGGCGGTCATCCTTACCGGAAATCCTAGTGGGTCCGCAGATGGCTGAACAATAGCACTTTCCAGCCATCTAAATCGCACGAAACGCCTCATTTTCTGCGCGATGCGAGCTCCGATGCCCGGTTAGTAATCGATCTTCTTGCGGCCCACGGGTACCATGGTACCAGCAGTGCTGATTACCGCGTTAGAGAAGTTTGCCTCGGTGGATCATGCGCTCCAGAATGTCGAGAATCGAGGCAAGCTGCAAGAGCGCAGAGAACAGTCCGGCTTTGCGATCTCGCTGCTCATGGACATCCAAGCCGCGCAACTCACGTTGTGGTAGTTTGGAGAGAGCGGCCTTAGCGGCGGTTCCATGGTACTTGTGCCCGTACTTAAGTATCTTCAGGGTCGCTGCTCCCTGGTGGTCGCATCGACTTGAGTGAGGCGGCTCCGGGGTTACGGTAACCCTGGAACCGCGAAAGTGAGCTCGTAGCTCAGTTGGTAGAGCAACGCCCTTTTAAGGCGTGGGTCCTGGGTTCGATTCCCAGCGAGCTCACCACACTTGGCCGCGGTTTCCGCACATTTTCGTGAATCAGTAGCGGCTCACGGTTGCAGGTCGAATGCCGGACGCAAGCTGCCGTCCATGTAAAACGGCACCGACGTGTGCTGGTGGACGATACGCCATGCGCCATTCATGCGTTCAAGGCAGACGGTCCAGCGCATCCAGAAGCTGACCGACCGGCCAGCCGCATTGGGTGTTCCACTCATGCGCAGATAGCCGAACCCAAAAGCATGGCCGCCGCTGACGGTGATCTTGAAATCGCGCGGCTCAATCTCGATGGGTGTGTCCCAGGTGGCAAGCCACGCCCGCTTCCGTTCGACGGAGATTCCATCATGTGGCAGCGGTGGCTCGAGATCGTAGACGGCCGCATGGGGAGCGAAGGGCGCGGCGATGGCCACGGCGTCCTTATCGTGGTGAGCCTTGTGAAAAGCTGCCAGCAGGTTCAGGATTGCGGCGTCATCGGTTGAGACCGGAGCGTTCAGAGTTGCGGTAGACATGGTGAAACCTCCATGGGTGTCGGCGCGGATTGGGAATTCGGGGAAGCCCAGGCTGCGAATCTGCGTTCGCGGGCGCTCCAGTCAGGCCGTTGGAAACAGGATTTCGGTCACCGACTGCTCCGCGGGCGTTGTGTTTGGGTCGGTCACGTAGCGTTCGATGTTGAAGTCGTCGCGAAGGGGAATCTTTTTGCCGGCGACGATTTCAAAGGCGCGACGCGTGGCTTCGGGAAGCTGGTCATAAGGGCCAGTGAGCGTGAAACGGCTGTACTTGCCGCCGTGGAGCTTCGCGTAGGTGAGCCCATCCGGCAGGTGAGTGGGAGGGGCAGCGAGGATGAATCCGGCGCGATAGATTCCCGGCCCGGTTTTGTAGAGAGCTGCTGCGCCGGTGATCTGGTTGTGCTCGAGAATCTTCGCGGCAAGGCCGCGCACGGTCATCCATGCCTGGGGAGCGATGGTGGGAATGTTGCCGACACGTTCGACGAAGACGTAGTGCGCCGAAGGCTGGTTTACGATTTCGGGCTTATGCTTGAGGTTGACGGTAAGGGTCATAACCGCTCCTGCCGGGTATGGGATAAACGAACAACATGGCGAGATACCGGCGCAGATGATCGAGACAGCCGGCGGCGACTTCGGCGCTTTGCTGGGCCTTGGCGAGGATGAAGGCTCCCTGAATCACGGCCTGGGTATAGAAAGCGAGGCTCTCTGCTGTCCAATCTCCGCGGATGCCATACTTGCGAACGGCTGCTTCGATATCCCGCACCAGCGATGCGGCGTGCGCGCTGATGCACCGGTCACAAGCCTCCCGGATGAGGGGATGCGTGTCGTAGGTCTCCTGCACCATGGTGCCGAGCAGGCAGGTGTACTCCGGCAGCTCCCCCTGCAGGATCGCCTTGCGGAATTCAACGTAGCCGAGGATGCGCTCCAGGGGATCGTGCAGGCTGCGGTAGGGCGCTGTGGAAAACAGGCCGTCGGCCATGGCGGAAAAATGGTCGGCGGCCTCGAGCGCAATCTCTTCCTTGCTGCTGAAGTGATGAAAGAAGCTGCCCTTGGTGAGGCCGGCGGCCTCGCAGATGTCTTCGACTCGCGTGGCCGTATAACCCTTCGCGCGGATCACATGGACAGCAGCATCGAGGAGTTTCGTCTTCGATTCGTGTCTGGGCTCGTGAGGTGTTTCAATTGTTTGCATGGCATACCGACCAATCGGTATGATGGTACCGACTGGTTGGTATGTTGTCAACAACTATTTTTCCACAGGCACAGTTTCTTACTTATCTATAACTTCGAGGGCAACTCCGCCTTGGACGCCTGTTGCCGGCCGTTCTACGATGGAGCCTGCGGCCCCGAGAACTGCTCGGCAAAGAGGACAGCTAAGAATGGTTTCGGCAAAGGAGATTGTCGCGCTGCAGGATCGACTGACCCATGACTGGCACGTGACGCCGGATGCGGGAGTAGGCGGACCCTCCCCTGCCCCGGGCTCGCAAAGCGCCTCGGGTGGCGACTGGCCCAGGCTTGTCGCGCGGCAGCATCGAGCCAACTTCGATCTGTGGCACATTGAGGACGAGGCGCGCACGCCCGGCGCAACGGACGGGGAGCTGGCCGCTGTGAAGCGGCGCGTTGACCAAACGAACCAGCTGCGCAACGATCTGATCGAAGAGCTGGACCGGATGCTCCTGGGGTGGATGGAAGCGCGCGGGCTGCCCAATGCCGCAGCCCCCCTCAACTCGGAGCCGCCAGGGATGATGATTGACCGGCTCTCCATCCTGGCGCTGAAGATTTATCACACACGGGAAGAGGCGGAACGGCCCGATGCGCCGGCGGGTCACGCGACACGCAATCGCGAGCGCCTTGCGGTCCTGGAAGAGCAGCGCGATGACCTGGCCGGCTGTCTTGACGCACTGTGGCAGGAGACCCTACACGGAACACGGCGCTTCAAGCAGTACCGGCAGTTGAAGATGTACAACGACCCGGCGCTGAACCCGGCGATCTATGGAAAATCCGGCACCACGAAAGGGTGCTGACAGACGGCAAGGTTGTGGCTCAGTTGGGAAAACGTCCCACAGGGCCTAAAGGGAGCGCTTATTGGGCTCTTTCTATGGCACGAGTAAACTCGTGCCCTTTCAAGACCACTCCGAACCGAATGGCTACGGCTTAAGAGCCCCCATTGACGGAACGCGAGGTTCTGCGTATAAACATGGCCTAAGTAGCGTTGTCTCCTAAAAGACGTTCCCCGCCCGGTCAGCATCCGGCGAAAGGGGGAAAGGAATGCGCGCTTCCGGTAAAACCATGACGCAAGAGGCTCGATCCGCGGCTCCCAGCCGCAAGAAATCTTCATCACCGGCCGGTAAATCCGGCGGCCATGCCCACAGCGATCCCGTCTTTCAGCATTATCAGACCGCCGTACAACTGCTGCAGCAAGGCAAGTACGAGAAGGCGCTCGTCGCGCTGGAGAAGTTGCTGCCTGAAGCGCCTGCAGAACTGCAGGACCGCTGCCGGGTGTATATCGTCACCTGCCGGCGGCAGATGGAGAAAGGCAGCCTGTCGTTTCTGACGCCCGAGGAGCACTACGACTACGCGATATCGCAGTTGAATACCGGCTACTACGAGGAAGCGCGCGAACAGTTCGGGAGCATTTTGTCCGGTCATCCCGAGGCTGACTATGCGTTCTATGGGCTGGCAGTGCTGGAAGCGATTACCGGGCATGTGCAGGACTGCCTGAACAACCTGGCCCGGGCGATTGAACTGAACCCCAAGAACCGGCTGCAGGCACGCGTCGACAACGACTTCCAGAACATGGTGGACGATCCGCGCTTTACCGAGCTGCTTTATCCTGAGATTCCATAGGGCCTGCTTTGAATTCTGCCATCGTAAACGGTGAACCTGCGCGGGCGTCAAAGCCCGAGCCTGCCAGTGCGTCTGCTCTCCGTCCGCTGCGTGTGGTTGCCATCGGCGGCGGAACAGGCCTTTCCACGCTGCTGCGCGGGCTGCGCGGCCATGTCCCCGCGCCGGGGGAAAGCTCTGACGCAAGCAAAGCCATCGCGGACCTGGCCGCCGTGGTTACGGTGACCGACGACGGCGGATCGTCGGGGCGGTTGCGCCAGGACTTCAACATGCTGCCGCCGGGCGACCTGCGCAACTGCATGGTGGCGCTCAGCGAAGAAGAGGACCTGCTGGCGCGGCTGTTCACGCATCGCTTCAAGGGCGGCAACGGACTGAAGGGTCACAACTTCGGAAACCTGTTTGTGGCCGCGCTCACCGAGATCACGGGCGACTTTGCGCAGGCGGTGCAACTGGCTTCAAAGATTCTGGCCACGCGCGGCCGCATCTATCCGGCCACCACGGCCAATGCCACTCTGGTAGCGAACATGGACGACGGCTCCGTGGTGCGCGGGGAGACCAAAATCACCGCCAGCCGGCGACGCATTGTGGAGCTGACCCTCGATCCGCCGAATCCGGCTCCGCTGCCGGAGACACTGGAGGCGATTGAGCGCGCCGACTTGATTACCGTGGGGCCGGGCTCGCTGTATACGTCCCTGATCACCAATCTTCTGGTGGACGGAATCCCGTCGGCGCTGGGAGCGGCGCGCGGCTTGCGTGTGTTTATCTGCAACCTGATGACGCAAGCGAACGAGAGCTTGAATCTCACAGCCTCAGAACATATCGAGCGGATCTACGACCATACGCGCACGCACATCTTCGACTACGCCATCGTAAACACGGGTCAGTTTTCGCCGGAGACATTGGCGCGCTATGCGGCCGAGGGCGCGGCGCCGATTGTGCCCGATATTGAACGCATCGAGGCGCTGGGCGTGCGCTGCATTGCCGGCGACTTTGCCAGCGAAGAGACCGTGGTGCGGCATATGGCGAGCCGCGTGGCCGACGCCCTGCTGGAGCTTGCGCGGCAACAAGCAGGGGAATCGCAAAACCCTCACTAAAGGACTCTGTTCAGCCGGCGACGCGATGAGATAGAGTCGATGCACGCGCTTGCCTGCACTCAAGGGACTAGGTTGCGAGGAGGACGTATGAGCAAGACCCAAGTTTGGTTGATGTTGGCTTGTTGTCTTATTACGCTTTCGGCGGTTGCGCAGGGCCAGTCAAAGCAAAAGCCGGGCCTTTACGATGTGACCACCCAAATGAACATGGGCGGCGCCGCACCGCAGATGCCACAACTGCCTCCGGGCATGCAAATGCCGCCTGGGATGCAGATGCCGCAGATCGCGCCGCAAACGATGCAGGTCTGCGTGACTCAGGCGATGATTGACAAATACGGCGGCCCGTACTCCAGCCCGCCCAAGGGAAACTGCACGATGACCAATGTCGTGATGACGCCGACCGGTATGACCGCGAAGATGGTCTGTACGGGACAGATGAACGCCACCGGGACGGTGGAAGCGACCTGGCCCGACCCCAACACCACTAAAACCAAGATGCACCTGACGGGGACCATGCAAACAGGACAGAACAGCATGCCGGTGGACATGACGATGGAGTCGACCTCGGTTTACAAGGGATCGGACTGCGGCAGCGTGAAGCCGCTGGCGATGCCAGCGAGTCAGTAGGCGGAAATCCGCCGACGATGGGGCGGGCCGATATTACCCTTCGAAAGTGCGCTTGAGCTGGCCGCAGGCAGCGCGAATGCCGCAGGCGCGCGGGGCAGCGATTGCGCGCGCGCCAATTCAGGGTTGAGCGAATTCAAAGTTGAGCGAAAAACGGCTTACGGCACGGTGACGTTGAACGTCGTGCTCACGGACGCAGCGGTGTTCACGTCTATCGCCGCAGCGGTGTAGGCATAAGTCCCCGGCGTCACGACGCTGTTGTTGGCGCCGCAGGCGCTGATTCCCGCCAGACCGGCCAGTGTGCCTAGAAGCAGTCTCACAGATGCCTCAAGAGGATTAACGTGCAGCCGAGTTGAACCATGCCAAGGAAGTTGACGGCGTGGCGTTCCCAGCGGCTGCTGATGCGGCGGAAGTTTTTCAGCCATGCGAACAGACGCTCCACTTTCCAGCGCCGTAGATATCGCCGCAGAGGGCGTCCATCCTGGGTTCGCTTTCGCCGGCGGCGGTTGGGCGCAATCAGCTCGACCCCTTGCTCCTGGCGCAGCCGCTCGTCCAGTCGGTCGCTGTCATAGGCGCGGTCACCGATCATGCGCTTGGGCAGAGCGCTTACGTGGCGTTGGCGCAACGTGTCTTCGACTAGCGTGGACTCATTCGGCGAAGCGCTTGTAAGCCCGACGGCGACAGGAAGACCATGGCGGTCTGCGACTGCCATGATCTTGCTCCCTTTGCCGCAGCGCGTTGGACCAATGCGATCGCCCCCTTTTTTGCCCCGATGAACGAGGCGTCGATGAAAGTCTCGTCCAACCCCAACTCCCCGCGCGCCAGCAGGTCTTCGCACAGCGCCCATAACAGGCCATCCAGCACGCCCGAGCGTTGCCACTGCTGGAAGCGCCGATGACAGGTCTGATAGGAGCCGTATCGCGCTGGCAAATCCTGCCACGGTGCGCCGGTGCGCAGAATCCACAACACGCCGTTCAACACCGGCCGGGCATCGCACCAGCGCCCGCCGCGCCCATCCCGCCGTTGCCGTTGCTGTTGATCCCGCTCAATAAAGGCACGGACATATTCCCACTGCACATCACTCAGATCAGCCATGCCTCTGATTTGCTTCAACTTCCCTCAAAAAGCAAGAGGTGACTCTCAAGATGCGTTGGCGAGATAGGTTCTAGAGCGAGCAAAGTGAGCGTGAGGAAACGCCCAGCCCCCCGCCGGATACCAAAGCCCAACAGCAGCGCACCGGCCAGCGCCAGGCCTGGCGCAGGTCCATGGCTCCCGCGGCGCGGCAGGCTGACGGGGATAGGGACAGGCATGTTATAGAGGGGAATGCTCCCCGTCACTACCTGATTCGCGGTCAGCGTATAGGCCGGCATTGTAGTGGATCCGCCGCAGACGGGCACCTTACCTCCTGTCGGAGGACTCGGGGGAACGCAGGTGATGGCAACTTTGCCGGTGTAGCCGTTGACCGAGGTCAGCGTGAAGGAGCTGGAACCAAATCCACTGGAACTGCTGGAGGACATGGTCGCGTTGGTGGCTGTGATGGTGAAGTCTGGCGTGGCAGCCAATGCCGGCGAACCGGAATATGTAGAAATGAATGCTAAGAGCAATCCGAGAAGAACAAGCACGCGGTCACAACGCATAGCAGAGTCCTTTCCGCAAGCGGCTAACACACTGCCCGAGTGGTTAGACGAACCTTGACTCGAGCAGATGGCAGATTTGCCAAGAATTCTAGGCCTCATTTCGCGGGCCGCGCCGGCAGGTCCAGAAGAGTCGGACCTTCAGGTTTCGACGGTGCGCTTGAGCTGGCCGCAGGCGGCGAAGATGTCGCGGCCGCGGGGCTGGCGCAGGTAGACCGCAATTCCCTGCCCCGCCAATGCCCGCTGAAATGTTTCCACCGCGTCGGTGTTCGGCGTGCTGTACGCGATGCCCGGTCCGGGATTCCAGGCGATGAGATTCACTTTCGCGGGAAGGCCGGTGCGACGCACGAGGTGCGCGACCTCGCGGGCGTGCTCCGGGTGGTCGGTGACGCTGCCGAGGAGAACATATTCGAAGGTGATGCGCTCGCGAGGACGCAGAGGAACGCGGCGGACGGCTTCGATCACTGCCGCAATCGGCCACTTGCGATTGATGGGCATCACCTCGGCGCGTATCGAGTCGTTAGGCGCATTGAGGCTGATGGCGAGCTTGGGGCGCAGGTCGAGCGGTTCTTTTGCAAAGCGCTCGATGCCGGGAACAATACCGGAAGTCGAAACCGTCATCCGCTGCGGGCTGAGGCCCACCTCGCTGACTAGCAGCCTGACCGCGGCCATGAAGTTCGCGTAGTTCAGGAACGGCTCACCCATGCCCATAAAGACCAGATTCACGCGGTCACGGCCCACGCGAACATCGTGGCGCTCAAGGACTGCAATCACCTGGCCGGCGATTTCGCCGGCAGTGAGGTTACGCTGCAGGCCAAGTTTGGCGGTAAGACAGAACTGACAGTTGACGGCACATCCCACCTGGCTGGAAACACAGATGGTGGCGCGGTCCCAGCCTTTTTCGTCGGCTTCGCTTCCGTCGCCGGCTTCTCCGCCATCTCCTTCTGGCATCCAGACGGTCTCGACAGTTGTGGAGCCTCCGGGGGTTATGGGCTCGGGGAGCGTGGGATCGGACGGACGGCACTCGACCAGGTAGCGCTCCGTGCCATCGATGGACTGATAGGTTTGGGCAATCGCCGGACGGCCGACCTGCCAGCCCTGGGCCGCCAGCTTCTGGCGCAGGGCCTTGGGCAAAGTTGTGATTTCAGAAAGTTCTGTAATCCACTGATGATACATAGCTTGCGCGAGCTGTTGGCCGCGCCAGGCCGGTTCGCCCTCGCGCACCAGAAACCGCGCAAGAGCGCCGGCATCTAATCCAAAGAGGGGCTCCCGGCTCCCGGTGGGCTGGCTAGCAGAGTCTAAAGATACGATTTTGTCTGAGTTTTCGGGCACAACGGGCTGAGCATAGAGTATCTTAGCCCTGGCGCGGCCGTGGTTTTTGTGCGTTGTTCTGTGGGCCCCAAACACCCCAGCGCCGGCGGCGGAACGCCGGAGGGCTGCAGTTCTCCACCCCAACGACGCCCGGCTCTTCGAGCCACCCGTCGCTGGGGACCCCGGGTTGTCCTACAATCGAAGTTCGACTGGATGCCGATGAACGCCGAGCGAAACCTTCGCCGCACTGTATTACCCAACGGCCTGATTCTTCTGACCGAGCGCATGGACCATTTGCATTCGGTGGCCATGGGCGTGTGGATCAAATCGGGCTCGCGCTGCGAGGCCGCGGAGATGAACGGTATCTCGCACTTTGTGGAGCACATGCTCTTCAAAGGCACGCGCTCGCGCTCCGCGCAGAACATCGCCCGCGAAATGGATTCCATCGGCGGCAACCTGGACGCCTTCACCAGCAAAGAAACCATCTGCTTCAACGTGAAGTCGCTGTCAGATCATGTCCCCATTGCTTTGGACGTGCTAACCGACATGGTGCTGAATCCCATCTTTGCCCTTCCTGACATCGAGCGCGAGCGGGGCGTGATTCTGGAAGAGATCAAGATCGACGAAGACAATCCGGACGTGCTGGTGCACGAGCTGTTTACGCAGAGCTTTTGGAAGGGGCATCCGCTGGGCAAGCCGATCCTGGGCACGACGGAAACGGTGCGCCGTCTGGGCCAGCAACAGCTCTTTGCGTATCATGGCGATCGATTCCACGGCGGGAACATTGTGTTTTCCGCGGCAGGCAACCTGGACCACGACCGGTTCGCAGACGCCGTTGCGCAGAAGTTCTCCGGGCTCGCGGGCGGCCAAACGCTGCAGGAGCTCTCGGCGCCTGATCCCAGCGCGCGCATCATCTTGCGCAACAAAAAGTCACTGGAGCAGGTGCAGATTTGCCTGGGCGTGCCCGCGCCGCCGGTCACGGATGAGAGCCGCTATGCGACGTCGATTCTGAACACGGTGCTGGGCGGCGGCATGAGCTCAAGACTGTTTCAGAACATCCGCGAGGAGCGTGGATTGGCCTATTCGGTTTACTCCGACATGAACCCCTACCGCGACACGGGAAACCTGTGCGTCTATGCGGGAACCTCAGCCGGCAAGGCGCTGGAGGTCGTGGACCTGATTCTGGCGGAGTTCCGCAACCTGAAGGAGACGCCGATTGGCGTGGAGGAATTGACACGCGCCAAGGACCAGTTGAAGGGCAACATCCTGCTGGGACTGGAGAGCTCGAACGCGCGCATGGCCAACCTGGCCCGCCAGGAGATGTACTTCCACCAGTTCTTTTCGGCCGACGAGATCATCGCGCGCATCCACGAAGTGGATGCGGGCCAAGTGCAGGCGATGGCGCAGCGCCTCTTCCAGCCCGAGAGCATCGCTGTGACACTGCTGGGGCGGCTCGACGGCGTCAAACTCAGCCGGGCGAGGCTGGCGTGCTAGAGGCAGGGACCAGGGAATAGGGATCAGGGAACAGAAAACCACCGCTCATTTCTGTAACTTCTTCATCATTGCGACGAGCATCCGGCTCACCTCCGAGGCAAGATCCTCCGCCATTTTTCTTGACCTTTCATCGCCGAAACCTAAACCAGCCGCGATCACAAGCTGAGTTTGCACCTCACAAATGGACCCTCGCGCGTGCCCAAAAAGCAAAATATACTCGCCCCTTGTCGCTTTGCCGTAACCCTCGGCGATGTTGCTGGCGACGGAGACCGATGCTCGCCGCAGTTGGTTGGTGAGACCGAACTGTTCCGTTGCCGGAAATGTTGAAGTCAGTTTATAGACGGCTAGGCACATCTGCACTGCTCGCTGCCACACCAAGAGATCTTTGAATGACGCACCCACGAGTCGCTCCTTAGGCCTAATTCGATGCGGAAGGAAATTCGATGCAAGCTTAACTCACCGATTCCCGCAACATTGTAGACACAAAAACTGTTGGCGTTTCCGTGGGATCGGCCAAGCTACGACATTCTCAACGCGTTCCGGGCCCTGATCCCGGTGCCTGGTCCCTAATCCCTGATCCCTGCTTTGCGAGCGATCCATTTCCCTTTCGCGTCCGTAGGTTGTAGGATTTTGACGGATGGGCCGGAAGGTCACCCCAGCGAGCAAAAATCTCTCGCTGGTGACCCCGAACAATGCCGGCCTGCTTCACGAGGCATTGGGAATCCCATGAATCGCAAGTTCTCGCTCTCTTGCCGCAATCGCGCGCGCCGTCCTGCGCTGGCCAATGGCTTTACCCTGATGGAACTGCTCATCGTCATCGCCATCATTCTGATTTTGATGTTGATGGCTATCCCGACCATCGGCGTGATGAAGATTCACGCCAATGAAGTGTCGGCGATCAACTCGGTGCAGGCCATCATCAAGGCCGAGATTCAGTACGAGACTTCCTATCCGGCCAATGGTTTTGCCTGCTCGTTGTCCTCCCTTGGCGGTGAGCCGGGCTCCAGCGCGCCGACCCCAACCTCCGCGCAGTTGATCCAGGCCGACCTAGCCTCCGGCTACAAGTCGGGCTACATCTTCAACATCACCAACTGCTCCAAAGTCACCGTGGCGGGCACGGACCGCATCACCGGCTTTGAGGTCACCGCGGTTCCTGAGGCCGTGGGAAAGACGGGGAATCGCGGCTTTTGCAGCGACCAGAATGGCGGCTCGCCCAAGTACGATCCGGCGGGTGGCACCAACTGCACGCAGCTTCTGCAATGACGTTCGCGACCCGCCTGCGGCGTGCCCGCGGCTCAGTCCCGGCCCGCGCCGCGATCGCTCTCCTCTTTCTTGGTGGTTGCGCCATTCCGTCTTTTGGCCAGGCATCCTTGCCGCTCACCGCGCACGATCTGGCGCAACGCGTTGACCGCCATTACGACCAGTTGCATTCTCTCAAGGCGAGCTTTACGGAAAACTACGCCGGGCTCGGCATGACGCGAAGCGAGAGCGGCACCCTTTTGCTGCGCAAGCCGGGCCGCATGTTGTGGCAGTACAGCTTGCCGCCGGGGAAGATCTTTCTGCTCGATGGCAAATACGCGTGGTTCTACAGCAAAGGCGACGCGCAGGTGCAGCGCATTCCGGCGAAAGAGCTGGATGATCTGCGGTCGCCACTGCGTTTCTTGTTGGGGCACACGCAGATTGAAAAGGAGCTGACCGGCCTGACGTTGGCCGCTGCACCCAACGGCTGCTTTACGCTTACCGGCCAGCCCAAAGGCCAGCAAAGACGAGTGACCCGCCTGGCGTTGACGGTGACGGCCGCGGGCGCAATTACTGCGATTGAGGTGGAAGAGCCCGACGGCGCGATCACCCGGTTCACGTTTACCGGCGAGCAGCCCGACGTGGAGATTCCTGCCGCGGTCTTCCGCTTCACGCCGCCTCCAGGCGTGCCGGTGGTTGACGCCATGCCGCCGGTGTAAAAGCAGGGAACGAGGGACCAAGGGAACAAGGGACCGAGAAAGCAGGGACCGAGCCACCCAGCACCGAGGCTTGAAATGGCCACGTCAACTGCGGAACCACTCTAGTTCCCTTCCCTGAGCGTGTCGTCGATCGGGGCGGGCGCGGATTCGTTGCGCGGCTGGGGCTGGCTTCTTTTCAGTACAGATCAGCTGATGATCTTCAGTCAGGCGCGAGGCCTGAGGCTCGTCACGCGCCCAGGTGATTGGGCGCACTGACTCCGCCATTCAGGCGATTATCCTTCGCATGGCTTCAATTCGGGTCCCCGATTGAGTTCCTCGCTTGCCGAGGAGCATGTCTGAAGAAGGAGACTTCCCATGAGAAAAGCTCGTTGCCTGCTGGCAGCGATGGTGGTGCTCGCCTTTGTGTTTCCGGCAATGGGCGAGACCTTCAAGAACACCTATCCCGATCCGTGCAATGTTCTGTGGGGCGCGGTGAAGGACACCCTGAGCCACGCGGACCTGTACAACGTGAAGAAAAGCGACGACGAGCACATGTCAGCCGACTACGCTCCAAAGCACCAGGTGCACTTCGACGTGAGCGGAGTCTTGCTGCAGAGGGAAAACCACGTGCGATTGGCGCCCAAGGGCCCAGGCTGCGAGATGCAGGTTGTGTCGAATTACAGCGGTTGGGGCCACGACGACCAGAGCGACTTCAAGAAACGGGTCGACGCAGCGCTGGCCAAGACGAAAGGCACCACGACAGCGGCTCCAGATTCATCGACAACGCCCGCGCAGAAGTGACGGCTTGCTGCGAAGGCCGGAAGAACGGAGGAGCCGGCGGCAGGGCCTGCGGTTGAAACGCCCGAACCAGGGAAACGCGATGGAGGTCGAAGGAGGCATGCATGCGCCAGGCGGGAAAGTTGTGCGTGGTAGCCTGCTTGAGCACTGGATTCCTGATGGCAACGGCAGCCTGCGGACAACCCTCGCCGGTTCAAGGCCAAATCACAGAGTATGAACAGAAGCTCGCGGATGCGCGCGCGGCGGGGCACGCCCACGATCAGGGACTCAATCTGATCATTCTCGGCTACCTGTACCGGCAGGCAGGGGAGATGCAAAAGGCGCTCGCGGAATTGAATGAGGCCTTGACCATCGAACAGAACACCAACAACCGAGCCGCGCAGGCGCTAACCATGAGCACCATGGGCCGCGTATACTCCGACATCGGCCACGAGGACAAGGCGCTCGACCTCTTCCGGCAGGCGTGGGCGATCTGGGATCAACTGGGCATCAAGGAGGGTGAAGCCCTGGCGCTGAGGAATGTTGCCCAGTCCTATAACAACCTCGGCGACCGCGAGCAGGCCCTCACCTTCCTGAACCAGTCCCTTGATATTTGGAGCAGCCTCGGCGACGTGGGAGGCTCCAAGCGGATGTTGAGCAGCCGGCAACGGATGCACGACTTCGGGCAGCTCAAAGACCTGAAAGAACTCAATGACTCGCTGCCGCCGAATGTAAGGGAACAACTGGGGCGCGACGGAGAGGCCAGCACGCTCGACAGCCTGGGGCAGACCTATTCCGCAATGGGCCGCGGAGCGGAAGCGATGGACTACTTCCATCGCGCGCTGCCGTTGTGGGAGGAAGCGGGACAGAAGGGCGGCGAGGCGCTGACGCTGAACAACATGGGGCGGGCGCACGCCGACCTGGGGCAGAAGCAGAACGCACTGGATGCTTTTAACCGAGCGCTGGGAATCTGGCGAACCATCGGGAATCGCGAGGGCGAGGCGCTGACGCTGAACAATATGGGACGACTTTACCGCGACCTCGGCTTGCAACAGACGGCTCTGGATTATTACAACCAGGCATTGCCTATTTGGCAGGAGACGGGCACGAAAGCCGGCCAAGGGCTTGCGCTGAATGACATTGGCCGCGCGTATGCCGACATGGGGCAGCCGCAGAAGGCGATCGAGGTTTCCCAGCAGGCGCTTCCTTTCTGGCGCGCGAGCGAGAACCTGCGCGGCGAAGCCATGACCTTGAACAACATGGGCCGCGACTATTTCGACCTCGGCCAGGCGGACAAGTCGCTGGAATTCGATACCCAGGCACTGGCGCTTTGGCGCAAAGTGAAGGACCGGCGCGGTGAATCGCTGGCGCTGATGACGGTCGGGTGGGCTCAGTATGCGCTCAAGGAGTGGGATAAAGCGCTGGTGAGCGAACTGGTGGCATTGGCTTTGGCAAAACAGGCAGACGATCCGGAGATCGAGGGCGGAATTGAAACCGCGCTGATGATCGGCTTTCGCGATCAGCACCATCCCGAGGAGGCCATCTTCTTCGGGATGGAAGCGGTGAGCGCGTTCCAGACGATTCGCAAGAATATTTCCGAAATGGACAAAGATCTGCAAGCCGGATTCGCGCAGTCGAAGGCGATGACCTATCGAATTCTGGCCGAATTGTTGATTGAGACCGGACGGCTGGGCGAGGCCGAACAGATTCTCGACCTGCTGAAGGAACAGGAACTGAAAGATGTTGTGCGCGGAACCGCTCCCGATGCCGGCCAGAAATTCGCGCCACTCAGCTTGAATGCGGCGCAGCAGCGAGCCCAGAGTGCGATGGCGGCATTGGAGAAGCCGGCGCTGGCTTTCGAGCAGCGGAGCCTGGAAGCAGCCGGCCTGGAGGAGAAAACCGCGCTCACGCCGCAGGAAGATGCCCGCCTGAAAGAACTGGAAGCAAGCATCGAGCAGAGCAACCTGGCAATTCTGGCCGGGTTTGCCAGCAGTGTATTGGCCACCCTGGAGCAGCCAGTGGTTGCGGCAGAGGCTGCCAACGGCCCGGCTACGCAAAGCTACCTACAAAACTCGCTGGCCAAGCTGGGGCCAGGCGTGCTGGGTGTTCGCGTTTTTGTGGGAGACGATCACGTATACGAAATCGTGGTAACGGCCAACACGCGAAAGAAGATTGAACTGAGAACGACGGCGGCCGACTTACGCGGCAAGGCGCTTGAAGCGCTGCGAGTTCTTGCCCAGCGCAACGCCGACCCCAGGCCGCAGCTCACTCGAGCTCTACGCGATGATTGTGGCTCCTCTCGAAGGTGACCTGAAAGCCATGGAAAGCGCGGCCGGCACACCGAATCGTGTCCCTACGCTGCTCTGGTCGCTGGATGACGTGCTGCGGTATCTGCCCATCGCTGCACTTTACGACGGCCGCCAATACATGCTCGAGCGCTTCAACAATGTTCTTTTCACCCCGGAGAGCTATGGGTATCTAACGGATTCGCCGCCGGCGAACGGGAGTGTACCCAGCGTGCTGGCAATGGGATTGTCAAAGAGCTACGGCGGCCTGCCCGCGCTGCCTGGTGTCCTGCCTGAGCTCGAATCCATCGTGCACGATCCCGATGTTCCCGAGTCGCATGGACCGATGCCTGGCAAACTGCTGCCCAATGATCAATTCACACTTGCGGCATTGAAGACCGAACTGGGCGCCGGCAAAGGATTCCCCATCGTGCATATTGCGAGCCATTTTGTGGTGGAGACCGCCGGCGGCGCGGAACCCTATCTGATGCTCGGCGGGGAGAATGCCGGGACGGAACAGGGATTTGCATGGCCTCTCTCGGACATGGAAAACTCCACGGTCGCGTTTCATGGTGCGCGCCTTCTCACACTTTCCGCATGCAGTACGGCAAAGGACTACACCTCACGAAACGGGATTGAGATGGATAGCCTGGGGATGGTTGCCCAGCAGAAAGACGCCGAAGCTGTGCTGGCTACGCTGTGGGATGTGAACGACGCGAGCACCAGCAGGCTGATGAGCGACTTTTATGCCAGATGGCTCAAGGATCCTGACGCAGGCAAGGCGGAAGCGCTACGCAAGGCTCAACTATCGCTGCTGCACAGTGAGGCAGGAGCGACGGACGAACACAGCCAGCGCGGATTCGAGGCGGCGCCGGAGAATCCAGTAGCGCCGGGGCAAAGCAAGTACAGCCATCCCTATTATTGGGCGCCTTTTGTTTTGATCGGAAATTTCAAATAGCCGTAAATGACGCCTGACGTGCGAGGAACGTTAGGAACCGGCGGCATTTGTGGGAAACGGCGGGCTGGGACTCCAGAGGGCGGCCAACAAGAGCCGACGGGCTTACTTGCCCGGCTTGGCGGGAGCGCTGGCCGGAGCCGGGTGGGAGCCTTCCAGAACCGAGTGCGAGCCCGTGGAGCGCTCAAAGAGAACCACCAGGGAGATGGATGTGCACATGAAGATGATGGCCGACCAGGTGGTGAGCCGGGTGAGCACGTTGGCCGCGGCGCGGGGACCGAATGCGGTCTGCGAACCCTGGCCGCCGAAGGCGCCGGCGAGATCGGCCGAGCGGCCCTGCTGAATGAGCACAACGCCGATCAGGAAGAAACACACAATCACGTGCACGACAATCACAAAATAGAAGAGAATCTGCATTTCTTAAGCTGCTTTCCATGCGGTCCGGAGCCGTGAGCGAAGGCAATCGGCCCGGACGCGAAGATCTTTGGTGCGGAAGGCGGGACTTGAACCCGCATGCCTTGTGGGCGCCACCCCCTCAAGATGGTGTGTCTGCCAATTTCACCACTTCCGCAAGTTCCGTACCTCTGCAAGTATACCAAATGCTGAATCGCCAGAAACTTCACCGGCGGTCTGCTGCGGCGAGGATGAGGAGGGCGCGCGCGGGTATACACTCATCGCAAGCCTATGCGCACCGTTGCGTTGTCCGCCCTGCTTGTAGCAACCATTCCGGCCCTGGCATGGGGCCAGAGTTCAGCGAGCCTTCACCCGGCACCTATGGCCACAAAAACTCAGAATCCCAAAGCGGTCCACGAATCCGCCCTCGTCATCGATACCCACGCCGACACGCCGCAGCGCTTCCTTGACGAGCATTTCGATCTCGGCGATCCGCTCAATGGCGGCGATCTCAACCTGGAAACGGCACGCAAGGGAAACCTGGGCGCGGAGTTCTTCTCCATTTGGGTCGATCCGGCCCGTTTCAAGGGCCAGTACGCGCACCGCACGCTTGAGTTGATCGATTCCGTGAAGCAGCAGGCGGCGAAGCATTCCGATCAGATGGAACTGGTGACTTCGACAGAAGGAATCGAGCGCGCGCACCGGGAGCACAAGCTGGCTGCGCTGATGGGGATCGAGGGCGGGCACTCGATCGAGGACTCGCTGGGATTACTGCGCCAGTACTACGCGCTGGGCGTACGCTACATGACCCTGACATGGGCCAACTCCAATGGATGGGCCGACGGCTCGGGCGACATCGACGACAAAAGCATCCCCCACACCGAGCAGGGGCTAAGCGAGTTCGGCAAGGACGTGGTGTACGAAATGAACCGGCTGGGGATGATGGTGGACGTGTCGCACGTCTCGGACCGCACGTTTTACCGGGCGCTGAACATCTCACGTGCGCCGGTGATCGCGTCGCACTCGTCGGCGCGGGCGCTCTGCGATGTGCCAAGAAATATGAGCGACGACATGTTGCGCGCGATTGCCCGCTACGGAGGACCGGACTCGAAGGGCGGCGTGGTGATGGTGAACTTCTACGCCGGCTTTCTGTCGCCGGAGTACCACAAGGCGCAGCAGGCGATCGAGCCTGAGGTGGACAAACAGATCGCGGAGTTGAAGGCGAAGAACAAGGCTGCGGGGCGCGAGACACCGCAAGCCGAGATCGACAAGATCCGGCGCGAGGCGGCGAACCGGATTCCGCGGCCGCCGCTCTCCGTGCTGATCGACCACATCGACCACATCGCCAAGGTGGCGGGAGTGGATCACGTGGGGCTGGGATCGGATTTCGATGGAATCAACGGCCAATTGCCCGAGGGACTGGACTCGCCCGCCGACCTGCCCAAGATCACCGCCGCGCTGATGGCCCGCGGCTACTCGGCCGAGGATTGCCGGAAGATTCTGGGTGGGAACCTGCTTCGCGTCTTCCGCGAGGTCGAGCAGGTGTCGAAGCAATTGCAGGCGGAAGAGAGGCCGAGGATCACGGAAAAGCAGCCGTTCGCGAAGCCCGCAGAATAGTGACGAGGCGGTCGAGATCAGGTGTGAGGAGCGAGAATTCGCTTCGGAAGGCAGAAGACTGAATCTGGCTGACAAGGGAACGGAGCTTGACGCCGGATTTCTCCGCCTGGTCTCGCGCTTTATACTGACTCTTCGTTGAATTCCTTTTTCGGAGATCCTCCAATGAACCCTCTCTTTCGGCGGCTTGCTGTCCTGCTTGGGGCAGCTACGTTAATTCTTTCTGTTTCGGTCCGCGCCCAGGACGATAAGACGGCAGCAAAGCCAACGACTCAGGAGAAGGCCCCGGAGCCCGCTCAGCCTGCCGATTCCACGACGCAGGGCGCCATTGACGTAGGCGGGCAGCACATCGCTTACACCGCCATCGCCGGGATCATCACCGTGGGCTCGACAAACGCGCAGGATGCGCAGCTTGGAGCGGACGGAAAACCGCAACCGGGAAGCGAGCTGGCCCTGAGCGAGCCCAAAGAGGCGAAGGACGCACCGCCCGTTGCACGAATGTTTTATGTGGCGTACTTCAAGAAGGACGCGAAGGCCGAGGACCGTCCTGTCACGTTTTTCTACAACGGCGGACCTGGCAGCTCAACAGTCTGGCTGCACATGGGATCGCTGGGGCCGAAGCACGTGGTGACTACGGGCGACACGCATCTGCCCGCAGCTCCCTACACCATGGTCGACAATCCCTATTCGCTGCTTGATGTGAGCGACCTGGTCTTCGTGGATATGCCCGGAACCGGCTTCGGCCGCCTGGTGGGGAAAGACGCCGAGAAGAGCTTCTGGAGTGTGGATGGAGACGCGAGCGCGTTCGCGCGGTTTGTTGCGCGGTTCATCACCAAGTACGGGCGCTGGAACTCGCCCAAGTTTATCTTTGGCGAGAGCTACGGCACCACGCGCTCCGCGGTGCTTGCCAATCTGCTGGAAAACAACTGGGACATTGACCTGAACGGCGTGATTCTGCTCTCGCAGATCTTCAACTTCACGGCCGACATCGATCGGCCAGGCAGCAATCCGGGCGTGGATCTGCCCTACGAACTAGCCCTGCCCACGTTTGCGGCAACGGCGTGGTACCACAAGAAACTGCCGCAACAACCGGCTGCGCTGGAGCCGTTCCTCAAAGACGTCGAGGAGTTCGCCATGGGGCCGTACGCGCATGCGCTGGCGCTGGGAACCGATGTGAGTACAGCAGAAAAGCAGCAGGTGGCCGACAAGCTGCACGGGTACACCGGCTTGCCGGTGAGCTATCTGCTCAAGGCCGACCTGCGCGTGAGCGGCGGCGAATTCGAAAAGTCGCTGCAGGATGAAGAGGATTTGACGACAGGACGCCTGGATACGCGCTTCTCCGGGCCGAACCTCGATCCGCTGAGCGAGAATGCCCAGTACGATCCGCAGTCCGCGGCGATTTCGTCAGCCTATGTCTCGCTATTCAATGTGTACGTGCGCCGCGATCTGAAGTTCGGCGAGGGCATGACATATCTTCCGGAGGTGTACGGTGAAGAGCACTGGGACTTCAAGCACCGCGGCAACCCAGTGAGCGTGAACGTGGCTCCGGACCTGGCCGAGGCGATGAAGACCAATCCGCGCCTGAAGATCATGGTGAACGGCGGATACTATGACCTGGCCACGCCTTTCTACGCCGCGATGTACGAGGACAAGCACCTGCCTATTCCGCAGTCGCTGGCCAAGAACATTGAATACGCGTGGTACGAGTCAGGCCACATGGTGTATGTGCGCGATGAATGCGTGAAGCAGCTTCACGACCGCGTGGCGGCGTTCATTAAGGATGCGGACGGCGGCGCGCAGTGAGGCGCCGGGTGGTAGGATGCATCGTCACTTAAGCGACTTGGCATAGATGAGCGCGGCACGATTGCGCGCGTAGAAGTGCTCTTCCCTGCCCCGCCTCGCATAGCTGTGGCTTTCATAGAGGCGGATGGCGGCGGAGTTCTCCGCATCCACGTGCAGCCAGATGACGCCCGCGCCGGCAGCGCGCGCGGAGTCTTCGATACGGCGCAACAGCTCGGCGCCAATGCCGCGCCTGCGCCATGACGGATGCGTCTCCAGCGTCACGATGTACGCAACCGTTTTGCCTTGCTCCTCCGCCCATTCGACGATGGCAAAGCCGGCGAGTTCCTTGTTCTCTTCCGCGATCCACGTGGCCGACCGGGAGCTTTGAATCGACTGGCGCATGTAAGCGCGGCTGAAACGGAAGGGCGGCTCGAAACAGAGCTCCTCGACCGCGTAGAGCGCGTCGAAGTCACTCGGTTTGTAGAGGCGGTAGTGCATGGTGTAAATCACTTCATGCGGAAAGCAAAAAGCCATCCTCGCAGGGAGGATGGCTGTTGTGCATCGTGAAGCAGAGGGCTTACACCTTTGCTTCGAGGTCTGCGATCACGTCAAAGAAGCGCTGATCCAGCCGGCGGTTGGTCGAGATGGCTTCCTTGATCGTAATGTCGGTAATGTCGGTACCGTGCAGCACTGCGATGCGGCCCCACTTCTGCTGGTGCACCATGTCGATGGCGTGCAGGCCATAACGCTGGCCGAGAAGCCGGTCGTAGGCCGTGGGAACGCCGCCGCGCTGGGTGTGGCCCAGGTTGACGAAACGGGTTTCGTACCCGGTCTTCTTCTCGATCAACTCGGCGAGCGCTTCGCCGATGCCGGAGAGACGCACGTGGCCGAAAGAGTCGACCTGAGAATTGCCGATGACTTGGCCGACCTCGGGCAGATGGCAGCCCTCGGCGACAACGACGACGCCGTAATGCTTGCCGTGGTCGTAGTTGTACTTCAATAGGGCGCACACATGGTCGATGTCGATCTCTTTTTCGGGAACGAGGACGACATGCGCGCCGCCAGCGATGCCCGAGGCATAGGCGATCCAGCCAGCGTCGCGGCCCATGACCTCGATAACCACAACGCGATTGTGCGAGTCGGCGGTGGTATGGATGCGGTCCACGGCCTCAGTGGCGATCATGACCGCGGTGTCGTAGCCGAAGGTCTGGTCGGTGCCGCTGATATCGTTGTCGATGGTCTTGGGAACGCCGACGGCATGGATGCCGTTCTCGCTCAAGAAAAGCGTGACCGACTGCGTGTCGTCGCCGCCCAGGGCGATGAGCGCGTCGATCTTGTTGAGCTTGAGAACTTCCTGCACCTTGTCGATGCCGCCGGGTATCTTCTTCACGTTAGTGCGCGAGGAATGCAGGATGGTGCCGCCTTTGAGCTGGATGCCGTCGGTATTCTCGAGCGTGAGAGGAATGAAGTTGTTATCCAGCACGCCGCGCCAACCGTTCAAAAAGCCGATGAACTCGTCCCCATAGTGGTTGATGCCTTTTCTGACCGCCGCATAAATGACCGCATTCAATCCGGGGCAATCGCCGCCGCCGGTCAATAAAGCAATTCGCATCGTCGGATCTCCTCGCAGTGTCCTTTCGGCTCTTGGAGCCGAGCCTGAAATATAGCGTGTGAAGCGTGCGCCAGGAACGGGGAGAATCACCGGCCGCAACGCCTTATCCAGTGTATCGCGCTCCTGTCAACGGGAATCGTGATGGGGCTCACGAGAAAACAGGGAACAAGGGAGCGAGCCACCCCAGCGACGAAGACCCGTCGCTGGGGACCCCGGCAGGGAACGAGGGAGCGGAGGGCCGTGAACGGTGGACCGTGGGCGCGGGCGGTGGTCGGGGGCAGACGCTGGTGGTTCACTCGGTTTGTGCGGGCCTAGAGACCCGCACAACAGCCGGTCAGCCACCCGACGGACGAAGACCTGTCCGTGAGGCCCCGGTCAAGAGACCGGCGCTACCATGAGGTATGCCCGATCGTGGCGCCGTATACCTGCTTGCCTTTATCGGCTTCGTCGTCGCCGTGCTGCTGGTGCTGCTGCAGTTGACACGGCTCGGATACCTCATCCGCGCGACGATTCCCGACCGGCCGCGGCAGCGGATGTTCATTGCTTCTGTTTCGTTTCTGATCACGTTCATCGGCGTGCGGCTTCTGGTTCACCGGATCGCCAATCACGAGGGGCACATGCAGTGGGTGATGGTGCGCGGGATGCACATTCACCACCTGGTGTGGGGCATTTTAATTTTGCTTCTGGTTGGTTACGGATGGCTGCTTGACCTGGGTTGGTCGCATTCGCCAATGTCGATTTTCTTCGGGCGCCTGATGGCCGTGAGCTACGGTGTAGGCGCGGCGCTGACCCTCGACGAGTTTGCCTTGTGGCTGAGCCTGGAGCCCGATGCCTACTGGACGCGTGAGGGCCGCCTGAGCATTGACGCGGTGGTGATCTTCGGCGCAGTGCTGGCGGTGGGAGCGTGGGGCGCGCCGTTCTTCAGTGCCCTGCAGCGCACGTGGAGCAAGCATTTTGTGGTGCGCCGAGAAATTGGCCGCTTCAGCCCGATTCGTCGCGGGCGGTTGCTTCGTCGGCGTAGAGCTCGGCGATCACCGCCGCATATCGCGCAGTAAGGACACGGCGCTTGAGCTTCATGGAGGGAGTGAGTTCTCCGGAATCCTGCGTCCATTCGTCGGCAACGACGCGGAAGCGCTTGAGGGTTTCAAAGTTGGCCAGTGTGCCGTTGACCTCGCGGACGAGCTCGGCGTAAAGCTCAATGACACGCGAGTCGGCCACAAGCTCGGCGCGGGACTCAGCCTGAATGGCGTGATGTTGCGCCCACTCGTCGAGCGCAATGAAGTTGGGCGCGATGAGCGCGGAAATGAACTTGTGACGATCGCCCACGAGCGCGGCGTGCGCGACCAGCAAACTGTTTTTCAGCCTGCTCTCGATGGGCTGCGGCGCGATGATCTTGCCGCCGGAGGTCTTCAGCAACTCCTTCTTGCGATCGGTGATGAAAAGGAAGCCATCGGCGTCGAGATGGGCAATGTCGCCGGTGCGGAACCACCCGTGGCTGTCGAGGCACTCGGCGGTTGCGGCGGGCTTGTGCCAGTAACCGGCGAAGACCGAAGGGCCACGAACGAGCAACTCACCATCCTCAGCAAACTTGAGTTCGAGATTGGACAACGGCATGCCGACAGAACCGATGCGGTGGCGGATGGGCGTGTTCAGAGCAATGACGGGCGATGTCTCGGTCAGGCCGTAGCCCTCCCAAAGCGCGATGCCCACGGCCGCGAACCATCGCGCGGTGTCGATTCCGAGAGGCGCGCCCCCCGAGACAAACATTCTGACGCGCCCGCCAAAGGCCTCACGGACCTTGGAATAGACCAGCTTGTTGGCCAGCTTCCACAAGATCGACTTCGGCTGGCGGCCATCATAAACCGTATCGGCGAAGCGTGAGCCCAGATGGACGGCCCACGCCAGCAGCCGCTTCTTGACCGGCGATTGCCCGGCCTTTTGCTCGACGGCCTGGCGGATCTTCTCAAACACGCGCGGCACGCCGACGATGACCGTGGGCCGCACCTCGCGCATGGCCTGCGGCAGCTTATCGAATTGGGAGCAGTAGGCCACCTGCGCGCCGAAGTTGTACATCACGTAATCGAGGACACGTGCAGTAACGTGCGAAAGGGGCAGGAAAGAGATGCAGGCATCAGTGGAATCGAAGTCGAAATCCACGGGAGTGTAATTCTGATTGGCGGCGATGTTGCCGTGACTGAGAGCAACGCCCTTAGGCTCACCCGTGGTGCCTGACGTGTAAATGAGCGTGGCCAGATCGCGGGGCTCGACGGAGCGAACGAGGGCGTCGAAGACCGGGTCGCGCTTCGCCCCGAGAACGTCGGCATCGCCGATCAGCTCGGTCATGGCGATCGCGTCCTCGGGAGCGGAGGAATCCATCATAATGATGTGTTCGAGCTGGGTTCGTCCGCGAACCGATTGGAGCTTGTCGAACTGTACCCGCGTGGAAACCACAGCGATGCGGCAGCCGGCGTCGCGCACCTGTTCCGCAATCTGCTCGCCGGTGAGCGTGGGATAGAGGGGCACATCGGCCGCACCAATGGCCAGCGCGGCAAAGTCGGTAACAGCCCACTCCCAGCGATTCTCGCTCACCAGGACGATGCGATCGCCCTTCTTCGCGCCCAGCTTTAGAAAGGCCGTAGCCAGCGCGCGGACGCGCTGATACATCTGGTCAGAGGAGATCGGGTGCCATTGGCCGAACTCGTCGTGCCATAGGACCGCGCGCCGATTGCCGGCCGCGGCAATGCGAAAGAAAAGGTCATTGACAGTCGAAATCGAAGGAACAGGTGTCATTGCTTGGTCAATGGGAACGGGGAATATCCTAACACCCGGGCCTTGGAGAGTGTAACAAAAGGAGCGAGCCGTCAGCCTTCAGCTGTCAGCTTTCAACTGTTAGATTTGCCGGAAATGGAGGCGCGGAACTGCGGAGGGCGGAAGATGCGGAATGGATCGCGGAAGATGAGACGGAGGGATGAGGAGTCCGGCGGGCGCCAGACCCCTCGTTCTGCGCTAAGGCAGCGAGTAGACGGTCTGGAGGACCTTGTCGGCGACATTCTGTGGCAGTGGAGCGTAAGAAAGAGCCGAGACTTCGCCTTCGCCCGACTTGATGCACCAGCTCAACATGTCCTTGATGACCTTCTCCTTGGCCATGTCTTTGGGCTGCGTGGGAATCAGCAGGTAGGTGAAGCTGGAGATGGGATACGCATTGGGCCCGGGAGCGTTGGTGATCGAGACGCGGTAGTCGGCGGGCATGTTCTTGACGGTGGCCGCGGCGTCGCTGACGCCCTCGATCGACGCCTTTAGCCAGGTTCCCGCGGAGTTCTTCACGAAGCCGTAGTTGATGTGGTTCTGCAGCGCGTAGATCAGCTCGACGTAGCCGATGGCGCCGGGGAACTCGCGGACCTGCGCGGCCACGCCCTCGTTGCCCTTGCCGCCGACGCCGGTCGGCCAGTTGATCGCGGTCCCCTTGCTGGGGCCACCGGCCCAGTCCGGGCTGACCTTACTGAGATAGTCGGTCCAGATGAAGGTGGTGCCGCTGCCGTCGGAGCGGTGAACGACGATGATCTTGTCGCCGGGCAGACTGACGCCAGGATTGTCCTTGGCGATGCGCGGGTCGTTCCAGCTAGTGATCTTGGCGAGATAGATGTCGGCCAGCACATCGGGGCTGAAGCGAAGTTCGCTTACGCCGCTGACGTTGAAGATGGGAACGACGGCGCCCAACACGGTGGGAATGTGGATGAGCTTGACCTTGGAGGCGGAAAGCGCCGCGTCGGTCATAGGCATGTCGGAGGCGCCAAAGTCGACGACACCGTTGGTCACCTGCTGGATGCCGCCGCCCGATCCGATGGATTGGTAGTTGATTTCAACGCCGGGATGCGCGGCGCTGTACTCGCTGAACCACTTGGAGTAAATGGGATATGGGAACGTGGCGCCCGCAGCCGTGATCTTTTGCGCCTGAGCCGCGCTCAGCGCCCACACCAACAACGCAATGATAAGCAATGATTTTTTCACGATTTGCTCCCTTTCAAAATTCCTGCCGCAATTCATTGTCCACGCGGAATGTTACGGGGAGTTGAAAAGAATCGGGAATTGAAGAGCAGAGTTGTGGAAGCCGGTTGCGACACCGGTATCGGCATTTTGCAGGGTTGACTCGGCTGTGCGTCAGGCGGCGGCGGTGGAGGCCGGCTGCGGAGCCGGCTGGGGCGCAGATTGCGGCGCGGGGGCCAGCGGCAGCGTGAAGTGGAAGCTGGCGCCATTGCCGAGTTCGCTTTCGCACCAGATGCGTCCGCCATGGGCCTGCACGATGTGCTTGACGATGGCCAGACCGAGGCCGGTGCCGCCGGACTCGCGCGAGCGGGCTTTGTCGACGCGGTAGAAGCGCTCGAAGATGCGTTCGAGATGCTCGGAGGCGATGCCGGGGCCGAAGTCCTGAATGGTGAACTGCACCTCACTGGCGAGCAGACGCGCGCCGGCGCGGATGCGTTTGCCGGACTTGGCGTACTTGAGGGAGTTCTCCATGAGGTTGCCGAAGACCTGGTGCATGGCGTCGGGATCGGCCATGACGAGAGAGTCGGGCGCGCCCGCGGACTGGAGCTTGACGCCGGAGTCGACGACGATGCCGCCAATGGAGTCGATGGCATCCTGCAGGAGAACGCTGGCGCGGACGGGCTGCAGAGAGAGCTTGTAATCGGGGCTTTCGACGCTGGCAAGCGCGAGCAGATCCTCGGTAAGGCGATTCATGCGGCTCGCGTTCTTGAGGATGACGCCGAGGAACTCGAGTGTGGTTTCAGCGCTGGGGTTGGGAGTCTCGATGAGGGTTTCGACATAGCCCTGGATGGACGTGAGCGGCGTGCGCAGCTCGTGGCTGACGTTGGCGACGAACTCGCGGCGGGATTTTTGCGCCACCTCAATGCTGGTGACATCGTGAAGAACGACAAGCGCTCCACCCGAGGGCAAAGGAGCGCCGTTGACCTCGAAGACGCGGCCAGGGGCGAGCAGGCTGGCGCGGCCAACGCAAAGCTCGCGGCGCTCAAGGGCACCGCGCACGCAGGCCAGCAGCTCCGGATCGCGAACGAAGTGAATGAGCGGACGGCCGGGAACAAGCTGCGAGCCAACGATGCGCTGCATGACGGCGTTGGACCAGCGGACGGAGCCTTCGGGCGTGATGGCGACAACCGCCTCCTGCATGGAATCGAGCATGACGGCCAGCTCGTGATGGCTGCTTTCGAGCTCGGCAAGGTCGTTGCCCAGGCGTTCGGCGGTTTGATTGAGCGAGGTTTCAATCGACGAGAACTCGTCTTCACCGGTGGCGTGGATGCGCGCGGCCAGATCGCCGCCGGCGATTCGACGAGCAAAGGTGACCAGGCGGCGGAGACGGGCGGAGATGCGAGAAGCGAACCACGCGGCCAGAGGAATGGTGATGGCGAGGGCAATGAGCCCGGACCAGAAGGCCTCGCGATCAATGAGGCGCAGAGCAGCGTCTGCCGCTTGATCCACAAGCTGGTGAAAGACGAACAGCAGCACCAGAGTCTGGACGGCCAGAAGCAGAATGAAAAGGCCAAGCAGCTTGGTAAAGACTTTGGGAGTCATGGAAAAGAAGCTCTTAGCTGTTAGCTCTTAGCTCTTAGCGATCACCTCTCAGATCCTCCCTTCGGGAGCTGGGTCCGCTCGCCCCACTGCCAGAGAGATCGAAGCAAGAACCCGGTGGCTAAGAGCTAATGGCTAAAAGCTCGTCCTTATTCGCCCTTGGGCAGTTCGAAGCGGTAGCCGGCGCCGCGCACGGTCTTCAGGTAGCGCGGATTCTCCGGGTCGATCTCGATTTTCTCACGAATGCGACGCACATACACATCGACGGAGCGGGGAGTGACGAAGCGGGCGTCGCCCCATACGGCGTCGAGGAGGTGATCGCGGCTGAAGACGCGGCCGGGATGGCGCGCGAGGTAGTCGAGGAGGCGGAACTCTGTGGCGGTGGTGGTGGTGAGCTCGCCGCGGACCTTCAACTGCATGGCGCCAGCGTCGATGATGATCTCTTCAAAGCTGATAATCGAGGGCGACGTGGGCCGCTCGAAACGGCGCAGAACGGCCTTGACGCGAGCCACCAGTTCGCGCGTGGAAAACGGCTTGGTGATGTAGTCGTCGGCGCCGAGATCGAGGCCGAGGACGCGGTCGTTTTCTCCGGCGCGCGCGGTGAGAAAGATGATGGGGATGGTGGAAAGGCCGGCGTGATTGCGCAGGCGCCGGCAAACGTCGAGGCCGTCACCGCCGGGAACCATAATGTCGAGGAGAAAAAGTGCGGGAGGTCTGCGCTCGGCGTCGGGAATGAGATTGGTGGGGGTGTGAAAGAGGCGTGCTTCAAAGCCTGCCGCCTCAAGGTGATGTTGCACCAGCCTGGCAATATCGGCGTCGTCTTCCAGAACGAATACGGATTGGCTCAAACCGTCAGTCCTCGTCCCGCGGCCGGTTGATTGCTCGGGATGGGTTGACCGCTGGGAACCATTAACAGGGTAATGCACGCAAGCGAACGGATTGCAAATGTTTGATGAATTTGGAAAAGGCAGGGAACAAGAGAGCGAAGAGACATGGAGATAGAGACTACGGGACGGACGGAGCAAGTGAGTGCGGGTTAACGCTTCTTTGGTTTCTTGGAAGCCGGTTTTTTCGCCGCTGGCTTCTTGGATGGCTTGGCCGCAGCCTTCTTGGCCGGTTTTGCGGCAGGCTTTGGCTTGGGCTTGGGCCGAGCGGCCTTGGCCGGCTTGGGTTTAGCGGCTTTCCTGGCGGGCGCTCTAGCTGCGGCCTTCGCCGGCTTCTTGGCTGGGGCCTTGACCTTGGCTTTGGATGGCGCAGGCGCTTTGGCGGCTGGCCTGACAGTCTTCGCCGGTTTGGCTGGTTTGGCCGGGGCCGGTTTGGGCGCAGGCTTCGCAGCCGCAGGAGGTTGGGCCTTTGCGGGCACGGGCTTTGCCGGAGCGGCAGGCACGGAGGGCCTGACCAGTGCAGGCTTGGCCAGTGGCGCAGGCTTGGCGGCGGGCGCAGGCTTCTGTCCCTTCTTTGCCGTTGCCAGTGCGGCAGTCCGCTTTTTGGCGGCCGGAGCTACTTCGGCTCCCTCTTCTTCCAGCTCCTCCTCTTCCTCCTCGCCTTCTGGCTCTTCCTCGATATCGATTGCCAGGGCGCCCTTGGGCAGAACCACGCCCAGATCGAGTCCTTCCTCATCGGCATCGGCGCCGATCGGCTCCAGCTCCTCTTCTTCGACCAGGCCCTCCTCGGCCTCTTCCTCCTCTTCGAAGGCTGGCTCCTTCAACTTGGCTTCACGACGGACACGCGGGCGCCTGATGGTCACCTGCGGGGGCGGCGCGGGGGGCGAGTGCGGTTCGAGATAGGCGCGCATCTCCTCCGGCGTGGTCAGGCGGCCATCGATCAGCTCCAGAAAGATGTTCTGCACAAGTGCGGAGTAGTTGGGCAGTTCAGGCGTGATACGCAACTCCTGCATCAGGGCGTGCGGGATGCGCTGGCGGGCCTCAGGCCACACCTTGAGAAACTGATTGAAGCGCTCCTGAACCGCTTTATCCTTGCTTGTAAATCCAAGCCATAGAATCGCTTCTGGATCATAGCTCATAAAAAGCTTGAAGCCTGCTGAGGGCTTGGCATTCTGCTTGGAAAGCAGAGCCTTGGCGAAGCCCGCAGCCAACGAATCCAGATTGTTCCATTCCGCGACGAAGCCGGGGCGCAGCATTGACTTCCTGAGCGCAGACAGATCCCTGGAAGGCAGCTTGGCGGTGAGGAGCCGCATCTGGGCCGCAGACATGTCGGCATGAATGCCTTGCAGGAGCAGTTGCACCGCCAGCTCGTGAAGGGCCGTCAGTTTTGCCTCATCGGCCTTGGCGGAGGTCCAGGCCGGGAAGAGCACCTTCATCCAGCCTTCGGCCTCCAATGCACGCAGAACCTTCAGCCCGTCCTCCTCGTGCCCAATCTGTTCCAGTTCCTGCCTGCGCGCGTGAGGAGAAAGGAATTCGATCACTCCTTCGCTCTTGGCGTTGTCATAGCGGGCCTGAGTTCTGGGGTCCATCTCCCAGCCCAGGCGGGCGCGATACCGGACCGCGCGGATCAGGAGCGAGGGGTCTTCGAGGAACCCGTAATTGGAAACCAGGCGCAGGGCGCGCGCTTCAATGTCGGCAGCACCGTTCAACGGGTCCATCAAGAGCCCGAAGGACCCCTCATTCAGAGAGATCGCCATGGAATTGACGGTAAAGTCGCGGCGGCGCAGGTCTTCGTGAATGGAAGCGGAATGATGGACAGGCTTGCCCGGCTTGGGATACTCCACGCGATGGGTACTGATGACGTTGACGCGGACAGTCCCCGGAAAACACAGGTAAAGGCTGCGCGAAGGCTCGTCATCTCCCCACAGCTTTCCGCCGAGTTTCTCTAGTGGTTTCTTGAGCTTAAGCGCATTCCCCTGGACCGCAAACTCCAACTCGCGGACAGCGTGGCCGCTGGTCAGGTCACGGACGGCGTCTCCGGTGAGGAAAAGAAGGAATCCGGCATCGCGCGCGGCGGTGCGCGACTGCGCGAGGGCGTGGCGCTGGTCTGCCGAGAGCCGGTTTTCCAGGAGGTAGATGTAGTCGGGCATGCTCTATCCTGTTTCCGCCATCTCAACCGCCACCCAAATATCTGATGATGTTGCCCTTATGGCGCGACTCGTGGACGCTAGCAAACAAAAACATTAACACAAGTCGCGGTGGAAGAGTAGCTTGGTTGCACTGGAATTGCAACTTTTCTGGTGTGGGAATCGTGGCTGTTTCTCGCCAGCACCTCTGTGGGGTAGCCCGAAAGTGCAATAGACCTGGGCACCGCTCCGCGCCTGCACGTGCGACAATCCAGAGCGATGGCCTCGGCACGCAAACCTGTCATTGTGCGCAAGTTCTCCCGTGACTGGTTCGCCGGCTATGCGGGAGCCGAATTTGGGCAAACCAAGCCGGAGTTGGAGATTCTCGACCTTTCGGGCAAGGTGATGCGCGTGGCATGGGAGCAGGTGAAGTGGGTGTGCTATGTGCGGGACCTCCCTTCTGGATCAGCGGACCAGGCGAACCCGGAGCGGCTGATTCGTAAGCGCTTTTCCATTCGCCCGCGCACGGCAGGTTTGTGGCTGCGGCTCTCGCTGGCCGATGGCGACGAGTTGGAGGGGCTGGCGGCCAATGACCGCACTTTGGTGGAGGGCGTGGGGTTGCTGCTGACGCCGCCCGACACGCGCTCGAACACGCAGCGGATCTATGTGCCGCGCCAAGCCATTCAGGCGCTGGAAGTGGTCAGCCTGATTGGGGCCGCGGGCCGCAAGCGGGTTGAGCCGGCAAGGCGCGGCGAACAGCGCGATCTGTTTGGCGGCGAAGGGGAACAGGCTTGAGGCAGGCGCCCCGTTGATCAGCGGAGATTCCCCCGCGAAATCCGAACCGCTGTACCTGGGCGTTCTGTTAGATACGCGCTTACCTTCACCTATGTGAACCCTGGTCTGGAAAAGTGCTCCCATATCAAGATCGAGCTGCATGGCTCGACGAGAACTGCTCGAGGCGGAGACGAAGCACGTGCGGGGTGATTCGTGCTACAGAATGCGCCTCGATCTTCGCAGCAGCAGAGCGGTGTGGAAGCGCTTTTGGTTGTCAGAACCTAGGCGTTCTGAAGCTGCGCGACCGGCTCCGTCTCCAGCAGGCTCAGGTAATAGTTGGCCGTCAATCCCAGAACGCGGTCTTCCGCGTAGTGTTCCAGGACCCAGGCATGCGCTGCCTGGCCCATGCGGCGGCGGCGCTCCGGATCGCGTAAGAGTTTGACCACCGCTTCACAAATGGCCTCGGGATACCCGGGAGGGATGAGCAGGCCGGTCACCTCGGGCACCACGGAGTCGCGCGCCCCTGTGCTCTCAGTGGTCACCGCCGGAATCCCCGTGGCCGCAGCCTCCAGAACAGCATTCGGGAATCCCTCCCGCCAAGTGGGCAAAACCAGTATGTCCATGGCACGGTAGTAGGGCGCGGTGTCGCTGACAAATCCGGTGCAATGGATGCGCGGATGGCTGAGGATGCGGGTGCGCAGCTCGTCATCCAGCGCGTCTTCAGCGGCATCGAACCAGCCGACAAGCAGCAGGCGCGCGGAGGGCTCAGAGAGCAAAATCCGATCAAAGGCACGGATGAGCTCGGGCAGTCCCTTGTCGCGGGTTAATCTGCCCACAAAGCCCACCACCGGCACGTCTTGCGGAATGCCGAACGTCTCACGCACCGTGCTGGATCCGGGCGAAAAGTGCTCCACGTCCACGCCGATGCTGCTTCCCTGACCCAGCATAATGAGCTTGTGCGCCGGGGCCAAACCGAGCGCCAACGCCTCGGCGCGCAGGCTTTCGCTGTTACAAAGCACCACGTGCGCACAGGCGCAGGCCAGGCGCTCAGCTGCCAGCAGGATGCTGCGCTTGAAACCCGTGGATCTTTCCAGCTTGAGCCCACGCAGCATGTAGACGCGTCTTGGCACTCCGCGGAGTTTCGCGGCAAGCGTACCCAACAACCCGGCCTTGGGAGTGCTGAATTCCACCAGATCGGGCCTGCAGCTACCCAGGAGCCACCAGAGTCGCAGCAGCGCAACCAAATCCGCGAGAGGAGCGATCGAGCGGCGCATGGGAATGGTCATTCGCTCCACGCCTGCATGTGCGGCGGTACGGTCCACCAGCGCGCTGGGGCTGGAGACCAGAAGGACACGAAATCCTGCTTGGCGCAGCACCCGCAAGCGCGTTCCCCAGGCCCGACATGTTTCCTGGCTCGTCACGCCGACGAGAATCGTGGGTGGTTCGTTGGTATATAGAGAAAGGCGGAAGGAAAGGGCCCCGGAATCTGCCATGAAACTCCTGCTCAGTGAAAAATCCCCGAAAGTCAGAGTCTGTTAGCAGATTGTGGGTAGAAACGGCGGCCAGTGTAACAGTTTGAGACCTTAGTTGTATCAGTCTGAGACATTATTGGAGCGATTTAAGACACGGCAGTGATTGCGAACACACATCAGGGGCCAGTCATTCGGCGACAATTGTCTTCTTTCCAGGAAACTCACGGTGCAACGCACAAGAATTCTGCTTCTCATCCCGCATCTGGGCGGGGGCGGGGCCGAACACGTGATGGCCTTGCTGGCGGGTGGGCTGTCGCAGGAGAAATACGAGGTTCACCTCGGGCTGGTGCAGCAGGTCGAGGCACCCCGTGGCGCCCTGCCGCCTTGGGTGGCGGTTCACGCGCTGGGTGCCGGACGAGCGCGCGCGGCTGCGTTCCCGATACTGCGCCTGGTTTGGCGGCTGCAGCCCAACGTGGTCCTTTTGTGCGGCATGGAGATTAGCTTTCTGGTGCTGCTGTTGCGGCCGTTGTTTCCGCCGAAGCCGTGCGTTCTGGTGCGGCAAAATGGGACGGCTTCGTCTGCTCTGGCGCTTGCCAAGGCGCCGCGCTACGCGCGCCTGCTTTACCGGCTGCTCTACCGCTGGTCAGACCGAGTGATCTGCCAGTCGCACGCCATGGCAAGGGACCTCGAGCAAGCCGCGGGAATCGGCAAAGAGCAGATCGCCGTATTGCCCAATCCTGTGGATTTGGAAGGAATCCGTGCGGCGTGGACTGCTCCATCGGGGCGGAGCGGCGCGGGTCCGCACCTGCTGGCAGTGGGGAGACTCTCGTGGGAGAAGGGCTTCGATCTGCTGCTCCAGGCGTTTGCCGCAGTGCGGGAGCGGTTTCCACACGCCGATTTGATCCTCACCGGCGAGGGCCGCGAGGAGGCGGCTCTCATGGCGCTTTGCCGCTCGCTTGGACTGGAGACGGCAGTCTGCTTTGCCGGCCACGTCGACCGCCCCTATGCGTTCTTCCCCGGAGCCACACTCTTTGTGCTTTCGTCGCGCTATGAGGGCATGCCGAATGCTCTGCTGGAGGCTGCCGCGGCTGGCTTACCCCTTGTGGCCACGCCGGCATCAGGAGGGGTTGTGGACCTGCTCCGCGGCCGGCCGGGCACATGGCTGGCGCCGGAGATTTCCGCAGAGGCCCTGGCCACGACGATCCTCGCTGCCCTTGATGCGCTCCGTCCAGGCCAGCGGTTTCGTCAGCCGTTTTTCCCATCGTCACTCCAGATGGCGGCGCCGGTGAGCGGTGGCTGTGAGCAACAAGTTCCCGAGCGGCAGGTCCCAACTCAGGCGCAAAGGTAATCTAAGAGTAATTAACGGCCGATTTTTCCCTGTGGAAATTTAGTCCTTGACATTTTTTCTCATTCATTGTTTCCTTTCAGTACAGTTTTCCACACCCAAAGAAGGACCTGTAACGAAGGTTACTCTCGCGTTGTCGAGGGAGGCTTTCTCAGACGAAGAAGATCGGGCGCGCCGGGCCACCGTATCTTAGGGCTTTAGATAGAGCGACGCCCCGCTCCGTCGTGGAAGTTTCCCGCCAAAGCTGTTCCAGATTATCTGCTCTGTTTTTCTGCGCACGATGAGGCCGCATCCGCAGCGGCTCGCGCCGTTCCTGTTGCGCAGATTCGGAGCATATCCATCGGGAAGCCGTTCAACTCGTCTCCGACGCCGGTTTCGGCTCGGGACGCGGCAACTGAGTTGCTGGAGGGAACTGTGTTTCGTCCTTGGTTTGGTCTCGTGCTCACCGCGATCCTATGTGCTCTTTCTCTTCCGTTCTTTGCCATTTCCCTCGTGATCGCCGCAATCTGCTCCGCGGCAGTCGGAGTCTTCTCACTCTTTCGCGGACGCCGACAGTCGATCGATTCCGACATTCGGAGAATCTGGACTGCAAATGAGTTTGGATTCGAGCGTGCTATTGAGGCGTATGAGGAATTGATCGACGCGCATGCGTGGAGACGGCCATGAGCCACGCAGCGATTGCGATCCCCGGCCTCGACCGCATTGGCGGCGCCGAACGCCAGGCGATGGTGCTGGCGAAGGGGCTCCGCCGGCGCGGCTGGCGGGTGAGCATGGTGGCGCTTTCCGGCACAGGCGGGACAGCAGTCGCGGAACTGCGGGAATCCGGTGTTGCCTTCATCAGCTTGGAGATGCGCAAAGGGCTCGCCGACCTTCGGGGATGGCTGCGTTTCCATCGCTGGCTTTGGCGCGAGCGCCCCGACGTGGTGCACGCGCACCTGCCCCATGCCGCGTGGCTGGCCCGGTGGTCGCGCCTGGCCGCGCCCGTGCCAGTGGTGATTGACACGCTGCACAGTTCGTACACCGGCAAGAGAGGCCGGCGAGTCGGCTACGGGTGCAGCCGCTGGTTGCCGGACCACGTTACGGCGGTGAGCCATGCCACGGCGGCCTCGCATCTGGCTGCCGGCATGGTGTGTGAGGACCATCTCTCCGTATTGGGCAACGGAATTGAAATGGAGGCCTGGCGACCGGATCCGAACGTGCGATCCGCAGCGCGGCGCAAGTTTGGATTGGCAGATGAGTTCCTGTGGATCGCCGTAGGCAGGCTGGAGGCTGTGAAGGACTACCCGACGCTGCTCAGGGCGCTGGCCAACGAGCCTGCGACCGCGCGGCTGTTGGTCTTGGGAACTGGCCCGCTTGAAGCGGCGTTGGTTCAACTGGCGGCAGAGCTCGGACTCGAGCGGCGCGTCCATTTCCTGGGCTTCAAGCCAAATGTCCAACGCTGGATGCAGGCCGCGGATGGACTCGTCCTTTCGTCGCGCTATGAAGGGCTGCCCATGGTGCTGCTGGAGGCAGGCGCTTGTGGATTGCCCGCTGTTGCTACCGATGTTGCCGGAACGCGCGAGGTGATTGTCGACGGTGTGAATGGTTGGCTTGCACGCTCAGGCGATCCGCAGGCTCTGGCTGGGGCCATGGCGAGGCTGATGCAGATGCCAATTGAAGAACGGCACACCATGGGCGAGCTGGCGCGCCGGCGTGTGGTCGAGCAATTCAGAGTGGAAACCGTGCTTGACCGCTGGGAACGGCTCTATGAAGACTTACTCCGCCAGAAGAGCGGCAAATGGCGGATTCGCCTGACGGCGCGGGAGAGAATAAGCCGCCGCAGCGCCGCTTCAGCCTGAAGGCGCTCGGCCAGGGTCAAGGTGGTCGGCTGAAACCGGAAGAGTACATGATCGATGGAGGTGAACTGAGCCGCGTAAGCGGTTAGGAACTCGCGCAAGATTGGGATCTCTGCATCGCGCGCGGTATTCGCATGCACGCAGATGGTCCAGAGGCCCTTCCGCTTAGCAACGGGACCCCAAAGTTGCTGCGGAATCCAGGTGATGCCGCCGCGAAGAAACGATGTGCGCGCCAAGCCGTCCGACAACATCAAAATCCCCTCCGCGCGAAGCGCCTCAAGCGTGTGCGCGTCAAATCCGTGACGCGGCGCCACCCAGATTCTGGGGTTAAGCCCGTGACCGCGCAGAATGCGCAGGCCCTCGCCAATCCATGCGCGTTGCGTTTCGGCGTCGACGCCGGCAAACTCCGACCTACGGGCGAAGCCGAGCAGGCTGCGGCCCCGGCTCAGGCAGAGATGACGATAGCCGTGCAGGCCAATGACGGCCCCCGCGGCTTCAAGCGCGCGCATTCGCTGCCAAAAGGCCGAGTCGGGCGGCGAAGGCTGAAGATCAGGATCGCGGTTGTCAGGAACGATGGCAAGAATCGGCCGCAGATGGAACTCCCGGATCAGCGACTCAAAGCGCAACCAGCGTTCGGTTGAGATGGTCGGACAAAGATCGTCGAAGCGGAGCAGGTATTCGGCAGGGACGGGAATCATCTGACCGCCTCCGCCGCGAAGGCCCGCGCGAGCAGCTTGCGGCTCCAATACCAGAGATAGAAGAGCGTGCTCACGGTCCAGAGCGATGTTGCCAGCGCGATGCCTGCGACGCCGAACCAGCGCATGAGAACGAGATTCAGCACGATGTCGAGGGCGAGGTTGAGGATGCCGCAGTAAAGGACGAGGTCAGTGCGGCGCATGGCGACGAGAAAGCGGTAATAGACGCGGCTGGTGACAAAGAACGGAATCTGGATGGCGTACATGGCGAGCACCGAGGCCACGACGGCGGTATCATGCGGGCCGAACTGGCCGTGCTGCAAGGCGACGCGGACAAGCGGACGCGCACCAGCGATGAGAAGGACCGCGATGGGCACCGAAACCAGGGCGGTGAGCCGGACCCAGGTGCGAAGGGTGTGACGGCATCCGGCCCAGTCGTGATGGGCGATCATGCGCGAGAAGTAGGGCACGATGGCGGTGGAAACCGCGCCTGCCAGCAGCATAAGCACGACGCTGACGAAGCGATTGGCGTAGACCAGCGCGGAGACGCTGCCTGCAATCAGCATGGCGGCCATCGACTGATCGACAAGCAGACCGCCCGAGGCCACAACGCTGCTCAGCAGCACGGGACCGTATTGGCCTGCCACTTCGCGCGTGGCTTCGTTCATGCCATGCCAGCGCAGGCGGAAACGGTAGCCGCGCGCATGCATCATCCAGGCGACAATGACGGCGTGCAGCAGCGAGCCGGCCAGCGTGGAGTAGACCATGGCCCAGATGCCGAAGCGGCCGCCAAGCAGCAGTGCGCCAACGAGCACGGAGACCGAGATCACCGTGGGCGCGAGCGCGGGAAGGGCGAAGCGGTCGAGCGTGTTGAGAACCGCGGTGCAATTGGTGGCGATTCCGGAGATGACGACAATGGGCAGAAGCGCGTAAAAGAGCCGGACGGCAAGCTGGAGCTTGGCAGGGGGAAAGTGAGAGGCGATGAGCGGGAAGAAGCCGTGCGCCAAGAGCGCCATCACCGCGCAAGCCGCGCCGAGGAGCAGGCACATCCAGAGCATGGAGCTGGAGAGGAGCTGCTGGGCGCGTTCGCGGCCCTCTTGTTCCCTCACCCGGACCAACGTGGGTACGAGGGCCTGGTTCATCGACTCGGAGATGAGGTTGACGAGCAGATTGGGGACGAGCACGGCGGCGAGGAAGGCGTCCATGGCGTCGGAGCGGCCATAGACGGAGGCAACCGCGATCTCCTTGAATGTGGCGGCGAACTTGACGATGGTGCCGGCAGCGCCGACCGATACGGCGGCGCGGAAGATGCTGCGATTGACGCTGAAGGCTCGGGGCGGCGCGGCGATGGGCGTGGCGATCGACATGGCGGCGATGCGGCCTCTAAGGTTCCGGCTGCACGATGAGCGGCAGCGCCGGTGCGGAAATGGGAGCGGGATGCAACGGCGTCGTGGAGAAACAAGCCGCCAGGCCGTCCAGATCCTTGAAGGCGAGGCGTCCGGCAGCGGCGATTATGGCAAGAAGCAGCCACGTGGTGCGGTTCTCCTCCACCGTTGCCACAAGCGAAGTGATGGCCCAAACCAGCAGGGACGTGACCAGCGCCAGGCGCAAAGGGCCGTGGGTTACGAGCGCGTAACGCACCGCCAGTGCAACGAGGAGGGCCGCCAGGAACAAAGCGCACAGCCCCCCGCAAACAACGATGGAAAGCGCGGTATTGTGCGCCGTGTCAATGGGCGCAAGGTGCGCGGCAGCGACAAAAGAACCGGCGCCTGTGCCGAGGAGCGGCGCATGGGCGAACGCGCGCCAGCTGGCGGACCAAATGTTGAGGCGCTGGTTGAGATCGCCGCTTCGCAGTTGCTCGGGGATGGTGGAGAGGCGCGCCAGGGTTCCACCAGGAACGATGAACCAGAGAGCGGCCAGGAAGGGCGGCAGGGCGAAGACCGCGGCGACGACGCGCCGGGCGTGGCCCCGCGTGAGAAGAAGGACCGAGCCGCCCAATGCGATGACCGCAGCCAGAAACCCTTCGCGCGAGGCGGTGAGCAGGACAGCGACGAGTCCCAGCGGGAAGAACCCAAGCGCCATCAGGCGAGCTGGCCAGCGGCGTTCGCAGTTCAAGAGAAGCGCCGCAAGGGGAAAGCCGAGATCGAGAAAGCGGGCCACTTCGTTGGGATCCTGGCCGTAGGCGGCGAAGCGAATCTGGCCGGCGGCAATGGCCTCAGGCGAGCGGAAGGCGGCCAGCGTGAGCAGGGCGAGCACCCACGAGCCGGCCACAGTGGCGCGCAGCAGAGCACGCAGATCGAGCGGGAGTGTCCGTAAACTCCCACGCCAGCCAGACGATCATCATCTCCTGAAAGTAGCCGCGGATCTTTTCCAGAGTCGCGTGAGGATCGATGGTCCAGAAATAGGAACAGCAGAACCAGAGATACAAGGCGAGTGTGAGCCACCAGAACGCGCCTGGCGTGCGCACGCGGCCGGCTTGCAGCACCGCCGGAATGGCCGCGACAAGCACAAGCAAGCCGGCGATGCGGGCCGCATTGCCCAGCAACCCGCCGAGATCGAGCGAATACTCCCAGGGGATGGCAAAGGCGAAGAGCAGCAACAGCACCCACGCGACTCTTCTCATTGCCTAATCCCCCTCCATCGCTTAATACCTTTGCGAATACACCAGCCCGGAGTAGATAGTGACGCCGATAGCGGATTGAATGGCGGACTCCAGCGTGCGGTTCACCAGATTTTTGGCCACCGAATCGGGAACGTAGAGGATGTCGCGGTCCTGCACCTGCTGGTCGGGATCCTGGCCGTGCAACATCCGCTTCAGGTTGAGGGAGATCATGGTGCGGCCGCCCTTCTGCTCGCGAATCAGCACAGCTTTGCCGACGGCGGCGTTCTGCGACGGTCCCCAGGCCAGCGAGAGCGCCTGTACCACGGTGAGCCCCTGCACCGGATCGACGGGAAAACCGCCGGGGCGGATCACATCGCCTACCACGTAGACAAGCCCAGCACGGCTCGCTTGCACGGTGTCGCCAGGGCTCAGCTCGGGATTGTGGTCCGACGTGGTGTCGGTTCCACTCGGATCGAGCACGACCGGATGCGGGGTTTTGGGATTGTCTTGATGGAAGACGTTGACGAGGCGGCCGGCATTGGAGGACAGGCCGGAGGCGGCGGAGATGAGATCGAGCAGCCGATGGTGGTAGGTGTAGGGGTAGACGCCAGGACGAGTCACTTCGCCGAGTACACTCACGTCCTGACCGGCGTAGGCCGTCACCAGCACCGAGACGAGCGGATGCAAAAGCATTCCCGTGGCCAGCAACGCGGCTTCAATGGTGCGCGCAGCGGCCTGCTCGTCCATGCCAGCGACTTTCATTTCGCCGACCATCGGCAGAGTGACGGTGCCCGCGGCAGAAACGCGCACCGTGGAGTGGAATTCGGGCGTGTGGTACTCGCTGATGTCGAGAAAATCGCCGGGACCAATGGGCGCCGGCATGGGCGCAGAAGATTGAGTGGCGGCGAGGGGCGAAATGCCTGCCGTACCCGCGGTGCCGGCATTATTCCAGATCGTTGGAGCTTCCCTGGGATTGGGCAGGCTCTTGGTTTGCTGCGTTTGCGGAAAGCTGGCCACGCCCGTGGGCAGGCCTGAGGTGCTGGGCGCGGGTGCCTGTGCGCGCATGCTTGCGCCGGCCGCGAGCAATGCGATGATCGCCAAGGCCGCGCGCGCCGCGGAAGAACTGAGTGATTCGCGCAACAGCGCGGCTCCTACTGCCAGCCAGAGGCCCACAAAGAATGTGATGGCAAGATACAGCGGCAGATCGGGCGCTACGGGCTTGGCCGGTTGGCGGGCATAGTCGACGACGGAGATGTTCGATGCGCGTACGCCGGCAGCCAGACCCGCCTCCTCGGCTTTCTCCTGCACGCGAAGGTACAGGTCGTGACTGGCGTTCGCCTCCTGGCGCATCACGGCGTATTCGGTGGCGGCCTCGTTCAGCTTCATGCCTTCATCGGTCACCTGCTCCAGGCTCTTGCGCACCAACTGCTCGCGGTCGAGGGCGGTTTGCCAATTGCTGCGGAAGCGCTCGACCAATTTGGTGTCCTCGGCTTGTTTCTGCCGGTCGAGATCCTGTAACTGGCGGCAAATTTCGACCACGCGCGGAAAGCTGGGACCATGTTCGGCGCTGAGCTGCGCCTGTTCCTGCTCCAGGTCGCTGCGGCGGGCATGAATCTGCTGCAAGAGGGCAGTAGCAAAGTTCGCGCTATCGGCCTGCAGGTGCGGATCGGAGGCGATGACCATCTCCGGGTCGCCGTTTGAGGCGGTGCGATATTCTGCCTCGGCGAGAATGCGATCTGTGGTGGCGGCTACAAGCTGGCGGCTGAGCTCGTCGATTTCAAGCACAGTGGAGCTGTGTTCGGTTTCGCCGGGTTGGCCGTTGGCCAGCACCTCCGGCGTGCTCACAATGCCATGCAGATTCTCGAACTCGGCTAGGCGTTGCTGGTCCTTGTCGACGCGGGTCTTCAAGCCGGTGAGCTGCGCGGTCAGCCAGCCAGAGGCCTGCGCCGTGGCCTGAATCTGCGATTCGTTCTCCTGCTCCCCATAGGCGCGAATGAGCGCGTTGACCACCGCGGCCGACAGGGCCGCGTCGCGCGAGCGGAAGCGGATCTCGACCAGCAAGGTGCGCGGCATGGACTGCACGTGCAAACGCCTCGCAAATCTTTCCAGCAGCCAGGCCTGAGCGTCGGGTGCGGGCCGGTCGGGATTGAAGCCCGGAAAGCGGCTGGCAAAGCTGCCACGGAAACCAGGCGCCTGGTAAAGCTTGAGCTCAGTGATGACACGCCAGGCGATTTGATCGCTGCGCAGAACGCTCGCCAGGGTCTCCAGAGCGATAGGCGCCGAAAGAATCGACGAAGTGACTTGTGGCTCTGCGCCATCCAGACTGAGCGAGGAAACGGGCGAGGTACGGAGCTCGACCCGGGCAGTGGCTTCGTACTGGTTGGGAGCGATGAGGCAATAGAGAAGGCACAGCAGCAGCAGAGCGCCTTCGATGGTGGAAACAAAACGGCGCCGCCGCCACACCACCTGCCAAAGTTCGCGCAACGAGGTGGAAGCGGGCCGAGCCGCCCCTATGGCGGTTCGCGGCCCAGAGTCGCCAGGGAATGCTTCCTGAATAGGCAGAGTGTCCGGCAACGGATGGAATCCTCGATCGCATAAGTCTCCGCGCAGAGCTCGGCTTTGCTTCGGTTCCAGCCGTATTTCCGGCAAGGAACACCTTGCTCTGCCGCGGCGGGCCGCAGCAAACCCTCGTCATGAGCCTCTCTTTCGCCCCACGCCCTCGAGGCAAAAGTGATGGCCCTGGCGTTCCGAACGAAAAGATTTTCTGGGGAAAATCCTTGCCAGTTTCGTTCATCCAGAGCTATTCGTCAATGATTTGCGTCACACGTTCGGAGATTTGCGTCACAGGCAGAGCGTGGCGGGTCCGGGCCTTTGGCAGACGCCTGGGGAGGCCCTGGATGGACGGGAGACGAAGAAGAGACCGGGCCATCCCCGGTTGGATTCTGGGCGGCTCCGGCGAATAAATCCTTTGTTATGAGGTACCGATACCACTCGACCGTGCGGCGGATTCCCTCGCGGAAGTCGACTTGTGGGACGTACCCCAGCAGTTCCCTCGCCCGGCTGACGTCGGCCAGGGAGTGGCGGATATCGCCCGCGCGGGCTTCGGCATAGGCCGGCTCGCCGCTGATAACCGGTCAGCCCGCGGAGAATCTCAAAGGCCTGGTCGAGCGTGACGGCCGCTCCCGTAGCCAAGTTCATCACGCTGCCTGAGACCTTCTCTGCCGACGCCGCAGCGGCTAGAAGGTTGGCGCGCACGACGTTCTCGATATAGGTAAAGTCGCGGCTCTGCTCGCCGTCGCCATAGATCGTGGGCTGCTCACCAGCCAGCATTTTGCGGCAAAAGATAGCCAGAACGCCGGAGTAGTGTGAGGCCGGGTCCTGATAGGGGCCAAAGACATTGAAGTAACGCAGAGTGACGGTCTCAAGCCCGTAGACGCGCGTGAAGGCGCGCATGTAGTGCTCGCCGGCCAGCTTGGCGACGGCATAGGGCGTGATGGGGTTGGGCAGCATTTCTTCGTGCTTGGGCAAAGTGGGCGTGTCACCGTAGACCGAGGAAGAACCAGCATAGATGACGCGGCGCACGCCGCCATCGCGGGCCGCCACGAGCACGTTGAGCGTTGCGTCCACGCAGTTGCGGTTGGTGGCTGCGGGGTCGGCTACGGATCGCGGAACCGACGCCAGCGCCGCCTCGTGGAAGACAATCTCCACACCCGCGCAGGCTTTGGCGCAGATCGCGGGATCGGCCAGATCACCCTCAAGGAACTCCATTGCTTCAAGACCGGCGAGATTGGCGCGCTTGCCGGTGATGAAGCTGTCGACGCCGCGCACTGTCTTGCCGTGCGCCAGCAGCGCCGCCGCGATGGAGCGGCCAATGAATCCCGCGGCCCCGGTGACGAGATACTGAGTCAAAATATCCCCTTTTCAAGTTGCATGCGATCCATGAAACCGACGCCTAAGAACTTCGTTCCTTAGCATACGCGAGCGCGCCCAGATCTCCCGCGATCACCGTCGTTGCTGGCGCCAGCCCAAATCATCGCCAAACCGCGGCAGCCAGCGCAGCCAAAAAGGCAACCTGAATGCACAGTCTCGCTTTCCATCCCGGCACGGCCTGCCCGCCAATCGTCAGCCCTTCGCGCGCGGCTTTCAGGTTCGCCGAGAAGATGCACACCAGCATGGCCGCAGCCGCGATGGCGACGGCCATGGCTGCAGGCGGGATCTGCAAACCAAGCGCAATAAGCACCTCGGCAATTCCCGTGATCGTGACCCACCTGCCACCATCGCCAAAGAGGCGCGGCACCATGCGAACCAGATCGGGGCGGCGCCGTCCCCAATGCGCCGAAGCGGTGAACAGAAACATGACGCCCAGAGCCGCCCGCAGCGCATGCTGCCAATCGGAGAAGTAGGCCACGCCGAAACCTGCCAGCCTGAAAACAACAAACGAAATTACCAACACAATCAACGGAATCATTGCGCTTGCCACCTCATCTCGGATTCAGTTTGTTCGCCACAAGGCGGATTCTGTGCCAGCCGATCGAGCACGGCCCCGAGCCGTTGCGGCCTGGCCCGCGTTTCCTGACGCCGTACAATCCAAGGATATGACGACCAATATGGCGGCAGCGGCGACCAACCGCATTACTGGACTCAAGCACAAAATGGAATCCCGCGAGGCCCGTATCGGGATCGTTGGGATGGGCTACGTCGGGTTGCCGCTGGCGCTGCTGTTCAGCCGCGAGCAGTTTCGCGTGACGGGATTCGATATCGCGCCAGACAAGGTGGCGACACTCAATAGCGGCGGTTCGTACATCGTGCGCATTGTTCCCGAGGCGATTCTGGAAGCACAAAAAGCAGGCTTCCACGCCACGACGGACTACTCCGAAGTGGCCGAGATGGATGCGGTCATCATCTGCGTGCCCACGCCGCTGGACGAGCACCGAGAACCCGACATGAGCTACGTGGTCGGGACCGTGAAAGCGATTGCTCCGCATGTTCATGAGGGCCAGTTGATTGTTCTGGAAAGTACGACCTACCCCGGGACTACGGAGGAGCTGGTTGTTCCGCTGCTCAAGGCCGGCAATACGCACGGCTTGAAGGTTGCGCGCGGCCAGGAGGACGCAGGCGTGCATGTGGTGTTTTCTCCAGAGCGCGAGGACCCGGGGAACGACAGTATCGACCGGCGCGATGTTCCCAAGATTGTGGGCGGCTGCGGCGCGGCCGCCGTGGAGCTGGCAACTGCCATGTACGGCGCCATCTTTCGCCAAGTGATTCCCGTCAGCAGCCCTTCCGTTGCAGAGATGACGAAATTGCTGGAGAACATCTATCGCTGCGTGAATATCGCGCTGGTGAACGAGCTCAAGCAGTTGTGCATGAGGATGGGCATCGACATCCACGAGGTGATCGCGGCAGCCAAAACCAAACCCTTCGGTTTCCAGGCCTTTTATCCCGGTCCTGGTCTGGGTGGACATTGCATCCCTATAGACCCGTTTTATCTTTCCTGGAAGGCGCGAGAGTTTGATTTCCGCACCCGATTCATCGAGCTGGCAGGCGCAGTCAATTCCGACATGCCATACTTCGTCCTGGATCAGGTAGCGACGGTACTCAACGATCGCTCAAAATCCATCAAAGGGTCGAAGGTGCTTGTCCTGGGGTTGGCCTACAAGCGCGACATTGATGACCTGCGCGAGTCGCCCGCACTCACGATCATCGAGCTGCTGCGCAAGCGGGGCGCCGACGTGGCTTACAACGATCCGTACTTCCCGACCGTGGGTCGCGGACGCCGCTACGACCTGAATATGACATGCGCGCCGCTCGAGAATCTTGGGCAATACGATGTGATCGTGATTGTGACCGACCACTCCAGCTACGACTATCGCGCCATTGTCGCGCAGGCGCAGCTTGTTGTGGACACGCGCAACGCCACACGTGGGATTGATTCGCCGAAGATTGTGCGCTGCTAGCTCCTCAGCGCCTGGGGAATTGCCGATAGAACCCGTCTGCACTTCCACAATCCGGCGCGCTGACCCATCGTGTATTGTGGTTTGGCGCGCCTATGATCGTCTTTCTCCCAACCCTGGCTGAACCCCAGCACTTCTCGATCTGGGAGAGGCTGCTTTTCGGGGCGCTGGCGGTCGCGTCTGTCTACGGCTTTTGGCGGCGATTCGGGCCAATCCTTGGCAAAATTCTGCAATCGAAAAAAGACCCAGACTTTCATCTCTTTCCCATGGGCAAACGCGTGCGCGATTTCGTTTGGGAGGTGATGTGCCAGGCCAAGGTCATTCGCGAGCGTCCGCTCGCCGGTGTGGCCCACGCGCTGGTCTTCTGGGCATTCTGCGCCTTTGCGCTGGTCACGATGAACCACTGCGCGACGATTCTTGGAGTTGGATTTCTCGATCCCGCCGGGCGCGTGGGCCGGATATATTTCTATTTTGCCGCGCTATTCGCCGCGGCCTGCGCCGTGGGCATCTTCGGGCTGTTTGTGCGGCGATTTGTAGTGCGACCCAAGTGGCTGGGTGAGCTGTCGTGGGGGTCCGGCCTGGTTGCGCTGCTCATTTTTCTGCTCATGGTCACTTATCTCGGGGCGTTTCTTGTCGCTGGCACGGGAGGCGCGGCGCGAGCTTTGTGGTGGGCGCACACGCTTACTCTGCTGGCGTTTTTACCGGTGATTCCGCACACCAAGCACCTGCACCTGGTCCTGAGCCCTTTTACGGTCTTCCTGTCGCGCGGCGGATTCAGCCAGATTCCCCCGCTCGCAGGCGATGAGGATTTTGGGCTGGTTGCCGGCAAGGATCTGACGCGGCTCGTTAGCCTGCAGGCGTACTCCTGCGTGGAGTGCGGGCGATGCATGGAGCATTGCCCCGCGAACAACACGGGCAAGCTGCTCAACCCGAAAGAAATCGTGCTGGGGCTGCGTGGGTACCTGAACGAGTACGGACCAGCGTCGGAGGAGCCGCTGCTGGGGAAATACAACGCGCAGGAGGCGGCATTCCAGTGCACAACCTGCGGTGCGTGCGAGTTCCAGTGCCCGGTGGGCATTGAGCATGTGCCGATTCTCGTGGGGCTGCGGCGCGGCGCGGTGAACACAGGCGCGTGGGAGGATGATCACGGAGCCAAGCTCTTCCTGGCCCTGGAGCGCTGGAGCAATGCGCTGGGCATGAGCGCGACGGAGCGCGACAAGTTTGTCGAGAAGAACCAACTGCCCATCTTCGACGGGACGCAGGAGTACTGTTTGTGGCTGGGCTGTATGGGCGCCTACGATCCGGGCGGGCGCGAGATTGTGCTGGCGCTTGTGCAGGTGATGAGGTATCTGGGCGTGAGCTTCGGCGTGCTGCGCAAGGAGAAATGTACTGGCGATCCCGTACGACGGCTGGGGAACGACCTCGTCTTTCAGCAACTGGCCGAGGCGAATCTGGAAGCGATGGCCCAGAACAAGGTGAAAAAGATCGTCTCGATTTGCCCGCATTGCGTGCGCACCATTCAAGAGGATTGGAAGGCATACGGAACGCCACCTGACGTGGAGCATCACAGCGAGTTTCTGGCTCGCGTCGCTGACCGGCTGCCGCGCACCGAAGCTGGAGAGAAAATCGTGTTCCATGATCCTTGTTATTTGGGCCGCTATCGCGGTGTGTACGATGAGCCGAGAAGAGTAACTGCGCTGGCCGGAGATTTGTTGGAAGCGCCACGCTCACGCGAGCGCAGCTTTTGCTGCGGCGCCGGCGGAGGGCTGGCTTTTCTGGGCGAAGAGAAGGGCGAGCGCGTAAGCCACGCCCGCGCGGCGGAGCTGGCCGCCACGGGAGCCCGGATCGTCGGCGCGGCCTGCCCCTTCTGCAATACGATGTTCCGGGATGCGCTTGCGGCGCGCGGCGAAGGCGCCCCGATACTGATGGACATCGCACAGCTAGTGGCGCGGGGATTGCCGGAGTGATATCTCAAAAGTGCGGGAGCGCTGAAAGATGAAGATTATTGTTGCTATCAAGCAGGTTCCGGACCGTGACGCGCCGGTGCGCATTGCCACTTCGGCCGAGTGGATTGACGAGTCGGATCTGCAGTTTTCGATGAATGAGCCCGACGCCTATGCGCTCGAAGAGGCATTGCAACTGAAGGAAAAGTCCGCCGCGGCGGACGGCGAGGTGATCGTGGTGAGCGCGGGGCCGGAGCGCGTCGGTTCGACGATTCGCGAGGCGCTGGCCAAGGGAGCCGACCGCGCCATTCACATCGTCTGCGACGACCTGGCTGGACGCGATGCGTTGGGTGTGGCGCGGCTGCTGGCAGTCATAATCAAACCCGAGAATCCCGATTTGGTGTTGACCGGCTTGCAGTCGGAAGATCTGGGATTAGGCCAGACCGGCGTCATCATCGCTGAATTGCTTGGGCTGCCGCACGCCACACTCATCCTTCATGTGGAAAAGACCCATGCCGGACTCAAGGTGAAGCGCGAACTCGAGGAGGGGTGGTTCCAGTCGATTGAGATGCCTCTGCCCGCGGTGCTGACCATGCAATCGGGCGGGACCAAGCTGCGCTATGCCACGCTGATGGGCATCAAGCGCGCTAAGACCAAAGAGCTGCGCACCGTGAATGCAGCGGAACTCGGCGTGGATGTTGCCCCGGTGGTCGTGCTTGAGCAAATCGCTGCCCCGAAGAAGCAAAAATCCACGCAGATCCTGCCCGGCTCGGCCAAGGAAGCCGCGGCGGCGCTGGTGGAGAAGCTGAAGACGGAGGCGCGGGTATTATGAGAGGCGTTCTGGTGGTTTTGGAAGAGCGCGGCGGACGAATCAGCCGCGTGAGCTGGGAGGCTCTTGCTGCGGGGCTGCGGCTGCGACCTGCGCAGAGCGTCACAGCGGTGGTGATTGGCGCGAAAACCGAAGCGCTGGCTGTCGATGCCGCAACCAAACCAGTTGGAAAAGTGGTGCGGGTAGAGCATCCGCTTCTCGCGCAGTACACAGCAGACGGATACACGCTGGCGCTTGAACAACTGATTCGCGCCGAGTCGCCGGAGTACGTGCTCTTCCCGCACACCTACCAGGTGCGCGACTTCGCACCGGCGCTGGCCTGCCGCATGGGCCAGGCGCTGATCAGTGACGTCGTGGCTATCGAAGACGGTCCATTGTTCACCCGGCAACTCATGCAGGGGCGGCTGAATGGAAGCTACCGGCGTTGCGGCAATGGCCCTTGCTTTGTCTCAGTGCAGGCGGGCGCGTTTCGTCTAGATGTGAGCGTTGACGTGCTCAATGCACAGCAGGGCGCGGGACCGGCCACGATCACGATGTTTTCTCCAAACATCGACGCAACGCAGATTCGTACGAAGCCCGGCGAGCCGTTTCGCGATGCGGCGCAGACCGTAGACCTCGGCTCCGCGCAGCGCATCGTGAGTGTGGGCCGCGGCATCAAGGACGCGCAGAACCTTTCTTTGGCGCAGGATCTTGCAGCAGCGCTGGGCGCGGAGCTGGCCGCCTCGCGGCCCATCTGCGACAACGGTTGGCTGCCCATGGAGCGGCAGGTGGGCAGTTCGGGCCAAACAGTTGCGCCGTGCCTCTATCTTGCGATCGGCATCTCCGGAGCAATTCAACACCTGGTGGGGATGAAGGGCTCGCAGTGCATTGTCGCCATCAACAAGGACCCTGACGCGCCGATCTTCGAAGTGGCCGATTACGGGATTGTCGGCGATCTGTTTGAAGTGGTTCCCGCGCTGACGGAGGCGGTGAAGGCCGCGAAACAGTAAGCCGTCCCAACCGCCAAGTGGGGCACTCACACTCGAGAGGGCGAATTCTCAATTCAAAACCTCCCGAGCGCGCCATATACAGCGGAACCGCCAGTGCAGTATGGTTTCATCCTTGCCGTGATTCCCGGCGTGAACGGAGGAAACTCGATGCTTCTTCCCGAATCCTACCTGGCCGCGCTGTGCCTCACGATCCTGACCATGTTGTGCTGGGGATCGTGGGCGAACACGTTGAAGCTGTGCCCCGGCTACCGCTTTCAGCTTTTCTATTGGGATTACGCTATCGGCATGGCGGTGGGCGCCATCTTCTGGGGACTGACGGCGGGAAGCATGGGCTACACAGGCGCGCCGTTCCTGAGCGACCTGAAGCAGACGGCAACCGGACCGATGCTCTACGCGATGATCGGCGGTGCAGTCTTCAATGTGGCGAATCTTCTGCTCGTCGCCGCAATCGACATCGCCGGAATGGCAGTGGCCTTCCCTGTCGGGATCGGCCTCGCGCTGGTCATCGGCGCGGTCTCCAACTATGTGATCAAGCCGGTGGGCAATCCCCTGCTCCTTTTTGGCGGGGTTGCGCTCGTCGTAGTGGCCATCATTTTTGACGCTGCAGCATATCGTAAGCGCGAAGGCACAGCCAGGGCTGCCACCGCCCGCGGCATTTGGATCAGCCTTGCTTGCGGCGTGCTGATGGGATGCTTCTATCCGTTTGTAGCGCGAGCGTTGAACAGCGAGCCGGGTCGACCGGCTCCCGGTCCTTACGCCGTGGCCATGTTCTTTACCATTGGCGTGCTCGTCTCCGCAGTGCCCGCGAACTGGCTTCTCATGAAGAAACCGCTGGACGGAAAAGAGCCCGTGGATGGCGCAGGCTACGGACGCGCGCCTCTCGGCTGGCATCTGGCAGGAGCGCTGGGCGGAGCGATCTGGTGCACAGGAGGCCTGGCGAACTTTCTGGCCTCGGGAACGCATCTGGTGGGGCCCGCAGTCTCGTATAGCATTGGGCAGGGCGCCACGATGGTGTCCGCGTGCTGGGGCGTGTTTGTTTGGCGCGAGTTCGCCGGCGCGCCGCGTCAGGCCACTGCGTTTCTGGTCCTGATGTTCGTATTCTTTTTAGTTGGGCTGGGCGCGGTGGCGCTGGCTCCGCTTTATTGAGGTTGAATGGATGAGTGACACGCATAAACCTATTGCGGTGGTCGGCAGCATCACGATGGACCTGGTAACGCGCACCCCACGGATTCCGGCGATCGGGCAGACGCTGATCGGAACGGGCTTTGAGACGACGCCCGGCGGCAAGGGCGCGAACCAGGCGGTAGCGGCGGCGCGGCTTGGCTATCCCGTGGCGATGGTGGCCAAGGTTGGCGATGACGCCTACGGGCCTGCACTGCTTGAAAACCTGAAGCGCGCAGGTGTGGAGACCGCGGCCATGACGCAGACCGCCGGCTCTTCGGGACTGGCGCCGATGTTCGTCGCCGACGACGGCCTGAACGCGATCGTGGTAGTTCCCGGCGCAAACGGAAAGATGGATCGCGCCGCGGTGGACAACCATGCAGATCTGATTCACTCGGCCGGCATGGTGCTGTGCCAGCTTGAGATTCCCATGGATACATTGAGCTACACGCTCGACTTCTGCGCGCGGGGAGGTGTGCCAGTGATGCTCGATCCCGCACCGGCCGCTGCATTGCCCGAGGCGGTGTGGGCGCAGGTGGCGTGGTTCACGCCCAACGAGACGGAGGCTGAGTTTTATGCCGGCGACGGCTCCGGGACCGAGGCCACCGCCGAGCGCCTGTTGGCCAAAGGGCTACGCGGTGTTGTGCTCAAGCGCGGTGGCGATGGCGCGTATGTGGCCGTTGCTGGCGGAAGAGCCGGATGGGTAAGGCCATTTAAGGTAGAGGCCATCGACACCGTTGCAGCGGGCGACTGCTTCAACGGCGCGTTTGCCGTGGCGCTGCTTGAGGGTGGGGATCCGTGGGCGGCCGCGCGGTTTGCCAACGCGGCGGCGGCCATCTGCGTTACGCGCAAGGGTGCGGCCGCCTCGATGCCGTCGCGCGCCGAGGTGGACGAGTTTCTGGCAAGAAATGCGTAATCGGCAGTGTCCAAGGGGCTCCCGATCGCTTCAAATAGAAAGAGAGTTGACCTCGCCTGGTTCACATCCGTTGCCCGCGCATTCAGAGGACCGGCCGCGTGCGCGATTGACGTCTCTGCAAGTAGCCCGTCATCACGCCTCCGAAGGAGCGCGCTTGAAGCTGTTTCGTTCTTCCCTGTTCGCGGCTTTTGTGCTGTGTGCTGCCACCGTTGCCGCACATGCACAGGGCAACTACGAGATACAGGTTTACGGCTCGGACACGGTTGCGCCCCGCAGCACCATGGTGGAACTGCACTCGAACTTCACCGCCGACGGACGGCGCACCTATCTTGACGGCGCGGCGCCGACGTACCACGCCGAACACGAGACGGTGGAGATTACGCAGGGAATCAACGATTGGTCTGAAGTCGGTTTCTATATCTTTACCAGCGAGCAGAGCGGGCTTGGCGTCGATTGGGTCGGCGACCACATTCGCCCGCGCGTTCGGGTTCCGGATCGCTGGCACTGGCCAGTGGGCGTCAGCCTGTCCATGGAGATGGGGTACCAGCGCGCGCTCTTCTCGCCCGACACCTGGACGTGGGAGATTCGGCCGATCGTGGATAAGACGGCGGGGCGGTGGTATTTTTCCGTGAATCCGGCGCTGGAGCGCACCTGGCACGGCCCCGATGTGAATCTTGGCGTAGATTTCTCACCCGCGGTGAAGATCAGCTACGACTTTACCAAGGTGATCAGCGGCGGACTGGAATATTACGCCGACTACGGCAGCATCACCGACATCGCGAGCCTGCACGATCAGCAGCAGCAAGTCTTTCCCGTCATCGATCTGAACGTGTCGCCGAAGTGGGAGATCAACTTTGGCGTAGGTGTAGGCCCCACCGCGGCCACCGACCATTGGATCGTAAAGGGAATCCTCGGCCGCCGCTTCGATTGGGGCCGCAGGCACTCGTTGCAATCGCTACCACCCGGAACTCGCTGATCCGTGTTCGGCGCCACACCTCACCACACGTGGCATGCATTGGCAGGCATCATCGGCTGGCCCACTTTGCAGCCAAAGGCGTTTCCGAATTCAGACATGTTCTGCACCACGCCGTTCGTGCGAAACTCGCGCGGCGAATGCGGGTCAGTCTGCACCTGAAGCCTCACGCGCTCCGGCCTCAGGCTGCCGCACCAATCCTGCCCGAAGGCCAAGAAGAACTGCTGCACCGGCGTGAACCCATCCTGCTTTGCCGCCAGATCGATTCCCTTTCGTTTCGCTTCTGCGAGAAAAGCAACATACGCCAGGCGGAGGCCGCCATTGTCAGCCGTGTTCTCTCCCAGTGTCAGTTTCCCGTTCACTTTCATGTCATCGACCGCCGTGAAGTTCCCATACTCCTTCACTTCGCAATCGGTCATGGAGTCGAAACTTTTCCGATCGTCCGGAGTCCACCAGTCCGAAAGATTTCCGTTGCCGTCGAACTTGCTTCCCTGGTCATCAAAGCCGTGGGTCAGCTCGTGCCCCACAATCGAACCAATGTGGCCGTAGTTTTCCGCGTCGGTTGCCCCGGGATCGTAGAGCGGAGACTGCAGAATTCCAGCCGGAAAATTGATGTCGTTCATGAGGGGGTTGTAGTAGGCGTCTACGGTTGCCGGAGTCATATACCACTCTCCGCGATCAACCGGCTTGCCGATCTTGTTGAGTTGCCGCTTATTCTCGAAGTCCGCCGCCCGCCAAGCGTTCCCCATCGCGTCGCCGCCGACGATTTGCAACGTCGAGTAATCGCGCCAATGGTCGGGATAGCCGATCTTATCGGCCACCATATGCAGCTTGGCTTTAGCTTTTTCCTTGGTTTCGGGGCTCATCCACGCCAGGGTATCGATCTCCTGGTCCATCGCGCCTTCAATGTCGTGCACCATCTGAACCGTAAAAGCCTTGCTTGAAGGGGGAAACTGCGACGCAACATAGACCTGGCCGACCGCCTCGCCGAGCGCACCATCGGTCGCCTGCGCGCAGCGCTTCCAGCGCGCTTGTTGTTGGGGCTGCCCGGCCAGTTTGTGCTGGTAGAAATCGAAATCCTCCTGGTCCATTGCCTTCGGCAGCGCATAGCTCGGCGTGGAATTGATCAGTTGCCAGCGCATGTAGGTCTTGAGAGTGTCGAGGTCAGTTGACTCGAAGACGGCCTCGAGCCCTTTGAAGAAATCCGGGTTTGCCACGTTCAAATCCGCGATCCCCGGCACGCCGGTATCGGCAAAGAATTTGGGCCATTCAATCTCGGGAGTCAACTCCGTCAGCTTCGCCGTAGTCATCGGGTGATACACGTTGTTCGGATCGCGCTGCGAGGTAATATCCAGCGAGACCTTCGCCAGAGCGGTTTCCAGAGTCATGATTTTCTGCGCGTCGTCCGCGGCCTTTTCGGGCGCTTCACCCATCAACCGCAGCATGTTGGCAATGTGCGCCGCATATTCCTTGCGCGTTTTTTCCGCGGCGTCGCCGGTGCGGAAGTAGTAATCCCGTTCCGGCAGACCAAGGCCGCCCTGGCCGACCACGGCAATCTGTTTTTGCGCGTTCTTGAAATCCTGCTCCTCGCCGTAGCCGAAGAACGCATTGACATTGATCATCTGGTAGTGCGCGAGCAGTTCCGTCAAGTCCTTCTTGTCGCGAATCGCTGCCAGGCGATCGAGCTCCGGTTGTACGGGTTTGAGTCCGCCCGCGTCGACCGCTTCCTCATTCATGCAGGTTGCATAGAAGTCGCCAATCTTCTGCTCATTAGGCGTGTGCTGCGCGCTCCTGACGGCAACCTTCTCAAGCAACCCCTGCAGTACGTCCTGCGTGTAGTCAAAGACGATGGTTCCGGTTCCGTATCCAGCCTTGTCAGCGGGGATCGGATAGAGCGTGGTGAATTTCCCGCACGCATACTGGAAGAAATTCGTGCAGGGATCCGCGCTCGTGTCCAACAACTGCTTGTCGAGCCCCGGCAGGAGTTTAACCTTTTTCTCCGGGCTGCTCGAAGCCGCACCTGCGGCCTGCGCATGAATAGACGCTGTCTGCGCCACGAGCACAATTCCACCAAGCAACAGGAGTGCCACACTTCGAATCGACCGCTTCATTCGCTTTGCCTCCAAATGCAATTGTGCAATTGTAATTGCCGGCAGGCTCGCCCGGCCGCAATCTAACCCACACTTCAAACGAATCGCAATTCGCTGAAATGCATAAACATGCAGTTGGGCACGGGAATTTCGAGGGCGGCCACTCTTAAGGCGCCATACGTCACAAAGATTGCACGCGGATTGCGGACCGCGCCGGATTTACGCCACCAGCGCCAACTCGCGAATGGTCTCCTTGCGCACGGTCAGCCGTTCGATCAGATCGGTCCGCACCTCGTAGCCGCGGCCCGGCGTGTCGGGAACGGCAATCTCGCCCTCTGAAGAAACGGTGACCGCGGGCTCGATGATGTCCTCGGCAAAGTAGCGCGATGAAGCGGAAACATCGCCGGGCAGAGTGAACCCTTCGAGCGTGGAGAGCGCGATATTGTGCGCGCGGCCAACGCCGGACTCGAGCATGCCGCCGCACCAGACGGGAATGCCCCGTTCCAGCGCCGCGTTGTGCACGGCGATGGCCTCGGAGAAACCTCCTACGCGGCCCAGCTTGATGTTAATGATCCTGCACGATTCCATTTCGATGGCCGCCAGCGCATCGCGCCGGTTGCGAATGGATTCGTCGAGGCAGATGGGCGTGTTGAGCCGCCTTTGCAGCACGGAGTGAAAGTAGAAGTCGTCGTGCCAGAGCGGCTGCTCGATCATAAGCAGGTCGTAGCCGTCAAACGAAACCAAGTGGTCTTCGTCACGCAGGCGATAGGCCGAATTGGCGTCGCAACTGAGCAGGATGCCGGGCCAGCGGTGACGCACGCGCTCGAAGACCTCGATATCCCAGCCCGGTTTGCACTTGAGCTTGATGCGCTGATAGCCGGCGGCAAGCTCGCGGTCGATGATCGCAAGCAATTCGGGAATTGAGGACTGGATGCCGATGGAGACGCCGCAGGAGATGGTTTCGCGAACGCCGCCCAGCAAGTGAGAAAGAGAGATGCCTTCGCGCTGCGCCTCGAGATCCCATACGGCGTTTTCCAGAGCGGCTTTGGCCATCTGGTTGCCACGCACCTGGCGGAAGATGCGCGGGCAATCGCCCCCATGCTCGGGAGACTCGGCGGCCAGCATCGGCGCCAGCTCGTTGCACCAGGACCTGCCACGCGGTGTCGGTTGATTCGCCGGAGAAGTGCGGGCGCTCGCCGGCGGTGCATTCGCCCCAGCCGGTCAGCCCTTCGGACTGGACCTCGGCGAGCACGATCCTTCGGTTACGGGTGACGCCAAAGCTGGTCTCGAACGGGCGCACCAGCGGCATATGCAGTTCACGCAGAATGATCGCATCAATTCTCATAAAGTTTTGCTTTCCTTCGAGAAACCAGAACCAAGACTCGATTCCGCATAAGCGAGAGGCCCCAACTCAAAGACTCCATTTCCTTCCGCATCGCGAGAGAAACCAAGTACAGCCAAACCCCGCGAGAATGCTTCTTGAAACTTCTGTCGATTCTCTAACTGGACAGCGAGAGCCTGTTGGCGGCTTGATTCGCTGGCCTTCCACTGGTCGATGGGGGCGGGGACCAGTATGCGTTCTTCAATTCTGTGTGCTGCTGCCGGGCGCCGAGCTAGGATTGCCTCCACTCTTGGGGAATCCAGCTCCCATTCGGCCAGGAGACGGTCCGTCGGGAGCCCACCCTGCAGTCGAGAAGAGGATACACCATAGAAATTCACACGGTAGGCGCGGGAGATGGCTCCCAGCCTGTGGATATTGAGGAAAGCGTTCGTGATCGCCAGCGGATCGAAGGTCCACTCCATGTGCCGGATGCCGCGGGAAAGCGCCTCACGCCGTTGTTCCCATTTGAGTTGCGCGCCCAGGCCACGGTTGCGGTGGGTCGGTCGCACAGCCAGCATGTGCGAGTGGAGGTAAGGCAGTGGCCCGTTTTGGGTTTCCTTGATTCCCGGCAAAGACATGGCGAAGCCTACCAGCGTTTTCGCCTGCGCGGCAGCCACTCCGCCGGCGAGTTCACTGGCGAGCTCGTTGTCGAAGGCGCCGATCACCTGGCCGCCGATTTTTTGCGCAAGGAGAAAGGTCTTGCGGGGAATGACATCGCTTTCGTCGTAGCCCCAGGTCTCGATCTGGAGCTGCGACGCATTCCTCCATCTCGTCAAATCCCGCGCAAGAACGAATCTCGATCATGGCTGAGCCTGCGATGTCGTTTGAGTCGCGGAACCGAGGGCGGATGCCTTTCCGTTTGCCAGCTTCTTCTTCGCTTGCGCCCATAGCGCTTCCAACTCGTCCGGCGAGAGTTCTTCAAGCGGGCGCGGCGCGGCCTGCTCCATCTCGTTGAAGCGTTGGCGGAAACGCAGATTGCACTGGCGCAGAGCCATCTCCGCATCGACGCCAAGGTGGCGCCCAAGATTGACCACGGTAAAAAGCAGGTCGCCCAGCTCCGCTTCGATTGCCGGCTTGCGCGCCGGATCGTCCGAGGCGGCTTCGGCCTCGAGCTCCGCCGTCTCCTCCGCGAGCTTCGGCAATAGGTCGCGCCAGCTTGGCCAGTCGAAGCCCGATTTTTGCGCCTTGGCGCCGAGTTTGGCGGCCTCGGCAAGCGCGGGCAGCGCGCGAAGAACGCTGTCGAGCCGCGAAGACGGCTGATTCCCTGCCCCGGCAGTCGCCGAACCCTGGCCGTCCGCGGCGAGCGCCGGCTTTTCGGCAGCTTTGATCTCTTCCCAATTGCGCAAAACAGCCGCCGCAACCGTCGACCGCAGCGTCCACGTCGGCGCGATTCCCCGCCGCGCGCGAGGCTTCCTCGCCAAAGACGTGGGGATGGCGCCGGACCAGCTTGCGATTCAGCGCTCCGAGCACATCAGCGATGGTGAAGTGGCCCTCGTTCGCGGCCATTTCGGCATAGAAGAGGACTTGCAGGAGCAGATCGCCAAGCTCCTCTGACAAGTGAGAGAAGTCGCGGCGCTCGATGGCGTCGAAGACCTCGTAGGCCTCTTCGAGCGTGTATTTGCGGATGGATTCGAAGGATTGCTCACGGTCCCAGGGGCAGCCGCCGGGAGCGCGCAAGCGGGCCATGATGGCCACAGATTGCTCAAACAACGCTGCCGCCCGCGCCGGATCGGTGGTGTTTTGCGGCGCGGGATCTTTCGCACTGCAGCTCTCTGGCGGCAGATCCATGCACTTCCAGTTTACCTTGCCCACTTTGACTTACCCATTTTAGCTTGCCCACTTTAGCTTGCACGGAGCGGCGGCGGCGATCGGTGCGTCTTACGAACCGTACACCGGAGCCGTATACTCAATCTCTCCCATGATCCGCGTCCTCGGCACCATCGTTGCCGGCCTTCTCGGGCTGGCCTTCGGCAGCTTCCTGAACGTGTGCCTGAGCCGCTGGCCCGCGGGCGAGAGCATCGTCCATCCGCGCTCGCACTGCCGAAGCTGTGGGCGGACGCTCAGGTGGTGGGAGAATGTGCCGCTCGCGAGTTGGCTGGCGTTGCGCGGGCGCTGCCGGAGCTGCGGGGCGTGGATTAGCTGGCGGTATCCGCTGGTCGAGCTGGCGGTGGGAACGCTGTGGGCATACACCGCATGGCAATCTCTGCCCAGAATCCTGTACCCATACGTGTTTGAGATTTACCCACACGAACACATTGTTTCCGTCGTTCTATCGTTGATCCTTTATTTTTTGTTGGTCGCCCTGGCGGCACTTGATGCGGAACATCTCTGGCTTCCGGATAGGATCACCTTGCCCGCGGCGATCATAGGGGGCCTGTACCGACTGGTCCCACTCGCCTGGATTTGGGCGTTACACATTAGTTATCAGGATATCTCCGTCAAAGCTGCATGGGCCGCGACTGAATATGTGGTCGGAATTCTCGCCGCCGCCGGTCTCATCCTGCTCCTCCGCTGGATCTACTGGCTGATCCGCCGGCGCGAAGGCATTGGCCTAGGCGACGCAAAGTTGATGGCGATGCTGGCCGCATGGCTCGGCCTGCCCGGCGCGCTCCTCGCCTTCTGCCTGGGCGTGGTGCTGGGCGCGATGGCTGCAATCGTTCTGCTCGCCGTTCCTTCCGTCCATAAAAGTGGCGAAGGCTGGGCGCTCACCAAGCTACCGCTTGGCACATTTCTTTGCGTGGGCGGAATCGTGAGCAGTCTGTGGGGCGAGCGCATCATCGCGGATTATCTGCGCTGGTCGGGCTTCTAGCGATCGCGGGCTCAGCGGCCACTACTGTTGGGACTGCACCGCCGGCTGCCCTGATGAAGGCGGCTTCGCGTTCGCGATCTCGGGATCCTTCAAGGCCTTGCGCGCTTCCTTGCCGTGACGGCTGTCGGGGTCGTATTCCGTCACTTTGAGGTAGTTGGCGCGCGCATCGGCAAAGTCGCCCAGGTGGCGCTCGCATTCGGCCAGTCCCCAGTACACATCGGGATTGGCCGGATCCAGAACCAGCGCGGATTGAAACCGCGACAGGGCACCCTTCCAATCTTTATTGTCGAGATAGTAGTTGCCGACGTTCACGTCTTCGGCCGCCGTCTCGTGGTGCTCGGGCACAACTTCCTCCCCTTTCCTGTTGCGCTTTCCCGGTTGCGTGTTGTCGTCCGGGGGCGGGAGCAGGTTGCCCAACCCGGTGAGGCTCGAACTCGAGTCGGTTTCGCTCGACTCGGCGGCGGCCGCCGCATCTTCCGGGCTCCGCACTGGGTCGAAGTCCTCCAAAGGCATCGGAATGCGTCCGTTGCCGGTTTCGTCGCCCACTCCCGGCGGCAAATCGGGCGTATTCCTGGATGGCATCACGGGAACCGAATTGACGTCCTCGGGAAACGGATTGGCGTTGGTTTGTGTTTTGACACGGGGAGGTGTTTGGTCGGGGGGCGGGTTCTGAGAATTGGCCGCCGGTTGGCTTTGGCCGGAGCCGGAGGGGTTGCCGCTTTCCGGCGCCTGCGCGCAGAGTCGCGGCGCCGCTGCCAGAAGGCAGGCGAGAACAAGCGCCATGCCAAACGCCGGTTTCATTGCCAACTCCCCAAAATTCCCTACTCCAACCTCTTCGATGCGATTCAGCCCCCGGCGCGATGCGAGCCGAAGGCGCGGGCTGAGAGTTCGCGTCCAAGAAAAGCATCGCACATCTGCGCAACAAATTTCATCCCATTGCCGGGTCCCCGCGCTGCGAGCGGCACCTGATTTGTTGGACTCAGCGGGAGCTCGATGGTCATGACCGGCAGCGATCAGGCAGCGTCTCAACAATCGGCCGTCGGGATGCGATTTTCCACCCCGCGCCTCCCTGCCCTGGAACGATAGAATCCCTCTAGGCTGTTTTCCTTCGCACCATCCGCTCGAGGAGCGTTGTTCTCATGGGTTACCAGGTTCTGGCCAGAAAATACCGTCCGCAGCGCTTTGCCGACGTGGTCGGCCAGGACCACGTGACGCGCACGCTGCTGAACGCGCTCGGCCAGAACCGCATCGCGCACGGCTACATCTTCTCCGGGCATCGCGGCATCGGCAAGACGACCATTGCGCGCATCCTGGCCATGGCGTTGAACTGCCGGACGGAAGTTGGCTCGCCGCAGCGCCCAACGCTCGAGCCATGCGGCGTGTGCGATGCCTGCACCGAGATTCGCCAGGGCAATGCCGTCGACGTGATCGAAATCGACGCGGCCACAAACCGCGGCATTGACGAGATCCGCGAATTGCGTGACGCGGCGCGCTACTCGCCCGCCCGTGACCGATACAAGGTCTACATCCTCGACGAAGCGCACCAGATCACCGAGGCCGCGTTCAATGCGCTGCTTAAGACACTGGAAGAACCGCCGGCGCACGTCATCTTTATGTTGGCGACCACCGAGCCCGAGAACATACCCCAAACCATCCGCTCGCGCTGCCAGCACTTCAGCTTTCACGCGGTCAAGTTTGACGACATTCTGGCACAGTTGAAGATGATCGCGGCCGAGGAAAAGGTTGCCGCCGAAGACGATGCCCTAGCGTTGCTGGCAGAGGCCGGCGACGGGTCGATGCGCGACGCGCTGTCGATCATGGACCAAGCCATTGCGTCCGCGCCCCTCGAGGCGAGCCAGCCCAAGCTCTCGGCAGAGCAGATTCGCGAGCTAATGGGGGCGGTGCCCAACACGGTCTTCGAGCGACTGCTGGAAGCCGTGGCCGCGGGCCAGAGCGCCGAGCTGATGGAGCAATCGAACGCACTGATGAATGCCGGCCACAGCCCCCTCTCGCTGGCGCGGCAGATGGTCCGCTATCTGCGCAATGCGCTCATGGCGAAGCTGGGCGGCGAGCAGACCGAACTCCTGCAAATCTCTGCAGACGAGCGATCTCGCGCTGCTCGTACGTCTCTGCTTTTTACCGAGGAGGAGCTCACACGCAATCTGCAGATCGTGCTGCGCACCTTCGACGACTTGAACTACCGCCAGGAGCAGCGATTCCATCTGGAGCTGGGGCTACTCAAGCTGATTCACGCGCAGCGTTTGCTGCCCATCGAGGAGTTGCTGAGCGGCGTGGCGGGCGGCGCGGGTGCGCGCGCCTCAACCGCGAGTAGCGCGCCGCGCACGGGCGGAGGCGTCGCGCGGGCTGCCGTCGTACCGGTTCCGGCGGTTGGCGCTTCGGCGCCGGAGAGGAGCGCATGGAGCAGCGGAACGCGGTTGTCGCCGGCCACAGGGCCAAGAATGGAATCCGTGGCTGAGGAAGTGCCTGCGACTCGGACTCCCGCGATGACAAGCGGAGCTGCGCCATTCCCTGCCGTGGCCAGCCAGCCGGCTGGGTACGCCTCTGCTGCAACGCTCACCGAAGGTGCGCTGGCAAAGGCGCCCGAAGCAGCAACGGCCACTGCCCACGGAATGCGCGTGGAACACGTGCGCGAAGCCGTTGTCGCCGCCCTGGCCACTGCCGGGCACAGTTCTGCCGCGCAACTGCTGGGCTCGGGCGCGTGGTCGCTCGATGACGCCAGCGTGCGCGTTGCTGTGCCGAGCATGGGCAAGAAGATGCTCAGTCTCACGGTCAACCCCGCAGCCGAAAGGATCATCCGGCAGGAACTGCAGCACGTGGGCGCGCCGGCGCGGTTCGTCGTGTCTGGCGGCGCGGGAGTCGCTCCGGCAATCGTCGCGCCGCCCGTTGCGCCCGCGGGCAGCGTGCAGGAGGCGGCGCTTGCGCATCCATTAGTGAAGCGGGCTCAGGAGATCTTCAACGCCGAGGTCCGCAGCGTGCTCGATCTGCGGCAGAAGTGAAGAGCAGCTTTTAGCCGTTAGCTTTTAGCTCTTAGCCTAGTCGTGCTTCGCCGCACATTGTTGGCAAAGCGGAGTGAAAACGGCGAGAAGCCAGAGGCATGAAACAGACAGAGGTACACAGGATGATCAACCCGCTCAAGATTTCGGAGATGCTTTCGCAAGCCAACCAGATGCAGGAAGAGATGCAGCGAAAGCTGGGCGAGACCGTGGTAGAAGCTTCGAGCGGCGGCGGTGCAGTGACCGCGACCATGAACGGCAAGAAAGAGCTGCTGAAGATACGCATAGACGCGTCGGCGGTGGTCAGCCTGAGCGGCGGCCAGGCGGATGTGGAGATGCTCGAGGATCTGATTGTGGCTGCGGTCAATGAAGCGGGCCGTAAAGCGGACGACGCCATCAAATCGAGTGTGCAGGGCATGCTCGGCGGGCTCAAACTGCCCGGAATGGGCGGATGAAAGGCAAGACCAATGCAGCAAGAAATCAAGCGCAGGCATTTTTTGGAATGGGGCGCGGCGGCCGGAGCGGCCGTCGTTGCCCAACGATGGATGCTTGCACAGTCCGCACCCGCATCGGCGCGGACTGCATCGCCCCGAAACGATCCGGCGAGCACTCCCGTCCGTACCAGAAAACTCTACGACAACCTCTACCTGCTGCAAGGCGTGGGCGGCAACATGGTGTTCCAGACTGGCGCCGATGGCAGCCTGCTCGTTGACGCCAGCTACGCTCCGGCGGTTGCACAGATTCGCGCCGCCATTGCTTCGCTGGCCCCGCAGGCATCGGGCGGCATCCTCGTCAATACCCACTGGCACACCGACCACACTGGCGGCAATGCGGGAATGCACGATGCCGGCTTCACCATCGTTGCCCACCGCATGACCCGCGAACGGCTCTCCACGACGCAGACTATGCGTCTCTTTCACAACACCATTCCGCCCGCGCCGCCAGGGGCCCTGCCGGCGATCGGCATAGATGAATCGCTCACGATCTGGCGCAACGGCGACACGATCGAGCTGGCTCACTTTGCCCCCGCACACACCGATACCGACATCTCCATCCACTTCCTCCGGGCGGATGTGCTGCACGTCGGCGATGTCTGGTTCAACGGAATGTATCCGTTCATTGACGAGGGCGCCGGAGGCTCCGTCGGCGGCATGATTCGCGCCGGCGAAAAGGTGCTGGCCATGGCTTCAGGATCGACCAAAATCGTTCCCGGCCATGGACCACTCGGCGCCAAGGCCGATTTCCAGGAATTCTACGACATGCTCGCCGGCGTTCACGACAAGATTGCCGCCCTGAAGGCTGCAGGATTGAGTGAGCAGGAAGCGATCGCCAGGAAGCCAACGGCGGATTTTGACGCCACCTACGGCGGGGGCTTTATGAGCGCGGATGTATTTGTGGGCATCGTCTATCGAACTCTGTAGGAGGCGCTGCGTGGCACGCTATGCCGAGCCGATGGCCCGGCTCATTGAGGAACTGAAGAAGTTGCCCGGCGTGGGCACCAAGAGCGCGCAGCGCTTTGCCTTCCACATTCTGCGCTCAAGCGACGAAGATGCCACTGCCCTGGCGGACGCCGTGCGCGGGCTGAAGGCCAGCCTACGCCTGTGCTCCATTTGCAACAACGTCACCGATATCGATCCCTGCGCTTATTGCGCCAGTCCCACGCGCAACTCACGCCTGGTGTGTGTGGTGGAGGAACCGACGAACGTCGCCGCCGTGGAGCGTTCGCAAACCTTCCAGGGCGTCTATCACGTGCTGCACGGCACTCTTTCGCCGCTTCACGGCGTGGGCCCAGACCAGTTGCGCGCGGAAACACTGATTCGCCGCGTGGAGCGTGGTGAGGTGGACGAAGTGATTCTGGCTACGAGTCCTACTCTCGAAGGCGAGGCAACCGCCGATTGGCTGGCCGGCGCGCTGCGCGGATTCCAGGTGCGCATCACGCGCATCGCTACGGGCGTTCCCGCCGGTAGCGACATTGAATATGCCGATGAGGTGACGATGGCGCGGGCGATTGAGGGGCGAAGGGCGATCTAACCGGAACCAACCCCAATCACGATCCGAAAACTCCTGCAAACAACCTCACCGTTTCCATTCGCGCTTGAAAAAAGAGCGGGAGGGCCGGTTAGCCCTTCCCGCATGCTCATGGTTTGGGGAGCCGCTGCGTTGAAAAACTACTTCGACAATTGGTCGAGCGCGAGATTCAGTTCCAGAACATTGACGCGGGGCTCGCCGAGGAAGCCCAACTGCCGTCCGGCTGTATGCTCGTCGATCAGCTTGCGCAGCTCAGCCTCCGTCAGTCCGCGCGTCTTGGCCACGCGCGGGGCCTGGAAGTACGCGTTGTCCGGCGTGATGTCGGGGTCAAGGCCGGAGCCCGACGTCGTCACCATGTCGATTGGCACGGGTTTGCCGGGGTTCTCGGCGGCCAGCTTGTCGATGTCGCCTTGAATGCGTTGCGCGAGCTTGGCGTTGGATTGCGCGAGGTTCGAGCCCCCGGAGGAGGTAGCGTCGTAGCCGTTGCCCGCGGCCGAAGGACGCGGATGGAAGTAGCGATCGGAGGTGAAGCTTTGTGCAATAAGCTCCGACCCGATCACCTGACCGTTGCGGAGAATGAGGCTTCCGGCGGCCTGGCGCGGGAAAAGAAGGTGAGCGAGGCCGGTCATCAGCAGCGGATAGCCCAGCCCGAACAGCACCGCGGTGACGAGAGTGAACAAGATGGAGGTTCTCCAAATCGAGTGCACCACCGGAGCCTCCCGCACATGCGATGCGTGCGGCCCTCCACGAGTTCCAAGCTCTTCGTCAATCGTCGCAATCGAATGCACGTTCAATCTCCTTTACTTGAGCCTGCGCCCTCACGCCAGATGCAGCGCCACCAGACACAGATCGATGGCCTTGATGCCGAAAAACGGGATGATGATGCCGCCAAACCCATAGAAGAGCAGGTTGTTGCGCAGCAACACATCGGCTGCTTTAGGTTCGTACTTCACGCCCTTCAGCGCCAGGGGAATCAGCGCCACAATAATCACCGCGTTGAAGATGACCGCGGAGAGAATGGCCGACTGCGGCGAGTGCAGATACATGATGTTGAGCGCGTTCAACACCGGGAACACCCCGGCGAACATGGCGGGGATGATGGCGAAGTACTTGGCCACGTCGTTAGCAATCGAAAATGTGGTCAGCGCGCCGCGCGTCATCAGCAGTTGCTTGCCGATCTCCACGATCTCGATCAATTTCGTCGGGTTCGAGTCCAGATCCACCATGTTGCCGGCTTCCTTGGCTGCCTGCGTGCCGGAGTTCATAGCCACGCCTACATCGGCCTGCGCCAGCGCGGGTGCGTCATTGGTGCCATCGCCGGTCATGGCCACGAGCTTGCCCTGGCCCTGCTCGCGCCTGATCAGGTCCATCTTGTCTTTGGGTTTGGCCTCGGCCAGAAAGTCGTCCACACCGGCCTCGCGCGCGATCACCGCGGCGGTCAGCGGATTGTCGCCGGTGATCATGATGGTGCGGATGCCCATGGCGCGCAACCGCGCCAACCGGTCCTTGAGCCCGCCCTTGACCACGTCCTTGAGATAAATTACGCCCAGCGCCGAGGCGTTTTCGGCCACCACCAGCGGCGTGCCGCCGGCGCGGGCGATCTCCTCGACATAATCGCGAACCTTCTGCGGCAGCGATGCACCCTGCTCCTCAAGGAATCGCGAGATCGCGTCCACCGACCCTTTGCGAATGCGCGTGCCGGGCAAGTTCACTCCGCTCATGCGCGTTTGCGCTGTGAACGGAACAAACTCAGCGTGAATTCCGGCCAAGTCGCGGCCACGGAGGTTGTATTTCTCCTTGGCCAGCACAACGATCGACCGGCCCTCAGGCGTTTCATCGGAAAGCGACGCCAATTGCGCGGCGTTGGCCAGCCGCTCCTGGCTTACATCCGGCGCGGGCAGGAACTCGGTTGCCTGGCGATTGCCGAGGGTGATCGTCCCCGTCTTGTCCAGCAGCAGCGTGTTCACGTCGCCTGCGGCCTCCACGGCGCGCCCGCTCATGACCAGCACGTTGTACTGCACCAGGCGATCCATGCCGGCAATGCCGATGGCCGAAAGCAGGCCGCCGATGGTTGTAGGGATGAGGCAGACCAGCAGCGAGACCAGCACGAAGACCGTTTGCGGCGCGCTGGAGTAAATCGCAAACGGCTGCAGCGTGACCACGGCGAGCAGAAAGATGATGGTGAGGCCGGAGAGCAGAATACTGAGGGCGATCTCGTTCGGCGTCTTCTGGCGTTGCGCGCCTTCGACCAGCGCGATCATGCGGTCAAGAAATGTTTCTCCCGGATTCGAGGTGATCTTCACCTTAATCCAGTCCGACAGCACCTTCGTGCCGCCGGTTACGGCCGAGCGGTCACCGCCTGCCTCGCGGATCACCGGAGCGGATTCGCCGGTGATGGCCGACTCGTCCACCGAGGCCACGCCCTCGATCACTTCGCCATCGCCCGCGATGTAGTGCCCGGCCTCGACGTAGATCACGTCTCCGGCGCGAAGCTGTCCGCTGACCACTTCTTCAAAACTGCCGTCCTCCTTGTAGCGCTTGGCAATCGTCTCGCCCTTGGCTTTGCGCAGCGTGTCGGCCTGGGCTTTTCCGCGGCCCTCTGCCATGGCTTCGGCAAAGTTGGCGAATAGCACCGTAAACCACAGCCAGAGCGTGATCTGCAGGTTGAAGGCGAAGGCCACGCGGTGATGGCGGAAGTTCTCGATGAGCAGGACCGAAGTGAGCACGCTGCCCACCTCGACCACGAACATCACCGGGTTCTTGACCATCCAGCGCGGATCGAGCTTGCGAAAGCTGTCCACGATCGCCTGGCTAATGATCTGTGTGTTCCAAAGACTCGTTTTTTCAGCCATGACAGTCCGTTTTGCCTTGTCCTGATGCGGTCTCCACGCGGTTAAAACAGCTTGTGCGCCTGCAGCAGCAGGTGTTCCAGAATCGGTCCCAGGCTCAACGCCGGGAAGAAGGTAAGTGCGCCGACAATAACGACTACGCCGACGAGCAATGTGGTGAACAACGGCGTATTTACGGGGAAGGTGCCGGGCGACGGCGGAACGCTTTTCTTCTGCGCCAGGTTGCCGGCCAGGGCGATCACGGGAATCATCATCAGCAGGCGCCCCATGAGCATGTCCCAGCCGAGCATCACGTTGTACCACCAGGTGTTGGCGTTGAGTCCGGCAAACGCCGAGCCATTGTTGCCTGCGCCCGAGGTGAAGGCGTAGAGGATCTCCGTCAACCCATGTGGTCCGGTGTTGTTGAGGCTTGACAGCCCGATGTTGGGCGAGAGAACGAAAGCGGCCGTGAGGCTGAGAATGATGAGAGGGAAGATGAGCGAGTAGAGCATGGCCATCTTCACGTCGAAGGCCTCGATCTTCTTGCCCAGATATTCTGGAGTACGGCCCACCATGAGTCCCGCAATGAACACCGAGAGCACGACAAAGATCAACATGCCGTACAGCCCTGAGCCTACGCCGCCGAAGATTACTTCGCCCAGCATGATGTTGGAGAGCGGGACCATGCCGCCGAGCGGGGTAAAGCTGTCGTGCATGCCGTTGACCGCGCCGCAACTGGCGTCGGTGGTGACGGTGGCAAACAGCGCGCTGTCGGCTATGCCGTTACGGACCTCCTTGCCCTCCATGTTGCCGCCGGGAGCTGTGGCGGTGCGCGTTTGCGCCGCGCCGTGAATCATGTTGTAGGGGTGTGCTTCGGCCCAATAGCACACCACGAAGCCAATCGCGAACAGCACATACATGGCGGCCAGCACCGCCCATCCGTGGCCGGGCGAGCCGGTCATGCGGCCCAGCGTGTAAGTGAGGCCCGCGGGAATGATGAAGATCGACAGGATCTGCAGGTAGTTCGACAGTGGCGTCGGATTCTCATAAGGATGGGCGCTGTTAGCGTTGAAGAAGCCGCCGCCGTTGGTGCCCAGCATCTTGATGGCTTCCTGCGAGGCCACTGGGCCTTGGCCGATGGTTTGTGTGAGGGAGGGCTGAGCAGAATTCGGTTGTTCCAGTGGATGCGCGACGGTGTACGCGCTCAGGTTTTGCGGGACGCCCTGCCACACCAGCAGCAGCGCATAGGCGATGCACGCTGGCGCCAGAACGTAGAGTAGCGTCCGCGTCATGTCGACCCAGAAGTTGCCGATGGTGCCTGAGGTGGTTCGCTTGATGCCGCGGATGAGCGCCACAGCCACCACGATGCCCACCGCACCTGACCAGAAGTTATGTGTCGCCAGGCCCGCCATCTCGGTGAGATAGCTCATGGTGCTTTCGGGCGCGTACGACTGCCAATTCGTGTTGGTAGTAAAGCTGGCGGCGGTGTTCCAGGCCAGATCCGGTCCCACTGCGGCCAGATTCTGCGGGTTCCAGGGAAGGTAGGCCTGCAGACGCTCGATGGCATACGTGAGCACGAGCGTTGCCGCCGAGAAACCCAGCATCGCGAAGGCGTACTGGCGCCAATTCATCTCTTTTTCGGCTTTGATGCCGCACAGCTTGTAAATGAGCCGCTCCAACGGGCGCACCACTGGATCAAGCCAGGTGCGCTCGCCCTCGAGTACGTGCGCCAGGTAGGTGCCCACCGGACGAACCGTTGCCAGCAAAACCAAACAGAAGATGGCGAACTGCAGCCAGCCGTTAACGGACATTTCAGAATTTCTCCGGAAAGAGCAGCGTCAGGGTGAGATAGCCCAAGAGAAGAACGGAGAGAACAAGCGCGGTGGCCGATATCCAATCCATTTGCATGGGCTACCTCAACCTCTGGCAGGCCTTGACGTAGAGAAACGCCACGGCGAAGAAAGCCACGGTGAACAGCAGCATGACTGCATCTTGCATTCAAGGTCTCCCGTTTGCGGCCGGTACAGCGCCGGTCCAGGCTCAATGGAAGAACCAAATTCCACTTTGCCGAATCGTTCTGAGCGCTGGGCGTGGGACTCCGGGTCCGCAATTTTGCCCGCGCCCGAAGGAACCGGTTCAGCCGAATTCGATTCTCTCGTTCGCTAGCTTTGAGAATTCAAAAGAATTCCTAAAGATTCCGTAAGGATCGGTGCTCGACAGCCGGAAGTCGCTGAAAAATCAATCATCGACGGCTGCGGCAGGGATCGCAATGCGAAATGCGGCACTCGTTGCGCCGTTTACTTTTCGCTGTCGGTCCAGCCCTCGGGGATGAATCGGTAACCCACCCAGGGCTCGGTCTGGATGTATTGGCGGCCGGTTTCGCCTTCAAGTTTCTTGCGCAACTGACCGACGAAGACGCGGAGATACTCGGGTTGATGCGCCGATTGCGCACCCCAGACCGCAGTCAGCAGCGCGCGATGCGTAATCACCTTGCCGGCGTTGCGGGCGAGATGCAGCAGCAAATCGAACTCTTTGGGCGTAAGGTGAATGGGCTTGCCCTGGACCGTAATCGTATGAGCCCGGGCGTCGATGACAAAATCGCCGGCCTTGAGGGCGGCCGCGGTGCGCTCCGGCGCCCGGCGCAGATGCGCTCTCACCCGCGCCAGCAGCTCCTGAATGCTGAATGGCTTGGTCACATAGTCGTCCGCGCCCGCATCAAGCGCCTCCACCTTCGACCGTTCGTGCTCACGAACCGAGAGAACCAGCACCGGCGTCGTGCCCCGCGAGCGGATGATCCGACAGACCTCGACGCCGCTCATGACGGGCATCATCAAGTCCGTGATGACCAGGTCAGGCGGCCAGTCGCGGAACAGACGCAGCCCTTCCTCAGGATCATTTGCGGTACGAACATCGTATCCCTGCGCGGAAAGTGCGGCGCGCAGCACCCGCGTGATCTGGGACTCGTCGTCAACTACCAGAATTCTTCCCGGCATGTGGCTCTTCTTTCATCGGAAGCTTACAACATTGCGGCACGGCATTTCAGAAATTGCGACGGGAAGGTATGATTCCGGTGGAGAACTCGATGGGCGTACCCGACCCTGCACGAAAAGCTCTTCGCTGGGTTGCAGCCACGGCCGCAGCTTGCCTGACAACGCTGGTTCTGGTCTGGCTGGGCGCCAACGTGACCGTGGCGGGCATGGTGTTCCTGGTGCTAGTGGTCTGGTGGGCCACGCAGTCCGGAATCGTTCTCTCGATCTACATCGCGATCCTCTGTGCCCTCTCGTTCGACTATTTCTTTCTGCCGCCCGTGCGCACGTTCCGGCTGGAGGGCGCGCAAGCATGGGTGGCGATGGTCTCGTTCGCCATCAGTTGCGTGGTGGTGAGCCGGCTGTCGGAGCGCGCGCGGCATCAAACCCGGCGGGCAGAACAGCGGCAGGCCGACGTGGAACGGCTTTACGCCCTGAGCCAGGAGATGATGCTCTTTGAGGATGCCGACCGGCTGCTCCGCGACCTGCCCGGCGCGATGAACCGCATCTTCGCGTTGCAGGGCGTGGTCCTGTTCGTCTCCGATCAGGACCGGTTCTACGCCTCCGGAAACGAAGTTCCCGCCAGCGTAAAGGCGCATATGCAGGCGGTGGCCCTAGGACTAAGCCCCACCTCGACATCGTTCGCTGGCTATCAAGCGACAACGCTCACTTTGGGGTTGCGGACGGTGGGAGCTTTGGCGTGGCAGCCGAATGTGCTTTCACTTGAAGTCGCCACTGCCGTGAGCGCCCAGGTGTCGATCGCCGTGGCGCGCTCCCTTGCCATGGCTGCGTCCACGCGCATTGAGGCTGCGCGCGAAGCCGACCGGCTTCGGACAGCCTTGATCGATTCCCTGACCCACGAGCTGCGTACTCCGCTGACCTCAATTCGCGCCGCGGCGACAACCATGCTGGAGGGCGAGGGGCTCGACGAGGCTGGACGCCTCGACATGGTGCGGATCATTGACGAGGAGGCAACGCGCCTCGATCTGCTCATCGGTGAGGCCGTGGAGATGGCCGAGATCGACGCCGACGTCGTTCAGGTGAAGATGTCTCGCCAGCATCCCCGCGCATTGCTCGATCAGGCCGTGGAGCAATCGCGCAAGATTCTGGCCTCCCACAAGGTGAAGATCCTGACCGACGCCGCGGACCAGCCCGCCCAGGACGATGAGCCGGCATGGTTCGATCCACACCTGCTGGGCAGGGTTCTCCGCCATCTGCTCGAGAATGTGGCCCACTACACGCCTTCCGGCTCCCGTGTTACGCTCAGCAGCCGGCGCAGCGGTGACCGTTTGGAGTTCTGCGTCGAAGATAACGGCCCCGGCATCGACGCCCGCGACCTGCCACTGATCTTTGAGAAGTTCTACCGCGGCGAGCGCGGAGCGAGCACACACAAAGGGTCCGGCATGGGTCTGGCCATTACGCGCGCCATTTTGAAGGCCCACGGCGGAGGCATCGAGGCATCCAGCGCTCCAGGCAGCGGCGCGCGGTTTCGCTTTTGGGTGCCGCTGATCGAGAAAGAACCGAGCAGGCGATAAGCTTGCGTCAACCCGCAAAACGAGCCGTCATTTGGGCTCGCCGTTCCAGTTGCAGACGATCTCGCGGCGCTTTTCCGAGCTCTCCGCTGCCCACTCGAGCAGACGCGCCACGCGCCAGCCGTCTACGCCTGTGACCGGAGCCGGGGCCTTGCCCAGCAGCGCATCGCGAATGCCCGCGTAGTAGAGCCGGTAGTCTCCGGCGAGTGCGGGAACAGGACGGCTGACCGATCCGCCTTCGATGCCCACATGCAGCACTCCCCAGTTGGCGGCCGGTTCCTGGCCCCAGGCCGGGTCCCCGGTTCGAGTATCGATGCGCGTGATCTTGTTGAGCGCAGCCTCTTGCGGGTCGACGCCGGACTTCCAGTAACTGCCTTTTGTCCCGCGCAAGTGGAACCGCGGCGCAGCGGGCAACGACAAGCTGTTGGCGCCGAGCGTAACTGCCACGCCGGGATAGCGCAGGCGAATGGTGAAGGCGTCGTTCACACCGGGGCCGTCCTTCTCGCGCACAACCTCAGCGCTTACCCCCTCGGGTTTGCCGAAGAGCGCCAGCGCCTGATCGGCGAGGTGCGGCCCCAGATCGAGCAGCGTTCCGCCTCCCGCTTCAGCGTTTTCCTTCCACAAGCGCTCGGTCAGCGGAGCTGGCCGCCAACGGTCGAGGCGCGACTGGAAGGCGACCAGCCGGCCCAACAAACCCTCATGGATTAGATTCTGAACTGTCAGGAAATCGCTGTCCCAACGCCGGTTATGGAACGGCGCTAGAAGCGTTTTGTTTTTCTTGGCAAGGCCGATCAACTCGGCAGCCTCGGCCGAGGTCAGCGTCATCGGCTTGTCGACAACGACATTCTTGCCGGCCTTTAGGATCTCCCTGGCGAGGGCAAAGTGAGTTCCGTTCGGCGTCGCGACCACAAGGAGCCCGAGCGACGCGTCGGCCAGCATGGCTTCGAGCGAACGGTAGACCGTGATGCCGGGGTATCGCTCCGCCGCCTTGTTCGAGGCGCGCTCCATGACCGCGGCCAGTTCCAGCCCCTCGACCGACGACAGCAAAGGAGCATGGAAGACGCGTGCCGCCATGCCGAAACCGACAAGTCCCACTCGAATCAATGTCGCCTCCATTGGGGAAACTCTGAATGATCGAGGTTCCAGCGTTTCAAGAATGATTTTAGCGGGTGAGAAGGACTGTAAGTTTCCGTGTGCGGCGCCGCGTTAGCGGGTTGGCGGGCCAGCGAGTGACGCGCGAGAGCGGGATGAGCCGCCGGCTCGAAGACTCGCTGACTTCTCGCGATGCGTTTGGTAGTCTTCATTTGGTTCATCGGTGTTTCGTATTTGCTTGCGTTCTTTTTCTTGATGGGCGGCGGAGATGAAGTTGCTTTTCTGGCTTTTGGCGGCGGCTGTGGGTTGCGCCGGGATGCAGGCAGGCGCTCAAACGGGCGGCGGATTCATCTTTCAGCCGCTCTCGAGCGGCAGGGCGCTGCCCGGCACGCAACCCGATAACCATGCCTCAACCGTTGTGGAGTTAAAGGGCGGCGATGTGATGGCGGCGTGGTTCGCGGGGACCAGAGAAGGCCAGCCCGATGTGGCCATCTATGGCGCGCGCCTGCATGACGGCGTTTGGAGCGCGCCCGTCGAATTAGCGCGAGCGGACAAAGCTCCCTGCTGGAATCCGGTGCTGTTCCATGACAGCGGCGGGCGCCTCTGGCTCTATTACAAGTTCGGTCCGCGGCCAAGCAACTGGGCCGGCGCGCGCAAATGGAGCGCAGACGAGGGGCGCACATGGAGCCAGGAAGAGCGGCTGCCTGAAGGCATTCTGGGCCCCATCAAGGACAAGCCGCTGGTGCTGGGCCATGGATTGATTGTGAGCGGATCGTCGGTAGAAGGCCATGGTTGGGCTGCGTGGATTGAGCGGTCGACGGACGACGGCGCGACCTGGACCAAATTCGGGCCGATTACCGTTCCGGACAGTGGCGATGTGCCGTCTGCAGCGGAAATTGAGGCGGTCAGGCAGCGGTTTCCGGGCGTCGATTACCCGCCGCGCAATACCACGGTGGGCATCATTCAGCCCGCGGTCGTTTCGCTGGGCGCGCGTCATCTCCGCTTCTACGCGCGCAGCCAAACCAGGATGGCGAAGATCGCGGCCGCAGATTCCCTGGATGACGGAAAGACGTGGACGCAGGCGCAATACATCGATTTGCCGAATCCCAACTCCGGGATCGATGCCCTAAGGTTGAAGGACGGCCGGATCGTGCTGGTGTTCAATAACAGCTACAACCAGCGGACTCCGCTGAATCTTGCCGTGAGCACCGACGGAGAACACTTCAGGATCTTTAGAACGCTGGAAGATGAACCGGGCCAATACTCCTACCCGGCGATTGTGCAGGCGTCGAACGGCGACTTGCTGATTACCTACTCGTGGCGGCGCCAGACAATCAAGTTTGTGCGCGTGGCCGTGAAGGACGTGCCGGCAGGGTGAAACGGAGTCACGTGTGCGAGCGGCGGCTCAGCCTTCAAGTTTAAACCGCGTCTCGGCCAGCCGGTAGAGCTTGCGCCACACCAGCCGGTTCATGGTGATCACCATGAGCGAGATGAGAATCGTCGCCAGAAGCAGCATGGCGAAACGCCCGCTATCGGTGGCGGCGTCAATCTGCGCGCCCAGGCCGATGGTCTCCAGCGTGCGGTCCTTCACGTGCGAGTACTCAGCCATCACGGACGCGTTCCACGCCCCGCCGGAGGCAGTGACCATGCCGGTGATGAGGTACGGAAAGATACCGGGCAGGATCAGCTTCGTCCATCTCTGCCAGCGCGTGAAGCGGTAGAGCGAGGCGACCTCGCGCAGGTCCGAGGGGATGGACATCGCTCCCGCGATCACGTTGAAGAGGATGTACCATTGCGTGCCGAGTAACATGAGCGCGATCGACCCGATGCCCAGCCCGCCGCCGATCTTCACCAGCCCCATCAGCAGGATGGGAAAGAAGGCCGTGGCCGGCACCGAGGCCATGATTTGCGCAACGGGCTGCACAATGCGGGCCAGCCTTGGGCTCAGCCCGATGGCCACGCCGACAGGAATCGTCCAGGCGGCGGAGATCACGAGCGATGCATTGACGCGCAGAAATGTCGCCGCCGCGCCCTCCAGCAACAGCCGCAGGTCGGGCCAAGTGACGGTCCTGAGCATGAACACGGCCTGCGCTGCTGCCCAGCAAATCGCCAAAGCTCCCGCCACGGCCAGCGCCCAAAGCACCGTCGGCAGCTTGCCTGATTGCGGCTCGTCCATGGGCCTCACCACGCGGCACTCTTTTTTGCGCGCCATGCGCCGGTAGATGGGTTCCTCCACGCGATCGAGGATGCGGCCGGGCACAGTAGAGAGTATCTTCGACCGGCGGATCGCTTCGAGGATGGGCGAGGTGACCTGCTCGGCAGATTCCACCTGTTCGAATTTGAACTTGTCGCTCCAGGCGATCAGCGGCCGCCATACAAGCTGATCGGTAGCCACCACGATGAGAATCACCGTCGCAATGCCCGCAAGCAGCGCGCGAACGTCGCCCGCGTAGGTTGCGGTTTGGATGTAGCTGCCCAGGCCCGGCAATTGGAAGTTGCGATCGCCCATGGTGAACGTCTCGCAGAAGATGAGCGCGAACCAGCCGCCCGCCACGGAGACGATCGAGTTCCAGACCAGGCCAATCGTGGAGAAAGGTATTTCCAGTTGCCAAAAGCGCTGCCAGCCGGAGTAGCGGTAGATGCGCGACGCCTCAAGCATCTCCCTGGGTATGGTTTTGAGCGAGGAATAGAAGCTGAAGGCGAGATTCCACACCTGCCCGGTGAAGATGAGCAGGATAACGCCCATCTCAATGCCTAGCTGATGGCCGGGAATGAGGGAAACCATGGCCAGCACCACAGGAGGCAGGAAACTGAGCACCGGAATCGACTGGAGAATGTCGAGGACCGCAACCATCAACGGCTCGACTCGCGCATTGTACGCGGCAATGTAGCCGTAACTGACGGCAAAGGCCAGGCTGAGAACGTAGGCGATGGCCATGCGCACGATGGAGTAAAAGGCATACACGGGCAGTGCGCCAATGGAATTGGAAATGGGCACGACCGGAATCGGCTTTTCAAACCAATAGACGCCGGTGCTGACCACGGCAAAGAACAGCGCCAGTGCGCAGGCGGCTACGCCCAGATCGATGATGAACGGCGTGGTGCGGACGATGACCAGGGATCGCGCCAGTGTGTGCTGGATCTTCACTTCGTGTCCTCGCTGGCGGCAATCTCCTCTTCCAATGCGTCGGGCAGCACGAAGCGGCGGCGCGCGGCATCGTAGTCGAACAGTTCCGCGTACCGCCCCCACGTCACGGCGGTCTCCATCTGGCGCTGGCTCTCTTCCTCGCTGAACTGTTCGTCGAGCATGTCGAGGAAGAAGTCCTCAGGAACGGAATGATCGCTCTTGGAATCCAGTGCGCGGCGAATCTGGCGCAGCAGGAGCACTTTCTCGACCACAGCGTTGCGGAAGAGCTCCTTCTGGCGGAGGATTTCGGAGTTGGCGAACTCCTCGCCGCTCGGCGTGATCGCCGCGTCGCCCTCCTCGACGGTGAGGAAGCCCAGCAGTTGCGCAGCGTCCACGATGGGCAGCAGGTCGTCGATTTCGAAGGTGAGGTCATCGGCGAGGCGATACATGTCGTCGCGGCCGCCCTTATCGAGCAGTAGCTCGAGCAGGCCGGCAATGCCGCCGGGCCGGGCGTGCGGCAGCATCTGGTAGCGCATCTGGCGCTGGTCGCGAACGCGCGGCTCCGCCAGCAGGCCTGGGGCCGCGGCTGGCGCGGTGTCAGGCCGGGTGAGAACTTTGTAAATGTAATCCACCAATTGCGTGAAGGGCTCGGATTTGCGGTCGCGCGGCTGCGGCAGTTGCACCGGGAAGTCCGTTCGGATGTGGCCGGGATTGCGCCCCAGCACAACCATACGGTCGGCCAGCAGCACCGCTTCTTCAATGTTGTGCGTAACCAGGAAAACCGCTTTTGTCGGCATAGTCTTCTTGGTCCAAAGTTCCAGCAGCTCGCTGCGCAGGTTCTCAGCCGTCAGCACGTCAAGCGCTGAAAACGGCTCATCCATGAAGAGAACCTCGGGCTCAACCACCAGCGCGCGGGCAAAGCCCGACGCGCTGCCGCATGCCGCCAGAGAGTTCCTTGGGATAGGCAGCTTCAAATCCGTCAAGGCCCACCATGTCCAGCACCTTCATGCTGCGTTCGCGGCGCTCGTCTGGTGCAACGCCGCGCGCCTGCAATGGAGCCTCAACATTCTCCAGAACCGTAAGCCAGGGGAAGAGCGCGAAGCTCTGGAAGACGATCGAGACATTGATCTCGGCCTGGGCGATCGGCGTTCCGTGCCAATAGACCTGCCCTGCCGTGGGTATGGAGAGTCCGGTCAACATGCGCAGCATGGTCGATTTCCCTGACCCCGAGGGGCCCAGCAACGCAAGAATCTCGCCCGGCACGATACTCAGGTCGGTCGCCGAGATCACTTGAATTCGGTTCTGGCTCGGCAGCGCGTAGTACTTCTCGATCTTCTCGGCGCGAATGATCACGTCCGGTGCCGGTGGCGCGTCGAGAATCGTGCCCGGGGTCGGGTTGGGGATGGCCGTTTCCTGCATTTCCGGTTCTCCGGCGAAGTTGGTGTGGCGAATCTCAAGTTCGTTGTTGCCAGTATATGTTTGCAGATTTGATTTGAGATGAATCGGCGTCGAGCACGATGGACAAGGCCGGCCCACCCGCCTTCGGGGCTGCGCCCCTCCTTCAGCGGCTCTGCCCAAGAGAGGAGCGCGTTGCATTACACTGGTAAAGCGTATCATCTTGTCGTATGCAATAGTCCGGCCGAACAAGCTGCAAAACCGCACCGGTTCAGAGGCTGTTTGAACGATCCATCATCGATTCCCTTCCCTGAGCGCCCAGGAGAGTATGCCCAACACGACAAAACCAAAGGTTCTGGTGGCGGACGATGAGCACGTGATCGCCGACACGCTCGCCATGATCCTGAACCAGAGCGGCTTTGACGCCCGCGCGGTTTATTCGGGCGAAAAGGCCCTCGAGCTTGCCGAGAGCTTTCGACCGGACATGCTCATCTCCGACGTGATCATGGCCGACCTGAACGGGATCGACGCGGCTATCCGCATCCGGGCCTTGTTGCCGGGAATCAAAGTCCTGCTCTTTTCCGGCCAGGCCGCTACAGCCGATCTGCTGGAAAAGGCGCGCGCCGAGGGCCATGAGTTCGATATCCTCGCCAAGCCCGTCCATCCGCAGGATCTGCTGAGCCGACTGCGCAGTTAGCGCAGCGTGGGCGCCGAGACGCTTTTGGGCCCGCAGCCGACTCGACCCGGAGGCTCGTGAATCCATCGCCGCGCCGCTCGCGGCCTTTGAGCCAATGCTTGCTCTCGGCCTTCCCAAACAGCGAAAGTAAAAACACGATGGCAAAGGCACTTCGTTCCACTCGCGTCTTGACGCCGGAGGGTCTCGCGCCCGCGATGGTGATCGTGGACGAGGGGCGAATCTCCGCGGTGCGTGCCTGGAATGATGTGCCGCCTGATGCCGAGCTCTTCGACTTCAGTGAGGCGGTGCTCTTGCCTGGTCTGGTCGACTCGCACGTCCACATCAACGAGCCCGGAGGGACCGAGTGGGAAGGCTTTCAAACAGCCACGCTGGCTGCGGCCGCGGGCGGCGTGACCGCGCTGGTTGACATGCCTCTGAACTGCGTGCCGGAGACCATCGATGTACAGGCGCTGGAGGCCAAGCGCAAAGCAGCAAAGGGCCAGGCGTGGGTCGATTGGGCCGCGTGGGGCGGTGTAGTGCGCGGCAACGCTGAGGCGATTCAATCGCTTGCCCGCTCGGGCGTTGCCGGCTTCAAGTGCTTCCTCATTCACTCCGGCATCGATGGTTTTGCGTGGGTGGACGAGGCCGATCTGCGCGCCGCCCTTAAAGAACTGCGCGGCACGGCCTTGCCGTTGTTGGTACACGCCGAGCTGGCGGGTCCGATCGACTCCGCAACGAAGAAGCTAAGCGTGAATAGCGACGACTGGCGCAAATACTCCACATATCTGGCCTCGCGGCCCGACGCGGCAGAGGTCGACGCGATCGCGCTGCTAATCCATCTTGCCGAGGAATTCTCCACTCCCATCCATATCGTGCATCTGTCCAGCGCGAAAGCGTTGCCGTTGCTCGCTGAAGCGCGCGTGCGCGGCGCGCCGGTCACCGCCGAGACTTGCGCTCACTATCTGTGGTTCGCCGCCGAGGAGATCCCCGACGGCGCGACGGAATTCAAGTGCGCGCCGCCGATCCGCAGCGCGGCCAACCGCGAGCTCCTGTGGAACGCGCTCGAGCAAGGACTGATCGACATGGTCACCACCGACCACTCCCCTTGCCCGCCAGCTATGAAAAAGCGCGAAGAAGGCCGCTGGGACCTTGCCTGGGGTGGAATTGCAAGTCTCGGATTGGCGCTGCCTGTCTTATGGACCGCGATCGAACGGCGCGGAATGAAGCTTGAGCGGCTTGGCGAGTGGTTGGCAGCGGCCCCCGCGCGTCTCGCCGGCCTGGCCGGACGAAAAGGCTCGCTCAAGCCCGGCGCCGACGCTGACTTCGTTGTGTTCGACCCCGAAGCTGCGTGGACTGTGTCGCCAGATGATCTGCACTTCCGCCACAAGCTCTCGCCCTATCTGAGAGCGGAGTTGCGCGGGCGCGTGCTCGAGACCTGGCTGCGCGGCGAACCGGTCTTCCGCAGGCGCCAGTTCGTGGGCCATGCGCGCGGCAGAGAGCAGGTGCGCGCATGACTCACCGTGCCCCGGCAATCCGTGCATTGAACGAACGGGCCCGCCGCGTTATCGCCGAGTGCCGGCGTATCGCCGCCATGAGCGAGGAACCCGATCGCATCACGCGCCGCTTCCTGACGCCTCCGGTCCACCACGTTCAAGCACTCTTGCGCGGCCGCATGGAGTCGCTCGGCATGACGGTCCACACCGACGCGGCAGGCAACCTGCGCGGGCTCTGGCAGCCTGCAGGCGCGCGCGGCAAGCGGCTCATTCTGGGCTCGCACATCGACACCGTTCCCAATGCCGGCGCTTTCGACGGCGTTCTCGGCGTGGTGCTAGCGCTCGAGTGGGTCGAGCTGGCGCAGGAACTCAAGCTGCCTCTGCCCATCGAAATCATTGCCTTCTCTGAGGAAGAGGGCGTGCGCTTCGGTGTCCCTTTTATCGGCAGCCGTGCGGCCGCCGGGCGCTTCGATCCGGCCCTGCTGGCACTCAAGGACGCGAACGGCATCACGCTGGAAGCTGCAATCCGCGCCTTCGGCCTCGACCCCGGCCGAATCGGCGAGGCGGTTCTCGATCCCGCCGTTCTCGGCTTCATCGAGATGCACATTGAGCAAGGCCCCGTTCTTGAGGCGGAAGGCCTAAGCGTGGCGGCCGTAACGGCCATCGTGGGACAGACGCGCCTTAGCCTCGAATTTACCGGCCACGCCAACCATGCGGGCACAACGCCCATGCATCTGCGCCACGACGCCCTCGCCGGCGCTTCCAAGTGGCTCGCCGCTGTCGAGACCCTGGCGCAGCACACCGATGGGCTGGTGGCCACCGTGGGCAAAGTGGACGTCGAACCTAATGTCGCCAATGTGATTGCCGGATCCGCGCGCGTGAGCCTCGACGTGCGCCACGCTGAGGATCCTGTCAGAAAATCCGCCGTGGAATCCCTCCTGGCGCAAGCGGAATCGATTGCCGCCAGACGCGGACTCACGCTCCAATGCACGCGCCAGATGAATCAGCCGGCCGTGCCGATGGACGAGCGGCTGACGGCGATTCTGGCCGCTGCCGTCGAGTCAACTGGTCTGCCCGTGAAGCGCATGGCCAGCGGCGCCGGCCACGACGCGATGGTCATGGCCGCCCGCGTCCCCACGGCCATGCTCTTTTTGCGCAGCCCCGGCGGCATCAGCCACCATCCCGATGAAGCCGTGCGGGAAGATGACGTTGAAGCCGCGTTCCAGGTCGGCCGCAAGTTTCTGGAGCGCCTGGCCGCGGGGGTCGGATAAAATCGAGCATCGGAATTCTCCAGGCCACTCTTTGCATTTCCCAGATCGAGGTCGTTCGTGCACCAACTTGGATCAACGCGCAGCAGTTTGAAACCGGATCATCTGCTGCAAACGCCGGAAACGTTCATTCGCTCGCCGCTGCCCGGCGCAAAGGGAGTGGAGTTCATCATTCATGCCGCGCCGCAACTGGGCGCGCATTTTACCCAGATGACCGCGGAGTTCGTTGCCGGCGGCTCGCTCCCACCCGCAACGGCGCAGCGTTTTGTCTATGTCCTCGACGGCAAGCTCGAACTCAAGGCAGGAGGCAAAAAGCGAATCCTCAAGCCCGGCGGATTTGCCTATCTGCCCGAAGGTTCTCCGCACACCGTGCGCGCGCCGGGAATTGCACGTGCGGCGTTGATTGAAAAACCGTACGAACCGCAGCCTAGCGCGGCCGCTCCTGAAATTGTCATCGGCGACGAGGCTGCCGTCACTGCCACTCCGCTCATGGGCGACCCATCGCTGCGCGTGCGCGCGCTGATGCCCGACGGCCCGCCCTACGACTTTGCCATGAATACCCTGACCTACGATCCCGGCGCGTCGCTCCCTATGGTGGAGATTCACGTAATGGAGCACGGTCTCTTGATGCTCGAGGGTGGAGGCATCTACCGCCTCGGCGACTCGTGGTACCCGGTCTACGCAGGCGACTTCATCTGGATGCGCGCCTACTGCCCGCAGTGGTTTGGCGCGCTGGGCAAGCGCCCGGCAAAATATCTCATCTACAAGGACTGGCGGCGGCATCCACTCGGGGAACCAAGCGTATGACAGCCACTCGCCCTCAACTCACGATCGATGGTGTGATGGCGGAGCTGATGGCTCTCGCGCAGATCTCTGAGGCGGAGCCGCCGGTGGTCACACGTGTCGTCTTCGGCGAGGCCGATTTGCGCGCCCGCGCTTACGTGAAGGGCCTCTGCGCCAACGCCGGCCTCACCGTCTGCGAAGATGCCATCGGCAACACCTTTGTGCGCTGGGAGGGCAGCGATCTTGCACTCGCACCCATCGGCACCGGCTCGCACATCGATGCCATCCCCAACGCTGGCCTCTACGATGGCTGCGTGGGCGTGCTCGGCGGCCTCGAAGCCATTCGCGTTCTGCAGAAGTTCGGCTTCAAGCCGCGCCGTTCCATCGAGCTCGTCATCTTCACCGCCGAAGAGCCAACACGATTCGGCATTGGCTGCCTGGGCAGCCGCATGATGGCCGGCGTGCTTACGCCAAAGCAGGCGCTCGCCTTGCGTGACAAAGAGGGCCGCGGGCTGGAGGAATGGCGAACGCAAGCCGGATTCACCGGTCCGCTCGAATCCGTCGCCCTGCCGCCGGGCCGTTTTCATCGGTTTGTTGAATTTCATATCGAACAGGGGCCGTTGCTCGAACAGGAAGGAATCGACGTGGGCCTCGTGACGCACATCGCTGCGCCCGCCAGCCAGCGCATCGTCATCGAAGGTGAAGGCGGCCATGCCGGGGGCCAGCTGATGCCGGGTCGCAAAGATGCGCTGGCCGCCGCTGCTGAACTGATTCTCGCGCTTGAATCGGCGGCTAAATCGACGGGCGCAATCGACACCGTCGGCACCGTGGGCGTCTGCGATGTCTTTCCCGGCGCGGTCAACAGCATCCCCTCGCGCGTGCTCCTCACAACGGACGTTCGCGACATCGATGGCGCTCGCCGCGACCGCGTCCTCGCCGCGTTCAGCGTAGCCGCTCAGGAAGTGAGTGCCCGCCGCGGAGTGAAAATCACCACGGAGCTGGTGAACACCGACCCGCCCGCCACTTGCGACACCGCGATTCTCGCCGCGCTTGAAGCGTCAGCGGTTGCCGCGGGCAAATCGTACAAGAAGATGGTGAGCCGCGCCTATCACGACTCGCTTTTCATGGCGCGCATCGCGCCGGTGGCCATGTTGTTCATTCCCTGCCGCGGTGGAGTCAGCCATCGGCCTGACGAATATGCCTCGCCCCAGTGGATCGGCGGTGGCGTGCACGTGCTGTCGCGCGCGCTGGCGCAGCTCGCTTCGTAGCGCCGGCGCTTTCAAAGCATCGGCGCGCCGTTGTATGCTATGCGTCAATCCGTCCGGCGATATCGGCCTCGGCAACCATGAGTACGCATGCGACAACCCGCATCGTTGGCGCTCCCGTTCCCCGTAAGGAAGGCGTGGACAAGCTGCTGGGGCGCGCGTGCTATGTGGACGACATGGAGCGCGAAGGCATGTGGCATGGAGCCACCGTTCGCAGCTCGATTCCGCGCGGCCTCATTCGCTCCATCGCTTTCGACCGCCGCATCGACTGGAGCGAGTTCACGATGGTCACGGCTGCGGATATTCCCGGCGAGAATTGCATCCAGCTTATTGTGGCCGATCAGCCCTGCCTTGCCGACGGCAAGGTGAATCACTGCGAGGAGCCGATCATGCTTCTTGCGCACCCTGACAAGCACAAGCTGCGCGAAGCTGTCGGCGCCGTGCACATCGAATACGAGCCGCTGCCGCCCATCTTCACCATGGAGGAAAGCGAGCGGCAGGATGTGATCGTCTGGGGCGCCGACAACCTGCTCAAAAGCTTTCTGCTCGAAAAGGGCGATGTGAATTCCGCATGGGCCCGCGCGGCGCACATCGAAGAAAGCGAGTACCGCACTGGCGCGCAGGAACATCTCTATATCGAGAACCAAGGCGTCATCGCCGAATACAGCGCGGAAAATGGCGTAATTGTTTGGGGCTCGCTGCAATGCCCCTACTACGTCGTCAAGTCGCTGCGCGCGGTCTTCGATCTGCCCGAAGAGAAGGTGCGTGTCATTCAGACTGAAACCGGTGGCGCCTTCGGCGGCAAAGAGGATTATCCCTCCACGCTCGCCTGCCACGCGGCTTTGCTGGCCATGAAAAGCGGCCACCCAGTGAAAATGGTCTACGACCGCATGGAGGATCTGGCCGCGACCACCAAGCGCCACCCCTCGCGTGTGCGGCACCGCACCGCACTTGACCGCGACGGCAAGTTGTTGGCGATGGAGATCCATCTCGACACTGACGGCGGCGCGTATTCAACTCTCTCGTCCACCGTTCTCTCGCGTGCCACGCTTCACTCCACCGGACCGTATCTGTGCCCGAATGTTCGCGTGCGTTCCCGTTCCTGGGCAACAAACAACGTTCCCTACGGCGCATTTCGCGGCTTTGGCGCGCCGCAGGCCATCTTCGCCATGGAGCGCCAGATGGACGAGATCGCCACCGCCCTGGGCATGGATCCCGTGGAACTGCGGCGAAGGAACTTCCTGCACGAAGGCGACACCAACGCCACCGAACAATTGATGCGCGAGCCGATGATCCTCGATCAACTGCTCGATCGTGCGCTCAAAGAGAGCGACTACTACGCCAAGCGCGCGCAGTTCGCCCGCGAGAATCGAACGAGTCCTGTCAAGCGTGGCTTGGGGCTAGCCGCTTTCTATCACGGCTCCGGCTTTACCGGCTCAGGCGAGGTGTATTTGAATTCGCTCGCCGGCATTGACGTTACGCCCGACAATAAAGTGCGCGTGCTTGCGTCGAACACCGAGTTCGGCCAGGGCACAAATACTGTTCTTACGCAGATTGCGGCGGAGGCGCTCGGCGTCGACTACAGCGATGTCACGATGGCATCGCCAGACACGGGCGTCGTGCCCAATAGCGGTCCCACCGTAGCCTCACGCACCTCGATGATCGTCGGCCGCATCATCGAGCGCGCCAGCTTGCAGCTCCTCGCGCTTCTACGCGAGCATGCTGGGCTTGGCGCGAGCCACACGCGCGACGAGTTCTTTGCCGCCTGCGAGCGCTATCGCTCCGCGCATGGCGAAGTCGCCTCGTTGTGCCGCTACGAGGCGCCGCCCGGCATCTTTTGGGACGACGAGAAGTATCACGGCGAAGCCTATGGCGCCTATGCGTGGGCGATCTACGTCGCGCAGGTTGCTGTCGACACCGTCACCTACTCCGCTGAGGTCGAGGACTTCTGGGCCGTGCAGGAAGTCGGTCGCGTCATCAATCCTGTGCTGGCCGCCGGGCAGATCGAGGGTGGCATCGCGCAGGGCATCGGCTTCGCGCTCTACGAAAAAGTCGTCTGGCAGGATGGCCGCATGGCCAACAATCAGATGACCAACTACATCATGCCCACTGCCGAGGACGTTCCACCGATTCACGTGTTCTTTGAGCAGATTCATTTCCGCCACGGTGGATTCGGCGCCAAAGGCATCGGCGAACTGCCTCATGACGGGCCCGCGCCCGCAATCTTGAACGCAATTCGCGACGCGACGGGTGTCAGCTTCCGCGCCATTCCACTGCTGCCAGAGGATCTCTACGCCGGGCTCGCTGCGAATCAGCCGGTCGAGGAGCCGGCCGCGCGATGAACGCGAAGAGGCGAGCGAACGGGAGTGACAGAGCGAGCGCACGCTGGCCCACGATCCATCTCACGGTGAACGGCGAAATCCGCGCGGTCAATGTGCCGCCCATGAAGCGCCTGCTTGACGTGTTGCGCGAGGATCTGCATCTGACCGGGACCAAGGAAGGGTGCGGCGAAGGGGAGTGCGGCTCCTGTTCAGTGCGCATGAACGGCGAACTCGTGAACAGTTGCCTTGTGCCGGTGCTCCAGGCCGAAGGCGCCGACATTCAAACTGTGGAAGGACTTGCCCTTGACGGAGAACTTCATCCTCTGCAGGAGGCCTTTCTTCATCATGGTGGCGCGCAGTGCGGCATTTGCACGCCGGGCATGCTGATGGCCGCTGCGCAGCTCCTCAAGCACAGTCCTCATCCGAGCACAGCGGAGATTCGCGAAGCGCTCGCCGGCAATCTCTGCCGCTGCACGGGCTTCATCCACATCTTCGAGTCGGTCGCAGCCGCAGCCGGCGCGCAGAACACCGAACCGGCGAAAGAACCCGTATTGGAGCAGACGCACCATGCGCGGTGATCCGGCAGCACACGATCTTATCGCTCCTGGCAAACTGGGCGCGGTGCTGGAGCTGCTTGCCAGTGAGCCGGGCAAATGGACGCCGATCGCGGGCGGCACGGAGTTGATGGTGGCGTTTGCCGCCGGCCGTCTCAACGCGCCAAAGCTCATCAGCCTCTGGGGCATTTCCGATCTGCGTGCCATCGAGACAAAAACAGAGAGCGTGGTCATCGGCGCTGCAGCCACGTTTCTCGATCTGCGCAGACACGCCGTGATTGCCACCGAGCTTCCGCTTCTCGCTCGCGCCGCGAGCTGGATCGGCTCCATTGCCAACCAAAGCCGCGCTACGCTTGGCGGGAATCTCGTCAACGGTTCGCCGGCCGCTGACTCCTCGCCTGCCCTGCTCGCCTACGATGCGGAGATCGAGCTCATCTCCGTGCGTGGCCGCCGCCGCATTCCCTACTCGCAATTCCACACCGGCTACAAGCGCAATGTTCTGGCCGCCGATGAACTACTTTATGCGATTCACGTGCCGCGGCGATTTGCGCGCCACATGCAATACCTGCGCAAGGTGGGAACCCGGCGTGCTATGGCTGTTGCCAAGGTCGCGCTTGGAGCAACGGCACTGCTTGGGAAATGCGTGATCCGCGAGATTCGCCTGGGAGCGGCATGCCTGGCGCCGTATCCCGCGCGGCTCTATCAGGCTGAGTCGGCGCTCTTAGGCCAACCGGCCACGCGCGAGACGGTGCAAGCCGCGCGCCGCGCATTACTCGCTGAGGTTCAGCCTATCGACGACATCCGCTCCACGGCCGAGTACCGCCGTCGCGTGGCCGCCAACCTGCTCGATGAGTTCTTGCTCGAACTGCGCCGGGAGGGATCAAGGCCATGAACCCCACGCTTGCGGCCTGGAACGCAGCCGGCGAGACCGCGGCCCTGGACGCGATGCTGGCCTGCTGCGGATCGAAGCGCTGGGCCGAAAGCATGTTGGTGTTGCGTCCCATCGGCAGCGTAGAAGCACTGAGTGAGGCTGCGGATCGCGTGTGGAGCACGATGCAGGAGGCGGATTGGTTAGAAGCTTTCGCCTGCCATCCGCGCATCGGCGAACACAGGCCGGCGCATGCTGCGGCAAACGCCACGGCACGCTCGGCAGTCTGGTCGCGGCAGGAACAATCCTCAGCGAGCGCGGCAAGCGACCGGGTGCTGGCCGAACTGGCCGAAGGGAATCGGCTTTATGAGCAGCGCTTCAGCTTCACGTACATCGTGTGCGCGACAGGCAAGAGCGCCGACGAGATGCTCGCGATTCTGAAGCGCCGCTTGGCGAATAAACGCGAAGCGGAGCTGCGCGAGGCCGCCGAGCAACAACGGCAGATCCTGCAAATTCGTTTAGGAAAGTGGTTGGTCGAATGAGCGTCATTTCAACTCACATCTTGGACTCAGCGCTAGGCAAGCCGGCGGCTCACGTCTCTGTGCGGCTCGAAAGACAGGAGGGCGCCTCGTGGACGACTCTATCTAGCGGCGTCACTGATGCCGACGGTCGCTGCCGCGACCTGGCGCGCAACGCAGCCGCAGGCACTTATCGGCTCACGTTCGACACAGGCCCGTACCTGGAGCGGCTCGGTCGCACCAGTATCTACCCCGAGATTGCGATTACGTTCACCTGCGACGGCAAGGCGCACTATCACTTGCCGCTCCTATTGAGCGACAACAGCTACACAACCTACCGAGGAAGCTAACGCATGGCCAAACTGGGCGAAAATCGCTACGGAAAATCGCGCGTGCGCCTCTCGCGCATTACGCGCTTGAAGGACCAGCACGAGTTCGACGAGTGGACCGTGCATGTGATGCTTGAAGGAGGCTTCGCCGCCAGTTACACAGCAGCCGACAACAGCAATGTGCTGCCCACCGACACGATGAAGAACACTGTGTATTTCGTGGCTCGCAACTCAAAGGCGTCAACCATTGAGGCGTTCGCATGCGAGCTGGGCGACTATCTCCTCGACAACCATGCGCAAGTTACGAGGGTGAGCGTCAGGGTCGAGGAAAAATCGTGGGAGCGGATGATCGTCGATGGCGTGCCGGACCCCACGACCTTCAAGATGGGCGGGCCTGAGCTGCAGACTACAGAGGCCGTGCGCGAAAGGGGCGGCGCGTGGGCCGTGACCTCTGGCGTCGACGGCTTGACCATCCTCAAAACCACAAAGTCAGCCTTCACCGGCTACGTCGTGGACAAGCTGACCACCCTCAAGCCGGCAACCGACCGCATCCTTGGCACGCGCGCCATAGTCACGTGGGACCATGCGGTAGTCTCACCAGACTATGCGCAGGCACGCGCGCGCATCGTCGCCGCGCTCTTGAAAGAGTTTGCCGCACACAACAGCATGAGCGTGCAGCACACGCTCTTCGATATGGGCAAGGCTGCGCTCCAAGCCGCGCCGGAGATTGCGCGCATCCATCTCTCCATGCCCAACCTGCATCATCTACTTGCCGATCTGAGCCCCTTCGGCCTGGACAATCCCAACCACATCTTCGTGCCCATCGACGAACCGCATGGTACGATCGAGGCCACCGTCGAACGTTAGATAAGATCAACCGAACAACAGGCAGACCCGTGACCGGAACGACGACCACAAAAGGCGAGGTGTACGCGAAGAACTTCACAGGCGGTGAGCAAACCTGACCTCCTAGAATCTCTGTATGGCCGCTCTCCCGTGGACGATCCGCGATCTTCGCCGCGCGCTCGCAGCCGGAACCTTGCATCCATCGCAACTAGCCGAGTCGGCGCTCGCGCACGCGAACCAGAACGCCAGCCGCAACACTTACATATGGCAGGATGCGGCATGGACGCGTGCGGAAGCAGCGCGCGCAGAAGCCATGGCACGCTCCAGTGGCGGCCCTTTCGGCGATGGCCGCCCCGCGCTCTGGGGCATCCCCGTCTCGGTGAAGGATTGCTTCGACCTCGCCGGCTCTCCCACCTCGTGCGGTGTCCATTTCTATCGCGATCTGAATGGCGTTGCCGCACGCGACTCCTGGCTGGTGGAACAACTGCGCGCCGCCGGTGCGATCATTATCGGCAAGACTCACCTTCATGCGCTGGCTTACGGCATAACGGGCGAAAACCCGGAGTATGGCGACTGTGTGCAGCCTCGCGATCCCGGCGCACTCACCGGCGGCTCTTCCAGTGGCGCGGCCGCCAGCGTGCAGGAGGGTTCAGCCGTGGCCGCCATCGGGACCGACACCGGCGGCTCCGTCCGCGTACCCGCTGCGCTCTGCGGGCTTGCCGGCTATCGCGCCACCCTTGGCCGCGGCGATTGGCGCGGCGGCTGCGCACCTGGCCGAGTCCTTCGACACCATAGGCTGGCTCTTCCGCGATCTCGAAGACGCGCCGCTGCTCGCCGCGCCCTTCGATCCAACGAAAACCGCCGCTGCGCATCGATTCACCCGGTTCGCCTTCGTCGCTGGCAGCTTTCTCCACGATTGCGAGCCGCAGGTCGCCGAGGGCTTCCGCATCGTCGTTCGCGCGTTGCAGGCACTTGGCCTTAAAGCGCGAGCCGATCGATCCGGACTGGTGGGTGAATGCCGTCGAGATCTTCGCGCCCCTTCAGGCGTCAGAAGCCGCGCGAGTTCACGCCGGGAGCTTCGATCGCGGCAATTTCCTGCAAAGGGAGCCCGCCATCCGTGACCGGCTCAAGTGGGGCGCCGGCATGGCGCCTGACGAACTCTCCGCCCTCCGCCGCCGTCACGCGGAATTTCGCGCCCGCATGGACGAGCTCTTCGCGGCGCATGAACTCGTCTCTGCTGCCGTGCGCTCCGGTGGCGCGCCTCGAAGCCGGCGCCGGGCAGAAATCGGACGGGGGCCAGACGCGCAGCCGTCTGCTCCGCTATACCGCGCCCTTCAGCCTCGCCGGCGTGCCCACATTGGCCATCCCCTGCGCGCACGGCGGCACGCAGCTGGCCGCTGCGCGCGACTGCGATGAGCCGCTGCTTCAACTTGCCGCACACATCGGCGCGCACAGGAAGGCGGCCACGTCAGATTGATCGTTACTTGAGAACAGCTTTGAGGTTAGGAGGATTTTTCCGTCAGGAACGGTTCCGCCTTCATCGATCCGTCGCGCTGTTTCACCAGCATCTGCACCTTGCCCTCGGCGGCGTCCAGCTCCTTTTTGCAGGCGGCCGACAATCCCACGCCCTCCTCGAAGAGCTTGAGTGACTCTTCCAGCGCAAGATCGCCCTTTTCCAGTTGCTCGACAATCGATTCCAGCTTCTTGAGCGATTCTTCAAACGACGGCATGGCGTTCACTCCTACCCGCGATTTCCCAGCGGCAACACACTGGCGATCACCTCGGCCGCGGCCTCGTAGTCGCCGAATGGCGCGCTCACCTGCACGCCCTGGACCAAAGGCCGCACCGCCGCCAGCATCTCCTGCGCAATCTTGATCCCCTCCGCCCGTGCGGCCTCCGGCGTTTCTGCCTGCGCCATGCGCAACGTGATCTCCTCGGGCATCGCGATGCGGAGATCGTTCTTCATGTATTCCGCGTTGCGCAAGCTGGTCAGCGGCCAGATGCCCGCGACCACAGGAATGCGGTGGTCCTTGATCCGCTCCAGAAACTCCTCCAGCAGGCGCAGGTCGAAGACCGCCTGCGTAATCGCATACTCGGCGCCGGCCTCCACTTTGTAGGCAAACCGCCGCAGCTCATTCTCGATGTCGGGCACGCCGGGATTCGCCGCCACGCCGATGGTGAAGTTCGTGCTTGCGCCGATGGAGTTCGCGCCGATATCGAGCCCATGATTCAGGCGCTGCGCGATGTTCACCAAACCGATGGAATCCACGTCAAACACGGCAGACGCGTCAGGGTAGTCGCCCTGCTTGGGCGGATCGCCGGTTACGCAAAGAATGTTGCGCAGCCCGATCGACGAAGCTCCCAGTAAATCCGACTGGATCGAGAGCAGATTGCGATCGCGGCACGTGTAATGCAGAATCGTCTCCATCCCCGTGTGCTGCTGAATCTGGATGCAGAGGCTCTGCCCGCTCATCCGCGCCGACGCCTGCGCCGCATCGTATACATCGATGGCGTGCACACCCAGCCGCGCCATCAATCCGGCGCCCTCGATCTCCTTCGAGCAGTCGATGCCTCTGGGCGGCACGAACTCCACCATGGTGATGAGTTTCCCCTCCGCGAGCAACGCGCCAAGGCGCGAGCGTTGCGCCAACGGAGCCGGGGGCGTCTCTTTGCTCGTTGCCGACGCCGCGCCTTTCCCCTCCACGTGCGCCTGCTCATCCATGGCCCGTATGGCCGAGCGCATGGCCCGGATGTGGTTCGGCGTGGTGCCGCAGCAACCGCCCACAATCTGTACGCCCGCCGCGATCGCCTTGCGCGCAAAGCTGGCCATGTGCTCCGGCGAGACCAGATAAATGTTCCGGCCTTCGACCGACCGCGGCAGTCCAGCATTGGGCATCGCCGCCAACGGCAGTGTCGTCGCCGCGCGCATTTGCTCGATCGCCGTCAGCACCGTTGCCGGACCCGTGGAGCAGTTCACTCCCACGGCGTCCGCGCCCCACTCAGTGAGCAGCGCCGCGGCCTGCGCAGCCGACGAACCGTCCAGGCACTCGCCTTCGTCGTCAACCGTCACCATCACCAGCACGGGAAGATCCGGCGCAACGGCCTTTGCCGCCTCCAGCGCCTCATGTGCTTCGTTCAACGCCGGCATGGTCTCCACAATCAGCAGGTCCACCCCATTCTTCACCAGCACGCCGATCTGCTCGGCAAACGCCGCCCGGGCTTCGTCCAGGCCGGTCTTGCCCAGCGGCTCCAGCCGCACCCCCAGCGGCCCCACCGCGCCAGCCACCCAGGCCTCGCCGGCTTGTTTTTCCTTCAGGCGCTCCACTGCCTGCCGCGCCAGCCGCACCCCCGCCGCGTTGATCTCTTCCACCTTCCCGCCCAACCCGTGCCGCGTCAATCGGAAGCGGTTGGCTCCGAATGTATTGGTTTCAAGAATCTCCGCTCCCGCCTGCAGGTACTCCTCGTGCACAGAAAGGATCAGATTCGGGTCCGAGAGGTTCAGCTCGTCGTAGCAGCGGTTGATGAACACGCCGCGCGCGTAGAGCACCGTGCCCATGGCGCCGTCAGCGAGCACGGGGCGGTCGGCAAAGATCTCGGCAAACTGGGTCATTCTGTTGTCATGCTACCGCATCGCCAACAAAGTTGTATCCCGGAAACGCACTTTCCCGCCGGCATCTTCGGCGGTGGATTCGGTCACGAAGCCGGCGGCCGCCCACCGGCCCGGAGCAGCGGGCACACCGTTCGTTCGGATGCTGTTCCGCGCGCCAAGGGGCCGGGTTGCTTTGTTATACTTCGGGAGTCAAAGCCTGCGTGGAAATCGGTTTGGACCTGCGTGTTTTTTGGGCTATTCCGTGTGTCAATAACGCCATTGATTTGTCGACGCCGCGGATTGTTCCGCTCCATCAGTCGAGGGTTGGGAATTTGAAGAAGAGAAGTTTTTTCCTGAGCGTCAGTGCAGCCTTGGCGGCAGCCGCCGCGCTGGCCGGTTGTGGAAACACAACGTACTTTGACGGCCGCGTGTTGCCGCCCAGCCGGTTGGTCAACCGCGTCGTAATCGCCATCCAGAACCCCGGCGTTTTCGCCAAGGGGGCGCTTGAGATCGTCGACGCCTTTTACGACACGCGCACTGGCTACACTGGCGTGCCGGCCGGCTTTTCTATCGCCGGCTTTGGCGGCGCATTGCCCATCAGCATCCAGAGCATGCCCGAGGAGCAATTCGGCGCCGTCTACGGCTCAGGCGACGGGAGCCTGGCACTGGTCGACTATGCCAAGGAGGAGGTCATCGGCAACGTGGGCGGCCTGAATGGCGGGTCATCCAGCATCTTCATCACGCGCAACAAGAACTGGGTCTTCGCCGCCAGCCAGGCTTCTCACGTCCTCACGATTGTCAACCAGGCCGGCAAATCGTCTCTCGGCCTCAGCCTTCCCGGCGTGTACCGCGTCAGCGTGAACCCGGGAGGGTCTGTCGCGCTTGCCTTTGTGCAGAACTCCAACTACGTTTACTATCCGCGCCAGCTCACGGCCGCTCAAACCACTTCCTACTCCGGAGGGCCCTCGACCTGGCCCAAGGCCGCTGTCGACTGCGAGCCGCAGAACGAGCCGTCCTGGTGCCTCTTTCAAATGCAAAGCCCCGACAACATCGACGCGACCGGCAACTACTACGGCGCTCCGCTCAGCTTCGACCGCCCTGTCAAGGCCGTCTTCTCCTCCGACGGCAGCACCGCCTATATCCTGAGCTGCGGGCCGGAGTGCGGCGGCTCCAAAGCGTTCATCTCCCTGGTGCCGGTGGCGCCGCTCATCTTCCTCATCGGCCAGCAGTCCGGACTGCTTCCCTGCAATCTCCCATCTGTCGCAGCCTGCCCCGACTCCAGCGCCGCACCCATGGTGAATATCCCCATCCCCGGCGGAGCCAGCAATGCATTGGTCGATTCCTCCACCATGTACGTCGTCGGCCAGCAGCCGCAGGTGGTGCAGGGGCAAACCCTCTATGCCGGCAATCTCACCGTGGTCAATTTGAGCAACAAGACGGCGAGCGCTCCCGTTGCCATCAGCGACGGACAGCCCGGCGCGGCCAGCCGCATGCTTGAGGCCGATGACAGTACTCTGTGGATCGCCATGACCGGCTGCACCACCGGCGTCCGCTTCGTCACCAACCCCAGCAGCGGTTACGGCTGCCTGACTATGTACAACACCTCCACGAACAAGGTGGTCTTGCTCGAGCCCTATCTCGGCGACGCCACCGGCATCGCCGCCGTCACGGGTTTGCACAAGCTCTACACCGCAGAGGGTGGACAGGTCTACATCTACTCCACCAAAGACGGCTCGGCGATCGACAACCAGTATGTGACCGTGACCGGCACGGCCTACGACGTGGCCTACCTGGACGCCATCACCGACGGCGACAACACCGTCTACTAGCTACGATGCCCGCCGAGGCAGTCGAAACCCGAGCCGACATCCTCGCCATCGCCGCTCACCGCGACGACGTGGAACAGACCTGCGGAGGAACCCTCCTGCGCATGGCTGCGCGTGGCCTGCGCACCGCCATTCTCGACCTGACCCAGGGCGAAGCTGGAACCCGCGGCACAGCGGAGGAACGTTACCGCGAGGCCGATGAGGCCGCCCGCATTCTGGGGGTCGGCTGGCGTCAGGCGCTCAATCTGCCCGACGGCGCCATCGCCAACACGCTCGAAAACCGCGTCGCAATCGTCCGCGTCCTCCGCCAGCTCCGTCCTCGCGTCGTCATTCTTCCTTACTGGCAGGCCCGCCACCCCGACCACGCCATCACCGCGACCCTCGGCTCCGAGGCCTGTTTCCTCTCCGGCCTGAAAAAGATCGACACCGGCGCCGAGCCTCATCGTCCCTTCAAGATCGTTTACGCCAGCCTCTACGCCGACGTGCGTCCCAGCTTCATCGTCGACATCACGCCTTTCATCGAGCAGCGTCACCTGGCCCTCATGGCTTACCGCTCGCAGTATGCCAACCAATCCGCCGGCAGCGGCCTCTTTGTGCCTGAAGAGGAAATTCGCGAACGTACCTTCGCTGAGGCTCGTCACTACGGCCTGCTCGCCGGGGTCCGCTACGGCGAGCCCTTCGTGCAAAAAGAGGTCGGCCTCGTCGACGACCTCACCCTCCTGCCAGTTCAGTCCATTTAGAATGAGTGGCTGGATTGTTCGAGAAGAGTTTTGGAGCGAATCTCATGACACCGATCAGCCGCCGCTGCTTTCTTGCCACCGCCGGAATGTCCATTGCTGCCTCCCGCCTTCGCGCCCAAAGTCATGCGGAGACTCCGGTCACGCTCCAGATTCCCGCTGAGGCCGCGGGGCCGCATATTCCCGAGGATTTTGTCGGCCTCTCCTACGAGATCCAGCAGCTCTCCGATCCCGCATTCTTCTCGCCGAAAAATACCGGCTTGATCCGCGCATTCAAGCAGATTTCCTCGGACGGCGTTCTGCGCCTTGGCGGCAACACCGGCGAGTTCGCGTGGTGGAAAGCGACGCCCGATTCTCCCGAGCCCGAACACCCGCAAACGCGCGAAGTCGTGGGCGAGCCAAAGGCCCACTACTACGCCGTGACCCCTGAAGCCGTGCGCAACCTCGCGGCCTTCCTTGAAGCGACCGGCTGGACCTGCATCTACGGCATCAACATGGGGACCAATACGCCCGACCGTGCCGCTCAGGAAGCCGAATTCGTTGCAAAAACTCTCGGGGTCCGCCTGCAGTATTTCCAGATCGGCAACGAACCTGACTTGTTTGGCCGGCACTTGCGTGATCCTCAAACCTGGTCCGCGCGGACTTATCTGACTGAGTGGCTCGCCCTCGCTCAGGCCATCGCGGCTCACGCGTCGGACGCACGCTTCGGGATCCCCGATGTTGCCTCCAACGTATCCTGGCTGACGCAGATCGCCGACACATGGAGTGCCGTCGAGAATCCACCCCACGTCACCACCCTTACGCACCACTACTACTTCGGCGGACCGGCCACAAATCCGGAAGTGAACATTCCCAACCTGCTCAAGCCCGCCACTATGGCCAAGGTTCAGAACACCGCCGATACAGCGACCGCCGCCGCAGCTAAAATGCATGCCCGCATCCGCATGACCGAGGGCAACACCTGCTATCGCGGCGGCAAGCCCGGAGTCTCCGACGTCTTTGCCGCCGCGCTCTGGGCCGCCGACTATTCGCTCCTGCTGGCCAGCAACAACTACACAGGAATCAATCTACATGGCGGCACCGGGTCGACGATCGCAAGCGGCCTGGGCGGGTTTCTGCCCGGCGACGATCTTCTCAAGGAGCAGGGCGCGACGCCGGAGCAGATCGCCACTCACCCGCATCCGTTTTACACGCCCATTGCAACATTCGGTTCCGCGTACGTCCTGCAGCCCGTTGCTTACGGTCTTAAGTTCGCTGGCTTGCTCAGCGGCGGCCGGCTCATTCAGGCCGATCTTTCCTCGAAGCTTCAGGACGCGGGAGTGAATGCAACCGCCTATGCTGCAAAGCTTCCGAAGGGACAAATCTCCGTCATTGTCCTCAACAAAGACGCGGAAAAGGATGTTGCGCTACGCCTGGATTTTGGCGATGGCAAAGCGGGGACTGTCGTGATCGAAACCCTCGACGCCCCGGCCCTCGAAAGCCGTGAAGCTCACATCACGCAAGCAGCCAAACGTGGCCGTCTCGACCATGGAAAATACACTGTACTTGTTCCCCACGCGTCAGGCCTTCGCCTTACGCTCACTTGAACGATCGGCAATGAAATTTCCGTGAGCTGCGGGATGATTGTCCTTCGCCTTGGAATCGTGCCGGATTTCAGCGCCGCCCGCTAGAGCATGGGCCGTTCCCGCGCCTCATGCTGCATTTTCTGATGCTGCGCTGAGAAAGCACTACTGGACCTGGAGTCATTCGATGCCGCAAACCTGGAACCCTGAAACTTACGCCCGCGACGCAGCATTTGTTCACGAGCTGGCTGGCGGCGTGCTTGAATGGCTCGCGGCCCAGCCCGGCGAGCGCATCCTCGACCTTGGCTGTGGCGACGGCCAACTGACCCAGCGCATCGCTGCTGCTGGAGCAAGCGTTGTCGGCATCGACGCCTCGGCTCAGATGGTGGAGGCGGCGCGCGCCCGCGGAGTGAAAGCCGATAAGGGACCTGCCGAGAAGCTTCCCTACCCGGACCACACGTTTGACGCCGTCTTCTCCAACGCTGTGCTGCACTGGGTCCGCGGGCAGGACGAGATGCTCACGCAGGTGCGTCGCGTCCTTCGCCCCGGCGGCCGCTTTGTCGCTGAGATGGGCGGCCACGGCAACATCGCCGCCATCCGAGTTGCCTTCGCCGCCGTGTTCGCGCGCCACGGATTTGCCTCGCTTGGCGACCGCGGCAACTACTATCCCACTCCAGAAGCCTATTCCCTCCGTCTGGAACGCCACGGCTTCACCGTTAAGCGCATCCTTCACTTCCCTCGCCCCACTCCGTTGAATGACGATGGCATGACCGGATGGTTGAATACCTTCCGCCGCGGCGCCCTCGATACCCTGCCTGAGGATTTACGCGAGAAGACCGTCGAGGAAACCGTCGCGCTGCTCGCTCCGGCTCTGCGCGACCACGATGGCCATTGGACCGCGGATTACGTGCGCCTGCGCTTCATCGCCACGGTCTGACGATTTTCCATTCTGCGGAAATCGGAAATCAATCGAGTAAGTCACTGGGTAAGTCACAATAAATTTCATGAATATTTTGGGAAAGTCCTTGCATTTACTCAGAACTTATGGCAAAGTAACTACTGCGTGGGAGAACGCCCGATGATCGTCAAAACGCAAAACTCGATGCGTAGGCTGGAATCCACCGGCCGCCGGGCGTGGTTTCTCTATCTGCCATAGCCCGTTGCGGTTCGGCTCCTGCGCATCCTGTATGAATATTGATTTTTCCCGAGTGGCGTAGAAGACAGCTTCATCGTCTTGACAACGCGCCTGTCTTCGCTTGTTCCCTCGGGGAAAGGTTGGGCAGCGCTCGATTCGCCGCTTGTTGGCGCCGCGATAAGTCATGCGGCGTCGCGAAGAGACTTATGTCTCTAAGTCAGAGTTTGTAAGTGAGATGCGCCGGTGGTGAAAGAAGAGAGTTACTTCCTCCACCAACAAGGACGCGCAGGCCGGAGACCCTGCCGGATGCACTTACTTTGCGGGGCGGGGGCGTAGTCCCGAATCGATAGGCACCGCAAAGCGGAGACTCCGATGTCCGTCTCTTTTCGCTCGTTCCCCGGCGCAACTTTTTGTGCGGGCAGTTGTTTGATAGTTGGTTTGGCCGGTGGCGTAGGGCGCGGTTACTTCGCCTGTTAAGCCGGATACGCGGGTTCGATTCCCGCCCGAGGTGCGAGCTTCGGTAGTTCAGTGGCAGAACGCCGTATAGTCCGCATCCGCTTGTTCCCCGGTCAGAAAGTTAACCGACGATACACTCGTCCAAAACCAGAAGAACCGGCCGGTGGTGTAGGCAACGGATACTTCGGGAGCGGAGAATGCGGGTTCGAATCCCGCCGCGATTGGCGCAACCAATCGCGTCGTCTAACGGCAGGACATTCGTTTTGTTCCGCCGCCGCTTTGTTCCCCGGCCATGAGCTCTCTCGCGCAGCATCGCGCTTTCGTGCTGCGCATAACTGCCATGATGGCCGGTGGCGTAGGTTGCGGTTACTTCGCCTGGTAAGCCGGAGGCGCGGGTTCGATTCCCGCGGCGAGCCGCAAAAGCTCGAAAGCTCTGTTGTCAGAGCGCCGAAATAGTCCGCCACCGCTTGTTCCCCGGCCACAACGTTGATTGACGATGCTCTCGTCCAAAACCACGAAAACCGGCCGGTGGCGTAGGTCACGGATACTTCGTTGTCCACGAGGAGATGCAGGTTCGAATCCTGCCCTGAGCGCAAGCTTGGGTGGCTGAAATGGCAAAGCGCCGTACGTTCCGTTTCCGCTTGTACCCCGGCCAATGACCTTCCGGCACGTCCGGATTAGAAACGAATTGCCATGGGCAAATCGAACGTCAAAATCGGAGCGCCGTTGGGCAACGCGCATTTGTGCCGCAGTTGCAGCAACGGCCAGTTCACCGTCGGCTACCGCGAGTCCGACGTTCTGGTGATCTGCACAAACTCGAGTCCGGCGCGGCTGATCGCATTTCCCGTCTGCGAATGCACGGAGTACTGGGATCGTAATCGTCCGAGCTATGTCGAGATGACCAAACTGGCGATCAACTTTAGCAAAGGCCACAGAAAAGCAATTGCAGGCCTTCGCGGTAACGGATTTGCGCTCGTTCCCGCGGCCGCCGATAGCGACCGTGAAGATAACGGAGAAGACGAGGCCGCTCTCGTCCGATAACCTCAACTCAGAACCGGATCAACTTTTGCCGGTGGCGCAGGGCACGGATACTTCTGGTGCATGCAGGTTCGACTCCTGCCGCAAAGCAGTTTTGCGATGCGTTCCGCGTCCGACTTTTCCCCGGCAGGAAGTTATTCTTGATTGTCGAAAGAAAGGAGGCGCACCATGCGCCTGAATGTCTTCAAGCCCAAGCCTCGCCCGCGCACCCACGAGGGAGCCCGGGCCCGCGTCATCACTCCCGAGCAGGCTCTGCGGCGCTCCGTCCTCTCCTGCATGTTGTGGGAGGGCGAGTTCTACGAGGATGGCGTGCAGATCGCCGGCCGCATCCACGAACTGGTCCCGCAGGTTGCCGCGGAGAAGGTGGCCGCGCTGGCCGTCGAGGCCCGCGAGCGCATGAAGCTGCGCCACGCCCCGCTCCTGCTGGTGCGCGAGATGGCGCGCTACGCCACGCATCGCGGCCTGGTGGCCGACACTCTTGCGCGCGTCATCCAGCGCGCCGACGAGTTGAGCGAGTTCGTCGCCATCTACTGGGCGATGGGCCGCCAGCCGCTCTCCGCGCAGGTAAAGAAGGGCCTCGCCGCCGCATTCGGCAAGTTCGACGAGTACGCGCTGGCCAAGTACGACCGCGCCGGCGCCGTTCGCCTGCGCGACGTGCTCTTTCTCTGCCACGCACGGCCCGTGGATGAGGCTCAGGCCGCGCTGTGGAAGCGCCTCGTCGACAACCAGCTGGCCACGCCCGACACCTGGGAGGTTGCGCTCTCTGCCGGCCGGACGTGGCGAGGATGCCGGCAAGCGCGCCGTGTGGGAGCGCCTGCTCACCGATCGCAAGCTCGGCGCGCTGGCTTTCCTGCGCAATTTGCGCAACCTGCACCAGGCTGGCGTGAGCGAAGAGCTGGTGCTGGCCGCGCTTGCTGCACTCAAGACGGACCGGGTTCTTCCCTTCCGTTTTCTGGCTGCCGCGCGCTCGGCTCCGCAGTGGGAGCAGCCTCTCGAGGCCGCCATGTTCCGCTCTCTCGAAACTCGCGGCTCCGGGGGCCGCGCCACAAGCCTGCCCGGCCACACCGTGCTGCTGGTCGACGTCTCCGGCTCCATGGAGGCGCCGCTCTCGCGCCGTTCTGAGATGCGCCGGACTGACGCTGCCTACGGGTTGGCGATCCTGCTGCGCGAGATCGCTGAGAAGGTCACGATCTACACCTTCTCCGATCACGCCAAGCTGGTGCCGTCGCGCCGCGGCATGGCGCTGCGCGATGCGCTCGAAGCGAGCCAGCCGCACTCGGGCACTATGCTCGGTGCGGCTCTCAACCACGTCGAGGCCGAGTGCCGCGCCCGGCTACGACCGGCTCATCGTCATCACCGACGAGCAGTCACACGACAGCGTTCCCGCGCCGCGCGGCAAGGGCTATGTGATCAACGTGGCTTCCAACCAGAACGGCGTTGGCTATGGCCCATGGACGCACATCGACGGTTGGAGCGAGGCAGTAGTCGAGTACATCGCCGAGCTCGAAGCCGCTCAGCATGCGCAGCCGGAGTGATCGGCCGGCGCGCTCATCCATCACGGGAACCACTTCGGGGAGCAGCCGCATCCAGGTCGCTCCCCGGTTTGTTTTTCGCCGCCGCGCCTACTCCGCTTCCAGCGCCTTGGTGCGGAACAGAAGCCCCGCCGCGATCCCGCCCAGGCTGGGAAACACCAGGAACAGCCACACCTGCGAAAGCGCTGTTCCGCGCACAAAGAGTGCAGGGCCCAGGCTGCGAGCAGGATTCAGACTCACCCCCGTAATGTGAAGGCCGACAAAGTGAAGGACCATCAGCGTGATGCCGATGGCCAGTCCGGCAAAACCTGCCGGCGCGCTCTTCTGCGTCGAGCCCAGAATCACGATGATAAAGATCAGCGTGGCGAAAAACTCAAACAAGATGGCTGATGCCATGTTGTATCCGCCCTGATAGCCGGGACCCCATCCGTTCTGGGCCAGCCCATTCGCTGCCAGGCTGTACCCCGTGGTGCCCACCGCGAGCACCAGCACCGCCCAGGCCGCAAGAATCGCGCCCACAAACTGCCCCACCCAGTAACCGATCATGTCGCCAATCGTCATCCGCCCGGCAATCCAAACACCCAGACTGACCGCCGGGTTGATGTGGCAACCGGAGATCGGGCCGATTCCGTACGCAGCTCCGGTTAGCGCAAGTCCGAAAGCGATGCCGATTCCTACAAAGCCAATCCTGTCAGCGCCGGAGATGACCACAGTTCCACAGCCAACAAACACCAGAATGAACGTGCCCACGAGTTCCGCAAGGTATTTCTTCATGTTTCCTCCTTGGTAATCCCGAAAGAATTAGGTGCCTGAACGGCCCACATCGCCGCGCATTGCATCCCGCGCCAGCCGCTGCGCTTCGTTCCAGGGAACCAGTTGCTGCGGCTCGGAGGGGAGTTTAGAGAATCCTTTGTGCAAAATGCGCGAACGCAGTCTTGCAGACGCGCTGTAGCGGAGTCAAGAAGAAATCTGATCCATGGCGCGGGGCTCGCTTCTAGCGAGCGCCGCCTGGCTCTCGCCAGCCTTCTTCGTCCGCGAAGAACGCGACGCATTTATCGCTCATTCATCTTTTTCGCGGCCTCATGCTGTGCTAACGTTCAAGCGTGAGCGTTGGCGCGCCAGGCAAAACTGAAAAGAAAACAGCAAAGCCGCGCCTATTGCCCGGGCTCGCTCAAAAAGACGGCTTGATCCGGCATCCGTTCGACCTGGAATTCGGCGTGCGCACCAGCGGCCTGGTTGCGGGGCGTCATCTCGGCGCAGGTCACCGGCACGACCGCCATGTAACGGCCTACTTCGCCGTCGCGCCTTCCGTGTTTCAAGGCATTTTCGTGCGTTGGCGGCGATGCCGCCCGCTTGCGCCCATCGATGCGTACACCTTTGTCGATCTGGGCGCGGGCATGGGCCGGGCCATACTGCTGGCTGCCGCGTATCCCTTTCGGGCGGTGGTGGGTGTTGAATTGCACCCCACACTTGCACGCATCGCCCGCAGGAACCTGGCGCTGTGGCGCTCCGCGCGGCGCACGCGTGTGCCCATGCGCATCTTTTGCCGCGATGCCGCCGAGTTCCCCCTGCCGAAAGGGCCGTGTGTGGCCTTTCTGTTCAACCCGTTTGGCGCGCCGGTGCTGCGCCTCCTGCTGCGCTCCTGGAACGGAATTCTTGCCCAACGCAAGGAGCAGCTGGATATCCTATACGTCAATAATGAGCAGGAGAGCGTGTTGGAGCGCGAGCCGGGATTTGAGCGGCTCTTCCGGGGCCAGATCTGGTGTTCGCATGCGGATACCGTCGCCGACCACACGATTCTCAAGCGCCAGCCGGGCGCTGAATATGCCGCCACCGGCTGGGAAGATTGTTCGATCTACCGCTGGGTGGGGAAAGACAAGGAGTAGGGGGCCAGGGAATAGGGAGTAGGCAGGAGGGAGCAGGACCTAGGAAGTTTGGATCGAGACAGATCGATACAAACACGCAATCAGTTGCCGGCTGATCACTGTTCCCTACTTCCTGCTCTTAAGGGCACACGCATGAAAGAGCCGCATCTCATCCTGGGCATCGGCGAGCTGCTGTGGGACGTCTTTCCCGACGGCATGCGTCTCGGCGGCGCGCCGGCCAACTTCGCCGTGATGGCTGGCCGCTTGGGCGATCACGCCGCAATCCTGAGCCGCATTGGTCGCGACAAGCTCGGCCGCCAAGCCATCGACCGCCTCGATCCGATGCCCGTCGAAACCAGCTTCCTCGAAGTGGACCCGATTCACGAAACCGGCCGCGTCACCGTCAGCTTTGCCGGAGATGAGCCGCACTACACCATTCACGAGCCAGCGGCGTGGGACTTTCTCGAGCTTTCGGACGAGTGGGTCCAACTCGTCGAGCGAGCGGACGCTGTTTGTTTCGGCTCGCTCGCGCAGCGCAATCCGCAGTCACGGCAAACCATCCAGACACTGGCAGCAGAAACCTCCGCTGCCTGCATTCGCATCTTCGACGTCAACCTGCGCGCGCCGTTCTACTCCGCGGAGGTCCTGCAGGAGTCGCTGGAGCTTGCCACCGTTGTGAAGATGAACGAGGACGAAGCGCCGGTAGTGCTCGACCTGCTCGACCTTGCCGTTTACGAGGAACCCGCGAGCCAGGAGCCGCACCCTGCTACGAGTTTTCTGCGCTCGGCCGCGGAGCGACTGCTCGAGGAGTTTCCCGCACTGCAAATGGTCGCAATCACGCGTGGCGGCCGCGGCAGCCTGCTCGTCACGCGCGACGAGTGGGACGAACATCAGGGCTTCCCCGTCAAAGTGGCCGACCGCATCGGCGCCGGAGATGCGTTTACAGCGGCAATTACGCATTACATGATGCGCGGAGCCGATCTGGCCACGCTGAACGAGGCCGGAAATCGTTGGGGCGGCTGGATGGCCTCGCAATCCGGCGCCATGCCCGCCCTGCCCGACTCCGTGCGCGACGCGATCGCCGCAGCCATCGAGAAAACTGCGGCCTAGTGATAAGAAGCGCGCTACCCTGGCGCTGTACCCACCGGACGGTCCGGTAAGCGTTTTCCATATTGTCAAACCCCGCGCCTCGGCAGTACGATGGCGGGGTTATGAAAACGCTAGCCTGTTTTGCCTCCATTCTTGCCGCCATCCTGTTGCCTGTGAGCCTGCTCGCCCAGGCACCTTCGCTCAACATTCAGGTGGACCACCCCACCGCCAAAGTCAGCCCCACGCTTTACGGCCTCATGACCGAAGAGATCAACTACTCGTACGACGGCGGGCTCTACGCCGAGCTGGTCCGCGACCGCGCCCTTGGCCACGCCTGGGACTCGCTCACCCGCTGGCCCATGGTGGCGCGCGGCGATTCCATCGTGAACGTCTCCGCCGACGAAACTACCGGCCCCAGCGCGGCTCTGGCGCGCAGCATCCGTGTCACGGTGACTGTCGCCACTGCGGCCTCGCCCGCCGGAATCGAAAACAACGGCTATTGGGGCATCCCAGTGCGACCGCATTCCATCTACAGCGGATCGTTCTATGCCAAGACCGATTCCGAAGGGATTCCCGTCACGGTCACCCTCCAGAACGACCAAACCGGCGTTGTTGCAGCTTCAGCCACCGTCACCGGACTCACCAGTGAGTGGAAACAATTCACCTATACCCTCAAGACCGGTGACGTGCCCGCCTCGTCCGACAACCACCTCATCCTCACCATTCCCCGCCCAGCCACCGTGTGGTTCAACCTGATCTCGCTCTTCCCGCCCACCTACCACAACCGGCCTGGCGGCAACCGCATCGACATCATGGAAAAATTGGCCGCTATGCAGCCGAAGTTTCTGCGTCTGCCCGGCGGCAACTATCTCGAGGGCGACCATATCGCTGAGCGTTTCGACTGGAAGAAGACCATCGGCCCCTGGGTCGACCGGCCCATGCACATGAGCCCCTGGCGCTATCGCTCGTCTGACGGCATGGGCCTGCTCGAGTTTCTCGAGTGGTGTGAGGACCTGAAGATGCAGCCCTTGCTTGCCGTCTACGCCGGCTACTCGCTGGCGCAGGAGCACGTCGACCCAGGCCCGGCCCTCGAGCCTTACGTGCAGGATGCCCTTGACGAGATCGAATACGTCACCGGCGGCACAGATACCAAGTGGGGCGCCGAGCGCGCCAAAGACGGCCACCCGGCCCCGTTCCCGCTGCACTACATCGAGGTAGGCAACGAGGACTGGTTCGACCGCTCCGGCTCCTACGATGGCCGCTTCGCGCAGTTCTACCACGCCATCAAGCAGCGCTATCCCGGTCTCGAAATCATTGCCACCACCCCCGTGAAGACCGTGACGCCCGACGTGCTCGACGAACACTTCTACATGTCCGCGCGGCAAACGTTCTCTGATGCGCATCACTACGATGGCGCCGACCGCCAGGGCCCGAAGATCTTCGTCGGTGAGTGGGCCACGCGCGAGGGCGATCCCACGCCCAACCTTCAGGCGGCGCTGGCCGATGCTGCCTGGCTCACGGGGCTCGAGCGCAACAGCGATCTGATCATTATGGAGAGCTACGCGCCGCTCTTCGTCAACGTCAACCCGGGCGGCATGCAGTGGCCCAGCGATCTCATCGGCTACGACGCGCTCACGAGCTACGGTTCGCCCAGCTATTGGACGCAGGTCATGTTCTCAACTCATCTGGGAACCGAGGTTGTCTCGAGCACGCTCGAAAACGCTCCGCCGCGCGTCTTTGCATCTGTCACGCGCGACGAGGCAAAGCGCAAGCTCTTCGTCAAAGTCGTCAACGCAAATTCGACGCCGGCGCCGCTTGCCATTGAGCTGACCGGCGTGAGCAAGGTTGCGCGGCAAGCCACACTGACCACGATGAGCGGCAAAACGCCCAACGCGACCAACAGCATCACCGATCCCGACGCCGTCGTGCCGGTTACGCACACGATTTCCGTCGCCGGTCCCAAGTTCACGGAAACCTTTGCGCCCTATTCGGTGAATGTGCTGGAGTTGAACTATTAGCGCGGCGCAAAAAGCAATCAGCAGTTCGCACTGCGCCGTTCGGCCAGACCCCAGTTCCACCGTTCGGGGTCCAAGCTCAAAAATTCAGTTGGGAAATTGTTTTCAACTGTAACGCCAGAGGTGTATAAATCTCTGGCGCACTGATTTCGGGCCAGAGGCCAGCCCCATAAGCCCGGATCGCCGCCCACTTCCCGTTCCACAGGAGCCATCCCTATGTTGCGCAGCGCCTTCTCCGCTCTCGCTGTCCTCGCCCTCATGCCCATCGCTGCTCAGGCGGCCGACCCGCCAAAGACCTGGGTCGACAAGGACACCGGCCATCGTGTCTGGCGGCTCAGCGACGAGCCCAACTCGGGAGGCTTCTACTTCAACGTGAATGCCTATACGCCCGACCACGAGTCGATGATCTACACCGCGTCTGACGGCATCCATGTCCTCGATCTTTCCACGATGAAAACGAGGCTGCTCGTGCCCAATCCGCCGCGGCCTGCCGATACCCCGCCAGGCCCTGGCGGATTCTTCCGCTATGGCGTTCACGCACTCGTCGCGGGATTCAAGACCAACAGCGTCTTCTACACCCAGACTGACCCGGCAACCGGCGTCACCTCCGTCTACAAGGCCGATGTCGACTCGGGCGCCATCCGCAAGCTGGTCGACCTGCCCGCACGGCACATGATCGTCTGCATCAACGCCGACGAGACCCTCGCCGCAGGCACCTACATCGAAGGCGACTCGACCGGCAGGGAGTACGGCTCGAACATGCCCGCTCCTGCGCAACCGGCGGGCGGCGGTGACAATCGCGTGGCCAGCACGGAGCAAGGGCCCCACTACCAGCCTCTCAACAAGGGCGAAATGATGGAGCGGCGCCTGGCAGCGCGCCTGCCTCTCGTGCTCTTCACCATCCGTCTTGAGCCCGGCCCAAACGGCGAGAAACCCGGCGACATCAACATCCTGCTGCACTCCACAGACTGGGTGAACCACCTGCTCTTTTCACCCACCGATCCCGAGCTTCTCATGTACTGCCATGAAGGCCCGTGGCACAAGGTCGATCGCATCTGGATGATTCACACCGACGGCACGCACAACACGCTCATCCACAAGCGCACCATGGCCAACGAAATCGCAGGCCACGAGTTCTGGGGACTCGACGGCGAGACCATCTGGTACGACTGGCAATATCCCAAGGGCCAGGTCTTCTTTCTCGCCGGCTACAACTTGAAGACCGGCAGCCGCACCGCCTATCACATGGAACGCAACGACTGGTCGATCCATTTCAACCTCACGCGGGACCTCGACATCTTCTGCGGCGATGGAGGCGATCCCGGTCAGGTGGCCCATGCTCCAGACGGCGAGTGGATCGAGCTCTTCCATCCGCACGATGCTCACCGTCACGCCCGACACGCTCAATACGCCGGACTTCTGGCAGCCGGGCGTCTTCCACCCCGAGCACCTGGTCAACATGGCGCACCACAACTATCGTGAAGAGCCGAACGTGCGCTTCTCGCCCGACAAGAAGCTCGTCATCTTCACCAGCAACATGTTCGGACCGAGCTACGTCTTTGGCGTCGAGGTCGCGAAAGCTGTCGATCCGCCGTCGTCCGACGTGCAGTCCACACCCGATCTGGCGCGGCAATTCAACCCCACCGGTCCCACGCCCACGCATTGAGCAGTGGAGCAGCCCATCCCCCGCAACGAAGGCGCAGGGTAGCGCTCCGCACCGCAGTGTGCATTCACCGGATCAACACTGTTCGCAGGGACGGCGCGAGGCCACCACTGCGCCCGCACCCCATCGCCGCAGGCTGCTTCCAGTCCGCCGCACAACTCGAGTAAAGTAGGGTCATTGTGATTATTGATTTGGCCCGGCGCGCGCACGATCACAACTGGGAGATGGACCCCATCACCCGCTCCCTGCTCGACACCGACTTCTACAAGCTCCTCATGCTCCAATTCATCTGGAAGAACTTCCCCCATACGCACGCCACCTTCACCCTCATCAATCGCACGTCTTCCGTCCGCCTGGGCGACATGGTCAACGTGTCGCAGTTGCACGAACAACTCGAAGCCGCCCGCCAGCTCCGCTTCCGCAAATCGGAACTGGTCTGGCTCGCCGGCAACACCTTCTACGGCCGCCGCGGCATCTTCGAGCCCGCCTTCCTTGACTGGCTCGAGCACGAGTTCCGGCTCTCCGATTACGAACTCTCCGTACAAGATGGCCAACTGCAGCTCCGCTTCGAGGGCCTCTGGTCGGGAACTTCGATGTGGGAGATCTACGCGCTTGCCGAGATCGGCGAATTGAAGACGCGCTCCGCGCTCAAGCATTTGAGCGAACTGGAACTCGACATTCTCTACGCGCGCGCCAAGACCAGGCTGTGGGAAAAGATGGAGCGCCTGCGCGGCGTCCCCGATCTCAGCATCAGCGACTTTGGCACCCGCCGCAGGCATAGCTTTCTCTGGCACGAGTACGTGGTCAACGCCATGCGCGACACACTCGGCGACGGTTTCTCCGGCACCTCCAACGCCTACCTCGCCTATAAGCACGATCTTGAAGCCATCGGCACCAATGGCCACGAGCTGCCCATGGCCATGGCCGCTCTTGCCCACGACGAGCAGGAGTTGCGCACCGCGCAATACCGGCTCCTGGAGCTATGGCAGCAGAGTTATCAGGGCGAACTGCTCATTCTGCTTCCTGACACCTTCGGCACCACGCAATTCCTGCGCGGCGCGCCCGCCTGGGTGGCCAACTGGACGGGCCAGCGCATCGACAGCAAAGACGCCTACGTGGCCGGCGACGAATATATCGTCTGGCTCGAGCGCCATGGCAGCGATCCCCGCCAGAAGCGCCTCATCGCCAGCGACGCGCTCGACGTGGAGCAGATTCTCGGCCTTCACGCCTACTTCGCCGGAACGCTGCGCAATGGCGCCTCGGCCGACGACTTCCGTTCCGCCGGCGACTTCCACGACCCCGCCTGCTGGATTCCAGAGCGCCGCATTCGCTTCAGCGCTGGCTGGGGCACTCTGCTCACTAATGACTTCCGCAATTGCAATCCCCAGGGCAACGACGGATTTAACCCCGTCGGTCTGGTGTGCAAGCTGACCGAAGTGGACGGCAGGCCCGCGGTCAAGCTCTCCGACAATTACTCCAAAGCCCTGGGCGATCCCAAAGAAGCCGAGCGCTACCGGCGTGTCTTCGGCGTGGCCGGCGTCGCCGACGTTCCCGTGCTCACCTGAGAACAACCGATCGCGGCCGGCCCCACGCCGCGGGTGTACCCTGCTCGGTATGGCCGAGCAAGCGGGCTGGTACGCCAATCAGCTTCGCAGTGAGTTAATGTTGCGCAATCGCGGCCACGCGCGCGGACATCGCCATGTCGAAAGCTACGGCAGCGCTCCGGTCATCGTGTACGAGCCGGAAGGCGGCCGGCACGGCAACTTCTTCGATGCCGCCTACGCCGCCATCGCCGCAAACCCCGATTGGATGCGCCGCTTCGACAAAGTCCACGCCCAGGCAGCGCGGTCGTTGCCCAAACCGCAACTCGAACCCGCCCGCCGCTGGCGCGAGCTCGACTCCTCCATGAGTTCGGACGCGCTCTTGATGAATGTCTTCTGTACGCCCGGAGTCGCGGAGTCCGGCGCGGTCCGTAACGCGCTCGGTGTCGATGCCGAAGCTGCCCCCATCTTCGGCTGGAAGGCCCGCGTGCCCCTCGCTAACGGCCGCTTCGACCGCACCGAGATCGATATGCGTTTCGGTTCGCTGCTGGTCGAGGCGAAATTGACTGAAGTCGGCTTCCAAACGCGCGCCGCTGCCATCGTCGAAGCCTACCGCGACTTCGATCTCGTCTTTGACCGCGATCGGCTCCCTCGCGTCGAGATCACTACCGCGCGTTGGATGCAGGCCAGCGAGTTCCCCGAGAATGAGTCGCAGGAATTCGAGAGCGTCGTCGGCGATCCCTCCCTCTTTTCGCCGATCGATTCAAGCTTTCGCGCGCCCGGCGAGGCCGGCTACGCCAGCTATCAACTCATCCGCAGCGTGCTGGCGGCGTCTGCCGCCGATTCGAGCTTCTGCGTCATCCACGACGAACGCCGCCCCGACTTGCGCGAAAAGTGGTTCCAGATTCTCACTGCGGTTCGCAGCGCCGCGATGCGCGTCCGCCTCAAGGCCCTCACGTGGCAGGAGCTGGCCACGATGCTTCCCGAGGCGCTGCAGGATTTCCTCGATGTGAAGTACGGCATCGTCGCACCGGGAAAGACGCCATCGCCGATCGGCGACACACCCCGCATCGCCGATTAGTCTGCGGTTGCCCCACCCTTTCGCGCGGTCTCTTCGCGCGAAGGGTGGGAGTGAAGGTTTCCCGGAGATTGAAGCCTTACAATCCCAGGATCTTCCGGTTGCGCGCCGCATCCGGACTGCCGCCTGCGAAATCGTCAAACGCCCGATCCGTCACGCGGATGATATGGTCGCGCACGAATGCTGCGCCCTCCGCCGCGCCCTTTTCCGGATGCTTGATGCAGCACTCCCACTCCACCACCGCCCACCCCGGATAGTCGTACTGCGCCATCTTGCTGAAGACCTGCCGGAAATCTACCTGCCCATCGCCGAGCGAGCGGAAGCGCCCCGGCCTGTCGATCCAATCCTGATAGCCTCCATAAACTCCCGAGCGTCCGCTCGGCCGGAACTCCGCGTCCTTCACGTGAAACGCCCGCACCCGCTCGTGATAGAGATCGAGAAACGCCAGATAGTCCATCTGCTGCAGCACCATGTGGCTCGGATCGTAAAGAATGTTGGCCCGAGGATGATCGCCGACCGCGCCGAGAAAACGCTCGAAGGTCGCTCCGTCGTGCAAATCCTCGCCGGGATGCAGCTCAAAGCACACATCCACGCCCGCCTCGTCGAACGCATTCAGAATCGGCATCCAGCGCCGTCCCAGTTCCTTGAACGCTTCGTCGATCAATCCCGCCGGCCGCTGCGGCCATGGATAAAAGAACGGCCACGCCAGCGCCCCCGAAAACGTCGCATGCGCCGTCAACCCAAGATTCCGGCTCGCCTTCGCCGCCCACCACAACTGTTCCACGGCCCATGCAGTCCGAGCCTTCGCATTTCCCGCTAGCTCCGGCGGCGCAAATCCATCCAGGAGCGTGTCGAACGCCGCATGGCTCGCCACCAGTTGCCCTTGCAAGTGCGTCGAGAGCTCCGTCACTGCAAGACCGGCCCGCGCGGCAACACCCTTTACCTCGTCGCAATAGCTCTGGCTCTCGGCGGCGCGCTCCAGGTCGAAGAGCCTCCGGTCCCAGCTCGGAATCTGGATGCCCACGTAGCCGTGTCCCGCTGCCCACCCCGCCATGCCTTCCAGCGTGTTGTAGGGCGCTACGTCGCCGGCAAACTGCACTAAAAAAATCCCCGGTCCTTTGATCGTTTTCATCGTTCCTCCCCACGGCGGCGCGCAGCGCCCTAGAACTCCACCCAGCCTTCCCTCCGATTGCTCTCAATCACCCGCTCGATGAACCGCATGCCGCGCACGCCGGCCTGGATGCCGGGCAGCGTGGCCGGCAGTGGATTCTTCGTCCCCAGCTTCCACGCGATCAGGGCGCCGGCAAACTCGCGATAAAGCACCGCGAACGCCTCCAGATATCCCTCGGGATGTCCGGCAGGTGTGCGCGCCACAGCCCGCGCATCGCTGCCAAGATAACCCATCGACGCGTGATCGACCTCGTCCGGGCTGTCCAGCCATTTCACGATCAGGCGGTTCGGATCCTGCTGCCGCCACTCCAGCGATCCCTCTTCACCAAAGATGCGCAGGTGCACCTCGTTCATCTCGCCCGTGGCCACCTGCGAGCAGGCCAGCGTTCCCGCCGCGCCATTGTTCATCCGCACAAACGCATTGCAGTCGTCGTCGAGCTTGCGCCCCGCAACCACCGTCCGCAGCGTCGCGTTCAGTTGCGTCACCTGAAGGCCGCTGACGTATTCGAGCAGGTGAAAAGCATGCGTGCCGATGTCGCCAATCGCTCCGCCCGGCCCGCTGCGCTTGGGATCCGTCCGCCACTCCGCCTGTTTCTGGCCGGTGGTCTCAACCGGCTGGCTCAGCCATCCCTGAAAGTATTCCACCGCCACCTTGCGAATCTTTCCCAGCTTCCCCGCCGCGCACATCGCCCGCGCCTCGCGCACCATCGCGTAGCCCGCGTAGGTGTGCGTCAATCCGTAAGGCAGTTTGGACTTCGCAACCGCGCCCTCCAGCTTGAGCGCCTCTTCATAGGTCGCCGTCGCCGGCTTGTCGCTCATTACCGGAATCCCCGCTTCCAGCGCCGCCAGCGCCACCGGCAAGTGCAAATGGTTGGGCGTCACAATCGCCACAAAGTCGATCCCGTCCAACCGCTTGCGCTCGGCTTCGATCATCTCCCGGTAGTCCGCATAGGCTCGCGCGGGATCGACATGAAATCTCGCGCCCGCCGCGCGCGAGCGCTCTGCCGACTGCGAGAATGCTCCCGCCACCAGCTCAATCTTTCCGTCCAGCTCCGCCGCCATGCGGTGCACCGGGCCGATAAATGCGCCCGGTCCCCCGCCCACCATTCCCATACGCAACTTGCGTTGCTCTGCCATCGCTTCCCTTCCCCCACTCCCTCGATCGTTTCGCCTGCCTCTGTTGCCGGTCCCCTACAGCAGTTTCGGAAATGGCGAATCCGCATTCACGACATATAAGTCGGCGCGACAAGTACGGAGCGACGACCCTGGTAAGCGCTTTGACCAAACACAGTATTTCCGAAAATGCTCTAAACGTTCACTCCGCTCGCCAAATACCCGCCATCCACGGCAATCACCTCGCCGGTCACGAATCCCGCCGCCTCCGACGCCAGGAAAATAGCCGGCCCCACCACTTCCCGCAGCTGGCCAAAGCGATGCATCGGCGTGCGCATCAAAATCTCCTCGCCGCGTGGCGTTCCCTTCACCAGTGGCTCGCTCATGTCGGTGGGAAATACGCCCGGCGCAATCGCGTTCACATTCACGCCCGTCTCCGCCAGCTCGATCGCCAGCGTCTTGGTCAGCGAGGCCACTGCGCTCTTGCTCGCCGCATACGCAGCCAACTGATACGAACCGCGAAAAGCTGTCATCGACGCAACATTGATGATCCGTCCATAGTGAGCGCTCGCCATGGTGCGTCCGAAAATCTGGCAGGTCCTCATGGTTCCTGTCAGGTTTGTCTCGAGAATCCGCGACCAATCCGCTTCGGCCACTTCGAGCGTGGGCTCTTTTTTCGCCGTGCCCGCCGCATTCACCAGGATGTCCACCTTGCCAAATGCCTCGATCACTGCGTCGTGCAAGCGCTGGATCGAAGCCCGGTCCAGCACGTCGCTCACCACGCGCAGCGAGCGGCGGCCCAGCGCTTCAATCTCACTGGCCACACCATCCACCCGCTCCTGCCGCCGCGAGCTCGGCACAACATCGGCGCCAGCCTCGGCAAACCCCAGCGCAATCTCGCGGCCCAGGCCCGTCGTTCCGCCGGTAATCACCGCAACCCGCCCGCTCAAATCGAAAAGCTCTTGCCCCTTCAATCATTCCCCCCGCCGGCCATACCGCTGACCTGCTCGACGCCCCTCGCCGTGCCAATTTTCGGCGCCCCGCTTGCGATCTCAAACTCTCCTAGACTAAATGATGCCTCCCGCCGCAGTTTTTCGACGCCGCTGCTCACTGACCGCACGCACCTTCGTGCGTTAGATTATTGGTTGACCATGAACACGCTTCCGATTCCCGATTCCACGCGCCGCTGGGACTGCCTGAGCCTCGGCGAAGTCATGCTTCGCCTCGATCCCGGCGAGGGCCGCATCCACACCGCGCGCCAATTCCAGGTGTGGGAGGGCGGCGGCGAATACAACGTGGCCCGCGGACTGCGCCGCTGCTTCGGCTTGCGCACCGCCGTCGCCACCGCGCTCGCCGACAATCCTGTCGGTCGCCTGGTGGAAGATTTCATCCTGCAAGGCGGCGTCGATACCTCGCTCATTCGCTGGGTTCCCTATGACGGCGTCGGCCGCGTCGTCCGCAATGGCCTCAACTTCACTGAGCGCGGCTTTGGCCTGCGCGCGGCCACCGGCTGCTCCGACCGCGGCCACACCGCCATCAGCCAGACCAAGACCGGCGACTTCGATTGGGAGTCGATCTTCGGTCCGGCGAACGGTTCCCGATGGCTGCACACCGGCGGCATCTTCGCCGCGCTTTCCGCCTCCACGGCCGAAGTTGCCGTCGAAGCCATGGACGCCGCGCGCAAATACTCGACACCCATCTCCTACGACCTCAACTACCGCGAGTCGCTTTGGAAGTCCATCGGCGGCAAGGCCAGGGCGCAGGAGGTCAACCGCGCCATCGTCCGCAAAGTCGATGTGCTGCTCGGCAATGAAGAAGATTTCTCCGCCATGCTCGGGATCGCCATCAAGGGCGTCGCCGAGGACTTCGCCGAACTGCCCATTGCCGCCTACGAAGCGATGCTGCGCGAGGTTGCCGCTGCGTATCCCAACCTGAAGCTCGTCGCCAGCACCCTTCGCACCGCGCAAACCGCCAGCCGCAACGCCTGGGGCGCCATCGCGCTCGTCACCGGGGCCCCCAGCGAGCGATTGGTGCTCCGTGGGGTGGACATAGACCAAATCGTCCACGTCCCCCAGCGCGACATCGACATTTACGATCGCGTGGGCGGCGGCGACAGCTTTGCCTCCGGTCTCATCTACGGCTTGCTCGCTAACAAGGGAATAGACTGGGCCGTCCGGTGCGGCGTGGCCCACGGCGCGCTGGCCATGACCACCCCCGGCGATACCAGCATGGCCACGCTGGCCGAGGTCGAGCGCCTCATGAAAGGAGGGTCGGCGCGCATAGCGCGCTAGAAAGGCGGCTTCGTGCACATCGCACCGTGAAGACCGCTGAGAGACACATTAATACCGTGCCGTCTTGAAAGGGCACGGCTTCAGCCGTGCCGCGAGCACCACAGATTAGTTGAGGGGCTTTAGCCCCTGAGGGATCCACGATGTCCGAAACCACAGCAGAAATCATCGAGCGCGTCGGCCTCATTCCTGTTCTCCGGGCAAAAAGCGTCGCCCAGGGCCGTGCTGCGGTCGACGCCATGATCGCCGGCGGCGTCACCATCGTCGAAGTCACCATGACCGTCCCCGGCGCTATCGATCTTCTCAAGGAACTCAAGAAAGCCCACGGCTCCGAGCTTCTGCTCGGCTCAGGCACCGTCACCACCGCCGATCAGGCCCAGGCCACCATCGATGCCGGCGCCGAATTCGTCGTCAGCCCCAGCCTTCATCCGGAAGTCATCTCCGCCACCAAAGCCAACAAGAAAATCTCCTGCCCCGGCGCGCTTACGCCCACTGAGGCCATCACCGCATGGAACGCCGGCGCCGACTACGTCAAGATCTTTCCCTGCTCCGCTGTCGGCGGCGCAAGCTATTTGAAGGCCCTGCTCGCGCCCTTCCCGCATCTCAAGCTGATCCCTACCGGCGGCGTCACGCTGCAAAATGCCGAGAGCTTCATCAAGGCCGGCGCGCGCGCCCTCGGCGTGGGCAGCGACCTCGTGAATCTCGCCGCCATCGATGCCGGACACCCCGAAACCATTACTGAAACCGCCCGCGCCTATCTGAAAGTGCTCGCCGACGCGCGCAAGTAGGCCCCGGAGCAGTGCTGAAAACCCCCAAGGAAGCCAGTGTGGCCAGGTCTAGCGCCGCTAGCTCCACCAACTCCGCTAACGCCGCTAGCTCCGCTAACACCGCTTCTTCGCCGACCTGCTAACTTGCTGACTCGCTGACTTGCTGTTCCCCCACCTTCGCCTCCGCGAACAGCCACGCGTAGAGCACAACACCAACGTAACAAATCACTGGCACAAGATAGGCTGCGCGCAGACCCGATGCGTGCCACAGCATCCCCATTACCTTGGTCAGCGCCCATCCACCCAGGATTGCCATTACCAGAAACGATCCCGCGGTCTTCGTTTTCTCGCCCATTCCCTTCAGCCCCAGCGCAAAGATGGTCGGGAACATGATCGACATGAACAGGCTGGTTAGCAGCAGGCAGCCCACACCGAACCAGCCTGGATGCGCAACGGCCACCAGGCACAATGCCACATTAATGACCGCGTAGAGCACCAGCATAAGGCGTGCATGAAAATGCTTCATCAGCCACGCCGAGCTGAACCGCCCCACGGCAAACGCCGCCAGCGTTCCCGTCAGCATGTAACCCGCCGCCCTGTCGCCAACCCCTGTCGCCGATCGCACATAGAGGATGAAATAACTCCACGTGCCCACCTGCGCACCCACGTAAAGAAACTGCGCCACCACGGCAGACACAAAGTGCGGCTGCCACAGCCGCACATGCATCCCTGAAGGCGAGCTCTCTGACACATCCTCGGCCCCTACGTCAGGAAATTTGGTCAAAAGGATGATCAGAGCCCACAGCAGCGCCACTGAGCCAAGGACAACGTACGTAGGCACCACGCGCAGTGTCTCTGTATGTAGGTAAGGTTGATACGTCCCCGCCGCCTTCATGGCCGCGATTTGCGCATCGCCAAACTCCCGGCCTGAGAAGATGAACCTTGTCCCCACCAACCCTGCGGTAATCGACCCCAAAGGATTGAACGCCTGCGACAAATTCAGCCGCCGCTCGCTCGACCCCGCCGACCCTAGTTGCGCGATAAATGAGTTCGCTCCGGTCTCCAGGCACGAAAGCCCGCATCCGATCACAAATTGCGCCAGCAAAAACAGTCCGTATACCCCTGCGTGCGCCGCCGGATAAAACACCCAGCAGCCACTCCCCATCAGAACCAGGCCGGCGACCAATCCCGCTTTGTACCCGAACCACCGCATAACCTGGCCGGCGGGGATTGCCATGAGGAAGTACCCCACGAAAATGACCTGCAATTGAGCCGCGCTGGATTGGTCGATCTCAAACGTTTTCATGAACTGCCGGATTAAAATGTCCGTCAGGTTGTTGGGAATCGCCCACAAAAAGAACAGCACCGTGACTACGAGAAACGGCAACAGCCGCCCCGCGGGAATCAACTGCGCTTCAATGTCTTCCTTTTTCAATGAAGCCGAATCTCCTTGCCTGACCGGCCCGGTGGAGATGCTCAAGGTGACTTCCTCCTCCTGAAACGAGATCTGAAACGAGGCGCCACCTCATCAAAGACACAGCCTATTTCGGCGCGCAGCCCATCCTCGGTGAAAAGGCTTTCACCTTTCTACCCAATCCGCTGCTCCACTGGCAAATCAAACCCCGGCGAGGCCGCCGGCCGTCGCGCGCTGCCGTCACACCCGCCACGCGCCTATAATGCCTGCGTAAGGCGGCGCCGTCCCTGTTTCTATTTGAAACCACGCCGCAGCTCAGCGCAATGCAACCCCCAAACGCCGATTCCATCGAATCCGCGCGCCGCTTCTATGCGGAGGAGTTGTGCCGCATCAACGGCATCTCCTCGCCCGCCATCCTTGCTGCCTTCGCCACAGTCCCGCGCGAGCGCTTTGTCGGTCCCGGTCCGTGGATGATTCAAAGCCGCGGCACCAACTGGTTCACTGAAAGCGCCGACCCCCGCAACGTCTATCGCGATTCGCTCATCGTGCTCGACGAATCCAAGCGCCTCAACAACGGTCAGCCCAGCCTCTGGGCCTTCCATCTCAGCCTGCTCGATGTGCGCCCCGGCGATGGCATCCTTCATCTTGGTTGCGGCACCGGATATTACACGGCAATCCTGGCCGAGCTCACCGGTCCCCAGGGAAAAGTCGTCGCCATCGAGATCGACTATGGTCTCGCGACCCGCGCGCGCATCGCGCTCGAACCCTGGCCTCAAGTGACCGTCGTCCATGCCGACGGCGCGCAGGGTCCATTCGACCCGGCCAACGTGATCGTCGTCAGCGCCGGAGCCACCCACCCGCTCCCCGCCTGGCTCGCCGCCCTCAAGCCCGGAGGCACGCTGCTTTTTCCGCTCACCTCCACGCGCGGCCCCGGTACCATGGCCTACGTCACCCGCAAGAGCGGCGACCTTTTCGCCGCCATGCTCTGCGGCTCGGTCTTCTTTGTTGATTTTGCCGGCGCGCGCGACCCCGCCGTCAGCAGTGAGCTTGCCCGGGCTCTCCGGCGCGACGACGGCGTGAGCGTGCGCTCCCTTCGCTGCGATGTGCACGAAAAGGACGACTTCTGCTGGCTGCACGGCAACGGCTGGTGCTTTTCACGGCGGCCCGCCGTCGCCGCAGAAGCCGACTGACCCGCTCACAGCATCCGCGCCAGCCACTTCCCCGTGTACGAATGCAGGTTGCTCGCGATCTCCTCGGGCGGTCCCTCCGCCACAATGCGCCCACCTGCTTCGCCGCCCTCCGGCCCCAGATCAATCACCCAGTCGGCGCTTTTGATCACGTCCAGGTTGTGCTCGATCACGATCAGCGACCCGCCGCCATCGATCAGCTTGCGAAACGCCGTCAGCAGCTTCGATACATCGTCGAAGTGCAGGCCCGTCGTCGGCTCGTCCAGAATGTACAGCACTCGACTCGCCTGCGAGGGCTTCGCGGTCGCGTTCACCGCGCGCACTGCGGCCAGATGCGCGGCCAGCTTCACGCGCTGCGCCTCGCCGCCCGAGAGCGTCGTTGCCGACTGCCCCAGCCGCAAATACCCAAGCCCAATCTCGTCCAGCACCGCCAGCTTTTCCAGCAGCCTGGTCTGCCCGGCAAAGAAGCGCAGCGCCTCCTTCACCGTCATCTGCAGCACGTCGTGGATATTCTTTCCCTTGTAGTGCACGTCGAGAATCTTCGCCTGGTAGCGCGTGGCCTTGCAGTCCTCGCAGGGCAGCTCCACGTCGGCCAGGAACTGCATTTCCACCGTGACCGTTCCGTCGCCTTCGCACGTATTGCAGCGCCCGCCCGGCACGTTGAACGAAAAATGTCCCGGCGTGAGCGAAAGCCGCTTGGCCTCGGGCTGCGCCGCAAACAGCTCCCGAACCAGATCGAATCCCTTGATGTACGTAATTGGATTCGATCGCGGCGTCCGCCCGATGGGCGTCTGATCCACCAGCACCACGTCGTTCAGCCGCTCCGTGCCGCTCAGCGAAGTGAAAACTCCCGAAGGATCGCCGCCATCGGTCTGTCCCAGCGCACGCGCCACAGCGCGATACAACACCTGGTGCACCAACGTCGACTTCCCCGACCCGGAAACGCCCGTCACCGCAACCAGCAGCCCGAGTGGAATCTCCACATCCAATCCGTGCAGATTGTTCGCTCTCGCCCCGCGCAGCACAAGCCGCTCACGTCCCGGCGCGCGCCGCCGAGTAGGCACGGGAATCGCAATCTTCCCGCTCAGATACCGTCCCGTAAGCGATGCCGGATTGGCCTCAATCTCCGCCAGCAACCCCTCCGCCATTAGCTTGCCGCCAAACTCGCCCGCGCCCGGCCCCAGGTCGAGCAGATGATCGGCCGCACGCAGAATATCGGCGTCGTGCTCCACCACCAGAATCGTATTTCCCAGGTCGCGCAACTCTTCCAGGATGTGTATCAGTCGCGCCGTGTCGCGGGTGTGCAGCCCGATCGAAGGCTCATCCAGCACATACAGCGCACCCACCAGCCGCGACCCCAGCGACGTGGCCAATTGAATCCGCTGCGCCTCGCCGCCCGAGAGCGTCGACGCCAGCCGGTCCAGTGTCAGATATTCGAGCCCCACAGCGACAAGAAAACTCAGCCGTTGCCGCACCTCCGTCAGAATCGGCCCGGCAATCTCCTCCTGCATCGGCGAAAGCTTGAGCGCATCAAAAAACTCCTTCGCCTGTGCAATCGTCAGCGCCGTCGCCTGGCAAATATTCCTGCCATCTATGCGCACCGAGCGCGCTTCCGCCCTTAGCCGCTGCCCGCGGCAATCCGGGCATTCCGCGTACCCGCGATACTTGCTCAGCATCACGCGCACGTGCAGCTTGTACTTTTTGCGCTCCAACTGGGCGAAGAATCCATAGACGCCCACGAATCCATCCTTGCCGCGCAGCACCGTCTCGCGCGCCGCCTCCGGCAAATCGCGCCACGGAACGTCCAGCGGCACACCCAGTTCAGCCGCGCGTTTGCGCAGCTCGCCAAACCACGGCCGGTACTTCGGCCGGTTCCACGGATCGATCGCGCCGCCAAGCAAGCTCAACCCCTGGTCGGGAATCACCAAACCCAAATCGTAGTCCACTGTGTTGCCGAACCCCTGGCAGCGCGGGCACGCGCCAAAGGGATTGTTGAAGCTGAACAGCCGCGGCTCCGGCTCGCGTCCCGGCCGGTGGCAGTTGGTACATTCATACGATCCGGAAAACCGCAGCCGCCTGCGTTCCGCCGCCTCTTCTCGCGCCTTCGGCTCTCCCATCAGAAAGTCTTCGCCCGTGGGGCGGGGTACCTCTTCAAAGATCGCCTCACCCGCCTCGCGATACGCAACCTCTACCGCGTCCACAATGCGCGCGCGATTCTCCGCGCTCACTGCGATCCGGTCTAAAAGCACAAACACCGGCAGCGTGAAGTCCAGGTCCAGCAGAGACTCCGGCGTGGAGAACTCGAAGATCCTTCCCTGCTGCCACAGGCGGTTGAATCCGCTCGAACGCAGATCGGCCAACCGTGCCTTCAGCGTTTCCAAGTGCAGCCACTCACCCGCCTTCGCTGCCGGCCTGCTCTTGGCTGCCGCTTTCGCTGCGCGTCCCGCGGCCTTCCCTGTCTTCGCTTCGGTCTCCGCCACAGGCGCCGCGCTCATCACCGGAAACAGAACATTCAGCCGCGTTCCCTCGCCCAGCGCCAGAACCGCCTCGGCCGCCTCATCCACCGAATTGCGCTTCACCAGCCCGTCGCAATAGATGCAGTGCACCGTTCCGCAGCGTGCGTACAGCAACCGCAGGTAGTCGTAGATCTCCGTCGCCGTCGCGACTGTGGACCGCGGATTGCGCGTCGTGTTCTTCTGCTTGATGGCGATGGCCGGCGCCATCCCGTCGATCTCGTCCGCATCGGGCTTTTCAATCCGCTCCAGAAACTGCCGCGCGTAGGCCGAAAGCGACTCCACATACCGCCGCTGCCCCTCAGCGTAGATGGTGTCAAACGCCAGCGAGCTCTTGCCCGAGCCCGACACGCCGCTGATCACCGTCAGTTTGCCGTGGGGTATCTCGCACGAGAGGTTTTTCAGGTTGTGTGTCCGCGCGCCGCGGATGACGATGGCATCGTTCAAAGGGAAGGCACCGCAGAGAATCTTCCGGCCGCGCCACAGTGCTCTCTACGAGCCTCGGGACGCAACCAGCCATTTTCATTATACGGCGCGCCACAAATCAGGTCCTCAACCTGCCCTCAAGCGCAGAGCAAAGTCCTCATCCTCGTACAGCCAGCGATCGGGGCAGAGTCCTCCGCGAAAAAGTGCTGCACTCCGGCGTCCGCTACGCTGCCAGCGCGGACATCCGCAACCATCCGTGCTGCATCTCGTCCTCACGCTCGCGGTTCAACACACCGGCCAGACCCATCAGCGCCTCCGAGGCGCACGCCGGGCACTGTTCCGCGCAGTTTCCCACGCAATTGCAATCCTGGCAAAGATAAGCCTTGGTCAAAGGGATATGTTGCATCGAGACGAAAGTCATTGGCTCACCTCGATCATCCTGCTTTCACAGGTGTAACCCGCTCAACCTGTTGTTATTGGTTTACCCCGGCCGTCCTGGTGCACCGCGGAACACGTCCTCCGCCGCCTCCGGTCCTCCGCGCCAGGATTCGAGTGGCTCTCACCTTCTTCGGTGGATGCAGCCATTCCCGAGGAAGTTGCCCTCAGAAACTGTCTCAACATGATCCTGCAAGCAAGTCCTTTCGTTTATTCGGCCAGCAACCCTTTCGCCACTTCGCAATCGGCGGCTCTCTCCAACCGCAGCCCGTTAAACTGTTCCTTGAGGTTCTTCGTGCTTCGCTCTGCTTTCTTCGTCCTGCTCGCTGCTCTCATCTCCGGATCGGTCCCAGCCTCCGCCCAGAATCCCGCATCGCCCTCTGCAGCGCTGCCGGCCTCCAGCGCCTCTGCCCCAGCCCCCCAGCCCATCCCGGACGAAGTCGCCTCCGCCGAAGCCGCCATCGCTGCCTCCGATTGGAAGACCGCCGAGGCTAAGCTGGGCCCGTGGCTCGCCGCCCACCCCACCGATGCGCGCGCTCTCTTCGACGTCGGCTACGTAGCCGACGCGCAAGATCGCTTCGACAATGCCGCCGCCCTCTATCGCCGCGCCATCGCCGTCAACCCCAAATCCTTTGAGGCCCACATCTCGCTCGGCCTGCTCCTGGCTCGTCAAAACAAGCTCTCCGAGGCCCGTCCCGAACTCGTCACCGCCACCACTCTCGATCCTGGCGTGGCTGATCCTGCGCTCAAAGCTCGGGCCTGGCGCGCCCTCGCCCGCATCGATCGCAACGCCAATCCCGCTGCAGCCTCAAACGACCTGCTCGAAGCCCTCAAGCTCACGCCGGAAACGACCGCCGATACCCTTCTCGCCGCTGAACTCGCCGAAAAAACCGGCCAGCTCGAAGCCGCCGCTGCCGCCTACCGCCGCGTCCTCGCCAAAGAGCCGGATTCCGCCCCTGCCAGCGCTGGTCTCGCTCACCTTCTCATCCTGCGCAAGCAATACCCCGAGGCCGAAACCCTCCTTCGCGCCGCGCTCGCAAAGAACCCGGATGACCCCACGCTCACCGCGCAGCTCGCCACCGTGCTCGCCGATCAGGACAAGGCCGAAGCCCTCCCCCTCCTGCAAAAGCTCCACGCCGCTCACCCAGCCGACCCCGCCATCACTCGCATGTTGGCCGCGGTACTAGCCGACGCCGCCGACTTCGCCGGCTCTGACCAGCTCTACCTCCATCTCCTCGCCTCCACTCCCGACGATCCCGATCTGCTCGTCGCTCACGGCCAGAATCTTGTTCACCAGGCTCAGCTTGACCAGGCCTACACCGCCTTCGACAAGGCCGCGCAAATCAATCCGGCCAACGTCGACGCCTGGAGCGGCCTGGCCTTTGCCGCCTCCCGCACCGGCCATCCCGACGTTACCCTGCACGCGCTGACCATGCGCTCCCGCTACCTGCCGGAGATCCCCTCCACCCTTTTCCTCTGGGCCACGGCCTACGATTCCCTGCACCAAAAAGCCCAAGCCGCCACCTATTACCACCGCTTTCTCGACGCTTCGGGCGGCAAGTTCCCAAATCAGGAATGGCAGGCCCGCCAACGCCTGCAAATCCTCGAAAAATAGCGCCCGGCCACCGTCTAGCCACTCAAAGGAATGCGCGCACCTTCCGGGATCCCTCCCCTGCTTGGTACCTGCGTTATTCGCAGCATCAAAATCCCGCATCCAAGTTATTGCGGTTTGTTGCGCAATGAGGGTACTATAAGCACAATTCTGGGGGGCAGAACCGCATCGGTGGAGGTTCCTTATGCGGACTGTGGTACCGATTGCCGCGTTGATCGCACTGAGCCTGAACGTCGGCCCCCTGCGTGCCTCATCGGCCGACAATATCCCGCCCACCCAGCAAAGCATCGATGCCCTCGAGGCACGCGCTGAACAGGCGCAGCCGCGCGAGCAGTGCTTCCTCTACTCCCAGCTTGTGCAGCAGATGACCGAGCTCAGCATTCGCCAGTACGCGGCCGGCGATGTCAACAAGGCAACCGGCCTGCTCAGGCAGATTCAGCGCATCACGCAGAAGATCCATCTCTCCCTGGCCAACAATGACAAGCGCCTCAAGAACGCCCAGCTCCTGCTCAGCCGCACCGCCTTCCGGCTTAACGAGATGCTGCAAGCCAGCAGCATTGAAGACCGTCCTCTCGTGCAGCAGACCCTGGCTCAGGTCACCGACGTGAAGGACGCGACCATGCTGCAGGTCTTCCACAAATAGCCTGCCGCGCCTCTCACCTCGACTGCGTTTGCGCGTCCAACCCAAACCAACCAAGGCACAAGCCACGCGCGTGCTTTGCCGCGCGCGAATCTCTGTGCTTGAATAAAAGCGCCGGAGGCATGCTGTCATGCGCACCCTCGCCGCCATCCTCTTCTGCCTGTTACTCGTCGCGCCGCTCGCCGCGCAAAGGCAAAAACCCGAGCCACTCACTGAGGCCCAGCAGGAGCAGATAGCCGAGGCAGGCATCGATCCTGTGGCCCGCGTCGGCCTCTACGTCAAGTTTCTCGATGACCGCTCCGACACCATCAGGGGTTTGATCAAGCGCATCAAGTCCCCCGCCCGCAGCCAACGCCTCGACGGCGAGCTTCAGAACTTCGCCGCGCTCCTTGACGAACTCAGCGACAACCTCGACGTCTACTCCCAGCGCAAGGCCGACATTCGCAAATCACTCAAGGTGCTCAATGAGGGCATCGCTCGTTGGCAGGGAGTTCTGCACGACTTGCCCAGCGAGCCCGGCTTCGAGCTTTCACTTAAAGAGGCCCTCGCCAGCATCGGCGATCTGGCCGATCAAGCCAAGCAGCTCACCGCTGATCAGGAAGCCTACTTCAAAGCTCATCCCGATGAGAAGGGCCAGGACCGCTACGAACCGAAGTAAAACAGGGAATAGCCAGTAGGGAGTAGCCAATAGGGAATAGGGAGTAGGAACCAAACTGGAGAATCTTCGCGCCCGATGATACGATTCCTGCTTCACGCTCGCTGTCAGCGAACATGAAGAAAAGAGGAATCATGACCGGGTCATTTAGAGATCTCATTGTGTGGCAGCGGGCCGTCGATCTTAGTCTGGCAATCTACAAACTCACAGCTTCCTTTCCTGCTTCCGAGCAATTTGGCCTGACGAACCAGCTGCGGCGAGCCTCGGTTTCCGTCGCCAGCAACATTGCTGAGGGTTACGGGCGATCGACAAAAGGAGAGTATCTTCAGTTTCTCGGTCATGCGAGGGGCTCAAATTGTGAGGTGCAAACGCAACTTGTTATTGCCGGCGGACTCGCGTTTGGCTCAGAGGCGAAACGCCGCCACGCAGAAAGTCTGTGCGATGAAATTGGCCGGATACTCGTTGTGATGATGAGGAAGCTCAGGACCTGAGGCGGAAGCCGAATCCTGATCCCTACTGGCTACTCCCTACTGGCTACTCCGTACTCCCTACTCCCTACTCCCTACTCCCTACTCCCTACTCCCTATTCCCTACTCCCTACTGGCTACTCCCCACTCCCTATTCCCTGCTATTCTCGCTTTTGGTGACCCCCGACTTCGCCCCCATCTTTCAGCACGAGTACCGCGCCCTCCGCCCCCGCGCGCCCATGCCGTCCATTCATGTGCGCTTCCGGCGCTTCACCTCGCTCAACACCACCATCCGCCTGCGCGAGGGCCAGATCTTCGTCAACCTCTCTGACCTGCTCGAAGGCGCGCCCCAGTCCGTCATTCACGCCATCGCCCACATCCTTCTCGCCAAGCTTTACCGCAAGCCCATTGATCGCGCGCACAACCTTCGCTACAAGCGCTTCGCCTCCAGCGCTGCCGTCACGCGCCAAACCGAGCTCATCCGCACGGCGCGCGGCAGCAAGCGCTACTTCGGCCCTCAAGGCCGCTACTTCCACCTCGAAGAGGTCTTCGACTCGCTCAACACGCGCTTCTTTGGCGGTCTCCTCGGCCGTCCCGATCTCACCTGGAGCGAGCACCACGCCAAGCGCTCGCTCGGCCACTACGACGCCGCCCACAACACCATCGTTGTCAGCCGCGTCTTCGACCGCCCCTCCAGCCCGCGCTACGCCCTCGAGTACCTGCTCTTCCACGAGATGCTGCACCTCAAGCACCCCATCAAAGCGCGCGGCCTGCGCCGCTGCATCCACTCCAGCGAGTTCAAGGCCGAGGAAGCGCGCTTCCCCCAACTCGCCGAAGCCCTCGCCTTCATCAAGCGCCTCTAGCAACACCACGCGCTCGCCGATTTTGCATCCCGTCCCGCCTGTGCCTGCGGAAATAAAATAGGAGAATGCGCGCATCTCTCCGCAGCAGCGGGGAACACTTCTCCGGTTTCCGGTGTCTAACACATCGAAGCGCTAGGAATTCCCTGCGTCTCGCTGGCTCCCCGCACGCGGCGCGAGCGCTCCAAATGGGCCAACGGAACGAACCGCCGCACCCGCACGTAGAGGTTGATAACCGGACGCACTGCACGTGCGTTTTACGTACAGAACTGATTCACTTGCTTCCCTTTGCCGAACGTTTTTTGTCAAAGCGATCAATTCCAGCCTCCCCGTCGAACAGGAGATCATGATCTTTCAGCTGCGGCGCCCCGCGTTTCTTCCGTTTCTTTTTGCCTTGGCCTTGCCGTCCATGGCTGCCGCGCAAACCGCCGCGTTGCATGGTCAGGTGCAGGATCCCAGCGGAGCCGTTGTGCCGGGCGCAGCCATCTTGCTCACCAACGGCGCGCAAACTCTGCAGACAAAATCCAGCGCCGACGGCCAGTACGCCTTCCGCGTTCTCGCTCCCGGCGTCTACACTGTCACCGCCGCCGCAAAGGGCTTCGCTCCGTTCACCGTCTCCGGCATTTCTCTTGCCGCCGGCCAGGCGAAGGAGCTCAACATTTCCCTCACCATCGAGGTCGAAAAGCAGCAGGTCACGGTTGAGGGCCAGAATCCGACGGTCAGCCTAGCCCCCGATCAGAACGCCGGCGCCACTGTGATCAACGGCAGCGCCCTCGATGCGCTCTCCGACGATCCCAACGAATTGCAGAACGAACTGCAGGCGCTCGCCGGCCCCGCCGCCGGACCCAACGGCGGCCAGATCTACATCGACGGCTTCGAAGGTGGCCAGATTCCGCCCAAATCCTCTATTCTCGAAATCCGTGTCAATCAGAACCCCTTCTCCGCGGAGTTCGACCGCATTGGTTACGGCCGCGTCGAGATCATTACCAAACCGGGCACACAGAAGTTGAAGGGCAGCCTCAGCAGCTACGGCAACTGTTCCCCGCTCAACACCGCCAATCCCTTTATCTCCCCGCAGCCCAGCTACTATTTTTACGGCATCTTTGGAGATATCAGCGGACCCCTATCGAAGACCGCGACCTGGTTCTTTCATGCCACTCGCTTCGACCGCCAGAATCAGACCATCGTCAACGCGCTGAATCCGGCAAACCCTGCCGCGAACCTCGTCGAGGCGTTTCCCACCCCCGGCACCTATTTCTCCATCGGCCCGCGCATCGACTTCCAACTCGGCAAGAGCAACATGCTCACCATCCGCGACGCGTTCTATCGAAATACACAGGCTGGCAGCGGCGTGGGCACGCTCAACCTTCCCCAGTTGGCGAGCAATGGCGCCACCATCTACAACGAGTTGCAGATCGGCGATACCATCATCGTCAATCCCCGGCTGGTCAACGAAACGCGCTTTTTGTGGGATCGCACCAGCAGCAACCAGACTCCTGCTTCTCTTGCTCCAACGGTTACTGTTCAGGGCGCATTTACCACCGGCGGCAACGGCGCGGGCGCCGAGCATAACCTCGCGAACATGTTCGCCCTCCAAAACTACTCAACGGCAACGGCCGGCAGCCACACTCTGCGCTTCGGCGTCCGCCTGCGTGCCACTCGCGATGCGAACTCCACCACCGCCGGCTCCAACGGCAGCTACTTTTTCAATAGCGTCGCCGCCTATCAGGCAGGTACGCCCGCGCAATACTCGGCCACCGTCATCACCAATCCGGTGGCGCGGGTCACCCTCTTTGATGGTTCGCTCTTTTTTCAGGATGATTGGCACTGGAAGCCGAGCCTCATGATGGGTTTCGGCTTGCGCTTTGAAGGCCAGAACCGCATCCACGACCACGCGGATTTTGCGCCCCGCATTGCCTTGGCCTGGAGCCCCGGACGCACTGGCAAGACTCCTGCAAAAACCGTCGTCCGCGCCGGTTATGGCTGGTTCTACAACCGCTTCACCGGGCCCGACGGCTTCAATGGGGGCAGCGCCGCGCCCTACATCATGCAGACCATCCACGACAATCTTGTCAATCAGAAGAGCTATGTCGTCGAGAATCCGCCCTTCTACGATCCCAACGCCCCTGAGCCTGCTTCCCTCTTAACCTCGCTCGGCTCGCCCGTTCCCTCCTTTCACACCATCGATCCGCACTTCCACGCCGCGCTCAACATGCAGGCCGGTATCGGTGTCGACCGCCAGCTCACCAAAAAGGTCATGTCCAACGTCACTTATCTCTACACGCAGGGAGTGCACCAGTACCTCTCGAACAATGTCACCGCGCCCACTTTTGACGTCGCCGACTACACCGTCACCGGCGCCACGCCCGCGCTTTACAACTATCAGTTCCAGTCCGGCGGCTTCTACCGCCAAAATCAAGTCATCCTCTCCACGAGCGTTCAGCTCAGGCACCTCACAATGAACGGTAACTATGTTCTCAACCAGGCCAAAAGCGACACCCAGGGCGTCTACTCCTTCCCCTCGGCCGCGCAAGATCCCGGTCTCGATTACGGCCGCGCGACCTTCGGCATCCGCCATCGCTTCACGCTGATTGAGAGCTACACCGCGCCTCATGGAATTGTCATCGCCTCATTGCTTGCCACGCAGTCCGGCACTCCCTACAACCTGACTATCGGCGACGACCTCACCGGCAACAATCAATTCAACGCGCGCCCTACCTACGGTGTATGCGGTACTCCCGATGTCGTCTCCACGCAGTATGGTTGCCTCGACACCAATCCCGCGGGCAAAGACGAGCCGATCGTCCCCTACGGCATCGGCACCGGGCCGGCCAATGCGGTCGTTCACGTTCGCATCAGCAAGGTCATTGGCATCGGTCCAAGAATCAAAACCGAGGGAGAAGGACAGACCTATAACCCAAACAGCGGTGGCAGCGTCAGCGGGCGCGGCTTGAGCGGCGGGGGCGCGGCCATTCGTCTCGATGCTGCCGCTCCGCGCCGCTACAATCTCACCCTCGTTGCCGGCGCAAACAACCTCTTGAACATGGTCAATCTGGGCACGCCGAATGGCGTCCTGCTCTCGCCGCTCTTCAACCAGACGCAATCGCTCGCCGGAGGCCAATTCGGCAGCCCCACCCCCGGCAATCGCACCATCGTCTTTCAGACGAACTTTTCCTTCTAAGGGATTGAAAAAACACGGAATGTGGGAGCGGTGCGGCCTAGGAACTGAGAGGGTGATCTCTGATCTCTGACCCCTACTCCCTAGGCCTTCTTCCCTGTCTCTAACGCTCCCGTCAAGCTCGCCACCTTCGCCACATCGTGGCTCTTGCACCACGACTCCAGCCCCTTCGCCAGCCGCTCCGTCGCGCGCGGGTCGGCATAGCTTGCCGTGCCCACTTCGACCGCCGTCGCCCCGGCGAGCATGAACTCCACCGCATCCGCTGGCGTCATAATGCCACCCATCCCCAGAATCGGAATCTTCACTGCCCGCGCCGTCTCGTACACCATGCGCAGCGCAATGGGCTTGATCGCCGGGCCCGACAACCCTCCCGTCACGTTGCTCAGCCGCGGCCGCCGCGCCTCCGCATCGATCGCCATGGCCAGGAACGTATTCACCAGGCTCACTGCGTCGGCGCCCGCATCGGCGGCCACGCGCGCCATGTAACCGACGGAGGTCACGTTCGGTGAGAGTTTCACGATGAGCGGTTGAATGGCCACTCTCTTCGTCCGTTCCACCAGCTCTTCCAGCGCATAGGGATCGGCGCCAAACGTCATTCCGCCCGCGTGCACGTTGGGGCATGATGCGTTCAATTCGTAGGCTGCAATCCCCTCCGCATCGTTCAGCCGGTCGATCACCCCGATATACTCTTTCACCGTGTGCCCGAAGACATTCACAATCACCTTGCACTTCGGGTGCCGCTTCATGGCCGACAACTTTCCCTCCACAAACTCCTTCACGCCCACATTCTGCAACCCGATGGCGTTCAGCATCCCCGCCGCCGTCTGCAGCAGGCGCGGCGCGGCATGACCCGCCATCGGCTCCAGCGAGATCCCCTTGGTCACGATGGCGCCCAGGCGCTCCAGCGACACGATGTCTTCAAATTCAATGCCGTAGCCAAAGGTGCCGCTGGCGGCGATCACCGGATTCACCAGCTCCAGCCCAGCGAACGAAACTGTCATGTCGGGTTTCACTTGGCGCGAATCTTCCTTTCCCGCGGCACGACAGAGCTCCGCATCCTGCGCGTCACCTGTGTGGCTCTCCGATTCATCATAATTGGCGCTCACCGCGCGGCCGTACACGGAGCCAAAGGCGAACAAACTCCGTAACGCAAATCGGACCGGTCTGCCTCAAGCTCAGGCCGTCTTCTTCCGCCCGCGCCTCTTGATCAGGTCAAGAACTGGTTGAGTCAACAGCGCGAAAGCAACGCAAAGCGCCGCAATCGGCCAGCCGACGACACGATTCGCCATGAAGTGTACGTAGGCGGCGATCATGAGCGGGATAAAGAGCGCGATTCCCGTTACCATCCCGGGCGAATAACGCCTCGTGCGAATTGCTCCGCGTAGGTGGAAGATCGCGTTCCAGCTCATGAACGTCGAGAAATAAAGCCAGCTCGCAACCCCCATGCCGTACCCGCCCCGATAGTCGAACGCGCCCAGCACAACAAGGAACGCGAAGATCCCCGGATACGTGTTGACCTTCACGAAAAATGATCCCGGCGTATCGGTAAACTGCGGCCGGAACACGTTATCCCACGCGATGAATCCGCCGGGAAAAATGAACTCCTCGGTCACGTGCAGGCCAAATGCAATGGGAAGGAGAAGAAGCAGGAGAATGCCCATCGTGTCGGGCACTGTCTTCTGCCAGAGCAAAAGCGCCAGCAGGGCCAGCGAAGCGAGTTCCAGCAGAACAACCACAACGCGGAGCCGTTTTCGAACTTCAGCCTCTTTCGTCGTCATTGCAGCGCCTTTCGTACTGCGCATTCGGCCGCTTCAGGGCACTGCACAGTATACGGCGCCGCCTAAAATCCAAAGGCCCTCCGGCACACGCCAAAGGGCCCTCGATTCCAAGCTGGAAGCTAGGGGCTAGCAGCTAGAAGCTGCTTCTCACGCCGTCACCGTCTCGCTCGTGTCCACCTTCACCGGTGTCAGCCAGCCAAAGCGGTCCGCTTTCAGTCCATTGGCAATGCCAAAGAACTCGTCCGCGATCCTCTTCGTGATCTCGCCCGGCTTCCCGTCGGCAACCGCGATGCGATCGATCGACCGTATCGGCTGCACCTCCGCCGCCGTCCCCGTGAAGAACACCTCATCGGCGATATACAAGAGCTCGCGCGGAATCGGCTGCTCAGTCACCGGCAGGCCAAGGTGCCGCGCGATCGTCAGCACGCTGTCGCGCGTAATCCCCGAAAGCGCCGAGTTCGCCAGCGGCGGCGTGAACAGCACGCCGCTGCGCACAATAAAGATGTTCTCGCCCGATCCCTCGCTCACCAGCCCGTTCACATCCAGCGCAATTCCCTCCTGGTAGCCGTTCACTTCGGCTTCCATTTTGATGAGCTGCGAGTTCATGTAGTTCGCCCCGGCCTTGGCCAGCGCCGGCATCGTGTTCGGCGCTAGCCGGTGCCAGCTCGAGGTGCACACATCCGCGCCGCCATGCCCCGCAAGGTACTTGCCCCACGGAAAGTTCGCGATGTACACCTCAATCGGCGATCCCTTCGGGTTCACCCCAATCTCCCCATACCCGCGCAGCACAATCGGCCGGATGTAGCACGGCGCCACCCCGTTGGCCTCGATCGTATCCACCACCCCCGCGCACAGCTCCTCCAGCGTGAACGGAATCTCCATGCGGTAGATCCTGGCCGAGTCCAGCAGCCGCTGCATGTGCTCCGGCAGCCTGAAGACCGCCGATCCGTGCGGTTGACCGTAGCAGCGAATCCCCTCAAACACGCTCGAGCCGTAGTGAATCACGTGGCTCATCACGTGGATCGTCGCCTTTTCCCAGGGAATCAAATTGCCGTTGTGCCAGATCTTCTCAGTGGTTTGGATGGGCATGGTGGGTTCTATTACTCCTTCGCCTGCGCAAATCGCACAGTTCTTTTAAGGTTGTCATGCTTTGCTGTTCGCTGGCAAGCACCCCGCCGCTAGTGCGCCAACCCCGCCTGTCTCTTGTTCGCTACATCCCTGAGTCCCGGAGCCTGTCCTGAGCGAAGCCGAAGGATCCCTTCGTCCCCGCCGCTTCGCTCACTCACCGCCTCGCTGAATCGCTAACCTGCTCACTTGCTCTCTCGCCGCCCCTACCCCTATTCCCTACTCCCTATTCCCTACTCCCTGCCGGGGCCCCCAACGACCGGGCCCCAAGAAGCGGCCCTTCGCTTCTTGGGCGGAGCGACAGGTCTTCGTCGTTGGGGTGGCTATTCCCTGCCCTTACCATGGCAGCTTCTCCGCCAGATGAAAATACCCTCCCGTCGGACCATCCTCCGGCAGCGTGGCCAGCATCGCGCTCGTCTTACCGCCCTCGCTCAGCTCCAGCGTCGCCTCCGGTCCGCCCATATCCGTCTTCACCCATCCGGGGTGTGCCGAATTCACTTTGATCTTCGTATCGCGCAGCTCATAAGCCAGATGCACCGTAAACGCGTTCAGCGCCGTCTTCGACGCATCGTAAGCAAACGACTTGACGTCGTAGATGTCCGACTCGGGATCGGCATGAAGCGTCAACGACCCCAGAATGCTCGACAAATTCACAATCCGCCCTGCCCGGCTCTCTTTGATCAGCGGCAGCAGCCTCTTGGTCAGCGCCACCGGCGCAAAGAAATTGGTCTCAAACACCTCGTGCAGCAGCGCCATCGGAACCTCGGCAACCGAGTCCTCCGGCCCCGTCCACGGATACGCCCCTCCCGCGATCCCCGCATTGTTCACCAGGATGTCCAGCCGCCCGTAGCGCGAGTTGAAGTAGTCATACGCCGCCCGATGGCTCGCCGGCTGCGTCACGTCAAACGCGAGCACGTCCGCATCCACACCCGCCGCGCGCAGCTTCTTCACCGCCTCGTCGCCCTTCTTCAGATCCCGCGACCCGATCACGACCTTGGCTCCATCCTTCAACTCCAGCGCCGTCTGGAACCCGATTCCGCGATTTCCGCCAGTGATGAAAGCAATTTTCTCTGGCATAAAAGCGATCCCTCCTGTGCAACCTTGGATTCACCAGGCTTGCCGCACGATGCAGGTCCGTCAACGCCATCCTATCCTCGCCCTCCGGCCCGGTGGACCGTTCCTAGTCGCCGAACGGCACAGCGCTCCCTATGGTTTTGGAGTATGCTGTTAGGGCTTTCGACACTTGACGTTTTTGCCTCTCGCACGATGGAGGTGCTGTGTGGGTTCAAGATGTCTCGGCGGCGTTCTTTATCGGGCGATCTCGCTGGCCGTCCTTTTTCCCCTTGTCTTTCCCGCCGTCGCCGCCTGCGCCCAGCCGGGTCTGGTCAAAGGCACAATTGGCGACTCCGTGCTGGTCCTCAGCGGCCCTTGGAAGTTCCACCCCGGCGACAACATGGAATGGGCGCAATCGGATTTCGATGATTCCGGATGGAGCTCGCTGGATCTCACGCTTCCGGAAGGGTCTTACGATCCCATCACCGGTTCCGGTGGGTTTGTCCCCGGCTGGACCGCAAATGGATATCCCAAGCTGGCTGGCTTTGCGTGGTATCGCCTGCGCGTCCAGTTGGAAAACGCCATCTCCAGCGCTGGAGTTCCTGCGCTGGCCCTCACGATGCCAATCAATTTCGATGACGCCTACCAGGTCTTCGTCAATGGCCAACAGATCGGCCAGTTTGGGCGATTCAAGGCTCACACAGCGGTTTTCTACAACGCCCAGCCTCGATCGTTCGAATTGCCCCTGAACGCCTCCCAGGGTACCCTGACGATCGCAATCCGGTTTTGGATGGAGCCCAGCACGCCGCTGATCAGTCAGGACGCAGGCGGATTGCATGGGCCGCCGGTCCTCGGAGAATCGTCCGCCGTTGACGCCATGCTGCGCCTCGAATGGGACGACGTCAATCGCACACAAATAGGCAACCTTCTCACAACAGCCCTTCTGCTGCTCGCCACGCTGTTCGGATTCACCCTCTACTGGCTCGATCGCAATGAAGTTGCTTACTTATGGCTGGCTCTTGCCTGCATGGTAGGGTTCGGGCACAGTGGCCTGATCGTCCTGGGGTATTACTACGCAATCCTCCCCATGAACATCGAAACGATCCTCCTTGATGTGATCATCATTCCCTTACAACTTGGACTCTGGGCATTGTTCTGGGCCCACTGGTTTGAGTTGAAGAGCATCAGGAGAATCGCGCGCATCGCGTGGGCTTTGACCGCTCTGCTGACGATTGGCATGGCGTTAATTCGGCCGCCGATTCTCGGCACGATGATTCCCGTCGAGGCTTCTGCCTGGCTGCTCCCGGTCACGATGGTGCTTAAGCTGGCGTTCGGCGCGCTTCTGCTCTGGATCACGTATCGCGGCATGCGCAACCGGCCGGCAGATGGCTGGCTGGCGCTTGCCCCAATTCTTCTCACCTGCGTCTGGGCCTATCAGGAGGAACTCATGGTCCTCCACATGCCCATGATCCTGCGCATGTTTGGCGTGACGTTCACCGTGGGCATGATTGCTACTCTCCTCATGCTGGCCATCATCTCCGTCCTCATGATGCGCCGCTTCATCCGCGGCCAGCGCGAGAGCGTGCAGCTTCGCCATGAGATCGAGCAGGCGCGCCAGGTGCAGCACGTGCTCATCCCCGAGGCCATTCCCGCCATCCCCGGCTTCTCCTTAGAGAGTGAATATCAACCAGCGCAGCAGGTCGGCGGCGATTTCTTTCAAATCATTCCCATGCAGAATGGCGGAGTCCTCGCGGTGATTGGAGACGTAAGCGGAAAGGGCACGCCTGCTGCCATGACCGTAAGCCTGCTCGTAGGCACCGTGCGAACGCTTGCCCGTTACACGCAGAAGCCAAGCGAGATTCTTGCCTCCATGAACGAGCGCATGTGGGGCCGCAGCGAGGGAGGGTTCACCACCTGCCTTGTTCTCCGCGCCGACCCCGATGGGACGGTGACCATGGCCGATGCCGGCCATCCGGCTCCCTATCTGCAGGGCAAGGAGATTCCCGTGGAAAACGGCCTGCCGCTCGGTCTCAGTCCCCGCTCTACCTACACCGAGTCCACCTTCCGGCTGGCTGCAGGTGAGCGCCTGACCTTGGTGACCGATGGAGTAGCGGAGGCACGCAACAGTTTGGGTGAACTCTTCGGGTTTGAGCGAACCGCGGCGATTTCCGGCGAGCCTGCCAAATCCATTGTTCATACTGCCCAGGAATTCGGGCAGGAGGACGACATCACCGTATTGACTCTCACTCGTCTGGCCGCAGCGTAACCACCGTACGATCGCACGACTGGAAAACGACCGCCGCCCCACGCTTTTGTTCTCCGTTCTTCCCGCCGCCCTCGCCTGTTCGCTACTCCTTACTGCCTGTTCCCTGCTTTTCTGACCCCTGATCCCTGACCCCTGTTTCCTCGTGACGGCAAACACCGCATTCTCCCGCCCCCCGCTGCTATCGTCCGATTTCGTGCAGCCCGAAGAATTCACCTATCCGCCTTACAGCATCCCGCTGGTCGAAGCCTATGGCGGCCTCTTCGAATCTGTCTTTGTCGTTCTTCATCCCTTTATCCGCGTTCCCCAGTCCCTCGCCTGGAGCACGACCCACCAGTATCCCGGCGACGCGCAAATCCTCGCTCTCGGAACAAAGTGTCCCTGGTCCGAAGTCGCTGCGCAAACCAATCTCTCCTCCTGCGCGCGCGTCAATCAAGCCCTCCTCACCTCCATTGGCTCTCTGCCCGACCACCTCGCCGACCCCGCCGCCCGCGACAGCCTCCAGACATTCCTCCAGTCCCAGCCCATCTGGATGCCCGTCGAAGGCCGTCTCGAACCACTCCTCCGGTCCGATTTTCTTCATGTCTTTGCAGCCGCCGGCGCCGGCGAACTCCTCTTCGTCCCCGAATTCCCGCAATCCAACCCCGTCGCGCGCATCCCCATCGCCGCCCTCCGCAGCGGCTCCGTACCCTTCCCAATGCGCGGAACCCTCCTCGTCCCCGACCACTCCTTCCTCTTCACCGTCGATTGGGACAGCTTCTTCACCCTCTTCTACGGGGCCCGCGCCTTCATCTCGCGTGTTTGCTCCGCTCTGAACCTCGAAGGCTTCTTCGCCACGCCGAACACCGAGCACGCCTGGTTCAACTACTCCTTCGGCTGCGCCACCATCACCCTCTCCCCCGAGCACTGGCAAACCACCTGACAGTCGCTCGCGTAGCGCCGGACTCTAGTCCGGCTCTCGTGCGGGTGTCCACACCCGCACCCGGAACAACCCCACCCCACCCTTGCGCCTGTCATCCTGAGCAAGGTCGCCACGGCGACCGAGTCGAAGGATCTGCGGTTGCCTTTCGTCGTCTTGAAAGGGCACGAGTTTAAAGCCTGCCCTGAGCGCAGCCGAAGGGTGCCAATCGAATCAGACACACTTTTTGAAGGGTACGGGCTTCAGCCCGTACATCAGTTCATTCATCAACGATGAAAATTAAGTCCGCAGCGGGGTACCGGGGCGTCGGGGCGTCAGGGCACCCTCTGGGTCGGGCCGTGTCAGGCCGCGTCGGGTCCCGCACTCAAATCCCCGCCTAACCTCTGCGCTGTCATCCACCCAACGTCACCACACCGCCATCGCCGTCCACCGTGATGTGCTGCCCGCCGCGGATGCGGTGGGTGGCCACGCCGGTCCCCAGCACGGCCGGTACGCCGTATTCACGCGCCACAATCGAGCTGTGACTCAGCGGGCCGCCCACATCCGTAACGATCCCTGACGCGAGGGCGAACAGCGGCGTCCACGCCGGCGTTGTGATGTTGGCGACCAGAATATCGCCCGGCTTCATCAGGCCGAATTCTTCAGGACCGTGAATCACACAGGCCGGGCCACTCACCCTCCCTGGGCTGGCGCCAATTCCTCGAATGGTGCTGCCGGCCGCTTGGCCACTGCGCGCGGGCATCCAGCGGCTGAAGTCAAGGCCCAGGATCCGTGCGCCACCCTTCACTGGCAACGCGACTGGTGGCGTGACACGCTGCTCCCATTGCCAGGTCTCGCGTCGCTCCGCTATCGCGCGGCGGCACTCCCCTGCGGACCGGCCGGCATCGAGCGAGCGCGCTGCCTCCTCCAGCTCTTCCCACTTCAGCCAAAACACCTCGTCGCGTTCGGCAATTACGCCCGCCGCAACCAGCCGGCGTCCTGCCTCGCGCAAGATGCGGCGCAGCACCGGCCATCCCAACCCGACGTCAGCAAGCGCGTCCTCGCGCAGCGGCGCCGAGCGTTGCGCCCAGCCGAGCACACGCTTGAACAACCGCAGGTGCAGCCCGCCCAGGCGCGCGAGCAACGATTCGGCGGCCTGCTCCCGCGCCGCCGCTGCCGCCGCCTGCCGCTCGTAGGGGTTGCGGCCTTGTCCCGAAACAAAGTATTTCAGCGTTTCGAGCAACGACGCCGGAGCCTCGGCGGGGAGGCTCTTGGCAAAATCCAGGTCATAGACGGCATGACCGAATCGATTCAGATGTTCCCCGAAGCGTCCGGTGAATTCGCGCCAGTTTTCGTCGGCTATCGGCGCCGATTGCGATTCGTACGCCGCCGCAATGTCCTTGCCGCTCGTCCGCGCAAGATATCCGGCAAGCTCGCCTTCATTGCGCGCCCACATCGCCAGATCATAGAGCGACTTCTCCGCGCGGATCGGGGCGCTATCGAAACCCAGCAGAAAAGTCAGTGTCGGCGGGTCGCTCTTGCGCTTGATGACGCGGTTGTAGACGCTTGTAAAGATGGCTTCGCTCAGATTTACGGCTGCGAGGACGAGCTGGATGCTCACATAGTAATTTGCCGCAACTTCCACGATCTGGTGTGCGCCGGCGAGCAATTCCAGCGCGGCCGTTGCGGCCAAGTCGCGTCCGGTCCACTCGCTAACCACGTTCGTATAACGCGGGTGCGCTTCGTCGGCCCACTGCGCCGTCGCCGTGCGCAGCATCCTGACCATCCTGCGTCCTCGCATCATTATGGTGAAAAACAGCCCGACCGTTTGCCGCGCATTCAAGGCCATTTCGTAATAGGCAAAGTCATGGATGGTCAGGAGCGCAAACGAGTCGCGCTGAAGCCCCATCGCCTCCGCCATGATCTGCAGCGTCGCTTCACTCCACAGCGGCAATGCCAGCGTCGCAAACAATGGCGAGAGCGGCTCAGGCAGCAATTCGGCTACGCTGGTTCTGAAGTATCGGGCTCGCTTGCGCGGGACCGTCCATTCCAGCGCCGCGCGCGCTTCGGGCAGCGCGGTCACTGGCCGCGCCTGCAAAATGAAAATCCGCCCATCGCACATGGCCCATTCGATGTCCATCGGCTGGCCGTAGAGCTGCTCGATTTTCATGCCGAGCCGTGCCAGTTCCGCGGCTTGAGCCGGCTCCAGCGCGGCTCGTTTGCGCTTGCCGGCCGGAACAACCTCTTCGCGCGTGCCCAGGTTCAAGCGCACGGTCATCACGTCTTTGCTGGCGATTTCCTGGGATGCAATCGCGTTCGTCTGTTTGTTGACCACAATCGTGTCCGGCGTCACGCGGCCGCTCACGATCGCCTCGCCCAAACCCCATGCCGCGTTAATCATCAGTTCGTCACGCGCGCCCGTCACCGGATTCGCGGTGAAGACCACGCCTGCAACCTCGGCGGCAACAAGTTGCTGTACGACAACGGCCATGCTGACGTCTTCAGGCCGGATCCCCTGTCGCTGCCGGTAGCCGATCGCGCGTCCCGTCCACAGCGACGCCCAGCACCGCTTGACCGCATCCAGCACTTCATCGCCGCCGCGCACGTTGAGGTACGTTTCCAGTTGGCCCGCGAACGACATGTCCGGCAGATCTTCCGCCGTTGCCGACGAGCGCACCGCCACGGGAGTATTGGCGCCGAGTTCGCCATACCGCCGCCGTATTATTTCGGCGATGTCATCGGGGATCGTGCCTTGCGCGAAGAGGGATTGAATCTGCGCTGACGCGCGGTCCAGCGTGGCGGGGTCGTTGGCCTGTGCTTGTGCCGCGGCGGACTGGATTCTCTCACCGAGATGGTTCTCATCCACGTAGCGGTCATATGCAGCGGTGGTGATATGGAAGCCGGGCGGAACGGGCAGGCCAGCCGCCGCCATCCGCGCAAGCGATGCGCCCTTGCCGCCCACCCGTTCCAGTGTTGCCTCGGGGCTATCCAGATTGAGAATGTATGGACCGGCTTGCGGCGAATTCATCTTTGGTTTCGATCCTTATTGAAAGCCTGCCTCTCCTGAGCAACCAATTGCCAGTGCTCGATTCTGTCACACGTACACACTGGCCCAACCTCGGTGCCATGATACTCGCAACCTGTTAACGCTGCGCGCGGTGCGTGGTGGCGTCAGCAATTTCCCTGCCGCCGGCCCAAAGCAACCGAAGCTTCGGCTTCGTCCGGAAGACCGGCATTGCTGGAAGAACTCCGGCCTCGCATCCTCCTCGGCTGAGGGTCTCGCATCTGTCAAGCCCCGCGCCTTCATCACGCGTGTCTGCTCGGCTCTCAACCTCAAAGGCTTCTTCGCCACCCCCAACACCGAGCACGCCTGCTTCAACTACACCCTCGGCTGCGCCACCATTACCCTCTCCCCCGAGCACTGACAAACCACCTGAAAGCTGGGTGCCCCATCCTCGCCGGGTTTCTGTTTTTCCGGCTAGGGTGGGTTCGCGCCCTCGAAGAAATCAACGAATTGTGAGTGGTTTCTCGCGGAGGATGGTAAGCCCTGTGAAATCACGCGAAATGTTCGCAAAAATGGTGCGGAAAACCGCGTAAATGTTCGCTTAAATGGTTAGCTTTTGGCCCCAAATCTAACCCTGAGAGGTTGCAGTTTTCGCGGACATGTACCTAGAAAAGTTGCGTTTTAGAATATTCGTAACCTAGAAAAGTTAGCAATTGAGGGTGACTAAAACCAAGAAAAGTTAGGGTCTGTATGCAGCGTTCAGCGTAAGTGAATCGAGCCGGGAATCCGTCGTCCGAACCATACGCGACCAGGCGCGGCATCATTTGCGGTCTTCGTTCCAGGACGAATTTCTCGCGTTCCTCAAGAAGCATCGCGTGGAATTCGACGAACCCACGATGTGGAGCTGAATCTTTCGCCCGCTGAAGCGGGCTGTGTGTCACTCCCCTCGCGTCAACCCCAGGCTCGCGCCTGGGGCTAGCGTCTTTTGCCCGCCAAGGCGGGCTGCACAGGCAACCGGAGAGGTCGGGACCGCCGAAATTGAGTCCCTCTGGACCGCGGGGCGGGGAGAAGTGCAGCGCGATCCCGGGTCTCAAAATCGAGATCCTTCGACTTCGCTCAGGACAGGCTCCGGGGCACCCCATGTCGTGGTTCATTTGATTCCTGGGAATCGGGCCACCCGCCTATGAACTTCCCGGTTCGCGGTATCATTTGTGCGGATGCCTACTGACCCTAAGTCGAAAGAGAAAGAACCGGAAGTCGTCTATCACTACACGAGCATGGACGCGATGATGAAGATCGCGAACAGTGAGTCAATTTGGGCAACTAGCATTCAATACCTTAACGATGTGTCGGAGCAGGAACACTACATTAAGCTGATCCGGGCGAGAATCCCTCATTTTCTAGAGTGGTTTCTAAAGAGGCATCCTGATGACGATAAGACGATGTTTGATCTTCTTCTCAATGACTCGCAAACATGGCACTTTACCGTCCGTCCGTTTGTGGCGTCGTTCTCACGACTCGCCGACTCTCTACCTCAATGGCGCTCATATTGCCAAAACGGAAATGGCGTTTCAATCGGATTCAAAGTTGACTGTTTGAAACGAGCGTATTTACAAAACGTTGATAACTCATCGCTACGCCCCACGGTGATGTTTAATAAGGTCGACTACAATGTTGAAAATCTTGACGCGGAGATTTACATCATAGTCGATGCGGCTAAGAAAATTGCAGAAATGGCGGGGAATACACTGTCACTTCAGAATGCTATTAAGTTCATAGCTGAACGATTCGCATGTTTCAACAAACACCCCTCATTCAGTCAAGAAAAAGAGTTCCGCATCATCGTTGACGCCGTTTTCGGGCAGCATGATCTGTTCGAATTTCGTCAATCTCCCTCGTCGCTTATTCCCTATGTTGTTGTCTCAATCCCCCGACATGAGTCTGGACATTCTAAAGACCCCGTTGAAATTCAGTTCTCACCGCTGGCTGGAAGATGGCAGTTCATTGATCGTGTGGTGATTGGGCCGACGCCAAATAAGGAACTATCCCAACAAGCAGTGGAAGCATTTTTCAGGAAATTGAAACTTCACGTTGAAGTCGCAACATCCGACGTTCCATATCGAGACTTGTGACTATGCTATACATCGCTGACGCCGTAGCTGATTGGACGCTAGGCTTTACTGTCGTTGCCGCAGTTGCGGCAAGCGTAGCAATCCACTATTCGAGAAAGGCTCCAACGGCGGAAGATCTTAAGCGTTTAGAGGAAGAAGTCGAAAAAGTTCGACTCCACGTCGCTAGTGTTGATGACCGGCAACACGAACAACACAGTACGGAACTGCTTCACTCGAAGAGGGTTTCCATTGAAGTGTCAGGTGAGGCGCAGGTTTTAGCGGCATTGACTGCATACTTTACCTTGAAAGACCCGGAGGTCAAACTGACGCACATTGAAATGTACGATGCCGCTGACAGTTTCTACGGTCGTGTCGATACTACACAGGCTGGACCCTTGCTGTTCACTGCGGTAATCGATGGAACGGTGGCGCATCACTGGTACTCTGAAGGTGAACCGGTTATTACTAACACCAGCCGACGGCGAGTAAAACTTCGCGTCTACATGCAGCTTGACAACCAAGAGACATCCCGCGATGTCACAGCCTATCTCAGCAGGGCGGACTTCTACGACGGATCAATGCCAGTCAGAAGGACGCCAATGTACCGCTTAAGCGGAAAACATTGATACCCGGAAGCGTTCGGCAAGGCGGGTGGCCCGGGTCTCAGGGAAGCTGATTTACCACCGGCCCATGGGTGCCTCAGTGGGCTACTGGGAAATGGACCACCCTGCTGAAAGCACAACGCTAACCAGCAGGTGTTTTGTATCAGGGCTCGGCTTGAGCCGTGCCGTAGAATGCGAAGAAGAAGGAACGGGGCTTCAGCCCCTGCCATGGCAAGACCAGGCCGCAACGCCCGCCCGGACGAGATTCTCAGCTCAACGCGCACTTTCTTTGCAACCACCAAGACACACGCGGGGCGCCGACTTCTGCAGTCCGACCGCAACGCAACACTTCTGATCGACGTTCTGCGCTCCTATGTGGCGGCACGGAAGTTCCACTTGCACGATTTCGTCGTGATGCCCAACCACCTACACCTGCTCATCACGGTTCCGGGCGATACGACAATCGAGAAGGCCATGCAACTCATTAAGGGAAGATTCTCCTACCGTCTGAAGAAGGAATTCGGATACCTGGGCGAAGTCTGGCAGACCAGCTTTTCCGAGGTTCGAGCGGACACTAAGGAAAGCATCGCGGGGTTTCGGGAATACATTGCCCAAAATCCGGTGAAGGCTGGACTGGCCGAATCGCCAGAGCAATATCCCTATTGCTACGGCTACTTAGCGAAGAAAAAGGCGAGCAGGGGCTAAAGCCCAACATATTTTCTTCGCAACAATTCGGCACGACTGAAAGTCATGCCCTGATACAAGGCATCCGCATTGGCACGCCACGCGCGCCCCTGGTCCCTGAGCTCTGATCTCCGCCTCCCCATGTCAAGTGCCCGCAGCACCCAATTCTCCCCAACCAGTTGAAACCACAACCCAAAAACTTCCGCCAAGTTTGCAGATTATTTCTCCGATTCGCGCACAATAGATACAGAAGCACCTGAGAACTGAGGTCTCGGATCTCAGGTATGCCGTCCTTTGGGATCAGGTATGGGGAGGGTATACCCCCCACCCTTAACTCCTTTGAAATCAAATATGGAGGTATGGAGATACGGGGAGGGGGGAACTATCGAAAAAGTCAACACCGAGCCACCGTGCGCCGTCTTACGCTGACTTGCCGACTCGCTGACCCGCTGCTTTACCGCGCCGCCAGCTCTTCCACCGTCCACCGTGTACGGCGGCAGAACGCCGTACTCGGCCGCCATGCGGAAGAACCCGCGCATCCCCTCCACGCACTCCTCGTCGAGCACGTAGTGGATGTTGGTGGTGAGATACGTTCGAATCGTATGCTCCGGGATGGGAAACCGCGGGGACCACTCGGCAACCAGGGCGTCGATGTTCGCCAGGCCATGGTCGCGCGAGCGAATGAAATCTTCGGCAATGCTCTCGTCCAAAAGTCTGCCGCATGCAGCGCCACCCCAGACGGCGGAGACGAACGCGAGCCCGGTCAGCGCGCGCCACTCCTCGGCCATGTCGTGATAGACCAGCTCTTCGCCCGTGCGTTCCGACCGATTGAACCGCTCTTCGAGAGCCAGCAGCGCGGGATCGCCGATAAGGATCGCCGCATCGGCGCGCTCCAGCATCGCATCCAGATCGGCGGCCAGAGGCAAAAACGGAACCTCCGGATTGCCCCACAGGTGGAACATGATGCGCGCGTAGGCCAGCGTCGTCCGGCTCGCCGTGTCCGCTGCCACCGAGCGCAGCTCGTTGAGCGGCCGGCTGGCGCGATGCACCAGAATCAGCGACCGCACGCGGCCTTTTGAGGCGATGGTGCAGCCGGGCAGAACTTGCAGCCCCGGCGTGGTGGCCAGCGAGGCGATGGGAATCAGGCCGATGTCCGCCCGTCCGTCAGCCAGCCGCGCCGCGCACTCCGCCGGCGTCATGCGGTCGATGCGGTAGCGCTTTGCCAGCGCCTCGTTGAGCGGCGGATGCTCAAAATCCCACATCAGTGGCGCGGGATTCAGGAATCCGATCGCGGCTATCCGCAAACGTGTGTCTGGCTCTGGATTCACATCTCTTAGACTACCAATCGGCAAGGATGGATTCGCGCCGAAAAGCGCGCCCGGAAGCGGATTGGTCACCTCCGCCTGGTCGCCCATCTCTCCGGCCACGCCGCGGGCGCCCCAGACCTGGATTCTGAGACCTGGGTTCACAGCCGTCGCCGCGCTTGACACCGTAAGCCCGCCGACGCGGATAATCGAGGCCATGCGATGGATTGGCTTCTTCGCCTCTCTGCTCCTTGCCGCACCGGCCTCCGCCCAGCAAGCCATCCCGCTCCCGCCTCCTCCGGCCCCCACATCGCAACCGGCCGACACCTTCCAATTCGTCTCCGATGGCCCAACAGGCCCCGGCTGGGGCCGCCCCGATGAGATTGCGCGCAAATATTTTCACGAAAATTTGACGGCGCTCTTCGCGCGAACCCTCACGCTCAGCGCCGACATTCCTCCGCGCGCCACGCTCCGCTGGATCTTCACTGGCCCTCGCGCAGGCCTCACCGTCGAGCTCACCTCGAGCAAGGTCCGCGTATCGGAACGCTACTACGATTCCATGGCGCTTTACGAAGGCCAGGGCAACTATCCCGAGCGAACCGTCTTCACCAATGAACGCCAATACACAGGCGATGCGCGCACGCTCACCGTCATCGCCGACGCACATCTCGCCGTGCGCGTGCTCTTGAACGGCCAGCAGATCCTCGAAGCGCCGCTCCTCTTCGACCTCACGCGCCACCAGCTCACGCTCGCCGCCTCACGCTCGGCGCACGACGTCGTCGAAGGCTCCCTGCTCAAGCCTGACCTCAAGAGACTGCGACCATCACCATCAATCCCTCTGAAGTCCACCAAACCATGCTCGGTTTTGGCGGCAGCCCCAGCATTCCCGCCTATGCGGAGTTGAGCGACGAAGGCAAGCGCGACTACTGGCAGATCCTCAAGCGCTACAACCTGCTGCTCTTCCGCGAGTATCCAATGGGCTCGCAGCTCAAGCCCGACCTGAGCAACCTCGACGACCTCGCCGGCGCCACACCGCACTACTACGGCGACAACTTCCCCAACAGTGAAGTGTCGAGCTTCGACTACAGCCGTCACGTGCAGGCTCTGGGCGGCAGCGTCATCTACGAGCTCTGGGCGCTTCCCTCCTGGGCCACAGTTCCCTACTCCGGACCGCGCGCCACCGATACGTGGAGCAAGCCCATCAAGCAGGTGGCAAACCCCGACGAGTACGCGCGCATCGTCGTCACCTACTGCAGGAAGGCGCAGACCGCCACCGGCTCCTCACCGGCGATCGTCGGCCTGGAGAACGAAGTCGACCAGCCGCCGGAAGTCTTCAGCGCCATGGCCCTCGCCCTGCGCCGCGAACTCGACAAGGCCGGCTTCACCCAGACCAGGATCCACATGGCCGACGCCAGCTACATGTTCCTGGGCATCGATCGCGCCAACGAGCTCCGCAAGAACCCCGCCGCGTGGCAGGCAATCGACTACGCCGCCGCGCACGAATACGACTTCCAGGAGTTCCTCTCGAACCCCGACCTCTACGACGCGCGCATGCAGGCGATGCACGAGGCCGCCGCCGGCAAGCCATTCCTCGCCACGGAGATCTGCATCAACGATCCTCACTACCAGGAGCCTTCCTACCGCATCGCCTTCGCCGTGGCCCAGCTCTACCACAAGAACCTGACCGAATTGGATGCCGCCGCCCTGATGTATTGCTGGTTGCTGCTCGACGTGGAGCAGCCAACCTTCGCTGGTTCCCGCTCGTTGCTCGCCCCCGATCGCACCCGCGGATGGGTTCCGGCACCCTCTAGCTTCCAACTCCGTGTGCTTGGCGCCTACAGCCGCCACATCGTGAAAGGCATGCAGCGCATCGGCGTCGAGACCGGCGACCCTGACCTGCTCGCAACCGCATACGCCAACGGACAGGACGAAACCGTCGTCGTGATCAACCGCTCGACCACGGCGCGCAAGCTCGCGGTGCAGGGGGCCACCCATCCCTGGGCCGAGATGGAACGCACCGGCCCCGAAGAAGAGAACTCCGTCTCCGCCGTCCCGCAAGAGATCGTTGTGCAGCCCGGAGAGATCATCGTTCTCTCCACCATCAAGGCCGAATGAATGGATGCACTTGCGCCAGCCCGAGCCAAAGCATGATAGACATCACGCCACCGATGAAAAGAACGACGAAACCCGCTTTCCTGGATAGTTCATGCATCTGTTGAGGTTTTCTGTGCTGCTTACACGATCTCCATCGCTTTGCCTTCTATTTCTCGGCTGCGCATCCGTCCTTTCCGCACAAATTCTCATCGATCATCGATACTCGAACACCGATGCGCAAAGCCTCATTGGTCTGCCCATGGGCAGCCACAAGACCATCGTCGACAAGCAGGGCAACCTCAAGTGGTCGCAATGGAGCCTGAAGCGCAAGCCGCTCGATTCGCCCATCGGTTTTAGCAGTCAGATGGACGGCGAGCTTGCGATCCAGGCCTTCGCCGGCGCGCAACCCTTGATCGTCAGCAGCCAGCATCTCTTCCGCGGCCGCTATCCGTTCATCGTTTCGTCGGCCCACGCGGGCAACGTTGACCTGGAAGAGTTGGCTTTTGCGGTTGACCCCGACGCAAAACCCGGCGAACTCCCGACCGCTACCTCTGGCACTAGGGGCCTTGACGTCGTCCGCCTCACCTTCCACAATGACGGCGCAGTCCCGGCCGATGTCGTGCTCAAACTCAGCGGGCGTGAGCGCAATCTTCCCGGCCACGTCGTCGGTCACATGTTGGAAAACGGCGCCGGCGAAGACGTTGCGCTGGTGACCGAAACCGCCGGCTCAACGGTAGCCGCTGAAGACAGCGGCCTCACTCTGGTCCTTCGCGTCTCAGTCCCGGCGCACGGCGAAAAGACGATCTGGATCGAGCTGCCCTATGAGTGGCCGATTGCGCGAAACGGCGAGCTTTCGCACGAAAACGGTGAGTCGCTGCTCGCCAAGGCCGTCGCGCAGTGGGATGGTCTGTGGGCCCACGCAACCAAGCTCGAGTTTCCACAAAAGGAAATCACCGACTTCTACGACTCATCCATCGCCTACGTCCTCATCCTCACCGAATACGATGCGCGCGGCGATCTGTGGGCGCTCGATGGCCCCGCAGTCTATCGGCAGTATTGGGGCCGCGGCGAATACTTTCAGGCGCGCGCTATGGAAGTGGCCGGCTTCCTCGAGCCCGCACGCGAAAGCGTCGAGCACGCCTTCCACGAAATCAGCGACGACGGCGAGTGGGACTTCCCTCCCGCCAGTGGCTGGCCCGCGTGGGACAACTCTGGCGGCAACGCCGCCGCGGTCTGGGACTACTATCTCTTCTCGCGCGACAAGCAGTGGCTCGCCCAAGCCTATCCTTATCTGCTCCGCTCCTCAGAGTGGATTCGCGATCACCGCGAGGAATCTACACTCGAAGGCGTCGACGGCATTCCTCCCGGCGCGCGCCCCATCCACCGCATGCTCCCCTCCCATTGCCGCGCCGAACCTGAACCTCCGCTCAAGTCCGGCGAGAAACCGTATTGGTATGGCCTGCTCCCTTGGAGCTATGGCGATTCCGGCCTGCCCGAGGGCCACTCCTTCTCGCACAACTTTCTCGCCGCCTACGCCGAAAAAGTCACCAGCGAAGCCGCTCAGGTTCTCGGTCACCCGAACGACGCCGCATGGCTCGATCGTGAGTACGCTGATTACACCGCAGCCATCCGCGAGAGCGTGCGACGCGCCGTCACGCTCGAAACCATAACTCCACCCTATCTGCCTGCCATGCCGACGTATCCAGAGGCCGCGTATTCGCAGACCTTTCTCGCCGTCTACCCGACCGGCATCTACGCGCCCGACGATCCGCTCGTCACTGGCCTCCTTGCGCGCATGGAACGCGAAGAAAAGCAGGGCCTCCCGACCAATGTTGCGTGGGCCGGTGCAGCGGGCGTCTGGGCGGGCGAGTCCATGAACATGGCCGAGACTTACCTGCTTCGCGGCGAAAAGCAGAAGGCCGCAGACATGCTCGTTGCTGCGCTCAATCACAGTTACACAACGAACGTCTGGAAGGAAGAAATCCTCGTCGACATCGATGCGCCACGCGCCTGCGACACGCCGCACTCGAAGCGCGCCAACATGGAAGGTACCGGCGACATGCCCGAAGCCTGGGCCAATGCAAACTTCGTGCTACTTCTTGCGCGACATGCTGCTGAACGAGCGCAAGGGGAAGCTGCACCTGCTTCCCGGCCTTCTTGCAAGCTGGGTGCCCGAGGGCAAGTCTCTAGTCCTTGAGAACGCGCCCGTTACTACCGGCGGGACCGTGAGCCTCCGCGTCGAACACGTCAGTGAAAAACTCTGGCGCATCACCGTTGACCCGCAAGGACAAACGCGTGACTTCATCCTCCACGTTCCTGTCGATCTCGGCTCAATCAGTGAGATTCATATCGACGGCAAAATCACCTATATCGACGCGCACGTGCCGCTCAGAAAAGTAAGCAAAGCGACCATCGTCGAGGTCGAATTGCAATGAACCGCCGCGCATTCCTCCGTACTGCCGGCGCCGCCACAGCACTATCCTGCGTCGCGCCGAAGTTCCTACGCTCGCAAGACAGTAGCCAGCCCATTCCCGCCACGCTCACCATCGACGAATCCGCAATCCTCGCCACCGTGCCGCAGGACTTCATCGGCCTCAGCTACGAATCGGCCCAACTGGCTAACCCGGCCTTCTTCTCCGCTGAGAACACCGCGCTCATTGCGCTCTTCCGCGAGCTCGGCGATCAAGGCGTGCTGCGCCTTGGCGGCGGCACCAGCGAATTCACGGCCTTCACAACCGAAGAGCCAACCGGTCCGCCGCCTCTCGCTGCCGTCGGTCCCGACACCAGCAAGGACGTCAAAACCGATACGCCGATCACGCCACGAAGTCTGAGAAACCTGCGCGCCTTTCTCGATGCAACGGGCTGGCGCTGCCTCTACGGCCTCAATCTCGGCCGGGGCTCAGTCGCACGCGCCGCTGAAGAAGCTTCTTACGCGCAGAGCATTCTCGGCCCGCGCCTCATCGCGTTTCAGTTGGGCAACGAGCCAGACGCCTGGCGCAATCGCTACCGTCCCTCCACGTGGAGTTATGCCGATTATTGGAAGGAATGGTCTGCCGCGTACGCCGCTGTGCTCGCTCGCGTTCCCAATGCGAAATTCGCCGGCCCTGATGTGTCGAACAAAATGGACTACGTCACCGGGTTTGCGGAAGACGTAAAAAGAAGCGCGCCCGATGTCGTGATGCTCACCTCGCATTACTACGCCATGGGCCCGGCTGGCGCGCCCGGCATGACGATCGACCGGCTTCTCTCTCCTGATCCGAAGTTGGAACGCGACCTGCAAATCGCCATGACTGCCGCGCGCGGCGCAGATCTGCCCTATCGCATGAGCGAAGGCAACTCCTGTTGGAACGGAGGCCAGCCAGGCGTGAGCGATACGGTGGCCAGCGCGCTGTGGGTCGCGGACATGATGCTCGCGCTCGCCGCTAGCGGTTGTGCCGGTGTGAACTTGCACGGTGGCGGCAATGGCGTCTACACGCCAATCGCAGGCAGCCTTGCAACCGGGTTTGTGCGTCGCCCCGAGTACTTTGGCATGGAACTTATCAAGCCGTTTGTTGGCGCCAGCCTCGTTCGATCATCGCTGGAGTGCTCCAGTGACCGGATTCGCGCTTACGCAGCGCGCGAGGCCAACAAAGTGCTTTTGCTGGTCATCAACGAGACCGGCCAACCCGCGGCACTACGATCGCATGTTCGCCGCTCGCGCAGCGAGTGGTTATTGACTGGTTCCGCGATCGACGCCAAAGAAGGCATTACGCTTGCAGAAAACCGCGATAACTCGCCCCACAAAGGCGTGTTACACGTCCCGGCACACAGTACGGTTTTGATCGAGTCCTAAGGAGAACCAAAGCAGGAAGACAACAAGGTTGGAGCAGCGGGCGATTCCCGCGCGACGCATTCCGGTCGATGCGTCGCGCAGGATCGGTTCAAATTTGCGTAAAAGCCGGTGATCGCAAACCGTGTCTCAGTGATGGCCTCCACCACCACCGCCACCTCCACTGTGGCCTCCCCCGCCGCCACCTCCGCCTCCGCCGTGGGAGCCACCGCCACCACCGCTACTACCGCTACTACCGCCACCACCGTGGTAGCCGCCGCCACCGCCACCGCCACCGCCACCACCACTACTACCACCGTGGTAGCCACCGCCACCGCTGGGTGAGCCTCCACCGGAAGAGCCCCCGCTCGGATGCGGAGAGCCGCCGCCAGAATAGCCTCCGCCCTGGTGCGGAGAGCCGCCGCCGGAAGAACCATTACCGGAAGAGCGGCCGGCCGACCCGCCGAACCAACTGCTCCGGCCGGGCGGAGGGGTGCTGGGTGGAGGGGAAACATGACTTGGTGTGGAAGGGGCTTGCCAGCTTGGGCCGCTAGCTGGCGCCGGACCCGTCGGACGGCTGATGATATAGCCCGGCCTGGTGTTGTTCATATGCCCGCCCGCCGGCGGCATCCCCTGGCTACCCGGCTGTGCCCCTTGATTTCCCGGCTGCGTCCGATTCGCTCCGCCGGCGAAGGTCTGGTGATCGAACACTGGCCGCGACGGCAATGGACGAAGTGGCTGTACAGTGTTTCCACCGATGGTCACGGGCGTGTTCCTGTCACGCACGGGCGGCGCGAAATGCACCCTCGGTCCACTTCGGTTCACGGCAATCATCGACACCGGTCTGGGGTTGATGGGATGGCGCGGCAAAATCGGGCGCGGGATCACGCGATATCCATGGGGACCGTGGCCAACGTTCGGTCCTCCGTAGAATCCCATCCCCCACCACGGCTGACAGCCGCCAAACCCCGGCGCCCAGCCCCAGCCAAAGCCGTTGTAGAAGTTCCATGCTCCGCACTGGAATGGCAGATAGCCCCATGGGTATCCGGATATCCAGAGGTAGCCGTAACCCGGGCTCCACATCCAGTTTCCGTTCCCGTAGGGGTCAAACCCCTCGCTCGCTGCCTCATAGGGTGACCAGATATACCCCTGTCCCGGCACGTCGTACCAGTTGCCATTGGCGTCCAGGTCGTTCCACGCGGGATTCTCGTTCGCGCCCACACCCGACGACGCGCCAGTTTGCGCCGCCGCCTCGGTGGTCAGCGCTTGGTCGCGATCTGAGTTCCACGCGTCCCACGAGTCCGGCTCGATGGATTCGGCGAGGTCATAGCTGCTTGGATCGGCGCCGTTGAGCTTGATGCTTTCGCCGCCGTGCAGGTCTACGGAAGCAGCGCTGGAACCCGCGCCATTTATGACCTCCAGGTGTGCATTTCCTGAAAATACGGCGAGCTTGCCCGGAGGATTGTCCAAGGTGATGCGAATCACAGTAAAGCCGCTGGTGGTTACCATCGTGCCACCAAACTGCACGCTCATTTTGCCGGCCTGGCTGCCGCCCTGGAACTCAAAGTAGGCCAGACCGCCGTTGAGTAGAAGCTGGGCGTCGGCAGACGTGCCCGCTCCGCGCAGAACCTTCAGCGTCAACGAGCTGTCAGGCGAGATGCGGGCCACGCTGCCATCTTCAAACTGGATCTCCGCCTTCCCGTTGTCCGCGGTCGTGATTTGCGTGCCCTCAAACAGCGGCGTATTGGCCACCGCCTGCTCGGCCAGCACTTGACTGCCCTGCGCCAGCGAGACTTGGCCATCCACGTAGCTGAGGCGCACCGCCCGGGCCGGCTGCCCCTGCGTTTGCTCCTCATTCTGGGCCTGAAGCCCCGGTCCCAAAAACACTACCCCGAGGGCCAGCGCTGCAAGCACCGCCAACCCGTTGCGATTCCCCTTGAGTTTCATGGCGCCCCGCCTTTCTTTCTCCTCACGGCGACCCTTGCCCGTTCCTCAGGAGTCCCACATACGTTGGACACATACGGGCGCCAAAAAGTCGCCTGGGCCCAAACATTTATGTTGATCCATGTAACAACAGGTCTCTGGCCCGCTTTCGCACCCGCTCCAGGACAGCATCGTCCTGCGCCAAACGCTCCAGAATGTCTCGAATGGCGCAGATCTGCTGCGCCCGGCCGTCCGCAACGTCGTCGATCAGGAACTCCATCTCCTGGTCCAGGCCCAGCCGGTCGTGCTGCAGCAACAATTCCAGGCGCGCGCCCTCCAGAATCGTTTCCGCCACCGCGACCAGCGAATCGCCCAGGCCTTCAATCTCCTTATCCCTGGAGTAGTTGAAGGTACAGGAACCATGCGCTTGAGGGCCGGTGTAGGTGAGCGTCTTCCATCCCTCGAAGGCGACCTTGAGGTGGCTTTCGCACGGCTCATTGAACCACATGTGGCGCTGCGCCACGTCAAAAACGCGCCCGGCAAATTGCGCGCTCACCCGAATATCGCGATCCACGCCCGGCGTCTCGATCCCTTTCCAAGCGTCATCGGGAATCTTTCCCATCTGCGAGCGAAAATGCCCGCTCCCGTCAGAGTGAAGGATCAGCGTCCATTGCGGCGGCGACAGTCCGGGATTGGAAAAATCGACCTGGATCACCGGGTCCGCCGCGGACGCGGCCTGGACGCGCATCACCAGAGCCAAAGCCCCGAGAACCAGCCAACCCGGCCTCATCGTGCAGCCCCCTGCAGCGCCAGCGTCTGCGCGGTATGAATGTGGCAGATGGCGATGGCCAATGCATCGGCCGCGTCCGCCGGTTCCGGCAATTCCGACAACCCCAGCAGCCGCGCCACCATGAACTGCACCTGCTCTTTCTTGGCCAGCCCGTAACCCACGACGCTCGATTTGATTTTGAGGGGCGCGTACTCAGCTACCGGAATTCCCTGCTGCGCCGCAGCCAGAAGCGCCACACCCCGCACCTGCCCCAGCTTCAGCGCCGACTTGGCGTTGACGGAGTAGAAGACCTCTTCGATCGCCACCGCATCGGGCCGCCAGCGCTCCAGTTCGGTTGTCAATTCCCGGTGAACCTGCTCCAGTCGCGCAGGCAAGGCCCGCGTCTTCGCCAGCCGGATGGCGCCCATCGCCTGGAACTTGAGTTGCTGCCCGCGCGCCTCGTCGCAGGATTCCACGACGCCGAAGCCGGTCACCTCAGTCCCGCAATCGATGCCAAACACCCTCATCGGGTCCAAGTTTAACGCAGGAGGACAGGGAAGGTTTCTTCGTGCGGAAATGGAGGATTGGTTTCGAGGGGTCTTACGCCCGCTCACGCGGGCTGGGCGGCGCGATGTCGCGTTTGGTTCCCAGGCCTCAGCAACGACCCCGCCCTGGCAAGGCCAGGACCGAGCACCGGCGGGCTGTATGCGCGGAATGTGCGCCGGTTTCACACCGCTGTGCTGCGCTGGTGCCGGCTGTGGATAACACCTTTGTGCAACAAAAAAGTGCTTCCCATTTCGGCCGCGCCGCATCCAATCTCATAACGAGTTTGGTTCGTTCCCCGAACTTCCATCGCAGGAAAACTCAACGCTGCATTTACTGTCGTTACCTTTGAGGAAACGAATCAGTTCAGGGTGGGGGAGACGATGCGCAGGATTCCGGCAGCCGCAAAGCGCACCGCGGTCCGCTGGCTCAGCCAGGGGATCTCGCCTCGCCGTCTGGCGCTGACGCTGGCACTGGGATTCGCTGTCGGCTGCATTCCCGTGGTGGGAATCCCGACGATCCTGTGCGCTGCGCTGGCCCTGGCTCTGCGCTTGAACCTGCCTGCCATTCAGGCCGCGAACTACGCCGCCATGCCGCTCCAGTTGGTTCTTATCGTTCCCTTTGTGCGCCTGGGAGGCTGGATCACGTCCCAGACCGTTCCCTGGATCGTCTCCGCAAAGCCTGCGCGTCTTCTCGCGCCCCACGGCCTCCTGCACCTTCCTGCTCTCCATCTTGCCGCGCGCATGAGCGGCTTGGCCGGCCAGGCGTTGCTGGCCTGGTTGCTGGCGGCCGTCCCGGCTGTCATCCTGCTGACGGTCACGCTCACGAAGATGCTGCGCCGGATCCCCGCCATGCGTGCCGCCGAAGCCGGCGACTGAGAAGACAGGGATTAGAGATCAGGGGTTAGCCTTTCCGAGCTAAAAGATTGGTTGTGGCTGCGCAGGAATTCTCTGCGGGCTGGATTCGATCCCGTTCGAACGGAAGCGGTCGATGTGCGCCAAAACCCTCTACCTGCAGGTCACAAAAATCGCGCGGAGTGGCGGGGGAAAAACTGACGCATTCTGAACTCGCGGAAAATATGACCTGCAGGTCTACGAATTGGCTGAATATATGACCTGCAGGTCTATGAAATTGAGTGAAATCGTCGCATTTTGCGTGCGCAAGCGGATTTTTCCCGCTCTCGATGGGGTTCTCGCGTGCGGCTGTAGTTCTTTAGCCCGCTGAAGCGGGCCGGCCTTTGCAATGATGCGCTTGATGTCCCCAGGCTTAAGCCTGGGGCTAACGTCTTGCGCCCGCTCACGCGGGCTGGGCGGCGAACGTCGCTGTCCGGGCCCCCTCCGATGAAACAGGCAGAGGCCATCCGCCAAACGGTCTCGGTCACCTTCACGCGCTGGAGTGGGTTTTGGATCAGTGCCGCGTCTTCAGGATCGTCCGCTCCGGTATGGTTGATTCGGGCCCGACAGGCGCTACTTCCCCGCCCAAGTGTCGAGCACGGGTCAGGGCGCTCAAAGCACGCTCGGTGTATATCATGTCTAGCGACAACAGCCACGTTCAGAATTGGCTCTGCAGTAAGACCGCGATGGTCCTCATGGGCAGGACCAATCGCATCGATTCGGGCAACTGGATGAAGCCGTGGGCGCGATAGAAGCCGGCTGCACGTTCGTCGATGGCGTCGACGACGACCATGGAGGAACCGACGACGACGGCGTTCTCGAAGGCTTTGCGCAACGCCTGCGCCAATAGGATGGCGCCGAGGCCGCGGCCCTTGAAGCTCCGAGGCGACCGCGAGCCGGCCGATGAGCGTGGCACTGACCTGCGGATAGCGGGGAAGATGCTTGCGTGCCTCGTCGGGAGGGTCTTCGGCGAGACCAAAGGCGAGACTGCGAACAATAGCCAAATTCGAGACGAGAATCTTCGCGAACCTGCAGAAAACGGCGTTCGCTTTGCGGCGAATGTCCTGCGAGGCCTGAGTCTTGAGGTAGAGCATCGAGGGATTCCACGCCGCAGTGGAAAGCATCGCGGTCATGCTGTTTGCCGAGCGGCTCAAACCGGTAGAGCGCATCTTCTCGTGATTGCATCAGGAGACGATCCGCTGGCCGGCCAAACGGAATGCACGCCGCAGGCGGGCGTTGGGCCGGGGGGCGTGGATCAAGGCGTGAAAGAATGCGGCGCGGTCGCGTTCAGGGAGGGTGAGGCTCTGATGCCGGGCGATGGTTTGCCGCGTTGCCTCAGTGAGCGCTGTGAGGCAGAAATCGGTCAGGCTGCGACGCTCAAGCGCGGCGGCGCGCTTGACCAGCCGCTTGGTCTCGGCATCGACGCGAAAATCGAGGCGAGTGCCGCGGGTGCGGCGCTCTCGGGTTGTTGCCAATGCTGCGGCGTGGGCCATGAAGGTTCTCTCCGCTGAAGGTGCAGTTCTCGGTCTTTTTACACTGCGCTTCTTCATCTCACTCCAATGGCTGTACAGATCAAGGATGCTTGCTGACTCTGTTCCGGGCGCATCGCAGCAAGTTTGAAAGGGCGCCATAATCCAACGATTGTCCAGAGTCCCATTTGCGCCGGTTCGGGGCCGCGGTTCGCCCCGAAAGCCTCCATGCGATTTGCCCCTCACTTCCCCGCGTACGGGTCGGGCACGGGCTGGGCGCTATCGATCCACGCGGTGTAGATCATGTCGCGCAACATGCTGGCGCCGGCGGCCAGGCGCGCGGCGGTGAAGTCGCGCGACTCGGGCGTGCCTGCGCCATCGAAGCCGCCCGCCTTATCGAGTTGGTAGACCTTCTCGACGTAGGTGGCCGAGTGGCGCAGATAGGCGACATAGGCGTCGAACATGTCGCCTTCAATCACCTTGGGCGGCGTCATTTTGGCCTGCACCTCGGGCGCGTGGATGTTGGCCCCGACAAACGGTCCCTCGAACTGGCGGTGGATTTGATGTCGGTGGTGTAGCCGTGCGGATTGGGGCCGGTCCAGCCGTTGTAATTCACGGTGACGTGCAGGGGCTGGGAGCCGTCGCCGACGTAGTGGCCGAGCCAGCCGGCGTAGAAAATAATCGCCGCTTCCACCGGCTTGGTGTCCTTGCCTGGCGGCCGTCAGGTATCGGTAATGGCGCATGGCCGACTTCAGCCGCTCCCACACCTCATTGGTTTCCCAGGGTTGCAGACCGATCTTTCCGGGCCGCTGGCCGGCGGCGAAGACCATGGCCTCGAAATCGAGGCGCTTGTGCGGCAGCGGGCCGAGAGCGTCGGCCAACTCCAGGTCGATAAAGTGCTCCGGGGCCTGGGCGGCGTTGAGCTCCGGCTCGGCGGGCGAGCGCCAGCGGTCGGGCTCGGGGCCCAGGTATTCGAATTCGTCGATGGCCGCCGGCGTACGCAAGAACGCGGGCACATCGGCCGGGCAGCGCGGAGGCGGCCAGCCTGTTGATGATGCGATGGCCGTCGATTCCCCAGGCGTGGCCGGAGGATGCAGAAAGCACAAGGCCGATGAGGACGGCTGCGGGCAGAGCGAAGCGGAGAGCTCGAGAAAGCAACATGGCTGACGAAACATGCAGCCAGTATACGGCGCGTCAGGACGGGCCCTTTCGGTCGAAAGTCCAATGGAGAAGGATCGTCCCTCGGGTGCTGAGGCGCCCTCCTTTCTTGAGTCGTTGGGCTGGCAGGCCGAAGCCCGCACTCTCCCAGCCAGTCCAGATTCATCCATCGCGGTCTTTTTCTCCCCGTTGGGCGCGGCAGTTCTTGAGCTCCCGGCGCACCCACGGCGCGCACATCCCCGGTAACTGGTATGCTTCACTCCCGGCAGCGGCCGATGGATTTGGCTAGAGAGTCTCAAATCAAACGCATATACTACCTGCAATTCGTGTGACGCCTGCGCAGGACCGAATTCTGCGGCAGGGCGCGGCGTGCGAGGGGTCTGCCGGGCGAAGGGCGGCGCATCGCGGTAACTTGGGCTTGCCTCGGCGAAGATGGATGCCGGCGGAGACACAGGCGCCAACCGCGGCGCTGCTCGTGGGCAATCCAAACGCCCAAGGGAGAATTGAGAGCCGATGAGTGAGCGGCCGGAGGACAAGGAAAAGAGCGAGAATCCGCGGCTTGCGGCGGCGCGCGGCGGAATTTCGCAGCTTTGGCTGCTTCTGCCCTATTCAATCGTGGTTCTTTCGGTGGGAGCCGCTCTGGCCCACGTGTTTCCGGGATTCAGGTGGGAATCGTTGCCGATCGCGGCAGCGGTGATTGCCACCGGCTTGTTTGCGCTTCTTCTGAACCGCCTGTTGCTTCGCGGCGGAGACGCGGAAGAGGCGGAGGCCATCGGCGAAGGATTGAGAGAGCTGCTGGACTCGGCCGGACCCGCGGTGGTGGCGACTGATTTAGGAGGAAAGCTGATCTATTGCAATCCCGCGACCGAGCGATTGCTGGGCTACCGCGCCGTGGATCTCCTGGATCTGTGGGGGACAGTGGACATTCTTGCCCCCGGTGAGGCGGAGCGGCTGCTGGCGGAGATGCAGAAGCTCTGCCACGCGGATCGGCCTCCGGACGCCACGCCGGCCGGGCGCATAGCCGCCTATCTGGATTGCGTGCGTACGCTGCCGCCCAGCATGGTGCCCAGCTTCGATGCGCGGGTGTGCCGCAAGGATGGCGTGATTCTGCCCGTGGCGCTGCACGTCTCGGCGCTGCGCGATACGGCGGGCGAGCTTACCGGCGCGGTGGCCGTGGCCGTGGACCAGAGCGCGATCCTGCACCGCGAGCAGGTGCAGCGCGAGTCGCAGGAGTGGTACCGCGACCTCTTCGAGCACTCCACCGAGATGCTGGCCACGCTCAGCCCGGCAGGACAGTTTCTCTATGCCAATCCGGCGTGGAAGCGCTGCTTCGGAGTGGACTCCGCGGGGCTTCAGGATCTTCATTCCTTCGAGGATTTGTTTTCCGCGGACGTGCGGGCCGAGGCGGCGGCGCTGTTCCGCCGCGCGCTGGACGGCGAGACCGTGGAGCGCACGCCGCTGCGCCACCATACACCCGACGGCCGCATACTGGACCTGGAGTTGAGCCTGAGCCGGCGCCAGAAGACGGGCATTCCGCTGGCGGTGCGCTGCCTGCTGCGCGACGTGACCCAGCAAAAGCAGCGCGAGAACCGGCTGACGCTGCAGCTTGCCGTGAGCCAAATCGTAGGGGAAAACGCGCCGGGCGAGACCACGGGCATGCGCATCCTGGAGGCGCTGTGCCTCTCGCAGGGATGGGACGTGGCCATCGAATGGGTGGTGGACGCCGAGCAAACGCATCTCGAATTCGGAACCGCGTGGGGCGCTCCGGGCCGGCGCGCGGAGGCTCTCATCCAGGGCAGCATGGGTCTGACGCTGACCGGCGCGAGCGAATTGCCTGAAGCGCGCATGGCGCGATGGGCGCACGGTCTGGCTCACCGACCTTGCCGCGGCGCCCGCCAGCCCACGCGTGACCGCGGCCCTGCGCCAGGACATGGTCTCGGGCTGGGCGGTTCCTGTTCGCGCCGGCAGCAAGGTGATGGCGGTACTCGAGTTTTATTCCCGTTTCCGCCTGCGCGAAGACCGCGAGGCGATGGCCGCGGTGGAGACGGCGGCCGCCTCACTGGGTCAGACGCTGGCGCGGAGCCAGGAACGCGGGCGAGCCGACGAGTTGAGCCACCAGCAGGAGATCCTGCTGGATGCGGTGGCCGACGGCATCTGCGGGCTCGATCGCCAGGGAAGGGTGACCTTCGCCAACCCCGCAGCCGCGCGGCTGCTGGGCGCGCCAGTCGATGCGCTGACCGGCAAGCCGGTGCACGAGCTGCTGCATGGCGCTGCGCCGGCGGATCGCGCCTGCGGCCAGGATTGCCCGCTGCGCAGGGCGGCGGCCCCGTCCAGCGGCGCCAGCGGAGAAGACAACATCTTTCGCGCCGACGGCAGCTCCTTTCCCGCCGAGTATGCTCTCACGCCTATTCGCGGCCAGGGCCGTTTTTCGGGCGCGGTGCTCAGCTTTCGCGACATCAGCCAGCGCTACGCTCTCGACCGGCTCAAGGACGAGTTCATCTCCACGGTCAGCCACGAACTGCGCACGCCGCTTACTTCCATCCGCGGGGCTCTGGGGTTGCTCACCTCCGGCATTCTCGGCGAAACCAACGAAAAAGCCGCCAATCTGCTGCGCATCGCTCTCACCAACTCCGACCGGCTGGTTCGCCTGATCAACGACATTCTCGATCTGGAGCGGATTCAGAGCGGACGCGAGCCGCTGGCCTTCGGCTCCGTGCAGTTGGCCGACATTGTGAAGCAGGCGATCCAGGATATGCAGCCCATGGCCGATGCCGCCGGAGTGCAGCTCATCCACGACGCCACCAAGGTGGAGATTACGGCCGACTCCGACCGCCTGCTCCAGGTGGTTACCAACCTGCTCTCGAATGCGGTCAAGTTTTCGCCGCCCAACTCGCCGGTCAGCGTCATGCTGCGGCCAGGCGTCACGGGCGTGATTCTTTCCGTCATCGATCATGGGCGCGGGATTCCCGCCGACAAGCTGGAAACGATCTTCGGGCGCTTCCAGCAGGTGGATGCCTCCGACTCGCGGCAAAAGGGCGGCACCGGCCTGGGATTGGCCATCTGCCGCACCATCGTGTTGCAGCACTCGGGACGCATCTGGGCTGAGCGCAATCCGGTGCGCGGATCGACCTTCCGCATCTTCCTGCCCTATAAGCCGGCGCCGCAGCCGGCTTCCGGCGGCGTCCTGGAGACTCAAGCCGGCCACGGAACCCTGGTGCTGGCCGACGCCAACGCGGATTCGCGGCCCAGAATCGCGGCGCAGTTGGCCCGGCATGGCTACTCCGTGGTGCAGGCGGCAACGGTGGAGCAAACTTTGTCGGCGGCGCGCCACGACGCTCAGGCCATCCTTCTCGATACCGCGCTGGACGGCATGAACGGATGGGAGATTCTGCCGCTGTTGCGCCGGGCGGATGCAACCGCGCGTACCCCGGTCGTGTTGATGAGCGTGGAAGACCAGCAGCCCCCGAAAGAGCTGCCCGCGGGCGCCGATGGATGGGTCTCCAAGCCGCTCCAGGAAGATGCGCTGCTGGCCGAGCTGGCGCGCGTGCTCTGCGGATCGGGCGAGAAGGCCCGCATCCTCATCGTCGAGGACGATCGCGACCTGGCGCGCGTCATCAGCGAAGTCTTCGCCCGCGACACCATCACGGTGCGAGACGGCACATTCGTTTCAGCAAACGATCGAAGCCTGCTCCGCCTTCCAACCGCATCTGATGGTGCTCGACATCGGACTGCCTGACGGCGACGGCTTCAATGTCGTGGATTGGCTGCGCCAGCACGAAACTCTTGCCCGACTGCCGCTGGTGGTCTACTCCGGCCGCGAGCTTTCGCCCGACGAGCGCCGCCAGCTCACCCTCGGCCCCACCTACTTCCTTGCCAAGACCCGCGTCCAGCCGCAGCAGCTCGAAGCTCTGGTGCTGACCATGCTGCGCTCCTCGCGGCAGACGGAAGAAGTGGCGCCCGCCGGAGCCGGCTGTACCGAATTCGTAACCCGCCTTGCGCGCTCACCCCCATCGACAACCCGGCCTCCGCACTTGACAATGATCCTGGAGGGTCTCACGCCGTGGCCCGCAAAATCCTGATCATCGACGATGAAGACGACATTCGCGAGGTGGCCGCGCTGAGCCTGGAGACCGTGGCCGGCTGGGAGGTGATTGTGGCCAGTTCCGGGAGCGCAGGGAGTGGCCCGCGCCGCCGAGCTGCGGCCCGACGCCATTCTGCTGGATGTGATGATGCCCGGCATGGATGGTCCCAGCACGTTTCGCGAGTTGCGCAAGAACCCGGCCACGGCCAAGTATTCCTGTCCTGCTGCTCACCGCCAAGGTGCAAGGCACTGACCAGCGCCGCTTTGCCGACCTGGGCGTGGAGGCAGTGCTCTTCAAGCCCTTCGATCCGCTCACGCTCTCCGCGCAGATTTCAAGCGCGCTGGGCTGGAACTGACCGCTCTTTGTCATGAAACTCCCGCCCAACCCGGAGTCCCCGCGGATGCGGCTCTTTCCCAGGCGATCGACCGCCTGTGGATCCGCTTTCTGCCGGAGATCAGGGAGCGGGTCGCGATTCTTGAGACGGCCGCATCTGCCGTTTCCGCGAAGAAGCTCTCTGCATCCCGCCGCAAGGCCGCGCAGGCCGCGGCGCACAAACTGGCCGGCGTGCTGGGCACCTTCAATCTCACGCGCGGCACCGTTTTGGCGCGCGAGGCGGAGGTGACGTACTCCCGCGAATCCGCGCCCGGCCCGAGCGCCGGCAAGCGCCTTGCCGCCATCGCCGCGGAGCTGCGCGCCATGATCGAGAATCGGCCATCCACCACCTGACGCCCGAGCAATTAGACTTTTCTCCAGTGATTCCGAACGATCCATTCGCGTCCCCGCTCGACCAGACACCCCAATTGGGCCTGCGCTTCGAGGAGCCGCGCCCGGCGCGCCGCATCTGGCCCGTCCGCGAATTGGTTGCGCAGGTGCGTGAACTGGTGGAGCAGGAATACGGCGACGTCTGGGTGGAGGGCGAGATTTCCAACTACCGCCCCGCGCCCTCCGGCCACGTCTACTTCACGCTCAGGGACGCCGACGCCCAACTCCCCATCGTTCTCTTCCGCCGCCAGGCCATGCTTCTTCGCTTCCGTCCCGAAGACGGCCTGCATGTGCTGGTGCGCGGCCGCGTGAGCGTCTACGAGCAGCGCGGACAGATGCAACTGGTCGCCGAAACCATGGAGCCGGTGGGCGCGGGCTCGCTGCAGCTTGCCTTCGAACAATTGAAGGAGCGGCTCAAGGCGGAGGGGCTGTTCGACGCCGCGCGCAAACGGCCGCTGCCCCTGTTTCCCCATACCGTGGGCATCGTCACCTCGCCCACCGGCGCCGTGATCCGCGACTTCCTCAACATCGTCAGCCGCCGCCACTCCGGCTTGAATGTACTGCTCTGCCCCGCCTCCGTTCAGGGCGAATCCGCGCCGGCGGAAATCGAAGCCGCGCTGGCCGAGCTGAACGATTCGAATCTCGTCGACGTGATCGTGCTTGCCCGTGGCGGCGGCTCGCTCGAAGACCTTGCCGCCTTCAACAGCGAGCGCGTGGCGCGCGCCATCGCCGCGTCGCGTCTGCCCGTCGTTTCCGCTGTCGGCCACGAAACCGACTTCACCATCGCCGACTTCGCCGCCGACCTGCGCGCGCCCACGCCGTCGGCCGCGGCCGAGCTCATCACCGAGGCCCAGTTCAAAATCGCCGAGCATCTGGCCACTCAAGGGCACCGCCTGGAACGCGCGGCGCGCTTCCAGCTTCTGCAGGCCCGCCAGCGCCTGACGCGGTTGCCCGTCAGCCGCGCCGAGTCGCGCGTCTCCACGCTGCTCTATCGCCTCGGCCAGCGCCTTGACGACGTGACCCTGCGCCTGGATTCCGCGTTCACCACGCAACTCCGGCTTCGCCAAAACCAAATCGCCGCGCTGGCCGCGGCCGTTCTGCACCACGACCCGCGCCAGAACCTGGCCCATGCGCGCGAGCATCTCGCCGACTTTCGCGCCCGCTTGGACCGCTCGGTCGAACGCCTGATCGAGTCCTCCGCATCCCGGCTCGGCGCGCTCGATGCGCGCCTTCATTCGCTCTCGCCGCTGGCCGTGCTCGACCGCGGCTACGCGCTCGTTCTCTCGTCCGAGGGCGCGCTCATTCGCTCCACCGCGCAGCTTTCCACCGGCGACCGGCTCACCACGCGACTCGCCGACGGCTCCTTTACCAGCCGCGTCGAATCAAAGACTCCGGCCGAATCCTCCGTCGACTCTTCGAGGTCCGCCTTTTTTCGGAAAAAGAAGAAATAAGCACTTGTTCCCTCGTGGCGTACTCCCAGCCTAGGCCCCGCCTTCAATTCAGATCCTCCCAGATGCACGAGGGCATCTCGCGCACGGTCGACATTCCTCGACTAAGCGCCCTGTCACTTCCGACCCGGGGCAGGATGCAAGCTTTGGATCAGTTGGCGGATTCCGGCATCCCAATCTGGAAACAAATCGACCCGAGTCCTCTCATTTAAAGCTGGGTGTGGGGGCTGACATCGATCGAGACGGACTGGCACAATAAAAATGCGAGAACCTGGAACTGAGCGGGCAGTCTCCAATGCCTCTCGGATTTCGTGCTGAAAGAAGCTCCGCTTTTCCACAGATAGCTTTGAAAGGACCGCAACGAAAAAGTCTGCCTTTTTGATCAGGCGAACTATCTCCTCCTTCCAAAGAACCCCTCCACGCAAGTAGCTGAGGTCAAGCCAGCCAACCAGGCCAGTTCGGTCGATTGCATTTTTGATAAGTGTGGCGGGCACGAAATCCTCACGCGCGTAACTGATAAACACTAATTTCCCGGTCTTTGGGTCTACAGTAAAGCCGTCGTGCGTGACCAACACACGGGCCCCTTTATCTCGTAGATTAAGGCCGGAAACTACAAGCTGCCCATCCGAATCTCGACGCCAGCAGCAGTTCTTGATGTTTTGCACTTCCTCCGCCCGGATTTGCGCGATCTCCGACTCGTATTCTTTCAGTTCGCAGCCGAAGTCCGAATGCCTCAGGTAAAAACTGTAGAGATCTGACTTTCGCTTTCCATTTGGAAACGCCGACGCTTCGTGAATCTCGCTCATAAGTATCGTGACCGAACGACGCGGCCTGAAGTGGAATGCTATCGAATTCTAGCACCAGCTTTGTCCTCAATTCCGGGATCCAGGGGCCGGTGCCTGCGGTATCCTTGTCGAGGGACGGGCCTCTAACACCCGCTGCGCCACGCCGTCCCTTGCACTGTCAGCCGACTTCAGAATCGAGATTATGCACTTGCTTCGCACGCGCAAACTTTTCGGCACCGACGGCATTCGCGCAATCGCCGGCGAATCCCCCCTCGACCCCACAACCATCTTTGCTGTAGGCCTTGCCCTCGCCCATTCGCTTTATAAAGCTGATGGCCGGCCCAAAGTTCTCCTCGGGCGCGACACACGCGAGTCCGGCCCATGGATCGCCGCCACGCTCGCCGAAGGCCTGCGGCAGGCGGGCGCCCTCGTCGAAAGCGCCGGCATCGTCACCACGCCCGCCATCGCTTTCCTCGCGCGCACCCGCAGCTTCCAGGCCGGCGTCGTCATCTCCGCTTCGCACAATCCGTGGCAGGACAATGGTATCAAGCTCTTCGGCCCCGACGGATTCAAGCTGCCTGACGCCGTTGAGCTGTCGATGGAAGAGGAAATCTTCTACCACGCCGCCAAAGTGAAAATCTCCGACCCAAGCTGCTTCAAGCCCGTCGAGGACAATCCCGCGTTCCAGGCCGACTATGTTCAATTCCTCGTCGATTGCGTTCCTAGCCTCTCACTCGCCAGCCTGAGGATCGTCGCCGATTGCGCCAACGGGGCCGCTGCAGTCGTTGCCCCAGAACTCTTTCGCCGCCTCAACCCCGGCGGCGACGCGCAGGTCACTCTGCTTAAAATCGCGCCCGATGGCCGCAACATCAACGCCGACTGCGGCGCGCTGCATCCCGAGTATGTGGCGCGCGAAGTGAAAGCGCGCAGTGCGGATCTGGGCCTTACCTTCGACGGCGATGCCGATCGCTGCATGTTGGCCGGGCCGCAAGGCAACGTGGTCAACGGCGACGCGATCCTGCTGATGGCGGCGCGCGACCTGAAGGCCCGCGGCATGTTGACCGGCGGCGTGGTTGTTGCGACAACCATGTCGAACATGGGACTGGAGGCGGCGCTCAAGCACAGCGGCATTGGCATGCTGCGCGCGCCGGTGGGCGACCGCTACGTGCTGGAAGAGATGCGGAACCGGAATGCTGCCCTCGGCGGCGAACAATCGGGACACATCCTCTTTCCGCACTTGGCCACCACCGGCGACGGCCTGCTCACCGCCCTGGTTGTGCTCGACCTCGTCGCCCGCACCGGCAAATCCATCAACGAGTTGACCGCGGACCTGAAGGTCTTCCCGCAGGTGATCGTGAACGTGAAGGTGCGCGAGAAAAAGCCGCTCCACATGATTCCTGCTGTGGTCGCCGCCATTCGCGCTGCTGAAGATGACCTGAAGGACACTGGTCGCGTGGTGATTCGCTACAGCGGCACAGAGCCGCTGGCGCGGGTAATGATTGAAGCCGAGAGCGAAGAGGCTATGCGCAGGCATGCGGAGGCGATTGCTGCGGCGATCCGAGACGAACTCGGTATGTGAAGAGACCTGCAGCTCTGTTCAAGCGCGCAAATCAGCGCCACTTAAAAGCGAAATGCGCGGAATATCGATTTGGCCGGCCCGTTTCCGCGTCTGCGCGATGTCGTACGCATTCTGCATCCGCATCAAGGTGTCCATTCGCACTCCGAAGGCTTTCTCGATACGCAGCGCCATCTCGCCGGAGAGATCCGCATTGCCATTCAGCAGGCTGGACAAGGCGGGCCGCGAGACACGCAGTGCACGCGCCGCGGCTGTAACAGTCAGGCCCGCTGCCTCAACGATCTCCGTACGGATAAAGTCTCCCGGATGTGGCGGATTCTTCATCGGCATCGTGTATCTCCTTCCGGCCCTAGTGATAATCTTCCAGATCTAGGTCGCAGATTTCACGCTTGGCTTTGTCCAAACGAAACGTCAAGCGCCGATTGGCGGTGACGCTCAGGCTCCAGGTTCCTTTGCGGTTGCCAGTCAGCGTGTGAGCCTTCCATGTGGGAAGCGCACGCAATTCTTCCGCATTCTCCATCTCGTCGAGGAACAGAAGCATCTTGCGGAGCTTGTCGGCTGTTGCAAACCCAACGCCCTTCGCCTCATCCTGCTCGTAGAGCCTTTTCAGCCCCCGGTGCACGAAGCTCCGAATCTTCACCTGGATAAGTGTAGCCTGTAGCTTAACACTTGTCAACGGCAACGCGAGAGGCCAATGGCGGCAAACTGGAGGCCCGCAACCGTCAGCTTGTATCCTCGACCCATGCCCCGCTTCCCTGCCGGCCAAACGTTGCTTATCGACGCCGACGATACGCTGTGGGAAAACAATATCTACTTTGAGCGCGCGATTGCCGCCTTCATCAGCTTTCTTGATCACCATGAATACTCGCCCGCCGAGGTGCGGCAGACGCTGAACGCCGTGGAGCGCGAAACCATCCTGGCGCACGGCTACGGGCTGTCGAGCTTCACGCGTTCGTTGGTCGACTGCTTCGAGCGCCTGAGCCCCGCCCCGGTGAGCGAAGAAAAGCGCGAGCGCGTTCGCAGCTTTGCCCGCACCATCGCCGAGCAGGAGATCGAACTGCTGCCCGGCGTGGCCGAGACGCTTGAATATCTCGCCGGCCGTCACCATCTCATCCTGATGACCAAAGGCAACCACGCCGAACAGGCCGACAAACTGGCGCGCTCCGGACTCGCCGCTCACTTCGCCGCAGTGGAGATCGTCGCCGAAAAGGACCCGCCCACCTATCGCGCCGTGATCGCCCGCCACGAGCTCAGGCCGCACACCAGTTGGATGATTGGCAACAGCCCCAGGAGCGACATCAACCCAGCGCTTGCCGCCGGCCTGCACGCGGTGTTTCTCTTCCACAAGGACACATGGGTTCTCGAGCATGCGGAGGTCGCCGCCGCGCCCGAAGGCCAGCATCTCATCGAGCTCGACGGGTTCTCAAAACTCGGCGAGATCTTCTGAGCCGGCTCACGCAGGCGGCGTACACGCGCGGTCATTTCACATCGGGTCGCGGTCCTATGAGAAACTAGGAATGCGGCAGTGAGTTCTATCTCCGGGGCGGAACTTGCCCCAAAACCTCGCCCAACCCAGTTTGTGTGTGGGCCCGCGTGGCCGATGCCCCGCTGCGGCTCGGGCGCAGCATGGGGAAACGCTCGCAGGAAATCGACAGGAATGATCAGTGTCAGCAACGTGACCATGCGCTACGGCGCGAAAGTTCTCTTTGAGGATGTGACCACGACCTTCACGCCGGGCCGCCGCTACGGATTGACCGGGCCCAACGGCGCTGGCAAGTCGACCTTCATGAAGATTCTGACCGGCGAACTGGAGCCGCAGACTGGCACGGTGGTGCGGCCGCGCAAGCTGGGTGTGCTGCGCCAGGATCAGTTCGCCTTCGACGCCTATCGCGTGATCGACACCGTGATCATGGGCAACAAGCCGCTGTGGGCTGCTCTCGAAGAGCGCGACCGCATCTACGCCAAATCTGAGATGACCGACGAGGACGGCATGCGGCTGGGCGAGCTCGAAGGCGCCATCGGCGATGAGGACGGCTACACCGCCGAAAGCGACGCCGCCGTTCTGCTCGACGGCCTCGACATCCCCGAACCGCTGCACGAGCGCAGAATGGGCGAGCTGCAGGGCGGGCAAAAGGTGCGCGTGCTGCTGGCGCAGGCGCTCTTCGGCAAGCCGCAGGCGCTGCTGCTCGACGAGCCCACCAACTACCTCGACCTCGATTCCATCCACTGGCTGCAGGATTCTCTGACCAACTATGACGGTACGCTCATCGTCATCTCGCACGACCGCCACTTTCTCAACTCCGTCACCACGCACACCGCCGACATCGATTACCAGACGATCATTACCTACACCGGCGGCTACGACGACATGGTGATGGCCAAGACGCAGATTCGCGCGCGCCTTGAGTCGGAAAACGCCCAGCGGGAAAAGAAGATCGCGCAGCTCAACGAGTTCATCGCCCGTTTCTCCGCGGGCACGCGCTCCAGCCAGGTCACCAGCCGGCGCAAGGAGGTGGAGCGTATGCAAACCAACGAGCTCGCCCGCTCCAACATTCAGCGGCCATACATCCGTTTCGACCAGGCGCGGCCCAGCGGCAAGCACGTTCTTGAGTTCAAGCATTTGACGAAGTATTACGGCGATCTCGAAGTCATCGATGGATTTACCGCAAACGTCCTGCGCGGCGAAAAGATCTGCCTGATAGGCCGGAACGGCGCGGGCAAAACCACGCTGCTCAAGAGCCTGCTGGCGAATTACCCGGGCCTCGCCGAAAAAGACTTCACGCTCGATTCCGGCTCCGTCTTCTGGGGCCACGAAGCGCACGTCGCCTTCTTTCCCCAGGACGTTGGCGCAACCATCGAGCACGGCCTCACCGTTTCCGAGTGGCTGCATCGCTGGAAGCCCGACGCACACCTCGAAGACATTCGCGGCATCCTCGGCCAGATGCTCTTCTCGGGCGAAGATGGCGCCAAGCTCACGCAGGCGCTCTCCGGCGGCGAGCAGGCGCGGCTGGCATTCTGCAAGCTCATCCTCACCAAGCCCAACATCCTCATCCTCGACGAGCCCACCAACCACCTCGACCTCGAAGCCATCAACGCCCTCAACATCGCGCTGCAGCGGTACGAGGGCACGGTCCTGCTGGTCACGCACGACCACGATCTGATCGACGAGGTCGCCACGCGGCTGTGGATCTTTCACGACGGCGGGATTGAAGATTTCCAGGGGCCATACGAGGAGTGGAAGGGCAAGCACACCTAAAGCAGATATTTGTGACATAATTATGTCATGGCTGTCAGAACCACCGTCGATATTCCGGAACCGCTCCATGACCGGCTGCGGCAACGCGCCGAGCGTTCGGGTACTTCTATTCGCTCCTTGATTGTGCGGGCGATTGAGGAGACCTACGCCCCGCCCAGGAAAGGGCGACGCGTGACAGGACCGCTCATTCCTGCCAAAGGCAAGCGAGGCCCCCGGTTCCCCAAAGACGAAAACCCCTATGACCTTATTTTTCCCTGACCTCAATGTGTGGCTGGCGCTCTCGGACGGCGGACATTCCCATCACGCGGCTGCACAAGCATGGTTGGACCACCTGCCAGACGATGCCCAGCTCATCCTCTCTCGTCTTACGCAGATTGGCCTGCTGCGGCTCCTCACGAATCCTGCCGTCATGGGCGATCAGACGTTGACGCTCCGCCAGGCATGGGCTGTCTATGACCGCTGGCTCGAAGACCCGCGCGTCGAGTTTTACCCTGAGCCGCGCGATCTCGAAGCCGGATTCAGGCAAGCGACTCAGCCTTTCGCCGCCAGGCAAGCCTCGAAGTGGGTGGGTGATTGCTGGTTGCTGGCTTTCGCCGAGGCCGCCAAGGCCAGGCTCGTCACCTTCGATCGGGCGCTGCATCAGTTTGCCCGCAAGCAGGGCAACTCCGCTGTCCTCCCGGCATGAGCGTCCACGCGCCTCGGGATCTTCCACGAAGCGGCATCGAAGGCTTCCATGGTTCCTACATGGAGTGGCAGAGCAAGCACGATCCGGCCTGGCGCTACAGACTCTCATGTCGAGGCGGGAACGGAATCTCGTAATTCTAAGCCCGTAATTCCAGTAGGATAGTGAAGCATGGCGCGGATCGGCGCATTCTGTTTTCCAGGCACGGGCCACCTCAACCCATTGACCGCGCTGGCGCGTCGCCTCGAGCGGCGGGGCCACTCCGTTGTGATCTTTGGAGTCGCCGATGTAGAGTCCCGGGTGAAGTCGGCAGGAATTGAATTCTGCCTGATTGGCCAAAGCGACTACCCACCGGGAACGTTAAGGAAACTCGATCGGCGATTGGGCGAATTGAAGGGTCTCGAGATCCTCGGGTTCATTCTCGAGCGGGTGAAGAATACCGCGCGGATGGTGTTTCGCGACGGCCCTGAGGCGGTTCGCCGGGCCAATGTGGAAGCCCTGTTGGTTGACGAAGCCGACATGGGTGGCACCGTCGCCGACTGTCTTCATCTGCCCTTCGTGTCGCTCGCCCTCATTCCGCCGATGGTGTGGGACAACCGGGCTCCGCCTTTTTGTTTTGGCTGGCCCGCCCGCCGGGGGTGGATGAGCCGGTTGCGCAATGAGATCGCCCTGCGTGTGCTGGCTCGCGCGGCAGCGCCGCTGTTAGCGCTGATAAACCAGCAGCGCGCGGCGTGGGGATTGAAGCCGCTCAAGCGCCTGAGCGAAACGCTGTCCACGCTGGCTCAGATCACACAGGTACCCGGGGCATCGAGTTTGATGTGGTCGACCCTCGACCTCCGTTACTCCACTACTCAGGCCCGTGGGTGGATGCTGAACAGCGGCCCAGGGTGGACTTTGATTGGAACCGGCTGGACGGCCGCCCACTGGTCTACGCAACTCTTGGCACGCTGCAAAACCGAGCGCAGGAAATCTTTCGCATCATCGCCGGCGCATGCGCGGGCCTGCCTGTCCAACTGGTGATATCGCTTGGCGGTGGCCTCGAACGCGAGCAGCTTGGGGCTCTAAGTGGCGATCCGCTCGTGGTCGACTACGCTCCACAGTTGGAGCTCGTAAAGCGAGCCGCGGTGGTCATCACGCATGGCGGGCTGAACACAGTACTGGAGTCGCTGGCAGAAGGCGTACCGCTGGTGTGCATCCCCCAGGGCAACGACCAGCCGGGAATTGCGGCGCGCGTCGCAGCGCGAGGCGCGGGTGTGGTGGTGCCCCCGCGCAGGGCGAATGCGGAGCGCGTGCGAGCTGCCGTGCGTGCGGTCCTCGAGGATGAATCGTATCGAGGTGCGGCGCGCAAAGTACAGTCTGCTATGTCGCAAATCGACGGACTCGAGCGGGCAGCGGACCTTATCGAAGATGTGCTGAAGATCCGGATCTCCGCCCCTGCTTAAGCCCCAAACTGCCGCAGATGATGGTCTGTGTGCATATACGCCCAGCGCATCCACTCCTTCTCAGTCATCTGGCCGAAGAACGGATGTGCCTGCCGCTCAAGTCCGTTGCGCTGCGTCGTGAACCGGTGGAATAGGTCGAGGAGCTCGCGTTTGTCGCGCTCGAGCTCCGCCGGCGGAGTGCCACCCATGTTGGCATCGCACTCCGACACGGTGGGGACGCCGTGCGGCCACGGGAGCGGAAGCCACAGCGCCAGCCACCTCATGAGCGGGCCGGAGTACCGATTCCTGACCGGCTTTGCTGGCTTGTCGCCAAGGGCTACGCGAAACGCATCGCTCAAATGACAGATCGCCTGAGCGACAGTCATCGTGCCCCATCGGCGCTGGCTCGAGGGGCCGATCGACGCGAGCCGGCGAACGATTTCTGCTTTAACCTGCGCGTTAGCCAGTGTCTTCATCGCTCGTGGTGAGAGCTCTCGCCGGTTGCCGACTTCACCGGTCCGCGGCGACAAGAATTCGTCGCAGGAGTCAGGAATCGCGTCACGAAAGGCTGAGCCGCTTATCTCGCGCTCGCCGGTGGCACAATCCCGTTCATCCGCAGATACTCGACCATCTGACCGTAGTGGTCGAAGCCGTGGGCAGACGCCGAAGGCCGCAAGCGTCGCGCGCGTCTGGAAGCCCGGCTCCGGCGATTTGACCACCTCAAACGCGTTGGCCGGCGTCAGCGTGGCAATGGCCTTGTGGGCAAACGCAAACGAACCGGCCAGCGCGGCCACAACGTCGTCCTTCTTCGTGAGCTTCAGAATCTCCTGCGCATCCACATCCGGCTTGAGCCCGCTGACGATGCTGTAGAAGAAGTAGTTGGCCTCGGCCACGTGGGTCGCCTGCTGCGCAAAGGTCCTCACCGTCGCGAACTCGGTCTTCTGCGCCGGCACAAAGATCGCCTGGCTTGGAGCAAAGTCGAACTTGTCGGCCGGCATCGCCTTTACCGCGCTCATCATCTCGCTCTCAATTACGCTCAACTGCGAATCGAACGCCGCCGCCGGCGAGGCAATGGTTCCAGCCGCTGGCCCGCTCGCCGTAGCGCCCATCTGCGCCGCCGCAGTGAACGAACCCAGGCCCAACAAACAGCACGCCGCCATCCACCGAATGTGCATTGCAAACCTCCGGGTGAAGTGTCAATCACAAGGCTTCCTTGGAGGTCCCAGAATACTATGATAGGAACAAATCAGATTGGTGCTTTTTCAAACGAGGTAATGAAGTGTATCCCGGGAACCGTGATTCCCTGAAGCCGATCGTCATTTGTCAGAAATAGGTCGCATCTGCGGTTCCGGCGGTTGCCAGTTGAATCGCGTCGGGCGGTCTGACCGCGCCGCCGATACGAATCCGCGCGAATGCCTCAGCGGCTTGCTCTACAAATGGCAACACCGTGATTCCCTGCCCTTTGAAAATCCGCCGATATCGCTGGGCAAGGGCAAAGTCCCCTCTTCCCAAAGGCGCAACGAGTACTTCGCCGAGGGTCATGACCGAGGTAAAGACTTCGTCCCTGCGCGCAGAGAACGCTCGAAGCAGATATCGTGCCCGCGCCGATTGAGGGCTCGCACCCTCAATCAAGTAGATGAAGAAATTCGTGTCCAGAAAGATGCGGCTCATTCCCAACCCTCGCGCAGCTTTCGCACGAATTCGTCGGGATCCACGTCCTTCCAATACTCCTTCCCAAGTCCTTCCAGTTCGAACAGCGACTCCAGCCACCGCTGCGGTGTCTGCGTCTCACGATCTTGAGTCCTGATCATGCCTGAACCTCCTGTGGGACGATAAGTCACAGACTGACTGAGACCCTCCGCATATCGTTTCTTCGCCCATTCCAGGAGTGTCAGGTATTTCTCCGGAATTTCTCCGGCCTCCGGAAAAATCTTCCCTGTCCGCTCCGGATGCACTTCGTCGCCAGGCAGCAGTAAACGCCGTGTGTGTTTTCCTGTCGCAAACAGCATCCGGTGCTTAGCAGGATTGGGAGCCTTATTCGCCACACAATGCTGTGAGGCGTGAACGCTAACGCCGGAGCGCAACTCTTCTGTGATTTTTTCGCTTGCTGCCTTGTTCACAATTTCCTGGATTGTGAACTCCGGACGTCCGGGTTGCTCCTTGTGCAAGAGCGCCGTCGCGAGAAAAACCTCCACTGCGCACGAAACCTCAACTGACAATGCCTGCGCTGTCATAATGACTCCCCCTTTCCTCGAAACCCGAGGCGAGGACTGCTCGCCGATGCCCGAAATGAAAGCCACCGCAGACGCGGCACCGATACGGTGCCAAGCACTCGACATGGTGTCGGTCCTGCGAACGGCGAAGCCGCCGAATTTGATTCACAGCATGACTTGATTTGGAATACCGAACCTTGTTCCTGCAACTTGAAGTCCACTTGCAAAACTCGCGCTCTTCGAGCGACATGCCACCCTCCTTGCTGGGTAATTTGTCGATCCAGAAGGATGATGCCACAAATCATCATAAACGTCAATAGCCGCATTGAGGAATATGTATTTCACAAATAGACGACGTGGACCTTCACGCCCTGCGCCTTGCCGCTTCTTCGTACACGCGGACGTATTCCTTCGCCGGGCCGGTCCAACTGTAATCCCGCGCCATGCCGTTGCGCATCAGGCGCGTCCAGCTCTTTTTGTCGCGGAAGGCGTCGATGGCGCGGTCGATCTCCGCCAGCAGCGCGCCGGGATCAAAGCCCGCGAACTTGAAGCCCGTGCCGGTTCCCTTCTTCGCGTTCCATTCCTCGATGGTGTCGTCGAGCCCGCCCGTGGCGCGCACGATGGGGACGGTTCCGTACTTGAGCGAGTAAATCTGGTTCAGACCACAGGGCTCATAGCGCGATGGCATCAGGAAGAGGTCGGCGCCGGCCTCGATCTTGTGCGATAGCGCGTCGTCGTAGCCGATGCGCACGCCCACGTTGGCCGGATAGCGGATGGCCCAGCCGCGGAAGAGATTCTCGTAGTACGGATCGCCGGCGCCCAGCGCGGCCACGGCCACATCGCGGGCGGCGATCTCGTCGGCGACTTGCGCCACCATGTCGAAGCCCTTCTGCGTGGCCAGCCGCGAGACGATGCCGATGACCGGTGTGGTCTCCGCCACCTTCTCGAGCCCGAAGGCATGCAGAAGATCGGCGCGGCAGGCGCGTTTGCCGTCGAGCTGCTCCGGCGTGTAGTGCGAGGCCAGGTTGCCGTCGGTGGCCGGATTCCAGAGAGCGTAGTCCACCCCGTTCAAAATGCCGCGCAGGTCCGCAGCGCGCTTGCGAAGAATACCGTCGAGCTGCTCGCCGAACTCCGGCGTCTGAATCTCCTCGGCGTAGCGGCGGCTCACCGTGGTCAGCAGATCGGAAAAAACCACTCCGCCCTTCAGGAAGTTGAAGCGGTCGTACAGCTCCACCTTGTCCATGGTGAAAATGTCCCATGGGAAGAGAAGCTCCTCGGTGGTATTGGGCGGAAACTTGCCCTGGTATGCGGCGTTGTGGATGGTGAGCACGGTGGCCGCGCCGCGCAGCAGGGGATCGGCGGCGTAGGTGGTGCGCAGATACACCGGAATGAGCGCGGCCTGCCAGTCGTGGACGTGGAAGACGCGCGGCACTCCGAGCTGCTTGGCCGCCTCCAGCACGGCGCGGCAGAACAGGCCAAAGCGTTCAGCATTGTCAGCATAATCGCCGCCACCGTCGCCATAAGGCTCTTTTCGGTCAAACAGTTCCGGACAATCAATAAAGTAATACTGCACCCCTTCGCGCTGGCCTGCGTCGATGACGCCGGCAAAGCGGTTGTAGTGGCGGAAGGGGATGGTCAGCGAGCGAATCGCATATTGCGGCTCGCCCTCGATGTGCCGGCGAACGCGCGCGTAAAAAGGCAGATAGACCGACACCTGGTGTCCCAGCTTGACCACCTCGCGCGGCAAGGCGCCCACCACGTCGGCCAAACCGCCGGTCTTGACGAACGGCGTGCACTCCGAAGCGGCAAACGCAATCTGCATTCTGGAATCTCCCTCTTGCGGGATCAAGGCCCAGTCTACTACGCGCAACATCGGCGCCCTGGGGCGCATTGAGGATGCCACGCCAAAGCGGCTGGTCCCCTTGGCATATGATGAGTGGGGCGCGCCAACCGGCTCGAGCATGCATGCCATTCTCGGGTGGGAGAGTCGCGTCCGCGAAGCCAATACTGAGTTCTCTGGAAATCCTCCGATGAAGAACGCCCACAAGCTGTCCTCCGCGCTCGTCCTTCTCGTCCTGACGTTGCTTTTTCCCGCAATGTGCAGAGCGCAGGATTCCGTCCCGGCCACGCCTGGCGGGCCCTCCGCGGCGCATTCCTTCCGTGTTGAGGGCGGAAAGTTCCTGCTTGACGGCAAGCCCTTCCAGATCATCGCCGGTGAGATGCATTATGCACGCATTCCCCGCGAGTATTGGCGCGCCCGCCTGCGCATGGCCAAAGCGATGGGACTGAACACGGTCACCACCTACGTCTTCTGGAACTTCCATGAGCCGCAGCCCCGGCGTTTACGACTTTACGGGACAGCACGACGTGGCCGAGTTTGTGCGCGAGGCACAGAGCGAGGGACTGTATGTGAATCTGCGCCCCGGGCCCTACTCCTGCGCGGAGTGGGAGTGGGGAGGCTTCCCTGCCTGGCTGCTGAAGGACCACGGCATCGTGGTGCGCAGCACTGACCCGAAGTTCATGAAGCCGGCGCGGCGCTGGCTGCTGCGCCTGGGCCAGGAGCTTGCGCCGCTCGAGATCGCCAACGGAGGCCCCATCATCACCGTGCAGGTGGAGAACGAGTATGGCTCCTTTGGCAACGACCACAGATACATGGAGCAGATTCGCCGCGACCTGGTCGATGCCGGCTTCAACAAAGCCGTCCTCTACACTGCCGATAACCCCGAGAACATTCCCAATGGAGGGCTTCCGGACCTGCCTGCGGTGATCAACTTCTCGCCGGGCCACGCACGGGAGTCCTTCGAGGCGCTGCACAAGCTGCGGCCCGATGGCCCATTCATGGCCGGCGAGTGGTGGGACGGTTGGTTTGATTCCTGGGGCGGTCAGCACCACACCACCGACGGCAAAATGCAGGCCGAGGAGCTCGAATGGATCCTCAAACAAGGCTACTCGATCAGCATCTACATGGTTCACGGCGGAACAAGCTTCGGCTGGATGAACGGCGCGGATATGAACCACAAGCCGTACTCCCCTGACGTCACCAGCTACGACTACAACTCCGCGATCGACGAGAGCGGCCGGCCCACCCCCAAGTACTTCCTCTTTCGCGATGCGATTGCCAAAGCCACGGGAGTCGCGCCGCCGCCGGTCCCGCCCGTCGACCCGGCGATTGCGTTGCCCACTGTCGAGCCTCAAGCAATCGGTCTCGCTGTGGCAAACGCTGCCGCAGCCGGTCCATTCCAAGCAGGTACTGACGATGGAGGATCTGGACCAGGCCTACGGCTACATCCTTTACCGCACCGTCATCCCCAATCCAGTAGCGGGCGATTTGGTTCTTGACGAGCTGCACGACTATGCGCAGATCTATGCCAACGGCAAGCTGATCGGGACGCTCGACCGCCGGCTTGAGCAGAACCGCCTGCATGTCGATCTCACGGAACCGAACATGCGTCTCGACATCCTGGTGGAGAACTCGGGCCGGGTGAACTTCACCATGGCGATTCGCGGCGAGCGCAAGGGCATTACGAAGCTGGTGATGCTGGCCGGCAAGCCGCTCTCAGGCTGGCAAATCTATTCGCTACCCATGAACGATCCCGAAAAAGTCCACTTTCAGCCAGGCCCCTGCACCGGCCCCTGCTTCTACCGCGGCGCCTTGCAGGTGGACCGGCCCGGAGACACATTTCTCGATACCAGCAGCTTCACCAAGGGCTTTGTGTGGGTGAATGACCACGCGCTGGGGCGCATTTGGAACATCGGACCGCAAAAGACCCTCTACCTGCCAGGCCCGTGGCTGCATCCTGGCAGCAACGACGTGATTGTCTTCGATCTCGAGGGTGCGCCTGGCAGAACCCTCGAGGGCAGGCTTGCGCCGATCCTGGATGGCGCCTCCGCCGGCCAGCCGTGACCGCCAGCACGATCAGGCCTGAATCCAGTTGCCTTGCCACTGAGACCTCACGCGCCTTGTAAGAGAAATCACTTAGGTAATATGTTTGCCTGTCATCAGCCAACAAAAACTCCCGTCTAATCATCCAAGTAGCTTGACGGATCAACTCCAACTGGATCTTATGCGGGCTCGACGATCACACGGATCGGCGGATCTTGCGTTGGCGTGAGGGAGAGATGGCTGTTCTTCCTCCGGACCGCAGGACGAAAGAGGAGTCGATCTGTTTTGCAGGCTGTTGCTACTAGACCCTTGCGGCGGTACTTCGAGTGAAGATCAACACGGTCCCTGGAGGTCCTCAAGAGATCTCAGTTGCGCCCGCGCAGCAGAACGGCTGGCTGCGTCAGCTTCTTCCTGTCTGCATAGTCGCCATGGCCATTCGCATGGTAGTGGTTATGGCAACCTACCGCTCCCTGCCCGACGCCGACAAGTTCTACGAGCGGTTCGGCTGGGAGATGGGCTGGATCGCCCGCGCGCTCGCCGCCGGCCACGGATTCTCCTCGCCGTACTTCCCCTGGAGCGGGCCCACCGCCATCATGGCGCCGCTTTATCCCGGCCTGCTCTCTCTGGTCTTCCGGCTCTTCGGCATCTATTCCCTCACCTCCGGCGCTTGTCATCCTCACCATCAACAGCCTGCTTTCCACGCTCACGTGCATTCCCGTCTATTTCAGCGCCAAGTACGCCCTCGGCGAGCGAGGCGCCAAAATTGCAGCCTGCACGTGGGCCCTCTATCCATTCGCCATTTACTTTTCCGCAGCCCGGGTTTGGGAATACGCGCTCACGGGCCTGCTCTTCACTACGTGCTTTTGTATTGCCCAGCGCATTCATCAGTCGGCAAAACCGCTTGCGTGGGTCGGCTTTGGCGCGCTTTACGGAATTACCGCGCATTCCAACGCTTCCATCATCTCAACGCTGCCGTTTCTGCTTGGATTTGCTCTCTATCAGGCGCATCGGGAGGGCAAGCGTTGGGTGCTCAATGGCGCGCTCACCCTGCTCACCTTCCTCGCCGCGCTCTCACCGTGGACCATCCGGAACTACCGGGCCCTCGGCGTCATCGTGCCCATCCGCGACAACATCTGGCTTGAGTTGTATGACGACAACTTCGGCAATGCTCCCTACGACCGGACGTCGCCGGCCACCTGCGATAACCGTCCGTATCCGGCCAGCAGCCCAGTGGAATTGAAGAAGTACCTGGCCATGGGCGAGATTCCCTATCTTGCGGAAAAACGGGCCATGTCGCTCGACGATCTCAGGAATCATCCTCATTACGAGTTCCTGGTGGCCAAGACGCTGCGCCGCGTTGTTTACTACTGGACCGGCTTTTGGAGTTTTTCGGCCGAAGAATTGCGCGATCAACCGTTCACTCCGGAAAATGTTATTTATGTCTCGACCGTAACGCTGTTCATGCTGCTGGGTATCTGGAGCTTGTGGCGAGCGAATCGCACCGCGGCCATGCCGTATTTGTTGCTCATCGGCTCTTTCCCCATCACCTACTACCTGACGCATCCCATGATGGACTACCGCCAGCCCCTTGAGCCGGCTGTGATTGTCTTTGCGGTTGCTGGAGCCCTCGCATTCAGGCGGGCTGAAGCCGGTGAATTGGTTCCCGTAGCGGATAATCTCGCGCCTGAAGCCGAGTAGGCGCGCACAATAGCCACCAAGCGGCTCTTCACGATACCATCATCGTCGATGGTTCGAAACGCGAAACCGGCGAGGAGCAGCTGACCATGTCTTCTGGTTACCTCAGACCCCGGCCTGATCCGATTCTCCTGTCCATCGTCGTTCCCTGCTACAACGAGGAGCAGAGCCTACCACTGTTTGCCGCCGAGATGACCCGCTTCATCGATGCCTCGCCGTATCTGTGTGAAGTGGTTCTGGTGAACGACGGCAGCACAGACCGCACCATCGAGTTCCTGGCCGAATGGAGCGCGCGCGACAAGCGCATCAAGGTGCTGAGCTTCTCCAGGAACTTCGGCCATCAGCTTGCGGCGACGGCGGGAGTGGACTACGCCATCGGCGACGCGGTGGCTCTCATCGATGCCGATCTGCAGGACCCCCTCGGCGTGATTCACGAGATGGTGGCGCAGTATCGCAAAGGCTACGATGTGGTCAGCGGCCAGCGAACCTTTCGCGCCGGCGAGAATGCCTTCAAACGTGCGACCGCCTGGTTCTTCTACCGCCTGATGCAATTCTTCTTCCTCAAGTCGCTTCCGCACGACGTTGGCGACTTTCGCCTGATGTCGCGCCGCTGCGTTGACAGCCTGCGCTCCATGCGCGAACTGCATCGCTTCCTGCGTGGCATGGTGGCCTGGGTGGGCTATCCGCAAATCTGCGTGCGCTATGAGCGCCAGGCGCGTGCCGCCGGCTCCACGAAGTACCCACTGCGCAAGATGATCGGGCTGGCGTGGACCGCGGCAGTTTCCTTTTCTCCTCTGCCGCTGCGGATCAGCTTTGTCGCAGCCGGATTGATGGCGCTGCTGGCCGTCGAAGAGGCGATTCGGGCTTTGGTCGCGTATCTTGCCGGCCGGACGGTTCCCGGCTGGACCTCACTCATGATCGTGATGTGCATGAGCAACGCCGCCTTGCTGACGACTGTCGGCGTTTTGGGAGAATACGTGGCCAAGATCTTTGAGGAAGAAAAAGGCAGGCCGCTGTATATCGTTGCAGACACATGGAACGTCCCGCAAAAGCTCGATTGGGCGCCATCGGACCCGCAGGAAGCGCCCGCTTCTCGCATCACCGATGTCCGCACTCACAGCGAGTCTGAGAATGTCCTTCAGGACTATTTAATTCGGGACAATCGGGGTGCGAACGGCGTCGATGACGGCACGCAGACCACAACCACAACTGCAGGAAAAGAGATCTAGCCTTTCGCAGCTCGCTCCCGCCGCAAAGCTCGTCGGGAGCCGTCCCTCGCTTCGCCTCAAATTGTCCCTGCGCCGCATGGAAAGTTCAACCGGCGCCGGCCCCTAAGCGAAGCCGCTCATCGGCTATTCTGTCCTTGTACCCCGGAGGTTCCTCGGATGTTTTCCCCCGCCTTTACCGCACCCGCCACACCCACGCCCGTGGAAGAGATTGCTGCCGCTCTCGAACACATCGGTCCCCTGCACGACCTGCCCCTTGAGGATCGCCTTTGGCTGGCCCGCCATGGCCAGGAGGTCATGGCCAACCCGGGCGACATTTTGTTTGAGGAGGGCGCTCCGGCCGAGCACATGGTACTGATCCTCAAAGGCGAGATCCATGTGCGCCGCCAGCGCGGAGGCCCGATGGCGCTGTTCATCGGCCGCGCCGGGCAGATGACCGGCGTGCTCCCTTTCTCGCGTATGAAGGGCTACGGCGGCCAGGGATTTGCCGTATCCCCGGTGTGGACCTTGCTGATACACCGCTCGCTTTTTCCCGAGATGCTGGCCGCGATTCCCTCGATGGCGCAACGCGTGGTCTCCACGCTGCTCGACCGCGTGCGTGAGATCACCCGCATCGAGCAGCAGGCAGAAAAGCTCACGGCTCTGGGACAACTGGCCGGCAATCTGGCGCACGAGCTGAACAATCCCGCTTCGGCCGCGCAGCGTGCCGCCGCCAGTCTGCTCGCTGCCCTGCGCGCCAACCGCGCCAACCGCTACAAACTCATTAATCTACGCCTGACGGAGGAGCAGATCGGGAAGATCGAGGCATGGGAGGACAAGATCTATTTGCGCACGGGCGAATCGCTCGACCCAGCTCCTGAAGCCGACGCACTCGGTTTCATTGCCCGCGAGGAATCGATCCGCGCCTGGCTCGGCGCTATCGGCTGCAGTGACGCGTGGGAGATCGCCGCGCAACTTGCCGAGCAGAGCGTAACCACGGCCGATCTCGACGAGCTGCGCGGCTTTCTCGGCGCCAACGAGAGCTGCATCTCGCTCCAGTATTTCGCTCGCTATCTGCGCTCCGCGCGCGCGGCCGAGACGATCGTCAACTCTACGGCCCGCATCTTCGACCTGATCGGCGCCGTCCAGGACTACTCCAACATGGACCGCGCGCCGATCCTCGAGGTGGATGTGCCGGCAGGGCTCGACGCGACTCTGCAGATGCTTCGCTCGCGCATGGACAAGGTGGAGATCGAGCGCGATTACGAGCCGGACTTACCGCGCATCAGCGCCTATGGCGGCGAGCTGAATCAGGTGTGGACGGCGCTGATTGAAAACGCGCTCGACGCCCTCGGCAACCAAGGCCGCCTGCGCGTGGCCTGCAAGCTTGAGGGCGAGATGCTGCTGGTGGAGATTTGGGATACCGGCCCCGGCATTCCTCCCGAACTGCAGGAGCGCATCTTCGAGCCGTTCTTTACCACCAAGGCGCCCGGCAAGGGGCTTGGCCTGGGCCTCGACAACGCTATGCGCATCGTGCGCAAGCACCGCGGCCATTTGAGCGTCAAGTCCGAGCCGGGATCGACCTGCTTCCGGGTGCGGCTGCCGCTGGATCAGCTGCAGGCGTACTGAGGCTATCGGCTTCTAGCTCTTGGCTTATCGATGTCCTGTCGGTCCCGCAGATTCTCACCGTTATTTCGATTAAGGCCCACAGATGGAGAGGTGGTTGCCGTCAGGGTCATCGAAGTTTGCGACCCTCGTGGTGGGCGTGATGCTTCGTGGTTCGTGGGTGAATTGGACTTTCTTTCCTCGCAGCGCTTGATAGGCGGCGGTTACATCCTCAACAGAGAAGACGATCTCGCCGGCGCCGGCAACATGGCCACCACGGACCTTGGCCGCAGGCTCGCTGAGGCACAGGGTGACCGCGCCTGCGTCCAGGAACGCGAATCCAGGGATCTCACGCTGAACCTTCAGGCCCAGCTTGTCGCGATAGAACGCCAGCGAGCGCGCCACATCCTGAACCCCCAGCATGACAACGCTGATTTGAGTGAGCTTGTAATCCGCCTGTTCCATGTTTGATTAACCTCCCTGCAAACTGACAACGAAACCCTGACGAAAGACCAGGATCAACCGTCGGCTGCCGGCTGTAGACTGCTCTTCCCCGAAATATCCGACAAGTTCTTCTTCCCGTGAAATCGGCCATTCTGAATGGACAGTTCTTGCTGTCGCGTCCGGCGATGATGGCGCCAGCCAGATAGACCCGCCTGCCAGTAAAGTCTGGGCACACCGCTTTGCCTAGTTACATCACACTCATACCTTGCCGTCAATTTCATGATTGACGCTGTCGCAGCAACCACACATCCGCCGGCTCAGTCACGCTCAGCACCGATTGATCGCCGGAGCGTTGCTTCTATGCCTCGTGGATCGCGTCAGTCCTGGCTCGATTCTTCGCGTTGTCGGGATACTCGACGGTCGGGGTGGCCAGCCGCACCAAGGCCAAGATAGAGCCTGGTCTCGACCCAGCCGCTGGCGAGGCCACGATGGGCCGGATTGCCTTCGAGCATTGGAAGTGTAGCTGTGGGGCGCCGTCGCAAGCGGGTGCACGCACCCCGCCGGCAAAAGTGCCGCCACAACGATAAACAGGACGATGCGCAGGCGCATGGGTCGTCCGCGCTCCGGGCAGGAATGGCAGGTCTGGCAGAACTTGGCAGGCGCGCCCGCGAAGATCCAGACTCTCTCCGGCGTCTTCTACTCCCCGCCGCCTGCTGCCTTTTCCTTGCTCTCTGCCTTCTCCACTTCCACGCCCCGCCAGAAGGCCACATACCCCTTGATCCTGCGCGCGAAAGGCTTGGGATCGGGGTAGTACCAGGCCGCATCCTGGTTGTCCTGCCCGTCAATCACGATGGTCATGTACCGTGCCTGGCCCTTCGACGGATCGGTGGAAGTGGTGGAGCTGGGCCGAAAGTACTCGCGCTTGAGGCTGGATTCGGGGAAGTAAACGTTCCCTTCCATTTCCACGATCCGATCACTTTCGGCAACCACTCTGCCGTTCCAAATTGCTCGCGCCATGTTTTTCCGGTCGCTTCCAGTCGATGCTGCTTCCCCTTCCGGGCACAGCACGAGACCGGCCCGGCAAGGGGAACCGATACGACACTACCAGAGTTTGCGCGGCGTGGCGAGTACCAACAAGGTTCGCGGCGATCCAACTGCCTTACTTCGCTGCGGCGATCGTGTCGATATGCATGCTTTTGTTCGCCGCATCCTCGGTCGCCGTCACAGTCACGTGCGCGCCGTAAAAGTTGGGCGTCACCGCATCCGGGTTGTCGATGCTCCACACCTGCTTACTGGTGTCGACGAACACCGGCTTCATTCCGTTTTCGATGCACTTCTTCACGCAGTCGGCGCCAGTGCCCATATGCTTGGCTCCGCACATCGAGTCCGAAATCCATCCGCTGCTCGTGGTTGAGTCTGCAGCCATTGCCGTTGCGACGGCCATCGCAAAAACGGCCGCCAGAAAGAAAAAACTACGCTTCATGGAAAAACCTCCGGGGGAATTGAAAAGCCTTGACCCGCTCTTATGATGCGCTCACGACCCGGCACTCGACAAGGGCCGCCCGCTGCCGGTAGCGTCCTAATTCCGGTTCCTTGCGGCAAGGGCTGCGCTTTTGCGGTGGCTACCTGCTTGTTATCGAGATGAAAAGGCCGAACAAAACAACCGCAATCAGAATGACCCAGAAAATCAGGCTTCTTTTTCGCGTACCTTTGCGCCGAGCGGATTTCAGCGATTCATGAACCACCCCGTTGGGTCCAAGATTTGCCCGGGCTTTGAACCGGCCTGTGATCTCTTCGACCTCGACCCATTCCACTCCCCGGTCACGTGCAATCTTGCCAGCCAGATTCACCGCATGCCGCTCATGATTTACCTTCCATTGGTCCTCATAGAGGACTATGGACCCGTCGGCATGCCGCAGCGATTTTCGAATGATGACATCATACATCGCGAGTGACCGTGGATTGTGGGCAAACTCACACTGAAGGCTTGCCTGGCGCAGGCTCGGCTGTGGACGGTGCAGGCGAGCTTTTCAGCTCTTTCTCAAGCCGCGTGAAAAAGTTCTGGACGTCTCCGCTGCAGAGACGAAAGCCCATCGTGTCAGGGTATACCCGAGTGCACTTCACTTCTATCTTCGTCGCGGTGCAAGGATTAGTCTCGCCGCAGCCATCGGGGAGCCCCGTTAAGAACACGTCCAGTTTGTTCACCCCAAGGTAAGCGCCCGAAGAACCCGTGGAGAAAGAAAGTGTGAGCGTCTTCGCATCAACGGAAGCGCCAACGCCTCGCTGCGCGACGCGGACAGCAGCCGCGAACACCTGTGCAGGAGGATACTTAAACATCTTGTGGGACGTACCGGCAATCGCACTTGGACAACACAGAAGCATGATCGCCAGGGCGAGCGTCAAAAGCAAAACCGATAATCGAAGGGGTGCAAATTTCACGATTTTTCGAGCCCGCTCCCCGATTTGCCCTGAGTATATGCTCTGATTCTATTCCCTTTGGAGGCCGGGAGGGACAAAGAATACCGGCAGGCACCTATCCCCTTACTCCCTCCACGACTTCTCAAATTCAGATTAGGACACCACCCCGCTGCCTGCACGATGTTGCTGCCGCCCGCTTATTTCGATGAGCGGGCGCTGCGCGTCGCATCTACCCGCTTCTGGATCGCCTCATAGCGCTGCGCCGCCGCCGAAAAGCGGTTGACCAGATCTGAGGTCTTGGCCAGGAACGGGGGATACTTTTCCCGAATGCCTTCCAGGATGAGAGCGAACTTGGCCAGGAGGAAAAAACCCTCGCCGTTGCAGTCCACAAACAGCTCCGCCGAGACGGCTCCGTGCAGAACCATGGCCGCCGCCATCTCCCAGTAGGTCAGCACCTGTCTGAGCCACGGATTGTGCGGGTCGTCGGGATTGTCGTACACCGCGAAGAACTCGTCCGCCGTTCTGGGCCAGAACTCGCCCATGACCCACGCGCGCGCCTGGCGCATCACCGCCTCGGTGCGCAGTTGATAGAGTTTCAGAATGATTTCAGCATCGGCCGGTGTGGCCAGCATTCGTTCCATTGGGGCATCTCCGATGCCCATACTACAGGATCGGCCGAAATCATGTCGTGGTATTTCGCGCTAACGAAAAAGGCGCGCCATGTCGGCGCGCCCTACTCCCTGTCTTTCTACTCCCTACTGGCTACTCCCTACACCCTGTCCCCTAATCCCTGGTCCCTCGTTCCCTTGGTCCCTCGTTCCCTTGGTCCCTCGGTCCCTATCTTCTTACGCCGGCTGCAGCTCCTGCTTTTCGTCCTTCTTCTCGACCACCGGCCCGTGCGTCTCCGCTGTGGGCGGAGGCGGCGCATCCCCGATGCGCTTGGAGTAGGTGCACACAACCTTCGCGCTCTCTTCCGCCGCACGCCGCGCTTCTTGCCGCGCTTCTTCGTCGCCGCCTCTTCTTCAGCGGTCTTCTTCTTGTTCGGGCACTCGAGATACACGCCCGACCTGAGCGTCTTCTCCACCAGATACGGGCTGCCGCACTTGGGGCACTTCTTCGCCACCGGCTTCAGGTTCGAGGTGAAGTCGCACTTGGGATAATTCGTGCAACCCCAGAAGACGTTGCCCCTGCGCGCGCGGCGCTCGGCCAGGTCGCCCTCGCCGCACTTGGGGCACTTCATCCCTTCGATCAGGTTCTGCTTCACGTATTTGCACTTGGGATAGCCGGAGCAGGAGACGAACTCGCCATACGCTCCCTGGCGCAGCACCAGCGGCTTGCCGCACACCGGGCAGTTTTCGCCGGTCGGTTCGGGCGGTTTTTGCTGCTGCTTCTGGCTCAGCTTGCGGAAGGTCTTGCACGGTGGATCGGCGTTGTAGTCCGGACACGCCATGAACGGCCCGAATAGCCCGCGCCGCATCACCATCACCTTGCCGCAGTTCTCACAGTACTCTTCGGTATCGCCGGCCTCCTGCGCTTCGGGCGTGTTCAGGTCCGGCTTGGCGGCGATGTTCTCCTTGGTGAAGGTGCAGCTTGTTGGATCCTTCTTGTTGTAAGCCGAGCAGGCGTAGAAGGTGCCGAACTTGCCCCACTTGAGCACCAGAGGCGAGCCGCACACATCGCACTTTTCTTGGGTCACCTGCTCCATACGCTTGATGTTGCGCATATGCTTGCCGGCGTCCTTCAACTCCTGCTCAAAGTAGCCGTAGAAGCCGTTCAGCAGATCGGTCCACTTCTCCGTGCCTTCCTCGATGTCGTCCAGCTCCGTCTCCAGCTTGGCCGTGTACGCGGTGTCGAAGATGTACGGGAAGTTCTCCACCAGCAGATCGCACACCACGACGCCGATCTCGGTGGGATAGAACCGCCCGCGCGAACCGCCGTGCTTCACCACGTACTCGCGGTCCTGGATGGTATTGATGATCGACGCGTACGTCGACGGGCGTCCGATGCCGCGCTCCTCCAGCTCCTTCACCAGCGAAGCTTCGTTGTAGCGCGGAGGCGGCTGCGTAAAGTGGTCCTCGGGCACGCAGCTCGTCGAGCCCCAGCGTCTTCACGCCGTCCAGGCTGGGCAGCCGGTTGGTCGTCTCGTCGTCCTCGTCCTTCTTGTCCTCCGAGACCTCGTAGACCTTCAGGAATCCATCGAAGCGCAACACCGATCCGCTCACGCGAAAATCGTAGGTCTTGCCGGTTTTGGCTGAAACCGCTGCGATATTCGCCGTGGTCACGTCATACACCGCGGGAACCATCTGCGAGGCCACGAAGCGCCTCCAGATGAGCGTGTAGAGCTTGAGTTGCTCGTCGCTCAGGTAGCGCGCAATCGACTCCGGCGTGCGCGCAGCGTCGGTAGGCCGGATGGCCTCGTGCGCGTCCTGCGCGTCCTTCTTGCCCTTGTACACATTCGGCGCATCGGGCAGATACTGCTTGCCGAGCTGCTTCGCAATCCACTCGCGCGCCGCGGTAATCGCCTCCGGCGCCACGCGCGGCGAATCGGTACGCATATACGTGATGAGGCCCGTCGTGCCCTCGCTCGCCAATGGTCCACGCCCTCATAGAGCCGCTGCGCCACGCCCATGGTGCGGCGCACGTTGAAGCCCAGCTTGTTGGCCGCGTCGCGCTGCAGTTGGCTGGTGATGAACGGCGCCAGCGGCCGGCGCTGCTGCTCGCGCGACTGCACGCCGGTGATCGACCAGTCGGCCTTTTCGAGCGCCGCCAGCACCTCGTCCATCGACTTCTTGTCGGCAGCGCGCTCGCGATGAACAGCTCTTTGCCGTCCTTGTCCTTGCCGTTCGCCACACGCGCCGGCTCGCCGCCGATGCCGATGAACTTTGCCTTGAATTTCTGATCGCCCTGCTTTTCGGGGTGCAGCAGCGCTTCCAGCGTCCAGTATTCCAGCGGCTGAAACGCGCGAATCTCGCGCTCGCGTTCCACGATCAGCCGCAGCGCCACCGTTTGCACGCGCCCGGCCGAAAGCCCGCGCCGCACCTTGTCCCAAAGCAGCGGCGAAATCTGGTAGCCCACCAGGCGGTCGAGCACGCGCCGCGTCTGCTGCGCGTCCACAAGATGCTGATCGATGTCTCGCGCGTGGTTGAAGGCCTCCTGCACGGCCTTCTTCGTGATCTCGTTGAAGGTGACGCGGCGAATCTTCTTTCTCTCTTTGGCGTTGGTCCCCAGTTGCAGCGCGAGATGGTACGCAATGGCCTCGCCTTCGCGGTCCGGGTCAGGCGCAAGATAAATCTCGTCTGCCTTGGCCGCCGCTTTCTTGAGTTGCTCCACAACCTTCTCTTTGCCCGGAGACACAATCAGCTCCGGCTCAAAGGTCCGCTTCTTCAGCTCCACGCCGAGCTCGTTTTTGGGCAGGTCCATGATGTGCCCGACCGAGGCCCGCACATCGAAGCCCTTGCCCAGATATTTTTCGATCGTCCTCGCCTTGGCCGGCGACTCAACGATCACCAATGATTTGCTTGTTGCCATCCTTTGACCCAGTTCCCTCTCTCATCCTGTCTGGCCTGTTGGACTCGCTCATGACTCGGCCATCTCCGTCCCGGCCCGCGCGATCGCGCCATGTCATTCCCCGCATCTCTGCGGCCTTTCCTGGCCTACCCCGGAAAAAATTGGCCGCAAGTGTTGCACCCTACCACGGAATACCGCCTCATTTCCACCGGCAGGCCGATTTTTCTTCGTCTGCCGTCCCATTTCCGGGCGCAGGAAAGCCGCCTTTGCGGCCCGCAAACCTCCGCAAATCCGACCCCTTTGCATCAATAAATGAATGCGCATCCGGAAAGTAACTTCCACGTTTCGGGAGTCTGCTGGCGGAACAAGCCTTTTCCGCTCAGACAGCACGATGCTGCCAGAAGCTGGAAGCTAGGTGCTGGAAGCTACTCCCTACTGGCTACTCCCTGTTCCCTGCCTCTACATCGTCCGCACGTAATTCTTGCCCGGCAGCTGCCGCACGCGGCCCGCCATCTCCAGCTCGAAAAGCGCCGTAAATACCTCAGAAGAAGTGAGTTGCGTCTCAAGCAGGTCGAGAATCTCGTCGATTTGCAGGCTCGCGTCGGCGCGCAGGACCTCAAGCACCATGGCCTCCTGGGGCCGCAGCACCGGATCAGGCAATAAGGATGCGCCGGCCTCCGGTTTGGATGCAGCCGGGGCCTCCGCCTCCAGCTCCAGCCGCACCTGCGAGGGCAGATCCTCCCACACGTCCTCCCAGGTCGCCACCAGCTTAGCGCCCTGTTTTATCAACGTGTTAGGCGTCCACGAGCCTTTGTTGGTTACGTTGCCCGGCACGGCAAACAGGTCCCGGTTCTGCTCGGCGGCGCACCGGGCGGTCACCCGCGTCCCCGAGTTCTCGCCCGCCTCCACCACCAGCACCGCCACGCACAACCCGCTCAGGATGCGATTCCGCCGGGGAAAGTTCTGCGGCGCCGGAAACGTCCCCATCGGCATCTCGCTCACAATCGCCCCGCCGGTGGCCAGAATCTCCTCGGCCAGCTTCTTGTTCTCCTTGGGATACACGACGTCGATCCCCGTGCCCCACACGGCCACTGTCGGCATGCGCGCCGCCAGCGCTCCCTTGTGCGCGCAGGAGTCGATGCCCCGCGCCATCCCGCTCACAATCAGCAGCCGCCGCGCCGCCAGGTCCCGCGCCAGCATCTCGGCCACTGCCCGTCCCGTAGGGCGTGGGATGCCGCGTTCCCACCATCGCGATCGCCGGCCGGCTCAACAGCTTCACATCGCCGCGCACCCACAGCACCGGCGGCGGATCGTAGATCTCGCGCAGCCGCTCCGGATACTCCGGGCTCGAATAGCTGATCAGCGTCGCGCCCTGCGCGGCTACGCGCGCCCACTCTTCTTCCGCCGCGCGCCGCCCCTTGCCGTCAAACAGAAACTGCGCCGCCTCGGCGGGAAACCTGAGCCCTTCGAGCGCCGTCAGCGGCAGCGTGAATATCTGGCTCGGCGACTCGAGCTCCCGCACGGCATCCAGAATCCGCTTAGGCCCCAATCCCGGCGACAGCACCAGCGCCAGCCACGCCAGGCGATCCTCGTCCAATTGCGGCGCGCGGGCCGCTTCCTTCGGTTGCGACTGTGCCGTCATTGCCCCTGCTCTACTGTCCCGAAATAGGGCAGTGTCCGATTTCTACACACTTCGCCGCTTCACTTTCCTATCAAGCGCGGTTCTTGTGGATGTTCGCTCACATTACCGCCGGGCAATCTCGAAGTCAAGGAACCTGATCACTCCGCCTGCGGCCCAACGGCCGCAAACCAGGGAAGAGCCGACAGGCTTTTCGCAGGTTTGAACCGCACGGCAAGCCGAAGGCGGCTCGGGTCTACACCCTGACAGTGCTCTTACTGCACCGTCAGGGTGATTGTGTTTGTTGCCGTCGTAGCGCCAGAGGTGCCCGTCACCGTCACGGTGTAGCTTCCCGCTGTAGTACCAGGATCGCCGGAGCCGCCTCCACCTGTCGCCATACCGCCGCCAGTGCACCCAGCCATTCCGCCAGTCACGGCCATCACAAGCATCAGCAGCCCAATCATGGTCCTCCACTTGCGGCGCCATTTGGGAATGCCGAAGAGGAAGACGAAGGCCAGCGTTGTACCGCCAGCCGCGTGCCAGAAACTTCCGAGAGGGCGTTCCGGATCGCCTTCCGGATAACGGAACGATGCACTGGTTGCCGCGGTCGTTGAGATCGTGAGCGTTGCCGTACCCGCAGCACTCCCGTTGATTGCAACTGGACTGGTTGTGCCGAAACTTAATGTCGGCGGATTCTGCGCGCCCGCCGGTCCTGAAGTGATTGCGGCCGTCAGCGAAACGCTGCCCGTAAATCCATTCACCGGCGTTACGGTCACAATCGAAGTGTTTCCGCTGCTGGCGCCGCGAGTTACCGTCAAAGGTGTGCCGCTGACGTTGAAGCCTGGATTGCCCGCTGCCGTCACGGTCACGGAGTTCGATCCACTCGCGCTGTTATAGTTCCCGGAACTCGCAGCGTCTGGAGTGTAGCTGGCTGTCAGTGTGTCTGTTCCAACCGCAAGCGCGCCGGCGGGGATATTGATGGTTGCGCTGCCACTCGCAAGAGTTGTAACGGCTGATGTGTAAGCGCCGCTCGCCAGCGTCACCGTTCCAGTGGGCGTTGGATTGCCGGTTCCGCCGTTCACTGCAACCGTCGCTGACAGCGCCTGCGCCGTCGTAATGTTCGATGACGATGGGGTCACTGTCACAACAGGCGTCGCCTGTGTGGCCAACAACCCGACGGGACCCGAAACGCTGGCCAAATAGATGCTGTCACCGGGATAACTTGCCTCCACCAAATGCGTTCCCGCTCCCGCCAGTGCGAGGTTGGAGGCTGCCACGGTCGCACTCTCCGTGATCTCCGTGATGTACACCGTGACCGAATTGCCGACAAGCAGGTCGGAGTTGCCTACTGCCAAATCAGCCCCGCCGTCTCCGTTGAAGTCTGCCAAAGCAACAGACCAGGGAGCAAAACCTGTTGGAGTCTGGTTGGCCGCCGTACGCGTGAACGTGCCATCCCCGTTGCCCAGCAGCACCGACACCGTGTTATCGACTTCGTTTGTCACAGCCAAGTCGGCTTTGCCATCCACGTTCAAGTCGCCCACCGCCACAATCAGCGGATTCATGCCCACCGTAACCGGACTTCCGGACGCCGCTGCAAAGCTTCCGTCCCCTCTGCCAAGCAGAACAGTCACCGTTCCCGGATTCCCGTTCACGCTTGCATTGTTCGCGGTAACCAGGTCTGCAATCCCGTCTCCGTTCAAATCCCCCACGGCAATCGAATAGGGCGTCTGGCCCACAGCCGGAGGATTGCCCGCTGCCTTGGTGAAGGTTCCATCCCCATTACCCAGAAAAATGGTTACGTTGTTGGGGCCGGCAATCGCCACGGCCACGTCCAGCTTGCCGTCCCGGTTGAAGTCTCCCATTGCCACCGATGTGGGAGATGAACCGGTCACGCTGATGGGGCTGTTGGTCGCCTCGGTGAACGTCCCATTCCCATTGCCCAGAAGAATCGTAACCGTGCTGTCAGTTACGTTTGCCACGACCAGGTCTGCGCTGCCGTCGCCGCTCACGTCGCCCACGGCCACTGAAAGCGGTCCCCTGCCCACAGGCACCGGGATGTTCGTTGCCGGCGTGAAACTCCCGTCCCCATTCCCCAACAGAATCGTCACGGTGCCGCCGTTGTAATTGGCCACCGCCAGGTCTGAGTTGCCGTCGCCGTTCAGGTCGCCCACGGCCAGCGACATCGGTCCCGCGCCCACCCTCGCCGGGCTGTTCGTTGCCGGCGTGAAACTTCCGGCCCCATTCCCCAGCAGGATCGTCACGTTGCCGTCGTTGTAGTTGGCTGCGGCCAGGTCCAGGTTGCCGTCGCCATTGAAGTCCGCCACCGTAATGGCACTGGGAAAGGCGCCGGTATTCACGTTCCCGTTGTTCACAAAGTTCAGAGTCTCTGTGCCCGCGCCCAGCGTTACCGATGCAACCGGCACGTTGTTGTTCGATGTATCGAGGAACGACACCGCACCCGTCGGCGCGGCGGAACCCTTCGCATTCACCAGGCCCGTCACCGTTGACTGCAGTGAATAGTTGCCCGGAGTGCCGCTTGCCACCAGCGAAGTTTTCGTCGGGAAATCTCCAGTCACCGTCAACGCCACTGCGCTGGAGACGCTTCCCGCATAAGCAGTCGCTCCGCGCGGCGTCCCCGCGAAAACCGCCTTGTAGCTGTGGTTGCCCGGGCCCGGATGAAATCTGATTACTGCCGTCCCCAGGTTCGGGCCTGTTTGAATAATCTGTGCCGTTCCCAGCAGATGGATGTCCGTGCAGAACGCCGCTGCAGCGTCACAGAAGTTCACCTGGCCTTGCGACGCTGTTGCATTCCCAGCGCTTGCCGTAGCGGTCAGCGTGATTTCGGAGTCCAAAGGAACTGACCCGCCCGACGGAAAAGTAACGCCGCTCGAAGTGATGGTCAGTGAGGTTGAGGTTGCAACAGGCGCTGCCAGGGCCTGCGTCGCGCCGCCGTTAACGGCGATAGCCAGAAGCGCAGAAAGATAAAACAGACAGGGATTCACTCTTCTCAAAACGATCTCCATTTTTTCCTTGAGGGGGGAAGTCGCAGTCAAATCCAACCTGTCATGGTTTGGCTGCTGGCATATCGTGCATCGATCCTTCCAGCCCTTAATTTGATTACGGCCGTTCAATTTCGTTACAGAGATTTTCAGCCGCCGCATGTTGCTCAACGGCGAGGCTTTTCCCCTGCATCAGGGCCGGCCGCTGCTTTAATCTTTCATCACCTTACCATCGGGCGAAACGCCGAATGTTAATGGGGCGTCACTCAATTGTCGAACCATTGTCACATTTGGAGTCTTACTTAAAGGCAATGAAATCCATCAGAATTCGCCTCTTTCGCGCACCTTACCCCAGGCGTGCTTCGAGTCAGGCTAAGTGGTTACGCAACGCGTCATGCCGCCCATCACCCCGCCGTCCCCTCCAGCCGTTCCCGCAGCCACGCGAGCATCACCGGCGAGATGCGCTCCATCGACGCCAGCCGGAACGCAAGCCTCTGGCCTTCGATCACATGATCGTGTCCGGCCAATTCAACCATCGCGTCCATGCGCTGCTCCACAAGCTCGTACGACGCCTTGTGCTCTCCCTTGAGGCTTGAAGCGGCGGCGAGACACAGATCGGGGCGCAGGCAACTCAGCACGCTGTTCGATTCAAAGATCACTCCGGCTGGCGGCGGACATTCGGCGAGAATCTGCTCCACGATGGGGCCCAGCGAAGCATCGTCTGCGGTGACCAGCAGCGCGCGGCGTGCTCCGGCGGCCAGGTAGCGTGCCGTATCGGACTCGTCCCCGGCCACGGTCTCCTGCCAAATCGGCGTGGACTTACCGTGTGCGTGGCTCGTGATCTTAATCGCGGTCCAGGAGATCTCCGGCAGAGCGCGCATGAGGCCGCAGATCAGCGCCGTCTTCCCCGCGCCGCGCCCGCTCCCGCCCACAACGATGATCGCCATATTGCTCTCAGTGGTCAGTGAACAGTGGGCAGTGGTCAGTGAATAAAGAACAGTAGCCGCAAAAAAACGTGAACAGATCTCTGATCCCCGTTCCCTGTCCCCTGTTCCCTGCCTTTCTACTCCCTACTCCCTGTTCCCTGTTCCCTGGTCCCTGCTTTCTCGTTCCCTTGGTCCCTGCCGGGGTCCCCGGCGGCTTCGCCGCAGGGGTGGCTTGGTCCCTCATTCCCTGTTCTCTGGCCCGGTCTTTCTACTCCCTATTGGCTACTCCCTATTCCCTTTCTTTTTCGCCAGCCTCGCCAGCGTTGCCTGCTCGCGCAACACCTGTTGCAGCGGCCGCGCCGGCGTGCCCCAATGGACGGTTCCGGGCTTCAGGCCTTCGTTGGTCACTGTTTTGCCGCTGAAGATCCCCGCCTGCCCGCCGAGAATCACCCCCGGCCCCACGTGCGCATGATCGCCGATGCCCACTTGCCCCGCAATCACCGCTCCATTGCCCACCGTACTCGACCCCGAGATTCCCGTGAGCGCCGCGATCACCACATCTTCGCCGATATCGCAGTTGTGGGCCACGTGCACCAGGTTGTCGAACTTCGCGCCGCGCCGGATGCGCGTCGCGCCCAGTGCGCCGCGATCGATCGTGCAGTTGGCGCCGATCTCGACGTCGTCCTCAATCACGAGTCCCCCTTGCTGCGGGAACTGAGTGTAAGCTCCCGTGGCGGAGTCGCGCACGTAGCCAAAGCCATCCGCCCCCAGCACGGCGCCCGCATGAACCGTGACCCAGTTGCCAAGCACAGTTTCGGGATAGATCACCACCCTTGGGTAAATTCTGCAAAACTCTCCGATCCGCACATGCTTGCCAATCACAGCCCCGGCCTCAATGTGTGTTCCCGCGCCGATGCGTGCTGAGTCGCCAATAATCGCGTTGGGCCCAACTGAGACGCCGGCGCCTAGCTCAACCTGTGCGCCGAAGATAGCGCTGGGGTGGATCCCTGTCGATGCCGGAAGCGGTTTGAGCAGCTTCGCCGCCAGAGCAAACCAGAGCCGGGGATGGTCGGCCTCAACGATGCATCGATCGGCCGGGTACGGTGCAATGCAATTGGCGGAAAGCACAACTGCCCCCGCAAAGCTGTTCAACGCCTTTGCAGCCGAATCTGCGTTATCAGCAAACACCAGCTCGGAGGGAGTGGCAAATTTGCTGGAGCTTACTCCATCGATCTCTTGCTGCGGATCCCCTTGAACGAGTCTTCCCCCCAGCGTTTCAATTAGCTTCTCCAGTTTCATGCGTCATCTCCGCGCGGAAAATGGACTCAGTACAGCCCCGGCTCGCCCGCTGGCCGCGTCTTCCAGCGGCGGTGAATCCACAACCACTGGTCAGGATAGCGCCGAATCCACGACTCAAGGATCGCCGTGCACCGCCGCGTGCCCTCCAGAATATCTGCGGCCGCGTCTTGCGTGCGCGGAATCTCGACCTCAGGGCCGAAACGCAGCACATATCTCCGCTCACCCGGCTCCCACACCATGAAGCCCGGCAGCACCGCCGCGCCCGTCTTGCGCGCCACGTGGGCCAGGCCTGTCCCAGTGCAGGCGTCAATGCCAAAAAACTTCACAAACTCGCCCTGCGGCGGCGTCATGTTTGTGTCCATCAGGATGCCGACCGTCTGCCCGGCGTGCATGGCCGTCAGCAGCCCGCGGCCAAAATCGTCCTTCGATAGAACAAAATTCCCGTGAAGGGAGCGGATGCTGTTGACATACTCATCGAGGCGGCGATTATCGAGCCTCCGGATGACCATCCCCATGGGATAGCCCATCAGCGAGTGGTAGAAGCTGGAAAGCTCCCACGCGCCCAGGTGCCCGGTGAGGATGAGCACACCTTTGCCGTGCGCCTGGGCCGCCAGGTAGTGTTCCAGTCCTTCGGTCCGCATCCAGCCGCGCGTGTTTTCCGCCGAAAAGCGCGGCATCCGGCAGAACTCGACAAGCTGCCAGCCCAGATGGATGTAGACGCGGCGCAGAATTTTCTTTCTGGTCTTGGAGGAGAGTTGCGGCAGGGCCATCTCCAGGTTGCGCACTCCCACGCGGCGCAGCCGGCCAAAGCACCAGTAGATCAAGAAGGCGAGGAACCCGGCGCAGCGGCGCGCTACTGCCCGAGGCACGCGGCCCAGGCAGCGCGCAACGGCTACAACCAACCCATACTCGAGGTATTCCCACATCGCTGGATGTAAGGATCAGTGTAGACGCTCAACGCGGCGCTGGCCGTCGCGGGCAGTGGGTCAGTTCGGATGTGTCTTGAAAGGGCACGAGTTCAAAGCCTGCCCTGAGTTTATCGAAGGGTGCCGTAAATCTGGGGTTGTTCTGTAAGGGCACGACCGGGGCACCGGGGCACCCTCTGGGTCGGGTCGGGGCGGGTCGCGTGCCGAAAATCGCGCCAAATGAATCAGAGCTTTAGCCCGTGAGGGAATGCTTCTCCAAACTGACCCACCACCCGGCCGCAAAGCCACAACCATCACCGCCGCCCCTCCATTCCGCGCACGCCGGCGGAAAGGAGAGGCGACAAGGCTCAGCGATTCTCACTCTGAGCGGGGAAGCCCGCCGTGATTAGTGGGCCCTGGCTTGAACGAAGTATTGCGCCACGTCGCGAACGAAGGCAACCGCTCCGGGCGGCACGCCCACATCGCCCTTCAGGATCGCCTCGAAGTGATGGGGCGTTCCGTAGTAGAGCTCTGTATCCTCCTGATTCTGGCTCACGCTGGTGCCGTCGAGATCGATGCCGGCAAAAAGGCCCTTGGCGCGCGAGTAGCTGAGCAGCTCCGCGTTCATCTTCCAATCCGTTGAAGCCGTTCCGGCGCGGCCCACGGGACCGGCTGCAGCCGAAGCGTCGCCGCCGATCTTGAACTTGTCCTTGAGCAGATCCTGCATCCCGCGGTCATTCACGGCCACGAGAATCAAGTCGGTGGCCTGGCCGCCAATCTGGAATCCAAACGATCCACCGGCCATGCGGATAAACACCGGCGCGCTCCAGCCGTGGCCAGTGCGGCAGGTGACCACACCCTGCCCGTACTGTGCCCCGACGAGAAAAGCGCCCTTCACCATTCCGGGCACGACAGCGACACACGTGGCCGACTTCAGAATGTTGCTGGGAATTGTCCTGTCCTTGGCGCTCATGATCTGGTCCAGGACGACTTTGGCCGAGTCGATACGAGCCTGCAAATCCTCCTTTGAGGAGGCGACGGCCGTGGAGGTGAGCAGAAAACTGAGGCAAACACAAGCAATGGCCTTTTTCATATCCATGTCCTTTCCGCTCCACCGGCTTCGCGCCGGGGATGCGAGAACTCTGAGTTGGAGGCATTCGTCCCGCAGCCAGGGAAATCGATCGGGAGGGTCCGAGGGAACAACGGCTGCAGCCGACGCCGAAACCTCCTGGAACAGCCTACAGCATTCGCGGGCAAAGCCGCACGCCCCGGCCTGGAAGATCGCGCTCGAACCCGCAACCGCCTTCCCCCGGGCGCACTTCCGGTGCACAAACTGGCGGCGCAACTGGCTGCACCGGCAGCCAGTCTCTCGGATTAAGATGCACGGATTGTTTGAGGGGAGGGCTGAAGAAACCATCGCAGATCAGCTACGCCGAACGAGTTACAAAAAATAGGAGTTCCCAGGCTTCATGGAAACATGCCGCCTGGGAACTCCTTTCCCCAGATCTGCGTTGTTTCTAGATACAAGATGGTGGAAAACAGGGTAATCACACAAGAGTACTTAGGGGCTATGGCTGAAAGTAACCTGCTTTGTGACTAGTCCTTAGCACCTTCGGACGATCCGCCTCCACCGCGTCGGCCATTGGGCTCAGGCAACAGGGAACGGTTCAGCGCCGACATGGAGAGCCGAATGCGGTTATCTGCGCCTGTCTTGCGCAGGAGCCGGCCAACATACGCCTTGACCGTCCGCTGCTCGATGCCCAGTTGGGAGGCAATCTCGCGCGTGGAGCGCGCCCCCAGGATCAGTTCGAGCACCTGCTTTTCGCGCTGCGTAAGTTTCGGACTGGCAGTAAGTTGTGATCGTATTGGAACCTTCAGCAGGCGGTCGATAACCCGGCAGAGCAAGCGCCGCGGCGCCCAAATGGACCCGGAAGTAACCACATCAATCGCCCGCCGGACCACCTCGGGACCTGCGGATTGCCCCAGGTAGGCCCTCGCCCCGGCAATGATCGAGCTCAACACCAGTTCATCGTCGCCCTCAGGCCCAATCACAATCGACCGGATCTCCGGCCGCGCGTGGCGAATGGTCTCCAGAGCTGCTAAGCCACCAAGAGACGACTGCAGATCGACAACAAGGTACTCAATGTCGTTACGGGCGAGCAGATCTGGCAAGTTCCCAACCACGGGGACGAGCTGAGCCTGATCCTTCTCCGCCGGCAAGTCAAAGATGCTCGCAAGGCCCGCAACCCGGACGGGTTCGGCTGCGAGCAGTCCAATGCGAATTTGCCGGGGATTCGAAGCTTTGGCAGTCATGGCGCTCCCTTCTTCACTCGGCAGGGTCCAGCCTGGCCGGCGCGAAGGTGACACCAGGGGCCCGTCATCCGCATCCTGCCGTCCTTCGAACCTGCACCAGGCCGATTCGTAGACGGCGCATTCTCACAGCTTGGGCAGAACGATTCCCTGCTGCTGTTGATACTTGCCCTTGCGGTCAGCATAGCTGGTCTCGCAGGGCTCGTCTGAGCGGAAGAACAAAATCTGGCACAGTCCCTCGTTGGCATACACCTTGGCCGGCAGCGGGGTCGTGTTAGAAATCTCAAGGGTTACAAAACCCTCCCACTCCGGTTCGAACGGCGTTACGTTCACAATGATTCCGCAACGCGCGTAGGTTGATTTTCCAACGCAGATGGTCAGAACATCTCTGGGGATACGAAAGTATTCAACAGAACGCGCCAGGGCAAACGAGTTGGGTGGGATAATCACCGAATCGCCCTGAACGGATACGAACGAGCGCTCGTCGAAGGCCTTGGGATCGATGATGGCGCTGTTCACGTTGGTGAAGATTTTGAACTCGTCGGAGACCCTGAGGTCGTAGCCATAGGAAGAAAGACCGTAGGAAACCACGCCGCGCGCCACCTGCTTTTCGCTGAAGGGTTCGATCATGCGGTGCTTGAGGGCCTGTTCCCTGATCCATCGGTCACTTTGTATCGACATGCGTCTCCTGCTCCGGTGGTTTGGCAATTCCAGAGTTCCTATGCCCTGCTCGAAGTTGTGCACAGTCCCCGCTCGCCCCACCGCAGGGATTTGAACCGTCCGCAGGGGCCCCGGTCCTGATGGCGGCGTCAACTCGAGCGCACCGCCTACGGATCGCAGCTCCTCTGGATTTGCGTTTGAGTCGCCACCGGTGGCCTACCGGTGCTGGCTTCAACCGATGTCTCATCTTACGCAACCGCCGCGCCGATTGACAAACCCCACCGGCAGGGCCGCTCAAAAACCAGCAAGAATCGTGCAGTGCAATTTCCGCTGTTCCCTAGTCGCAGCAAAATCTGTAATATGAGCGGTGTAGGGCGTTTGACAGGCAACGCCCAGTTCATGGCGAGCGAGGAGACTCCATTGATCAAGCAGGATATCGTTCACAACGTGGTCGAGCGCACGGGCCTGCCCCGCACCAAGGCCGAGGCGGCGGTGGACACGGTCTTCGAGGGCCTCAAACAAGCTCTGGCGGCCGGCGAGCGCATCGAACTGCGCGGATTCGGCGTCTTCAGCGTCCGCGCGCGCAAAACCGGCATCGGCCGCAACCCCCGCACCGGGACTGAGGTCAACATCGCTCCCGGCAAGGCGGTGCGCTTCAAACCGGGCAAGGAACTCCACGCGCTGGCGCCGGGCGCACCCAGCAGCTAGCAGCACGGGCAAGCCGAAAATCAGGCTCTCGTCGGCGATTGGTCACACGTGGCCCCGGCCACCAGATGTTCCGCGCCTCTCGCGCCGGGACACGTTCAGAATCCGGCGGCAGCCGGCGTTCTCAATCAGACATGGCCCTTGCTGCGCTCCATCCCGGAGTACGAATGGCTCGCGGCGCGTTGATGAGCCATCTCCGTGCTACTTCCGCGAAGACGCTCTCGATAGCCACACGCCGCAAGCAAATGCCGCTTACAGCAACCCCGCAGTGAGTCTATTCCACCTTGATCACGATCGGCGAAATCACTCCCAGGTCGACCGTCTGTTTGGAGTTGCCCGTTTCGATCTGCGCTTTTCCCGTGAACTTTGGCGCTCCGCTCCAGGCCGGAAAACCGTAGCTGCCGTCGCGTGCCGTATACGTGCGTTGGGTTTTGCCGCCGTAGACCATGCTCACCAGCTGCCCGCGGACAGGCTTTCCCGTTGCATTCACAACCTGGCCCCGATGAATCAGCGCAACCGCGCCGGGGTCATACGGAATCAGCACAAAGGATCCGTAGCGGCTGTCCCACCACACTTGGATTCCAAAAGGACCTGTGTAATTTGTTGAAGGACAGGTCACCGTCGCTGTGGCGGTCTGCTTGTTTTCGGTGCTGTTGTCGGTGGTCGAACTGCTTGTCCACACCATCTTGGAGTCGATCTTGAGTTCGTACACCTCCGGCACCTTCACGCCGCCCTCCAGGTCCACGGTAGTCTGCCCTTCTTCTGAATGTGTCGTGTCTGAAAGGTTGTCATTCGTCAACGAGCCCGAATACGCATCGCAGTTGCAGATTCCGCCGTTGCATTCGGCCGACGTCAGGGCCGGTTCATAGGGAAAGCTGAGCCCCGTATACCAGAAGCGACTCGGATCCAGACCCGCGCCTGGTGCTGGTGGGCCCGTGCCCGGCAGCTTCGCTGTCAGAGTTCCCACATTGGCTTCGACCGTAGACAAAAGGCCGTGGCCGCCTGCCACCACCTTTCCGCCATATGGATCAGTGTCCAGAATCGACTGAAAATCGGCCGTGGTTAATCCGTCTTCCTGGAGCACCTGGGTCGTGCTCGCCCGCGCCGAGGACGGGTTGCGAAGCTCCGAAGCATAAACCGTGTACGGCGCACCGCCGTCAGTAACGCTCCAAAGGATTTCGCTGCCGCGCTTCTCCAGAATCACCTTCGGATGCAGAAGCAGAAAGAACTGATCTTGGCCGTGATCGACGCCATCGCCATTGCCCTGCACCTTCCAATCACTCGTTCGAGTCTTGGTCACGCTTACGGCCGTGGTATCCGAGTCTGTCTCTTGAAAACCGTAGCTCCCGCCGCCGTGAAGGCCACTGAGAAAGCTGTGATCGTAACTAATGGTCAGCCCAAGCTGGAACGAGTCCTTCGTTGTGATCTTGGTTCCGTTTGCAGAACTGGAATTGTAGTCCACAAAGCTGGACCCATTCTGGGTCCCGCACGGGGATGGAGATCCTGAAGGTCCGGTCGTGCACCCCGGCGGAGCGTACGCCACTGCCATAACGAGGAACTTCGGAGTTACCGTCACCGGCGGAGGTGGCGGGGGCGGCTGCGGCTGGCACGACGCCTTGCACTGGGCGATGCACTGCCCCAGGCTTGTCTTTGGGACCGTCAAACCTTTGCAATAGGCAGGACACGTCTCCCCCAAGCAGGCCGTCTTTTCCGGATTCTTCTGTGCCGTAAGCGAACCCGAAAAACAAATCAGCCAGAGAAGCAACGCCGCCAAGGTCGCAACGCGATGAAGGTTCTCTCGTGTGTTACGATGCACGGATTGTGAGTTTCCGATCGACAGGTATCCCATAACTTTCCTCCGGGTGTGGAACGAACAGACGTTCGTGCTTGACTCTCACGCAGAAGTGCTTGCTGGCGGTTGCGAAACAAGCTTGTCGTTATTCACGATTTGCGACAGCAGCAGGGGGCCCAAAGGGGAAGCAAAGAGCACAGAGCAAACTCTGCTCTTGAACCGCCTGAAAATCGATGAGGGAAAATATAGCACAGGAGAGTTTTTGCTAGGAAGCAAAAAGTACCCGTCATTTGTCAAATCGCTCAACCAGAAAGGTGCCGATTGCGTTCACTTCTTTTGAAGTACGGGTTGCCGGCGCTGCTTCTCGTCGCCAGCATCGTCACCACCACCGTCAACGGCGCCCGCTTCATGCAGAACTTCCTCGAGGGCATGCCGCCGGTAGTACGCGACAGTGACCTGTGGCCCTGGGCCTGGCTCGTTCGCCATCCCGGCCTCTTCACCGCCGGCTTTGCTTATTCGCTCACGCTGCTCGGCATTCTCCTCATCCACGAATTCGGTCACTACTCCGCCTGCCTCGTGCACCGCATTCACGCCACGCTGCCCTGGGTGCTTCCCGCGCCCACGCTCAGCGGAACCTTCGGCGCAGTCATCCGCATCCGCTCCCGCATCCCCAGCCGCGACGCGCTCATGGACGTGGGAATCTACGGCCCGCTGGCCGGCTATGTTGCCTCGGCGCTCGCCGTCGCCGTGGGACTTGTGTTGAGCGTGCCCAAGCCTGACGGCGCGCCGGAGTCCCTCGTTCGCTTTGGCGGCGATCCACTCACCATCCAGTTACTGCGCCGCCTGCTCGTTCACTGGAATCCCGCAGTCCCTGCCTTCAATCAGGCTTCGCCGCACCCCATCCTTGTAGCCGGCTGGATCGGCCTGTTCATCACCGCTCTGAACCTCATCCCCGGTGGACAACTCGACGGCGGACACATCCTCTATGCGCTCTCGCCGCGCCTGCACCGGATCGCGACCAACGTCCTTCCTTATGCGTTGTTTCTCGCCGGAGCCATCTACTGGGTCGGCTGGATCTTCTGGGGAGTCTTCCTACTCATTCCCGCCTTGCGCCATCCCAAGGTTCCGCAGGACACGCTCTTGTCCTCGAGCCGCGCGATTCTCGGATTCCTCGGCATCGTTCTCTTCGTGCTCACCTTCACGCCCACGCCGTTCTACGACAACTCGCTCCTCCAACTCCTCAACATCGATCCATTCACCGCACCCCGCTAAAGCGGTTTCGGAAATGGTGAATCCGTATTCAGATCAGTCAAGTCGTCGCGACCCCAAGGAGCAACGACCTTAAATGTCGCCTTGACCGGACACAGTATTTCCGAAACCGCCGTAGCGCGGCACGCCTGGAACTCCACAATCCCGCAGCGATCACGCGGCATGTTTTCAGCGATTTGAGGCGTTCGGGAGCGCGCAGGGGGCTTGACCACGGAGGGAACAGGGAGCATTCGATGTGTAGGCGTGCAAAGCATGGCCCAGCCGGCGGTTGCGCACCGGCGAGCGTAATGAGAGGCGGATCGAGGTTCGTGGTCTCCCGGGTCTCAAAAGGGAAACCCGGGTCGCCCACGTTATTTCGAGAAGCGGAGATTTGAGACCCGGGCCACCCGCCCAAAGACCATGTCGAAGGGAGCCTACTCCCTTCAGAATCCCTCTACCGTGTCCGCGTTGAACTGCAGAGCATGCAACTGGCAAACGTCGAGGCCCTGTTGGTATACCTGAGAGGTTCCGTCACTGAAGACCAGCTTGAAATCCTCGTGGCACACACCGCGCCATGCGGGCGGAAACACGATCAACGTTCCCATCTCGGCAGGCAGAGTTGAACGCCCCAGCACATCCGCGCCCCACGAATTCTGTGAGTGCGGCGAAACATACAGGTTGTGCAGTTCCTTCCCTGTGTTGTTCAGGAACCAGAAGTTCGCCCGGCTCTGCGGGTTCGCCTGCTGCGGAAACACGCAGGCCAGCAGAACCGCAGGCAGAATCCCAGTTAGAAGCAGTCTCGTAAAGGTTCGCATATTCTCCTCCTCAAATCGGCGGCAACCCATTCATGGCGTGCTGCTCATCTCCGTTCCCGGGGACAAGGAACTTCACGCCCATGAACACGGTCCGCGATTTGTTGAACGCTGAGGCAGTTGGTCGGCGCCCTCATCGTTGCTGCGCCAACGTTTGCCGGGAAAGGACTGCGATCTGCCGAAGGACTGCTTCCAGAGTCCGCAGACCGCGCTGGCTCATGACCTCGCGGAAGCTGCCCCGGATCATACCGGCCATATCGATTTTCAGCAAGTCAAAAATTTGGCGCGCTATCGCCGGGTGCCCCTGACTCGCTGACTTGCTGACTCGCTGACTCGCTGACTTGCTGACTTGCTGACTCGCTGACTTTCTAACTCGCTGTCTCGCTGACTTGCTGACTCGCTGACTTGCTGACTCGCTAACTCGCTGTCTCGCTGACTCGCTGACTTGCTGAATCGCTACATTAAGCGCAGCGCGTCCACGTCCACAATCAGGTTCCGCCGCGGCACATCGGCCTCCGCGGCGTGAGCCAGCATGCCGCGCAGCGCCTCGTTCAGCGCTTTGCGCGACGAGCTCTTGAGAATCATGTGAAAGCGGTACACGCCCTTGATGCGCGCGATCGGCGCGGTGCACGGACCGAGCACTCTGACGCCTTCAATTGCGGCTTTTTGCAGCCACTTGCCCAGAAGCGCCGACCACCCCGCAGCCTCTTCCAGCTTTTGCGACTGCACCAGCACGTTGGCCAGCACGCCGAACGGCGGGTAGTGCATCCAGCGGCGGTACTTCAGCTCGCGCTCGGCGAATGCCTTATAGTCGTGCGCCGTGGCGGCCAGAATCGCGTAGTGATCGGGATAATACGTCTGCACCACCACGCGGCCCGGCAGATCGCCGCGCCCGGCGCGCCCGCTCACCTGCGTCATCAGTTGGAAGACGCGCTCGGCGGCGCGAAAATCCGGCATCGAGAGCGCGTGGTCGCAGCCCACCACGCCCACCAGCGTGACGGTATGAACATCGTGGCCCTTGGCGATCATCTGCGTGCCCACGAGCAAATTGATCTCGCCCGAGTGCAGCCGCGCCAGCATTTGCTCCAGGTCGTAGCGCCCGCGCACCGTATCGCGATCCATGCGCCCGATGCGCGCGCCGGGAAAGATCTCCGTCAGCCGCTCTTCGCCCTGTTGCGACCCGGCTCCGAGGTAGTACAGGTGTTCGCTGTCGCATTTGGGGCAGCGCGCCGGCACCGTGCGCTTGTAGCCGCAATAGTGGCACTCCAGCCGCTGCCCTGCGCGCGCCAGCTCCACATCCTCCGCCGGCGCTTTGTGGTGCGTCAGCGCGATGGCGCAGTTCTGGCACTCGAGTTTTTCGCCGCAGGCGCGGCACATCACGGCAAACGAGTAGCCGCGCCGGTTGAGCAGAATCAGCACCTGCTCGCCGCGTTCGAGCGTCGCCTTGGTCTGTTCCACCAGCGACCGCGAAAAGAGCTGGTCCTGTCCTGTCTCCTTGAACTCGCGCCGCATGTCGATCAGTTCCACTTCGGGCAGCGGACGGTTCATCACTCGGTCGCGCAGCTCGATGCGCGTGTACTTGCCCTTCGCCGCGTTCTGCCAGCTTTCCAGCGACGGCGTAGCCGATCCCATCACCACCACCGCGCCAGCCAGCTTGGCGCGCATCACGGCCACGTCGCGCGCGTTGTAGCGCGGCGTCTCCTCCTGCTTGTAGCTCTGGTCGTGCTCCTCGTCGACCAGAATCAGCCCCAGATTCGGCGCGGGCGCAAAGATTGCCGAGCGCGTGCCCACCACAATCGGCGCCTCGCCGCGGCGAATGCGCCGCCACTGCTCGCTGCGCTCTTCCGGCGTAAGCGCGGAGTGCAGCAGCGCCACCCGTTGCCCGAAGGCCTGATCGAGCAGGCCGACGGTCTGCGGCGTGAGCCCAATCTCAGGAACCAGCAGAATCGACGTCAGCCCGCGGTCCAGCGCCTTCTGCATGGCGGCCAGATACACGGCCGTCTTTCCCGAGCCCGTCACGCCATACAGCAGGAACGGATGGAATCCGCCCAGCGCGCCCGTGATGGTCGCCAGCGCGTCAGCTTGCGCTGCATTCAGGCCCACTGGCGCCGCCGCCGGAGTCAATCCGCCCAGGCGAAACGCTTCCGGCCGCTCCTCGATGCGCACCAGCCCCCGCCGCACAAGAGTCTGCAGCGTGGACGACGGCAGCTCGCGCCGCCGCAGCTCGGCCAGCGGCAACTCGCCGCCGCACGCTGCCAGCTCGGCGAGAATCGCTTGCTGCTTTTGCGTCAGCGTGGGCAGCCGCGCTTCAGCAACCAGCACGGCAAACCGCTCCATGCGGCGCGCATCGCGCTCGGCTGCCGCGGTCTCGCGCGCAATCCACTTCTTGCGCACCATGCTGGCCAGCAGCGGCAGCGAAGCCGCCGTCGCGGTTCTCAGTGTCGACACCTTCACCGGCTCGCCCTTGGCCAGCCGCTCCAGCACGCGATGCTCCATGTCCTGGTCTTCTTTTGAGAGCTTGGTTCGGCGCCGGCCACGGGCCGCAATTCCCTTCCCCTGATCGCCGTCCGCGCTTGCAGCCAGAACGTCGCGGCCCAGATCCGTGAGCCGGTAATAGACCGTGCGCCGCACCTCCGCCGCCAGCGGCAACATGGCGCGCAGCACCTCTCCCAGCGGCGCCAGGTAGTACTGCGCGGTCCACTCCGCCAGCTCCAGCAGATGCTCGCTGAGCAGCGGCTCCTCGTCGAGCACAGCTTCGAGGTACCGCACCTCCATCTCCGCCGGAGCCTTGGCGTCGAGCGCCGTCACCACGCCGATCAGCTTCTCGTTGCGGAAAGGCACAATCACCCGCGCCCCGCGCTGCGGCGACTGGCCCTGATGCACGCCGTAGGTAAACGTGTGGTCCAGCGGCACCGGCAACGCGACTTCGCAGTACGCAGGCATGGGAGACAAGATTCAGTGTAGGGGATGCGGCGAGCCGTCTGCTTGCAGCTTTCCAGGTCCGCCACAAGCAGCCGTCCCGCATTACAATTCATTCCTGATGAGTCCCAAATCCGTCCCCGGTGCCACCACTTCGCGCGCCTCGCGTATAACCCGCCCTCCCGTCACGCTATCCATCGACATTGGCGGATCGGGAATCAAGGCCATGCTGCTCGACGCGCGTGGCAAGCCGCTCAGCGAGCGGGAGCGCATGGTCACTCCGGCAATTCCCACGCCGCGTTCGGTTCTGCGCGTGCTCGACGCGCTGCGAGCCCGCCTGCCCAGCTTCGATCGCGTTTCGGTCGGATTTCCCGGTGTCGTCAAGCACGGCATCACCTACATTGCCGTCAATCTGCACCCACTCTGGGCCAACTTCCCCTTGCAGCACGAATTGGAAAAGCTGTGGCGCAAGCCCGTACGGGTGGCTAATGACGCCGCCGTGCAGGGCTATGGCGCCGTCAAGGGCCATGGCGTGGAGCTGCATCCTCACGCTGGGCACAGGCGTGGGTGCGGCGCTCTTTTTCGATGGACGGCTATGCCCCGGCCTTGAGCTCGGACACCATCCGTGGAAGAAGAGAACGTACGAGGACTACCTGGGCCGCCGCGGCCTCGATAAGTACGGCAAGAAGCGTTGGAACAAGCTACTTCAGGAGGCCATCGCGCAAACCGCAGCCACCTTCAACTGGGACCATCTCTATCTGGGCGGCGGCAACACCAAGAAGATCGCCTTCAAACTTCCGCCGAACGTCTCGATCGTCTCCAACGAAGACGGCATTCTGGGCGGTGTGGCGCTATGGCGGGAGCGGTAGCGAAAAAGCGGACGCAACGTGGGCGCTTGGTTTAGACTGCGAAAATCGGACAGATGATCGAGGTGAGGAATGGAAAGGCGAACAGACTTGCTCGAACTGGAGCCAGAAACGCAGTCGGAAGACGATGAGCCTACGATATCGTACGATATCGCGACGTACCCGTCCGATTTTACCCTGGCCGGAATCGCGAAGATGTTTGAGGATGAGGACATCGTCATCCCCGACTTTCAGCGAGAATTTGTCTGGAGCATTAGGCAGTCATCCCTCCTGATTGACTCGTTCCTCTGCGGTCTGCCGGTCCCGCCCGTGTTCTTCTACATTGACGAGGAAAACAGAAATCTCGTAATTGACGGCCAGCAGCGAATCATGAGCATTGTGTTTTACTTCGAGGGCTTCTTCGGCCGCGAAAGCACACATGGAAAAAGACAGGTCTTTAGGCTCAGAGGCCTCGCTGAGAATAGTCCATTTCATAACAGGAAATTCTCTGAACTGACCGCCGCCGACCAGCGCAAGCTAAAACAGTCCGTCCTGCGCGCTGTAAACATTAAGCAGCTCAGCCCAGTTGGTGAGAGCACAAGCGCATACCATATCTTTGAGCGCCTGAACACCGGAGGCACACCGCTCACGCCGCAAGAGATCCGGAACTGTGTTTTCATGGGCGAGCTCAGCAATCAGCTTAAGATCGCCAACCGAGATGCAAACTGGCGTCAAATCCTCGGAAGGAGGGTCTTCGACAGGCATCAGAGAGATGTAGAGATACTTCTCCGAGTATTTGCGCTAATAGGGGAAAGCGATCAATACGAAAAGCCGATGAAGGAATTCCTTAATCGCGCGATGAAAGCCAATCAGCATGCCACATCTCCAAAGGCGAAGAACTTTTTTAACCTGCTCCCCAGAGTCGCCAAATTGATCGTCGACGAACTTGGCGAGAAACCATTCCACATCCGCGGACCGCTGAACGCATCAGCACTTGAATCTGTGATGTGCGTGCTATTCGAAGAATTCCATCACATAAAGCCATCCAAATTGCAGGGGAATTACCAAAAGCTGCTTGGCGATCAAAAGTTTGCGAACTACACCCAAATCGGCACCACTGACGCTAAGACCGTGCAGGACCGGTTGAAGCTGGTTCGACGGCACCTAACGAGATAGCGAATGCCATACGCAAGTCAGTTCGCGCACGCCGACGCTGTGATGGCCCACCTCGCTGGACTCCTCCCGACCCTCGGGGATCCACAGCTAGAGCAGAAATACGTGGGATTTGCATCGGTGGCCGCCGCGACGGTCTACGAACTCGCAGTGAAGGACATCTTTGTTGAGTTTGCGAGTAAGAAGCACAAAGTGTTTGAGGAATTCGTAAAAGGTTCGTTCGGGCGCCTTAACGGAAGAATCCAGGCGGACGCGATCAAAGGGGAATACGTGCCAAGGTTCGGGACGAGATACGCATCAAAGTACGGCAAGCATCTCCAGAAGACGCGAGCCGAATACCTGAGGCTCAACAGGCGGGACTTTCTGAGTGCATACCAGAATATCCTCACTTGGCGGCACAATTTTGTGCATGCCGGCCAGCCACCTACGACCGCGACCTTTGCAGAGGTATTCCAGGCATACGAAGATGGAAAGAATTTGCTTCACTGTCTCGCCGCCTCGATGAAGCGTTAACCGCGGCCGACTCTCCCTGGATACAGGCTTCAGCACCTCTCACCCTTTTGCCGGCCCCCTCAGCCCCAGTTCCTTCATCGCAACCTGCAGATCCGCCCAGGCTTCCTTCTTCTGCCGCGGATCGCGCAGCAGAAATGCCGGATGATAGGTGACGATGAGGCTCGCTCCGCGAAACGCGTGGATGCGGCCGCGCAGCGCGGCGAGCGGTTGCCGCACGCCGAGCAGATAGGTTGCCGCAACAGCCCCGAGCGCCACCAGAACTTGCGGTCGCACCACGTCGATCTGCCGGAAGAGGAACTGCGAGCACGTGTTCGCCTCCTCGGGCTCGGGAGTCCGGTTGCCCGGCGGACGGCACTTGACCACGTTGGCGATGTAGCACTCTTCGCGCGTCAGCCCCATGGCCGCGATCATGTTGTTGAGCAGTTGTCCCGCACGGCCCACGAAGGGCAGTCCCTGTGCGTCCTCGTCGGCTCCCGGCCCCTCGCCCACGAACATCAGCCTCGCCGCAGGGTTGCCCATGCCGAAGACGATGGTGTGTCGGCCCGCGTGCAGCGCGCAGCGCGTGCAGTTGCCCATCTCCTCGCGGATGACTTGAAGCGCGGCGGCTCGCTCCTCCACGGGAACGACCGCGCCGACCTCCGGCGCGTGAAAGCCTTTGCGAGTCTTGATGGTGGGTTCCTCTCCGAAGAAGCTGGTCTGGATGGCTGGCGCCGCAGTTTCCTGCGGAACGGGCGTGGGAATAGGTTCGTGCGGTTCCACCCTTTCCAAATCCGTTTGCACCGCCTGCGCAAAAGATGAGGCAACCGGCTCCGCAGCATCCTCCACCGGCCGCCGGTAGAAATCCGTGAGCCCCAGATCGCGATAGAACCGAGCCGTTCGGCCAGAGCCTCACGAGTGGCGGGATCGAGCGTGCGCGGCAAGCAGCTCACTCCACAATGAGTTGGCGTCGCGCAGCGCTGGCCGGAATGCTCTCGCTCAGCACCCGGTCCTGGATGGCTTGCTTTTCGCGCGCCTCCGCATTCCGCTCTTCACCGATTCAAGTACCACAGGCCGCGGGCGACGCAGAGTAAGAATTTCATCCAGAATGCGGTCGGCGAGCTCGCGCTTGGGCATCCGCGGGAGCTCGACGGCCGTTGCCATGGTAAGAAATGTTGCGGCATTCGTGTCGGCGTCGATGCCCACGCCCTCACCGGCCACATCGTTCATGACAATCGCGTCCGCGCCCTTGGCCAACAGCTTGGCGCGGGCGTTTTCCATGCGATTCTCGGTCTCGGCCGCAAAGCCCACGATGAGCTGGCCCGGCCGGCGGCGGCGCACCACCTCGGCCAGAATGTCTTCTGTCGGCGCGAGTTCGAGCGTCATCGGACCCGTGCGCTTGAGCTTCTGCTGCTGAGACCGTCAACCGGCCGATAGTCGGCCACCGCCGCGGCCTTGATCACCAGCGTGGCTTCCATTCATGCGCGCGAGCACCGAGTCCCGCATCTCTTCCGCGGTAGTCACTTTCACCAGCTCACAGTGCGCCGGCGCGTGCAGGCTCGACGGCCCGCTGACGAGAATCACCTTGGCGCCGCGGCTGCGCGCAGCCTCGGCCAGCGCATAGCCCATCTTGCCGCTGGAGCGGTTGCCGATGAAGCGCACGGGGTCGAGCGCCTCGCGCGTGCCGCCTGCGGTCACCAGCACTACCTCGCCGGCCAGATCGTGGCGCCGTCCCAGCGCCCTCAGCATTGCAGCCGCAATCGCCTCCGGCTCCGCCATGCGGCCCGCGCCCACCATGCCGCAAGCCAGCTCGCCCGTCCCCGGCTCGATGATCCCCACGCCGCGCTGGCGCAGAATTTCCAGGTTCGCCTGCGTTGCCGGGTGGTTCCACATGTTCACGTTCATTGCCGGAGCGACCAAGAACCGGCGCGGTCGTCGCCAGATACAGCGTGGAAAGAAAATCGTCGGCAATGCCATGCGCGAATTTCGCCAGAATGTTGGCCGTCGCCGGCGCGACAACCAGCGCATCGGCCCATTGCGCCTCGGCGATGTGGTCAATGCCGTTCTGCTCGGGCGCGGCATCGCCCGCGTCCCATTCCTCCCACAGGCTGGTGATCACTTTATGGCCGGTAAGCGCGGCAAAGGTGAGCGGCTGCACAAACTTCTGCGCCGCAGCGGTCATCACCACGTGCACTTCGACCGCCTGGCGCTGCAAGGCGCGCACCAGCTCCGCCGCCTTGTACGCAGCGATTCCACCGGAGACGCCCACGGTCACTCTCATGACTTCGATTGTAGTTCAGGAGACAGTGAACAGGGATCAGCGATCAACGATCAGTGATAAGGGGAAAAAGCGTTTGTCCTCAACGTTCATGGATGAGCCTTGGCTACAGCCTCATTCAAGTTGGCCTTGCTGATCCCTGCACACCTGACCCCTGATCCCTGTCTTTCAGCTCGAGCAGGATGGGAATCGCCGGACCTTCAACCAGCGGTTTGGTGACCTCGACCTCGTTCTTCACGTACGCGATCTTCCCGGCTTCGATCTCTTCCTGCGCAATGCGGCAAGCCTTGGTCGATCGCGTGGGGATCAGCGCCTGGGAGCCGTTCTGTAGCTGGCGGGCGCGCCGGGCAGCCACCAGAACCTTGCGGTAGTTGGAATCGAAACTGGTCTCAATCGTCATCGGAGTCGTCTCCAAAGGGAAGTTGCTGCTGGCCGAAGTCGCCATCGATGCCGAAGGCCTCCAGCACAGGCTTGAGCCGCTCCTGCGAGTTCGGTTGCAGGCAGGCCGCGGCGACCTCTAACACCCGGCGCGAACGGTAGGCGATCACTTCGCCATTGCGATAGAAGCGCTCAGCCAGCACAATGGCCTCCAGTTGCGCTACCGCCCGGTCGAGAACGTCATTGACCAAAATATATCCGTATTGGCGATAATTCTCAATCTCATTGCGGGCCTGGCCGAGACGGCGATAGACAATTCGTCCTCGTCCATCACGCCTTCCGCGCGGCTGCGGTTGCGCAGGCGCGTGCGCAGAACATTGGGATTCGGCGGCAGAACGAAGATGCCCACAGCCTCAGGCATTTTCGCGCGCACCTGCGCGGCGCCCTGCACATCGATGTCGAGCATCAGGTCGTGACCGGCGGCCAGCGCGTCATCGAGCGACTGGCGGGCCGTGCCATAGAGATTCCCGAAGACCTCAGCGTGCTCCAGAAACAGCCCCGCATCCACCATGCGCTGGAATTCCTCGCGGGTGGTGAAGTGATATTCGCGCCCGTTCTCCTCTGAGCCGCGCGGCGCACGCGTGGTCCACGAGATGGCAAAGTCGACCCCGCTCACTTGCTTGCGCAGCCTCGCTCACCAGCGTGCTTTTGCCCGAGCCCGACGGCGCCGAAATGATAAATAGAATTCCCGCCAAAGTTCGCTGATCCCTTCTTCTTTCTGTTCTCTGTTCTCTGTTCCCTGTTCTCTGTTCCCTGTTCCCTGTTCCCTGTTCTCTGTTCCCTATTCCCTATTCCCTGCCTTTTCACTCCACGTTCTGAATCTGCTCCCGCGCCTTTTCGATTTCCGCCTTCATCGCCAACCCAAGTTCGGTGATGCGCATTCCCTTCCCGCTCACGCCGGCGGTCTTGGAGAGCAGCGTATTGGCTTCGCGGTTCATCTCCTGCAGCAGGAAGTCGAGCTTCTTGCCCGCCTCACCGCCCGCACTCAACAGTTCACGAAAATGCTCGATGTGCGTCGTCATGCGCGCCAGCTCCTCGCTGATGTCGCTGCGTTCCACCAGCACAGCCACTTCCTCGAGCACTCTTTGCTGGTTGAACTCCGGTCCGACGGCCGCGGCCAGGCGCTGCGCAAGGCGCTCCTGGTAGCGCTGCTCGATCTCCGGACGAAGTTCCGCCACGCTGGCCGTGGCTGCGGCGAGCCGGTCAAGCGTGCCGCGCAGAATGGCTTCCAGGGCTTCGCCCTCGCGAGCGCGCATGGCCTTCAATTGCTCCAGCAGCGGACCGATCTGCTCGAGCACACTGGCCGCCAGCGCCGCCAGGCCGTTGTTGCCTCGATCCTCGGCCTGCAGGGCGCCCGGCAGCCGCAACGCAGCGTTCAAGTCCGGCTCGCCCTTCAAACCATGCTCGTGCCGCGCCGCGTCAAAGGCGGAAAGATAGCCGGAAATCAGGTCGCGATTGTACCCGGCCTTCGCTTGCGAGGAGCGGTCGACGGAGAGAGTCAAATCGACGTGACCGCGAACGAGATGTTCCTTCAACACCCTGCGCAGTTCCATCTCCAGCGCATCCAGGCCGGGCGGCAGGCGGAACTGAAGATCGAGAAAGCGGTGGTTCACGCTCTTCACAGCGAGCGTGTAGCTGAGTTGCTCCTCATCGCCGAGCGGCACGCGGATCTGCACCTGCGCAAACCCGGTCATCGAAGAAACGGCCATTCTTACTCCTGCGCCCGTGTGGCAAGTGCCGCCCGTCCATCGAACGGCAAATACTGCACCATCGGATCGGGATCCTGCGTCTCAGGCGCCTCGGGCATGTCGATGAACTGCAACTGATAGAGCCTCTGATACGTGGGCGAGGTGTTGAGCAACTCTTCGTGCGAGCCGATTGCCGTGATGCGCCCGCCCTCGAGCACCGCGATGCGGTTGGCGCGGCGGATCGTCGATAGGCGATGCGCAATCACCAGCACGGTGCGGTTCTGCATCAAGTTGGCCAGCGCCTCCTGCACCAACGCCTCGCTCTCCGAATCCAACGCCGATGTGGCTTCGTCCAGAATCAGGATGGGCGCATTCTTAAAGATCGCGCGGGCAATGGCGATGCGCTGGCGCTCGCCGCCGGAGAGCCGGAAGCCTTTTTCGCCGATCACCGTTGCGTAGCCTTCGCGGCATGTTCATGATGAAGTCGTGCGCCAGCGCGTTACGCGCCGCCTGCTCCACCACCGCGCGCTTCGCGTCGGGCTGCCCATACGCGATGTTGTTGTGCACGGTGTCGTTGAAGAGAATCGTCTCCTGCGTCACCTGCGCCACTTGCCGTCGCAACGAGGCCAACGTCAGATCGCGCACATCGTGGCCGTCAATCAGAATGCGGCCCGAGGTCACATCGAAAAACCGGGGAATCAGATTGACCAGCGTGGACTTTCCCGCTCCGCTGGGGCCGACCACCGCAAGCACCTCGCCGGCTTGCACCTCCAGGTCGACATGGTGGAGAATCTGCTGCTTGCCTTCGCCGGTGGAGTAGGAGAACCCCACATCCTCAAATCTGATCGACTGGCGAAAGCGCGTGAAGGTGGCCGCGCGGGGGCGTTCCTTCACGTCGTCCTCTGCGTCAAAGAACGCGAAGATCGATGCCGAAGCGCCCATCGCCTGCTGGAAGCAGTTGTAGAAAAAGGCGAAGCGGCGCAACGGATCGTAGAGCTTGAAGAGCAGAAAGATGAACACGCCGAAAACGCCGATGGTCATGTGGCCGTTCTTGATCTCGTTGCGGCCGATCCAGAGCAGTAACGCCATGGCCATGGCGCCCACAGTATCCATCAGCGGCGAACTGATCGACTGAATCCGCACGCTGCGCAGGTTGGCGCGAAACAGCCGCTTGGCCGCATTCTTGAAGCGCAGAATCTCCCACAGCTCGGTGTTGAACGACTTCACAATGCGGTTGCCCGTCACCGTCTCGTGCAGAATGTTCTGCACCTCGGCCAGCTTGTCCTGGCCGGTCCGCGTGCGGGTACGAACCTCGCGGCCTATCCTGCGCCCAGAGGCAATCACGACGGGAATAAAGAGAACCAGCGCCCAACTCAGGTAGCCGCCCAGGCGAATCACGAGCGCGACCGCCACCACAAATGTGAAGAATTGCTGCAGAAAATCGCCCAGCACCGAGCTCAGCGAAATCTGCACGCGGTCCACATCGTTAATGAGCGTGGAAAGGATCGTAGCTGTAGGATGCTTGTGGAAGAAGCTCGACGAGCGGCGCATCGTTGCTTCGTACAGATGGTTGCGCAGATCGGTGATCGTGCCGAAGCCGGCATAATTCACCAGATAATTCCCCAGGTAGTCGCAAAGGCCCTTCAGAATCGTGGCCACAACCAGCGCAAAGGCCACGACGTCCCAGGCATTGTGCAGGTGCAGAAAATGCGGAACCAGGCTGCGCAGATCGAAATGCCACTGCGATTTGGGAAGGCCGAGAAGGATCGGGCCTTCCGGCGCGCTCGGCGCCAGGACGCGATCGAAAATCGGCTGCAGCAGCAGGATCCGGAAGGCGTCAAGCACGCCCACCAGCGCCGACAGCATGACCCCCGGCAGCCATTCCAGCGTGTACGGCAACCCATAGCGCAGCAGGCGAAGAAAGTTCCTCATGCCGACTCCGCCCGCGCTGCGCATCCAGTTGCGCCTCGAGGAAGTGGATCGGCGCCTAAGATGGGTGCGGAAGTCCATCCCAGTATTGTATCCGCGCCCGGCGCGATGCGCCTCTCGCGGACGTTATTCTCGTCAGGCAGCTCGTATCTTCTCAGTTACGCAGAGCAGTCGCGGCACGCGCCAGCCGGCTCGCGCGCCACGAACTCCAACGTACGTTGTTATCATGACCACGTGAGCCACCCCGCAAATCCATCCATCGCGCGCGAGCTCCGCACTGTGTTTCTCGATCGCGACGGCATTCTGAATGAGAAGATGCCGGAGGGCCAGTACGTGACGCGCTGGGAGGAGTTTCACGCGTTGCCCGGCGTGCAGGAAGCTCTGCGGCGCTTGAATGAAGCTGGTATGCGAGTGGTGGTTGTCTCGAACCAGCGCGGCATCGCGCGTGGACTTTACACAGCCGCGGATGTCGAGGCCATCCACGCCGCCTTTCAGCGGCAGCTCAACGGCGCGGGCGCGCGCATCGACGCGTTCTTCATTTGCCCGCACGACAAGGGCCAATGCAACTGCCGCAAGCCGCTGCCCGGCCTGTTCGAGCAGGCCGTGGCGAGGTTCCCCGGCATCACCGCTGCTACAAGCGTGATGATCGGCGACTCTCTCTCCGATATCGAGTTTGGCCGCCGCCTGGGCATGAGGACGATCTTCATCGAAGGCGATCCGCAACGGCGCAGACCCGGCGCCGAAGAAGCCGCAAAGCTCGCCGACATGCGTTTCGCCTCGCTGCCCGCAGCCGTGGATGCGCTGCTGGCGGCACGCTGACAGCGCTCAGCGGCTTTCAATACCCCTTCAGCTCCACGATGGCCTTGAGAATCGTCTCCGGCTGAGGCAGGATCGCGTCTTCCAGCATCGGCTGGTACGCGACAAAGGTGTCCATGGAGCCGATGCGCCGCACGGGCGCGTCGAGCTCGTCGAACAGCTCATCGGCGATGCGCGCCGCAATCTCCGCGCCGTAGCCCCAACTCAGCATGTCCTCGTGCGCCACAATCACGCGGTTGGTCTTGCGCACCGATGCGGCAATCGCCTCCCAATCGTAGGGATTCAGCGTGCGCAGATCGAGAATCTCCGTTTCGATTCCGTGCTCGATGCTGGGCGTGTTGCGCGGCCTGCAGTGCGCGCGGCACCAGCGCGCCGTAGGTGACGAGCGTAACGTCGGTGCCGGGACGAACCACCTTGGCCTTCCCGAACGGAATAGCGAACTCCGGCCCCGGATACGCCGCGCGCCCGTACGTCTCGCGGTAGAGCCGCTTGTGCTCGAGAAACAGCACCGGATCGTCGCAGCGGATGGCCGTGCGCAGCAGGCCGTTGGCGTCAAGCGCGTTGGAGGGGAAGACGACGCGCAGGCCCGGAATATGCGTGAAGATGCTCTCGCCCGGATTGCGAGTGGTAGATCGCGCCGCCCGTCAGATATCCGCCGATGGGGGCGCGGATGACGACCGGCGCGGCCCACTCACCATTCGACCGCCAGCGCATCAAGGCCAACTCGTTGCGAATCTGATGCATGGCCGGCCAAATGTAATCAAAAAATTGAATTTCCACCACCGGCTTCATGCCGCGCACTGCGTACCCCACGGCGCGCCCGACAATATTCGCCTCAGCCAGCGGCGAGTTGAAAACACGCTCCGAGCCGAACTCGGCTTGCAGGCCGGCGGTCAGCTTGAAGACCCCGCCCTTGCCTTTTACCTCGGCTAAGGCCTCCGCGCGGCTGGCGTCGGCCACGTCTTCGCCATAAACCACGATGCGCGGATCGCGGCGCATCTCGTCGCGCAGGCAGGCATTGATCAGTTCGGCCATCGTCCGGGCCCCTGCTCCCTTTTGCCCGTCCGCCGCGCCGGACCCATTCGCTTTTGCCGCCGGTTGCGGCTGCTCGGCGGCAAATGCCGCGCGCGTAGGATCAAGATCCTCGGAGTAGACGTGCTTCGTGATTTCGTTCACCTCGGGCAGCGGCGCCTCCAGCGCGCGTTCGGCCGCCTCCTCTGCTTCACGCTCCAGCTTCCGCTCCAGCTCGTCCAGCTCCGCGCTTGTGGCAATGCCTTCGCCAATGAGCCGCGTCCGCATCCGCGCAATGGGATCGCACAACGCGTCGGCCTCACGTTCGGCGGCGGAGCGGTAGCTCTTATCGTCATCGGAAAGCGAATGGGAGTACAGCCGCACGCAATGGCCGTGAACCAGCGCCGGTCCGCGTCCCGCGCGGCAATGCGCCGCCGCTTTCTGAAAGGCCCGCAGGCAAACCACGGGATCGTTGCCGTCCACCTCGGCAAAGTGGAAGTTGGGGAAGTTCTTGACCAGCCGCGAAATGTTTCCGCCCGGCGTGTTCACCTCGACGGGCACGCTGATGGCGTAGCCGTTGTCCTCAACGCAGAAGATCACCGGCAGCTTTTGATTGGAAGCGGTGTTGATCGCCTCCCAAAACTCGCCCTGCGAGGTCGAGCCCTCGCCTATGCAGGCCAGAGCCACTTCGTCGCCATGGAAATCCACGTCGTGGAAGGCGCGATAGTCGCCCTCCGCCTTCGCCGCGGCCTCGGGATGGCGGCTGAAAGCCCGCCCAGCCTCGGCGCAGCCCACGGCATGGAGCAACTGCGTCGCCGTTGAGGACGAAGTGCTCACAATGTGCAGCGGGCGGCTGCTCCAGTGGGTGGGCATTTGCCGCCCCCCGCTGGCCGGATCGGTGGCCGCGCCCACGGCTTGCAGCATCATGTCGTAAGGCGTAACGCCCAACGCCAGGCAGAGAGCGCGGTCGCGATAGTAGGGGAAGAACCAGTCGTAACCGGGTCGCAGAGCCAGCGCCGCGCCCACTTGCAACGCCTCATGCCCGGCGGCCGAAATTTGGAAGTAGATCTTCTGCTGGCGCTTGAGATTGATTTCGCGGTCGTCCACCGATCGGGAGAGGAACATCAGCCGGTAGATTTCAACCAACTGCTGTGCGGTCAGCTCGTCCGAGGCCGGATGCGTTCCGGACGCACGAGCGCTGGAAATTGCCAATTCCATTCCGGTCGACCCCCAAAAGCTATCCGGATACTGCCTGGTTTGATTGTACCAATTCGCGAGTTGGACCCGCCCCCCTCAGGTGCATCTGCCCGCGCCCTTTAATGGTCGGGGAGTACAAGAGGCGACTGTACGAGCGGCGGCGGCGGTTGCGCCGGCCCCACGCCTTCGGCCATCCTCTGCCTCACGCTGCGCGCCAGCTTCTCAATCTCGGCAATCTTGTGCAGCTGGTCGGGTGTGAACGAGTCGGATTTTGAGCTGGCTACCTCGTCCCTCAACTCTTTGGCGAGTTTGAGCAGCTTATTGGCGTCGGAAACCATCTCCTTCTGGCGCTCGATGTTCAGCGCGTTCAGGCGCCTCTCTGCCACGACGGCCTCGTAATCGTCCGAAGTCTCTATAGGGTTGTGGCGGTCCGGGTAGTACGGACGCATGTAACCCGGGGTCCAACATTCTGGCCGGGCGTTTGCGAACGGCCCGCCGGCACAGAGGCAAGCGCAAGAAGCAGCACCAAGCCAAGCCCTGTGCAAACGGCTCGCCTCACGCCGCCGGACCCGCCGCCCGTGATGCCGCGTCCCGTTTCATGCATGTTCCACCATCCTGATGGCACCTTGCCTGGTTGGCCTCAGTTCTTGCCGTCCCCAGCCCTCACTTTGTGCGCCAACTGCTCAATTTCGCTGGCCTTGCGGACCACGGCCACTGAAAGCATGTCTTTGTTCGACTTGCCGACCTCTGTCTTCAGATCTGTCGCCAACCTCAGCAGGTCGGCGCATTGACGTTCAATCTCCTGCTTGCGCGCATCCTCAGCCGTGGTCCCGGTTGGCTGCTGATTCTGGTTCCCGGCCGCTGGCGCTCGCGCGGCCACAGGCCCTGGAGGATTGATCGCAGGCAGCGGAAACGACGCTTGCGCATGGCTGCGAATCAGTCCCGCGCTCGCCGCCATGAGCAGGGCGCCAACACACACCACAGCGCACAGCCATCCTGCCGGTTTCCTCAACCGGCTTGCAAGCCTCGTCACGCCGCTGAGCCGCACACTTCTCATTGACCTCACCATTCGGGCCGGATTGTGCCCAAGGGGTCGATCAGGGTTCCGGCCCTTCCTGCGCACAGTCTAGTCTAGTAGAAGGAGTTTTGGCATGTCTCTTTCTTCGATAGCGGCACAATTCCTGCTGCTCATGCGATGGGGTTGGTTCCGCGAGGGCCGGTTCCTCGGCCGCGTGCTGGACGAGTGGATCGACGATAGCCAGGAGTTTCTCCACACCAAACTTCCGCGCCTGATCGTGATTGCAATTATCGCCTTTGTGCTCAGTCGCTTGCTGCGCGTAGTCACCTTCCATATGACGCGCATGGCGGAGCAGAGTGGGGCCGGTCCGGGGCGTCTGGCTGAGGTCAAGACAATGTCCGGAGTCATCCGGGCCACGGGGCTGGCCATCATCGGTCTGATTGCCGGCCTGCAATTCCTTGACGCCATGGGCTTCAACCTCGCACCCCTTCTGGCCTCGGCCGGGGTCGCCGGTATCGCCATCGGCCTTGCCGCGCAAAACATCGTCAAGGACATGTTCAACGGCTTCCTGATTCTGGTGGAGGGCCAGTTCAGCGTGGGCGACACGGTCCGGGTGGCCGGAGTCAACGGAGTGGTCGAGGCGCTGACCCTTCGCAAGACCAGCGTGCGCGATCCCGACGGGATCCTCTACGTCATTCCCAACTCTCAGATCACCACCGTGGCCAACCTCAGTGCGGGCTTCTCCGTGGCCACGGTCAACGTGAGCGTGGACTTCTCGGCAAATCCTGACGTGGTGACGAAATTGCTGACAGAAATCGCCATGGAGGTTCGGAACAGCGAAGAGTTCAAGCAGGCTTTTGTGGCTGATCCGCAGGTGTTGGGCGTGGACGCAGTAAAGGGATCGCAGATGATCTTTCCGGTGACCTTCAGGACTCGCGCCACGCAGCAGTACGGACCCATGCGCGAGTTCCAGCGCAGAGTCCGGTTGGCTCTTGAAGAACACCACCTGCTGCCCGGTGATCCCTACCGGGTCTTCATGCCATCGGGCACGCCGGCCCCAAGCAGCGCGTGCCAACACGAGACACAGCCGGAAGCTTCGCCGCGCGACCCCACTACGCTTAAGCCGCAGGATGCGAACCCGTTCACCGGCGAGTAACGAGTGCCGCGCACGCGCTCACGGTTAAGCGGGTGCCAGCGCCCTGAGCAACGCTTCACTGTCCGTTATCGCCGGCAGGCATGTGCGCTCGCGGCAGACCAGCGCCCACGCTTGGGCTCCCGCAGGCCGCGGAACCTGCAACAGCGTCTCGGCCAACTCTTCCGGGAGTCCGCCGGGGACAAGCCGCGAGGGCTCCATGCGCATCACCGTCTTGTTCACTACGAAGCGCGCGACGGCCGTCGCCTCAAGCCGATCCGCCTCGGGTCCTGATCCAACAATGACCACCTGGATCGGATCCTCGAGGAGGCGCTCCGCGGCCAAGCCGTAGCTGCCGGCATACAAACCGAAGTGCTCCACGATCCCCGCAAAGCCCGCCAGCGTATCTTCGGCGATCTTCCGGTACTCCTCGCGCCCGCTCAAGGTCTCAAGGCGCAACAACGCCGCGGCCGCCGTCGGATTCCCGGCGGGCGTGGGTGCGTCCTGCAGCGGCTTGCGCCGCGCCGTCAATGCGCCCAGCGGAATCTCCGCTGGCTCGTCGTTGAGCGGCGCGGAAGTGTCGAAGAACCCGCCGCCAGAGGCGTCGTGAAATTGTTCGATCATGGCGTCGGCCAGCTTCACCGCCGCGCGGTAGTACTTCATCTCACCGCTCGCAAGCCACCCGTCGATGCACGCGTTCACGGTAAATGCATAATCGTCGAGCGTGCCTGGAGCGCTCTCTTGCGGCGAGTGTCCGTCAGGGTAGGCGATCACATGCTTGAGAGTTGTCCTTCCGCCCCAAGCCTCGTCGAGCAGCCGGTTGAGCGTAAGCAGCGCGAACTCGCGTACCTTATCAATGCGCAGCACGCTGGCCGCCTCAATGTACGCCGTCACCGCCATTGCGTTCCAGCCTGTATAGAGAGTGCGGTCAACAAACGGCGTGGGCCGCTTCGCCCGCGCGGCCAGCAGCTTGTCGCGAGCCGAGTCGCGCAGTCCGCGCACCGATTCTTCACTCATGCCCGACTCCGCTGCCATCTCTGCAAGCGATTGCTTCACGTGCAGGACATTCTTCGCCGGGTTGTGGTGCATGTCGCCCAGCTCGCCAATGTCCCAGTACTTCACCGCAAATTCCAGCTCCTCGGGCCCGAGAACCGCGCGCGCTTCCTCCAGCGTCCACGTAAAGTAGTCGCCGTCGTCGTCCAGACCCACATCGGCGTCCTGTGAGGCATAAAAGCCGCCGCGCTCGCGGTCCGTCATGGTCGCGTCGAGCCACGTCACAATCTCTCGCGCGACCCCGGCAAAATCCTCGCGAACCATTTGCGGGAGGGGGCTCTGATACCCGTGCACGTAATTGCGCAACAGCTCCGTATTGTCGTAGAGCATCTTCTCGAAGTGCGGCACCACCCAGCGTTCGTCCACGCTGTAACGATGAAACCCGCCGGCGAGCTGGTCGTAGACGCCGCCGCGGGCCATCTTTTCCAGCGTCGTCGTGAAGGCCTCGCGCGCCCGCTCGTTGCCGCGGCTCATGGCCACTTCAAGCAGCAGGTCAAGCGCCGCCGGATGAGGAAACTTGGGCTGCGAGCCAAAGCCGCCGTTGCGCGGATCGAATTGTGCAAGGATTGACGCTGCAATCTTGTCGACAAGCGCCAGGCTCAGCTGGCCATTACGCCCGGAGAAGCTTTCATTGTGCTCAATGGCCGCCATCACGCTGCCGGCGGTTTCCAGCGCTTCATCGCGGCGCTCACGCCACACTTGCGCCATCGCCAGCAGCACGCGCCCCATCCCGGGGCGTCCGTAACGATCGTCGCGAGGAATGTAGGTGCCGCCGAAGTAGGGCCGCCCCTCGGGAGTCAGAAACGCTGTCAGCGGCCAGCCGCCCTGCCCACTGATCGCCGAGACTGCCGCCTGGTAGCGCGCATCGACATCAGGCCGCTCATCGCGATCCACCTTCACGGCCACAAAATGCTGGTTGATGAGCGCGGCGATCTCAGGATCTTCGTACGACTCGCGGTCCATCACGTGGCACCAGTGGCACCACACCGCGCCAATGTCGAGCAGAATGGGCTTATCTTCAGCCTGCGCGCGCGCAAACGCGGCCTCGCCCCACGCCTGCCAATGCACTGGCTGATGGCGCGCCGAGCGCAAATACGACGAAGCTGCGTGTTCAAGCTGGTTGCCTGCGCCGGCGGCTGGGGAATCGCCCTCGTGCATGAGGTGAGCATACATGGCCCGCGTGCGGCGCTGCCAGTGCACGCATCCCTGCCGCGCATCGGTGAACCTCGCTATCATGAAAAGCAGGCAAACGATGGCAGTCACAGCAGCCACTGCGGCGCGCGCAGGCGCCAGAAACAGCAATCCAGTCACCATCGGCGTGCTCGCCCTGCAGGGCGACTACGAGGCACATGCGCGTGCCTTCGAGAGTGCCGGGGCGCGCACGGTCCTGGTGCGCAAGCCCGAAGAACTCGCCGGCCTCGACGGGCTGGTCATGCCGGGCGGTGAATCGACCACCATGCTCAAGTTTCTCGAGAAGGGCGGCTTTTTCGACGCGCTCGGCAGGTTCGCCTCCACCACGCCCTGTTTCGCCACCTGCGCCGGCTGCATCCTGCTGGCGCGCGAGGTTCTCAACCCAAAGCAGCGCAGCCTAGGCGTGCTCGACGCCACGGTGGAGCGCAATGCCTACGGACGCCAGATCGACTCCACCATTCTCACCTTCCCCACCGAGCTGCCCGGCGGGCCGTTGGAGATGGTGTTCATCCGCTCGCCGCGCATCGCCCGAGTGGGCGAAAATGTTCAAGTCCTTGCTCGCCGCGACGGCTTCCCCACCCTGGTACGTCAGGGCCATCTGCTCGCCGCCACCTTCCATCCCGAGATGACCGCCGACACGCGCGTGCAACAGCTGTTCCTCGACATGGTGCGCGCGCACAAGGCCGGCTGAGAGCTACTCGTTCCCTGCTCGATACGGCTTCAGCCAGCCTCGCCCCGCCGCCCCTGCCTCAATGCATTCCTGCCCCTCGCTCCAGCTCTTCCAGTGACTGCCCCTTGGTCTCTGAGACCGAAAAGATCACAAACACCGCACCCGCGAAGCAGATGCCTGCGTAGATCAGAAAGGCGCCCGAGGTGCCCAGCGACCGATTCAGAAGCGGAAACGTGTAGGTGAGCACAAACGAAGCCACCCACAGTGTCGCCACCGAGATGGAAACCGCCGAGGCGCGCAGACGATTGGGGAAGATCTCGGTAATCAGGACCCAAGTGACCGGCGCAAGCGACATGGAATAACACGCGATGGCGCAGAGCGTTAGCGCCAGCACCCAGAAGCCCTGCATGTGCACGCGGTAGGCAAAACTGGCCGCCAGGTGAGATACGCCAATCGCCAGGCAGCCAAGGATCATCAGACGCCGGCGGCCAAAGCGGTCAACCAGCAACATGGCGACTACGGTGAAAAGCAGATTGACAGCGCCCGTGATCACGATGTTGAAGAGGATGTCGCTCACGCCATAGCCCGCGCTGCGGTAGACCTCTTCCGCGTAGTTGAATAGGACGTTGATGCCGCTGCCCTGTTGCAGCACGGCAAGGGTAGCTCCGATCAGCAGCAACTTGCGCCCCGGAAAGGCCAGCAACTCCCTCCATCGCACCCTGCCACCGGCGCTGGCGATCGTCTGCTGGATCGAAGCGAGCTCGAGGCGCGCATGCCGCTCGCCGCCGATGCGCCGCAATACCTCTAACGCCTGTGAAGGCCTGCGCCGGAGAGCAAGCCAGCGGGGGCTCTCAGGGAGATTCGGCGCAGCAGCGAGCAGAATCGTTGCCGGGACCGCGACTGCCGTAAACATCCATCGCCATCCATATTGTGCATTCCACGTGGCCGCGATCGCTGCCGCCGTCAATCCGGGAGGCACCCTATCGGCGATGCGCCAGTTCGCAATCTGCGCCGCCAGGATGCCGGCCACGATAGCGAATTGATTGAGGCTCACGAGCCGGCCACGCCACTCCGCCGGGCTGATCTCGGCAATGTACGTGGGAGACACATTGGAAGCGAGGCCGATCGCCAGCCCGCCCGTGATGCGCCACGCGATAAACGACCAGAAATGATGCGCCCAGCCGGTAAACACTGACGAAACGGCAAAGAGCAGCGCTGCAGCGGCAAGAGCCTTCTTGCGTCCCATCTTGTCGCTCAACGGACCTGCCACAAGCGAGCCGGCGAAGCAGCCTACAAGAGCGCAGCTGTTGGCCCAGCCGATCAGCACTTCAGAATTCAGATGGAAGTACGCCTCATAGAAAGGCTTCGCTCCGCCGATGACTACCCAGTCGTAGCCAAACAGCAATCCGCCCAGGGCCGCGACCAACGAAATCGTCCACAGATAGCCCAAGCGCAGTTCCGCATTGGCCGTAGTCTGTGGCAATGTTGCAGACGACGGAGTGTGCATGCTCAACGCACCGCGCTCGCTTTCCATGTCTTCCACGCTGTCACAGGAGATCTGCGCCGCCCGCCCACCAGGGGAGAGCCATCTTGTGCCGCCCTTTCCTGTTGAAAGCTTCGCCCACCCAATACTAGCGGAGAAACATCCAGCGGCGCCCCGTGCGGCGAGCCAGACATCCGCGATCGTTCGTATGCCGTTCCTCTCTTGAGCATTCCCTCATTTTCAACAGAAAATTCCGGGAGGCTGAATGAGACATCTTCTCCGCCGGGAAGAGCCGGAAATCTCGCACAAGCCGCATTCTTTGTCCTAACGCACTGCATCCACGGCCTTTTCCTGCCGACACTCCCCAACATGCAAAACTTGCACCAATCCTACTTTTGGCGAATACATGGGCCAATCGAGAGGGCGTAGAGTTCGTCACGGCTCAGAAACATCGCTTCTGATGGTTGGGAAATGACGGCATGAGTTCCATGCAGATCAGATGCTTGGCACCGAGGAAGTTGTGGAGTTCGGAATGTAAGCGATTTCATGCATTTCCCGGCGGCGCCGGAAGCGGTGCATACGAACTCCGCAGGACCTCTCGCACTCACTTCAGGAGGTGGTTATGCAATCGATCAGCGCAAAGAGCCTGCGATCTCTGGTGCTTGTAGTCGCCGTTGCCTTCGTCGGCTCCGGCGTGCTTGCCTACCGGCAAGGCACGAGCGGCAGTTTGACAGGCTAGGTGACGGACCCAAAGCAGCGCAGCCTGGGCCTGCTCGACGCCACAGTGGAGCGCAATGCTTACGGCCGCCAGATCGACTCCACTATTCTCACCCTCCCCACCGAGCTGCCCGGCGGGCCGTTGGAGATGGTCTTTATCCGCTCGCCGCGCATCACCCGCGTGGGCGAGAACGTTGAGGTGCTCGCTCGCCGCGACGGCTTCCCTACCCTGGTGCGTCAGGGTCATCTGCTCGCCGCCACATTCCATCCCGAAATGACCGTCGACACGCGCGTGCAACAGTTGTTCCTCGACATGGTGCGCGCGCACAAGGCCCGCTGAGAGCCGCTATGTGAGCCTTTCGCTCTACCCTTGCAACACCAGATCGACGGTTTGAATGTCGACAAGACCCTTGCATCCGTAGATGGCGGGCAGCACGCGCTCTGCAGGGTAAGTGCGGCGAAGCTGAGCCACTTTTTCCGTGCCGCAGCGATACGCAGGAAGATACATGCGGCCCAGCAGCGGATGGCGTCCCCAGGCGCCGGAGAGCTTGTCGGCGCGCTCTTCCGAGACCAGAAAATCGCGGCGCAGTGTAGAGGCAACTTCCTGCTGCGCGCGTCCTTCGCCCCAGGTCATATACGAGGACTGGTTTTTCGCATCGTCCTGCAGCAGCGCGAGCAGCACGCCAATCTGGAGATCCTCGTCGGGCAACTGCTCGACTTCGGTAACGCCGTGCGCAATGAGGATGGCGTTGTTGGCCAGCCCCTCAAAAAGCGTGGCGGCGCGCGTGTTCATGGTGAGAACCGTGGCTTCGAAGCCCGCCTTGCCGCGCACGTAGAGGTCCTGGAGGTAGGCGAAGGTGGTCACGTGTCCGGGAACCACTTCGTGGCTGACGAGCTGCTCAAACTCCGGATAGGAGATTTGTAGCGAGGCATTGATCTCATAACTGGCCTCATACTTCGGAGCTCCGGGGCTGGTGCGCGCGCGGCCAATATAGTTCATGGAACCGGAAAACCACGCGTCTTTGATGGGCAGGAAGTCAATGTTGGCGCGGGGCACGCCTCCCAGCTCTTTGGGAAGGTACGGGACGAGATGTTCCGCGCTGAGCGCGTCGAAGCGCGCGATGACTGCCGCGCCCAAAGCCCGCACGGAGGCCAAGGGACTAATGCGGTCGCGGCGCCAGGCATCGACGGCAGTTAGAACTCCGCCGGCTTGCGAAGACGGATAGCCAGCGCGGCCGAGCAGTTCCGCGACGCGTTCGCGCTTGGCTTGAGGGCGAGAGGGTTCAGGCGGCTTGCCGGTGGAGGCCTCAACGGCTCGCGTGTAGGCAACCGGATCTCCCTTGCCGAGGACTTCCATGGCAAGGTCCCACATGACGTTAAGGCACAGCGCCAGCCCGTCGAGATAGGAACGGCGCAGTTCATCGCAACCGGCGGCCTCTTCGCGAAAACCTGCAATCGCGCCAGGAACGTTCACGTCACGCACGTAGGCTTCGATGGCATCGCGGTCGATGGTCTTGGCTGTCACGCCGCCGGACTCGCGCAAGCGCGCCGCGGCCGGATGCGTGTAGGCGGCGGGCAAAGGTTCGTCGGAGAACCACGTATCGGCGATGAAGCGTCCCGTGCCCGAGGGACACATCACGTCGCCGCCCCACAGCGTGTCGATGCCAAGGATCGCGTCAGCGATGTGCATCTCAAGTTGGTTCATGACTTCTCCTTCTCCTTTTTTAGAGCTCCGAGCCAGACATAGAGACAAAGGCCAACAAAAAGCAGCGCGGAGATTGATTGCGAAACCGAGATCGTTGGAATAGAACGGCGTCTCGATAAAATCTTCGTGAAATCCCGGGAAAAGCCGCAACGCCGCGCCGAATACACCGCCTAGCGCGCCGCCGGCCATGAGGCCCGAAGCCAGAATGACACCGCGCTCACGGATGCGGTGACCGGGTTCGCCGCCGGCCTTCTGCGAACGGCGGTTGACGAGATGCGACACGAAGCCGCCGGCGAGAATGGGCGTGGTGAGACCTAAGGGCAGGTAAATGCCGAGCGCAAAAACCAGGGAAGACGTGCCGAGCATCTCCATGACCAGCGTAATAAGCGCTCCAATGCCGAAGAGAAGATAGGCGACAGCCTGTCGGCTCATGAACCCCACCACAAGAGCCTTCATGATGGAGGCTTGTGGCGCGGCGAGAACGGGCCGCACGTCGCCGGATGCGGCTTCACCGAATTGAAACGTATGCGCCAGCAGAACGATCGTGAGTCCTGCCGCGGCCGCGGCTGCAATCACTCCCAGAAACTTCACCTTCTCCTGAGCCGCTGGTGTGTTGCCGAGCCAGTAGCCGGCTTTGAGATCGGTCATGAACTGGCCGGAGATGCAGAGGGCCGTACACACCATGCCGGCAATCGCCATCACAAAAAACATGCCTGTCGTTCCCGAAAGGCCAAACTTCAGGAGCACCGCAGAAGAGATGATCACGGTGAGCATGGTCATGCCCGATGCCGGATTGTTCGCGGTGGTGGCGATCGCGTTTGCCGCTACTGAAGCGAAGAAGAACGCAAAGAGCAACGTCAGCACAAGGCCCAAGGCGAGCACCGTCCATGAAACCTGAAGGTGCCCGAAAAAGATGGCGACCGCAATTGCGCCGGCAATGATGCCGAGGAGAATGGAGAGCATCGGTATGTCGCGATCGGTGCGCTCCGATTGAATCGCCCCGCTCACATGAAAAGCGCGCAGCGCGATGCCGAAGGAGCCGGCAATCACTCGCAGCGACTTGACCACGCCGATGAGGCCGGCCGTGGCGATGGCGCCAACTCCGATGAAACGCACGTAATTCGCGTAGATCTGGGCCGCGGTCATGTTGGCAACAGGCGCGGTTCCGGGATAGACAGCCATGTTCACGTGGCTGCCGAGGAACCAGATCAGCGGGACGAGGACGAAATTGGCCAGAACTCCGCCGGCGCAGAAGATAAGGGCGACGCGCAGGCCCATGACGTAGCCGAGGCCGAGAATGAATCCGATGGCGTCGAAGCTCAGGACCATGCGGCCGCGATCGGCGAGCGTGCGCAGGAGCGGAATGAACTGCAGGTTCAGATACTCCCGCCACACATGAAATGTGGTGACGAAGAAGTCGTAGAGCCCGGCAATGACGGTTGCTTGCAGCAGCAGCTTGGCCTGCGAGCCGCCTCGCTCGCCCGTCACCAGCACCTCGGTGATGGCAGTGGCTTCAGGAAAAGGAAACTTGCCGTGCATCTCGCGCACGAAGTAGCGACGCAAGGGGATGACGAAGAGAACGCCGAGACAGCCGCCGGCCAGACAGATGAAGACGGTTTCCACGGGATGGGGATTGAGGTGAAGAATGTAGAGCGCGGGGAGGGTGAAGACGGCGCCGGCCACAACCGCGGCTGACGCTCCGCCCATGCCGGTGATGATGACATTTTCCAGCAGGCTGGAGCGGCGTTTGTAGGCGCGGGCCAGGCCGATGGCGAGGATCGAGATGGGGATGGCGGCCTCCATTCCCTGCCCTACCTTCAGCGTTGAGTAGGCCGAGGCAACGGTAAATACGACGCAGAGAAAAGCGCCCCAGAGAATCGCGCGCGCCGTAAGTTCCGGCACCTGCATTCGGGCCTGAATGATGGGCGTGTAGGTTTCGCCCGGCTTCAGCGGCTGGTAGGCATTCTCAGGAAGAGATTTGGTTTCTTGCTCGCTCATCGAATCGGTTCCTCACTCGGCAACAGCACGGCACATACGGCCGGAGTTCAAAACAAGCCGGCTACCGGCTGAGTCCGTCGAGTCGAACGCGAGTTTCGCGTCGCGCTTGCCGCGGAGTCAAACCAGGCACGAGATTGTTCTTGTTTCGGATAGCAAGAGTTTACCGCTTGCGGCGCCGTTTCCTAGAGACTGTTCTCTGAGTCGCAAGTAGGCTCCAGCAGCTTGGGCTTTTTTTGAGAGGCCCTGAGTTGTAGACACGGCGCCGTTCGAACAACGTGCTGATTCTCTCACTGTGTTGCAGCAGAATCTCCTGTGCAACATCGGCGGATTTCGCGGACGGGAAGCGGACTTCCGCATCCTGTCGGCATCACCACTGCGGCTTGCGGCTTTCCAGCGTCAAATGAGCAGCAGCCGCTCCACCCGATCCGGAGTTGGCAAGCGCTACGGGCTCGCTCGGATCGCCGGTATCTCCTGAAGCAGAGATGTAAGCGATGCGGTAACGCACCTGCATGTTGCCTGCGGGAGGGTAGTCGCTGGCTGTCGTTCCGTCGATTGGGCCTGCGACGCCTATCCAACCGGCGGCAGGCGCGTCCTGACGCTCGATAACCACGCTGAGCCCTGCCGGGGCCTTGTCGAATTGAAGAGTGACGCTGGGCGATGGTTGGCTCACCGTTTTCGGCACCGGCGGCGCAGGCTTGGGTATCGCGACCGAGCCCACACGCAGGCTCGCCTCGTCCAATGCGTGCACATCACTGTGATCCAGCGGGAAACTTCTGCTCACCGCCTCTGCTGTCACCAGGTCATTCATTCCGCGCCTCCTCTTGAGCCCCGTTTCGAGCCCATGTTCGAGCCTTGTTGCTCTGCACCGACAATACGGCTGGTCGGCTCCGCAAAAACCGCCATGCTGGATGGAGGCTCAATCAGAAGGATGGAGGGTTGGCATTCGAGGATCAGCCGTGCTAGCCGTATTGATCACGGCCATGTCGGTCCGCGTCAGCTGCGCATGAATCCCAGAGGCTCACCCGCAGGTCATGCGTTGCGCGTAAGAACCCAAAGTTTGGCCCCGTAGCTCAGGTGGCCCCCGGCCCGGCAAGGGCCGGAGCGAATATCGTCCAGCAGTTTCCGAAACTGCTGCGCATAAAACCCCGTAAAATTCAGGTAATGGCCCCGTAGCTCAGGTGGCCCCCGGCCCCGCAAGGGCTGGATCGAGAATCGTCCAGCAGTTTCCGAAACTGCTGCGCGTAAAATCCCGTAAAATTCAGGTAGTGGCCCCGTAGCTCAGGTGGATAGAGCAGCAGTTTCCTAAACTGCGTGTCGGAAGTTCGAGTCTTCCCGGGGTCACCAGCCTCCCCATCCAACTCGGGCCGCCTCCCTCGATCCCCTCCGCTCGCGCCAACATTCCCACTTTGACTTCGCGCGTCACACCGACTATAAAAGTTGATGTCATGGAAGCCGATTCCATGACATCACTGCTCCGGCCCCGTGCCGCAGCGTAACTCACCACTGTGATCGCCAGGATGCTCGGGAAGGCGGTGAAACTCCGCCACTGCCCCGCAACTGTGAGCGCACCTGCTTCGCTTCCCGTCCTCAAAAAGGCAACGGAACGAGGCAGGATTTCAGCCAGGGCTTCTCCGCCCGACGCGGCAACGCCCCACTAAGCCACTGGAGTCGAACTCACTCGGTTCGGCTTTGGGAAGGCGGCTGAATCGAGCGCAAGTCAGGAGACCGGTCCGCGGCGTACCCAACCGCTTTCGCGTTCCGAGGGGAACGAAGGAGCTTACATGCCGATCTCCAATCCTTTGCGCTCAGCTTCCGGCTGCGTTCTGTGTCGCGCGCTCGCCGCGCTCTTCCTTGTTCTATGCGCCGCCGCCTGTCCGGCCGCCTCCATCCGAGGCGTGGTCACCGATGCCACCGGCGCCAAAGTCACCGGCGCCAGCATCTCTCTCCTCAGTAACGGAACCGTCCTTGCCGCAGCGGTCTCCGGCGCCGACGGCAGCTTTCAGATTCTTACCGGCGCTGCCGGCCGCTTCTTTCTCGTCGTCTCCGCCAAAAGCTTTCGCCAAGTGCAAACTCCCGACTTCTACGCCGGTCAGTTCGACTCCATCGAACGCAATGTCGTGCTGGAGCCCGCCTGGGTGCGCGAGTCCATCGTGGTCGCCGCCACCGGCACGCCCACGCCCCAGCCGCAAACCAGCGCCGCCACCACCGTGCTTGGCCCGCTCGATCTCGCGCTTCACGACGATCTGGTCAGCGCTCTGCGCCTCATGCCCGGCGCCTTCGTGGTGCAGGATGGCCAGCACGGCGCACAATCCTCGCTCTTCGTCCGCGGCGGCAATTCCGACGACAACAAAATCCTCCTCGACGGTGTCGATGTCGGCGACTTGGGCAATCAATTTGACTTCGGCTCGCTCTCCACCACGGCTGTCGAAAGCGCGGAAGTCTACCGCGGACCCGATTCCAGCCTCTACGGCGCGGGTGCCGACTCGAGCGTCGTCAGCCTCACTACCCCTCACGGCACCACCAGCTTTCCTTCCCTGCTCTTCCAGGGCAGCTTCGGCAATCTCCTCACTTCGCGCGAGGAGCTCGAAGTCGCCGGCGCCCGCAAAAAGCTCGACTACCTCGGCGCTTTCAGTTGGCTGCAAACCGCCAACAATCTGCCCAGGGACAAGTACCACGTCGCCACATCGGCGGCCAACCTGGGCTGGGCTCTCAGCAGCAGCACGCAAATCCGCGCCACGCTACGCTACGGTGTCGACTCGACAGGCGTGCCCAACGCATGGGACTTCTATCACGTCTCCGACGACGCCACTGAAAAGGACCAGGACATCTTCCTCAGTGCCTCCATCGACAACCAGACCACTGCAAGCCTGCACAACAACATTCGCTATGGCCTGACGCGCAGGCGCGAGCAGGTGAGTCTCTGGACCCTCTCGGGGAACCCCGCTTCCTTCACCAACTACTGCTTCGGTCCCGGGACCCTCGGCAACACCGTCACCATCACCGGCGCGAACGGCTACTCCGCGACCGGGCAGGCGGTCCTCGATTGCTCAACATTTCGGGCGCAGTACGTCTCCAATCGCGACCGGATCGGCTATCAGGGCGACATCACCATCACGCCGCACCTCATCGGCCTCGCGGGCTTTCAGTACGAAGACGAGCGCGGCGCGGAACCCAATAGCACGTACTACTCGCCCGTCGAGCGCACCAACTACTTCATCCCTTTCTCGGTGCACGGCGATTTCAAAGGCCGCTTCTTCTACACGCTCGGCGGCAGCCTGGAACATTACTCCCTGTTCGGCTTCCAGACCTCGCCGCGCGCCGGCCTCAATTACTTCGCCCTTCGGCCACGCGATGGCGTCTTCAGCGGCACACGCGTTCTCTTCAACTTCGGTGACGCGATTCGCGAACCCAAGCTCCCCGATCAGGACGATTCGCTCTACGACTTCCTCGCCAAGAACGGCGGGCAATCGACCATTCAGCAGCTGCATATCGGCCAGATCACTGCTCCTGAAGCGCGCACCTATGAGGGCGGCGTCGAGCAGGCCTTTCTCAGCCAGCACGTCATCTTCAAGACCAGTTACTTCCACAACGAATTTGGCCGTCAGATCGAGTATGTTGGCCTCGATCTCGTTCCCGAGCTTCTGCCCAACCTCACTCCCGCACAGCAGCAGCAACTCGAACAAGTCCTGCAAGCAAACTTCGCCTACGAACTCACGATCAACTCCGCGGCCTTCCGCGCTCAGGGAATCGAGACTTCGGTCGAAGGCGGCATCGGCTCCAATCTGTTTCTACGCGGCGGCTACACCTACCTCGACGCCGTGGTGCAGCGCTCCTTCACCAACAGCGATCAAATGCTGCTCGGTCCCATTCCCACCTTCAATGGCATTCCCGTCGGTCCCTACTCGCCGCTCCAAAGCGCTCGTCCCTTCCGCCGCGCGCCCCACACCGGCTACTTCAGTGCCACCTACACCACAAAACGCATCACCGGAGCCTTCACTGCAGCCTTCGCCAGCCGCAGTGACGATTCAACTTACCTTGAAGGCGAAGATGCTTCCGGAGGCAACAGCCTGCTCCTGCCCAACCGCAATCTCGACTACGGCTACGCCAAGCTTGACCTTGGCGGCAGCTACCAGTTGCGCGACTGGCTCGACATCGACGCGCAGGCCGAGAATCTTCTCGACAACCCGCACATCGCGCCCATCGGCTACCCCAGCCTGCCCTTCACCCTCCGCACCGGCCTGCGCATCCGTTGGGGTCCAGGCAGCGGCCACTGATGCCCTTCCTCTCCGGCCGGCGCGAACATTCACTGCATGGCTCGCACATGAACGGCCCAGCCCCCAATCTCATCTCCGAGCGCCGGACCTCGCGCTGAGCCAGCGCTCGGACCGCAACTCCGGCGAAAGCCCCATCAAATTCGTCTCATTTTCCACATTCCCATCGGATTTGCCTCATTTTCCACAACATGCCCGCCAAACACCCAATTTCTCTTTGATCCATGTGGATTTTTTGCTTAATTTCCCTTGGAAAACTGCTTGCCGCTGGCCTACAATGGCCTCTCTTGAGAGATTGCCGTACCCTCGAAATGCCACGCATGGAGAGGAACCTTCAGCCCGCGTTTTGGGGCGCAGCTGAAGCTCCAGATGGTTTCAAGCACGCGCCGGTAGCCGCGCACATGCGCACTCGCGAACTGCGCGACGCCTCCTTGCTTCCGTGGGCTGGGTCTGTTTCCGGTTCTGGGCATTCGAGTTGCTTTACTTGAATTGCATTTGTGCGAGGGCATGACAGCAGACGTTCGAAACCGGTCAGTCGGATCGACCGATCCTCCTTCCCATTGCCCGGTGTACTCACCGGCCGCTTGCGGCCCCGAGCCATCGCTTCCTGCTCACGCAATTTCGTTCCGTTTTTTTACTAGATGTTCATTGAGAGTTTGTAAGCTCATATGGTCGGGAGATCGCAGCGAGTACGGTTCGCAGGCCACATTACCGGCCTCCAGCCGTTTCGCTCACGCATTGGAGTTTGCTCGTGTCCTGCGTTGACCGCGGTGCCGATTCGTGGCGCCCCCGGCGGCGTTTCACATCCATGCACGAATGGGTTTAACGCAAACCACTACTTCGGAGGGCAGTTATGACATTTCAACGAATTCGCCTGGGTATTCGCTGCCTGGCGCTCTTCATCCTCGCTGTGTGTTTCAGCTCCATCTCCTTGAACGCGCAATCTACCACCCAGGGCGCCATCTCCGGTACGGTGCTGGACGCCTCCGGCGCAGTTGTCCCTGCCGCCGCAATTCATATTCAGAATGTGGCCACTGGATTCGCCGTGAATCTCGTCGCAGACGGCAGCGGCTATTTCAAGGCGCCTCTTCTCGAGCCGGGAACGTACACCGTCTCCATTTCGGCTCCCAACTTCGCCAACTACCGTGCTGACAATGTCATCGTAGTCGTCGGCCAGGTCACCTCGCCTCGAGCCGCACCTCGCCATCGCCTCGTCCTCCACTCAGGTGGTCGTCACCGAGCAGGCGCCGGTCATGAATCTCGAGTCGCCTGACTTCACCGACACGCTGAACACAACGGCCATGCAGAACGTTCCCATCAACAACCGCCGCTGGTCGAGCCTCGCCATGTCCACGCCGGGCGTAGTCTCTGACGCGAACGGGTTCGGACTGGTCAGCATCCGCGGCATCAGCACGCTGCTCAACAACGTTGAAATCGACGGCGCCGATGACAACCAAGCTTTCTTCGCAGAAGAGCGCGGGCGCACCCGCGAGGCCTACTCCACTTCTGGCAATGCCGTCCGCGAGTTCGCCGTTAACACCGGCGTCTACTCCGCTGAATACGGCCGCGCCGCCGGTGGTGTCATCACCTCGGTTACCAAAAGCGGTACCAACCAACTCCACGGGCAGGCCTACTTCTACGACCGCGAAAGTAAATGGAACGGCTACAACAACTACGCGACCATCACGCAGTTGGTGAATGGCGCGAATGTCACGTCGCACATCAAGCCCGAGGACCTCCGCAAGATCTATGGCTTTACGGCAGGTGGTGCGCTCATCAAGGACAAGCTCTTCTGGATCTACACCTACGACCAGCACTCGCGCATCTTCCCCGTGGTTGGCATTCCCTACAACCCCGCGAACTTCTACACGATGCCTCTCACCACTCTTCCCACTGGCGCCACTTGCACCTTAACGCCCGCGACCCCTGAGGCCGCAGGCAATGGCTATCTGGCCGGCGACACCTCGGCCACCAAGGTTGAAGACGCTGAGGCGTGCACTCTGGCGGCTCGCCAGGGAATCACCTACGCTCAAGCTGCCGCAGATTGGTCTGCTCTCATTAATGGTGGAACCTTGCACAACGGCGCCAGCGACCTCGGCCTGAACTCCACCATCGGCCAGGTTGGACGCACAGGCTACCAGGAAATCAACACGCCCAAGCTCGATTGGCAAATCAACTCGAAGCAGCACCTGAGTGTTCTTGGCCATCGCTTGCGCTGGGATTCGCCCGGCGGCGTGCAAACTGCATCGGTCGACAACTATGCCAGGGATTCGCAGGGCATGGACTTCGTCAAGCTCGACTACGGCCTCACCAAGCTCACTAGCCTCATCACCAACAACATCAGCAACGAGGTTCTCTACCAATATGGCCGCGAGCTTGACTATGAAAGCCAGCAGCCCTACACGGCCTACACCAACGCTAACATCAATAACAAGAGCGGGAACATTCCCTATGTTCTGATGGCATCTTCGTCCTCGGGCTGGGGCTTCAACATGGGATCACCCTATTACTCCTATCGCCCCGACTACCCGCTCGAGAAGAAGTGGCAGGTGAGCGACATCCTTTACTGGAACAAGGGGAACCACACCTTGAGGTTCGGCGTGGACATGGTCCACAACTATGACTTCCAGAACAACCTCTATGAGGGTAACGGCGAGTACGTTTACCAGTACATCGGCCTGTACATGAACGACCTGCTCGACTTCAAGAATGGCACCAACCCCAACGGAAGCGCCACGGCCAGCAATTATGGTTGCGACTCGAGCTACACAGAGTACGCGACATCGGCAACGAGCAAAGTCGTTGCGGGCTATCCGTGCTACCAGGACTTCTACCAGGGCTTCGGCGCGCCATCCTTCGCCATCAACACCTTGGATACCGGTGTGTTCGCCCAAGACAACTGGAAATTCAATCCCCGTCTGACCCTCGAACTCGGCCTGCGCTGGGATCACGAAGGCTGGCCTGGTCCCAACTCCACGTTCACCCAGGCCACTGGCAGCTTCGTGCCGTTTACCGGAATCAATAACAACCCGGTTGACAACACTGACTTTGGTCCGCGCATTGGCTTCTCATACGATTTGTTTGGCCAGGGCAAAACGGTCCTTCGCGGCGGTTATGGCTTTTATTTCGGCCGCGTCACCAACGGCAACATTCTCCAGGTGCTGTTCAACACTGGAAGCCCGAACGCGCAATACAACGTCACTTTCTTCAACGCGCCCACTTCCACCGTCTCTGAAGGCCCGCTCTACCCGGCCATCGAATCCAGTGGAAGCACCACCGCCAAGCCAAATTCCTATTTCTTCTCTCCGAACCTGAAGCTCCCTGAAGTGCAGGAGTTTGACCTGCAGGTGCAGCAGGACCTTGGAAGACAGACCTTTCTTTCCATCAGCTATCTCGGATCGCTCGGTCGCAGATTGCCGAACTTCCTTGACGTCAATATCAACCCGACCCAGACCCAGAAGACGATCACCATCTCCGACGCTTCGGGTAAAGGCCCCCTTGGCGCTACCGGCACCAGCTACACGATTCCGGTTTATACGGCCTACGGCAACACGGCTCTCCTTGGATCTGCTGCCACCAACTACCAGGGGATTACCGAGTTCATCAGCAACGTGAACTCGAACTACAACGGCATGGTGGCTGAGATCGTGAATCACTCGCTCAAGAGCATTCAGTTCGACGCCAACTACACCTGGTCGCATTCCCTCGATTATTCGCAAAATGCGAACACACAGGGTTCATCGACGGGTAGCTGGTATGACCCGTATGGCAATTACCGGATCAACTACGGCAACTCGACCTGGGATATTCGTAACCGGTTTGTCGCCTATGCCCTCTACAACTTCCCGAATATGAACTCTGCCAGCCCCCTTCACTGGATCGTCAACGATTGGAGCCTGAACGACAGCTTCTCCATGCAGAACGGACTGCCCTATCAAGCCAGCATGAGCGGAAAGATCAGTGGTGCAATCGGCAATTACTGGAACGGCTCCGGCGGCTCTTCGGTCATTCCGATGATCGGCGTCAACACGCTCAAATACCCCCGGCACATCGTCGACGATGTACGCCTGCAAAAGACTGTGACGTTCGAGCACGGCATCGGGGTCGACCTCATCGGCAACTTCTTCAACATTGCCAACCACCAGAACATCACGGCGCTTGGCACCACGGCCTACACGCTGTCGGGTTCCACTCTCACCTACCTCGGTCAGGGCACAGCGAGTCCGTCGAATAATACGCTTGGCATTCCTACCAACTCCAACTCCAGCGGCTTCCTGTTTACGCCGCGTCAAATTGAAATCGCAGCTCGCCTCCACTTTTAGAGCGGGCACGTTAATATCGAGCGCGGCGGCTGCGGCCGCCGCGTTTTTCTTTGCATTTCTTTGCATTTTCCCAACTGCAGTGGACTGGAACGTGCGCCCTCGAGGGTCGTTTCCCTTGCCGGCGTCCCCGCAGACCGGTCTTTGTCCGAAATTTCCAAGCCAACGTCTTCCACTGCGCGAGTCGAGCCGCCACAAACCCCAACGAAGCATGAGAAGCGCCGCTCTGCCTCCGCCCCTGCGGCGATTCAGCCCTTTTTCTCAGGTTCATCTCCTCAAAGTCGTGTTTTCATATTATCGAAAGTAAATACGATATTACCAACTCAAATGTTACTTTCGTGCAACTTTAGTCCTGTTTCTGTTGAAATCTCTCCCGTAATTCCGTTAGATTGATTTTCTCCCTCAATTCTTTTTTGGAGAGCTCCGTTCCCTAGATCTCCCGAGGCGTATAAATGATCTGCCCCAAGTGCCAATCTGCCGCCGTTTCCATCGTCCCGGCAGAAGTCCGGCTATATCGCAACAGCCCGCGCACTTTGAGTCACCCCCCAATGACTCCTTCTCCCGACATTCGTGTTTGCCTCGATTGTGGTTGGTCGGAGTTCGTGATTCCGCGCGCGTGGCTTTCTGCTGGTTGGTTGCGGTCCCTGCGCCCGCAGCCCACCCCGAATGAGACGGGAATCGCGCCCGCTCGCGCATCCGCCGTGGTCATGTAGCGCAGAGACAGCTCGGTTGACCCGGCCCACGGTTGGGCCGCTTGGCGGCATTTCCACAAGTGCGACGCGTCAAGAGGTTTTTGTGCACAAAAAGGCCCCCAGCCATCGCTGGAGGCCTTTGGCGGTTTTAGAACCTTTCATTGGAGATCAGGGACGGGGTCTTTCTACTCCCTATTCCCTACTCCCTATTCCCTGTTTTTAGTACATTCCCTCCATGCCGCCGTGGCCCGCTGGCGCCGCAGTCTTCGGCTCCGGAATCTCGCAGACCATGGCTTCGGTCGTCAGCAGCAGCGCCGCGATCGAAGCTGCGTTTTGCAGCGCCGTCCGCGTCACTTTGGTTGGATCGATGACGCCGGCCTTCACCAGGTCCTCGAACTTGCCGGTCAGCGCGTTATAGCCGTAGTGGTTCTCCTTCGACTCCAGCACCTTGGCCAGCACCACCGCGCCCTCCTCGCCGGCATTGCCGACGATCTGCCGCAGCGGCTCTTCCAGCGCTCTCAGCACGATCTTCGCGCCGGTCTTCTCGTCGCCGCGGAGCGCGCCGAGCAGCGTCTCGACCGCCGCCATGCAGCGCACCAGCGACACGCCGCCGCCGGGCACGATGCCCTCTTCCACAGCGGCGCGAGTAGCGTGCAGCGCGTCCTCCACGCGAGCCTTCTTCTCCTTCAGCTCGGTCTCGGTGGCCGCGCCCACCTTGATGATGGCCACGCCGCCCACCAGCTTCGCCAGCCGCTCCTGCAGCTTCTCCTTGTCGTAGTCTGAGGTGGTCTTCTCGATCTGTGAACGGATCTCCTCGATACGGCCATTGATGTCGCTGGCCTTGCCCGCGCCGTCAACGATCGTAGTGTTGTCCTTGTCGATGGTGATGCGCTTCGCCTTGCCCAGGTCCTCGAGCTTCACGCCTTCCAGCTTGATGCCCAGGTCCTCGGTGATAGCCTTGCCGCCGGTCAGAATGGCGATATCGCCCAGGATTGCCTTGCGCCTGTCGCCGAATCCCGGAGCCTTCACCGCAGCCACGTTCAGCGTGCCGCGCAGCTTGTTCACCACCAACGTGGCCAGCGCTTCGCCTTCCACGTCCTCGGCGATGATCAGCAGCGGCTTGCCGCCGCGCGCAATCTGCTCCAGCAGCGGCAGCAGGTCCTTCATCGCGCTGATCTTCTTTTCGTAGATCAGAATGTAGGGATCTTCGAGGGCCACTTCAAGGCGCTCTGCATCCGTAACAAAGTAGGGGCTAAGGTAGCCGCGGTCGAACTGCATGCCGTCCACTGTCTCCAGGCCGGTATGCATCGTCTTCGACTCTTCGATGGTGATCACACCGTCCTTGCCGACCTTGTGCATGGCCAACGCGATCATCCCGCCAATCTCCTGATCGCCGTTGGCTGAGATCGCGCCCACCTGAGCCACCGATCCCTCGTTCACCGGCTTCGACAGCTTGCCCAGCGCGCCGTCATGGTTCCACTTGCCGTCCTTATCGCGCGTACCGATCACCGCCGTCACGGCCTTCTCGATGCCCCGCTTCAGGGCCATCGGGTTGGCGCCCGCTGCCACCGTTTTCACGCCCTCGCGGAAGATCGACTGCGCCAGCACCGTCGCTGTCGTCGTGCCATCACCGGCCACGTCGCTGGTCTTGGAAGCGACTTCCTTCACCAGTTGAGCGCCGATATTCTCCATCGGATCCTTCAACTCGATCTCTTTCGCCACCGTCACGCCGTCCTTGGTGATGGTGGGCGATCCAAACTTCTTCTCGATCACAACGTTCCGGCCCTTGGGCCCGAGCGTCGCCTTCACAGCGTCCGCCAGCGTGTTCACGCCGCGCAGAATCGCCTGACGGGAATCCTCACCGTGCAGAATTTGCTTTGCCATTTCGTCAACTCTCCTAATCGGTTTTCAAGATTTGAAATCGCCTGTTGACCTCTCGGCGCCGCCGTCATGCCCGCCTCAGCGACCTTCGCTGGCGCGCGCAACCGCGGTACGCCCGTCCGGCCAGAACTACTTCTTCACAATGCCGAGAACTTCTTCCTCGCGCATGATCAGATACTCCTCGCCGTCGATCTTGATCTCGGTGCCGGAGTACTTGCCAAACAGAATGCGATCGCCCGCCTTCACATCCAGCGGAAATACCTTGCCCTCGTCGTTCGACTTGCCTTTGCCCACGGAGATGACCTCGCCCTCCTGGGGTTTTTCCTTGGCGGTATCTGGGATGATGATGCCGCCACGTGTAACTTCTGCTTCTTCCACCCGGCGGACCAGAATCCGGTCGTGGAGTGGAGTGAACTTCGTCGCTACAGTTGGATTCACCGGAGGTGCACTAATTTTTCCAGTTGCTGCCATTGCTTCGCTTCTCCTTCCCGCGCAAACCTGGCCCTGCCCGGCGCGCGGGTCTCAGTGATGAAAAAGTCTGGGAGGTTGCGGAGTGCCGCCCGCCGAGGAAACCGGCGGATCAGTTGAGCGCTCCCACCAGCGGATTGCTAGCACTCTCGCCTTCCAATTGCTAAAGATAAGGATCGAATCGCCTTTTGTCAAGTCCCTTTTCGACAAAATATGAGTGTCTTTCGCTCATATTGTATGACAATCTCTTTAATTCTTCCGCCTCCTTGAGTCCCGCCGGCAACCTCCCCCATCCGGCGCTTCCCTCCCTCGCCAGCCCTTCTGCGCCTCCTCCGTTTACAATGAACCCATGTTCCGCCGTACATTCCTCGCTTCTTGCGTCGCTCTTGCCTCTTTCAGCCTGATTGCCAGTTCCCTCGCTCTCCGCGCCCAGCAGGACAACTCCCACCACGGCAGAAAGTACAAGGCCCCGCCACTCTCCTCACGGATTGAAGTCCTCGTTGTGCGCGATTACAACGGCAAGCCGATCCAAGGTGCTCATGTCATCCTTCACCCTGTGGAGGGCGACAAGGATAAGGGATCTCTCGAGCTCAAAACCAACGAAGACGGCAAAGCCCTCATCGACGTCATCCCCATCGGCGACACGGTCCGCCTGCAAGTCATTGCCGACGGCTTCCAGACCTACGGCCAGGACTTCAAAATCGACAAGCTGGAGATCTCGATGGAGGTCCGCCTCAAACGGCCCGCCAAGCAATATTCCGTTTACAACAACTCCACCGCGAACTCCGGCTCGGGCAACAGCTCCGGTTCGGGCAACAGTTCCGGCTCAAACAACAGCTCCGGCACCGGCAACAGTTCGGGCGCGGACAACAACTCCGGTTCCGGCAAGTCCTCGAACTCGTCTCCAAACTCTGCGCCGCCCGCCTCCGGCAGCAAACCCTCCGGCTCCGCCGGTCAATCGGACGCTCCGCCGAATGCAGACCAATCCAAGCCCCATTCCAACTGAGCCGCTCGGGTCACCACTTTCGCAGGTCTCCCCAAGACTCGCGATATAGAGATGTCGACTTTGAGAGCTTGGCAAACCCGCCAAGTTGCTGGCTTGCTGACTCGCTAACTTGCCAACTTGCTGACTCGCTGACTGGCTGACTCGCCGGGGTGCCTGGGATACGATGATGCTTCAGGGAAAGACGCACGTGGTCGGAGAGCTCACCATGGCCACTCAGCCTCTCGCCGGCAAATCGGTCCTCGTCACGGGAGGCGCCCGCCGCATCGGCCGCGCCATCGCGCTCACCCTTGCGCGCGCCGGCGCTGACGTGGCCATCTCCTACCGTGCCTCCGAGGCTGACGCCGCTCAGACCGCCGCCGAAATCGCCGCTTTCGGCCACCGCTCCCTCGCCGTCTCCTGCGACGTTCGCTCCGAAGCCTCCGTCCGCGCCGCCGTCGCCCAGGTCATCGCCGCCTTCGGCCGCCTCGACATCCTCGTCAACAATGCCGCCGTCTTTGCCTCCGCGGCCCTCGAAAGCCTCACCCTCGAGCAATGGGACGCAGTTTTTGAGACCAACGCCCGCGGCCCGTTTCTCGTCGCCCGCGAGTCCCTCCCGCATTTGCGCACCGCCTGCGGCCGCATCGTCAACATCGGTTCGCTTGGCGGCCTTCACGCCTGGCCCGGCCACGCCCACTACTGCGCCTCCAAGGCCGCCCTGCACATGCTCACCCAGGCTATGGCCAAGGCCTTTGCCCCCGAGGTTAGCGTCAACTGCGTTGCTCCCGGCTGGATTCAGTTCGACGATCTGCCCGATCTCCCCGGTACCCCAGAGCTCGAAGCCCGTCCCGCCTCCGATCGCGGCCGGGCTGCCCGCTTCGCCGCCAAAACTCCCATGGGCCGCAACGGCGACGCCGACGACGTTGCCCAGGCCGTCCGCTTCTTCGCCACCGGCCCGCACTTCATCACCGGCCAAACCCTCGCCGTCGATGGCGGCTTGGGGCTGGCCTGAATCCGCAACGATCCTTGGTGTCAATCAGACCGCGCGTGTCCGCGCCACGTCTTTTCGCGCTTTGTGCGGGAGTATGGGATGGCGCGCCGGTCCAACGGCCCGCCGGCTCGCTGACTCGCTGCCTTGCCGACTCGCTGCCTTGCGGGCGCCCCATCCTAGCTCTGCTAGGGTGGGGAAGGCCTCACTTCACCGCTAGCGCCCCAATCATCGACGCAAAAATTCCCCATCCATCCGCCGACCCCAGCAGCGCCTCACTCGATCGATCCGGATGCGGCATCATTCCCAGCACATTCCGTCCCTCATTCAGAATCCCCGCGATGTTGCTCAGCGACCCGTTCGGATTCGCCTCCTGCGTAATCTCGCCCTTCGGCGTCGAGTACCGGAACGCAATCCGATCCTCGCTCTCCAGCCTCTTCAGCACCTCCGGGTCACAAAAATAATTCCCCTCCATGTGCCCGATCGGAATCTTGAGCACCGCGCCCTTCTTCAGTTGACTCGTGAACGGGCTGTCCGCCGTTTCCACCCTCAGGTGCACCTGCTTGCAGATGTACTTCAGCCCCGCATTCCGCATCAGCGCGCCTGGCAGCAATCCCGCCTCAGTCAGAATCTGGAACCCGTTGCAGATCCCCGCCACCAGTCCGCCGTCCGCGGCAAACCGCTTCACCGCCTGCATCACCGGCGAAAAGCGCGCAATCGCGCCCGTCCTCAGGTAGTCGCCGTAGGCGAATCCGCCGGGTACCAGCACCGCATCCACGCCGTCCAGCTTCTCGTCGTCATGCCACAGGAACTCCACCGGCTGTTGCGCCACCTCGGCAATCACGTTATACGTGTCGTGATCGCAATTCGACCCCGGAAACACCACCACCCCGAATTTCATGCATTTAGCCTATCAGCCCGGTGCCCCGTTCAAGCTCCGCTTGGGCGAAGTATCGCTCCGCCCAGAACCGCAGCCGCCGCGCCCACTTCGTTCTCTCCTCCCCTCCCGCCGGGCCGCGACACTCCGTGCGCAAAAAGCAAGAAGGCCGCGTCCCCGCCCGCGCGGCCTTCCTGCTTTCTCTTGTTTGGGAAGCCAGTGTCACTTCGATGCGGTAATCATGTCTTCCACTTTGTAAAGGACCGTATTGTCGATGCTGCATGACTTGCTCAATTGCGCTATCGCGTCCTCGAATCTCAGCTCAGGATGAACCTTGTTCCAGCGGGTCATGAAGTCGGGTCCGAAGTAATTAAACATCGAGTCCCAGGTGGGGTAGATGTCCACGGAGCTGACGCGGCTCATGTCTTTGCCGCCGTTGGGAAATCTCTGTACGTTCACAGCCCAGCCATCCTGTGCGCCATCCTGCACTCCGGCCTCGGCGAACGGTTGCCAGATCCTCTTCTGAGTGGCGATGCACTCGTCGATATTGGTTACGCTCATGGAGTTGAAGACCAGGTAGTCACCCTTTTTTGCGCCGCCAACCAGCGCCTGATATTGGGTGATGTTGTTCGAGACCAGTGACCCCACATCCTCGTGCCGGTCCCGCCACTCCTGCAGCGTCGAGGTCACGCCAGCTTTTCCAAGAACTGCCGTCAATTCATCGTCCGACAGCGGCGCGTGGGGCAGGCCGGGGTAAAACGAAACGAAAACGTAATCGCACCCCGCCTCCTTCCCCGCCGGCATGATGGTGCGTAGCTCAATCCAGCTCGAAATCACCCCCGAGTCGGCAAGCGCTTGCTCAACCTTGCGAACATCTCCGCTGATAAACGTGCTGAAGGCAGCGGACTTCCCAGGCTTGACTTTGACGCAGGCAATGCTGTGATAACCGGTCGGCGCTTGTTGTGCAACAAGCGTCACGGAGAGTGCCGCAGCCAGCGCGACGCCCCATGCCATGTGACGAATACCCATTTCAAGACCTCCTTGGTCTTTTGTGTTGGTTGTTGGGTGATTGGTAGGTGCTGCTCGGCAATCGATGAGGTAGGAAAGGTGAACTGCGGCGATGGTCTCGTCAGACAGAGCATTCCATCGGCGGCGGAGCAAGGGTGAGTGTTTCGCTTTGTTTGCGGCCTCGCTGCTTTGTTGCTCAGGGTAAGAGCTGGCGGCTCAAGTAGAAGTCACATGCCGCAATCTGCTCGCGATGAAGGCCTGTTGGGGAATCGGGATGGTTCGCCGGTCAACTCTCTCGTCCGGCGCACAAGCGGCCCATTTGTCATCCTCTTTCGCCGATCCCGAAGTCGTCAAGCGAAATCTTTCCAGGCTTCGGCGGCTCCGCTCGTGTTAGCTGCGGTCGTCGCCCCGGTGGCAATTGCCTAGCGGGCGCCCGTCCACGCCCGCGATCACGCCGCCTTGGCCGCCATCTCTTCGCAGCGGCGGTTCACGCGAAGGTTGTCCAGCGCATCGCTCACAAAGCGCGCCTCGAAGCGCGGCGCCTGCTGCACAAACCGGCAACTCGCCACCACCTGGTCCACGATGAACTTTGGCTGGTAGCGAGCCAACTCCAGCCCCTTTTCCTTCCTCACCTTGTAGACAATCGTCTCGAAAACCTCGCGCGACAGTTCGAATCCCTGCTTGGCACACTCCTTCTCAAAAATCGTGCGGAACGACTCCAGCGTTGGCGCGCCCACTTCGATCTTGTAGGGAAGCCGCCTTAAGAACGCTGCATCCATCAGGTTCTCCGGTTCCAGGTTCGTGGAAAAAATGATCAGCTCCTCAAACGGCACGGAGAAAGTTTTGCCGGTGTGCAGCTTTAGGTAATCCACGCGATTTTCCAGCGGCACGATCCAGCGGTTCAGCAAGTCAGTGGGCGAGATAAGCTGGTGGCCAAAGTCGTCGATCACGAAGCATCCGCCCAGCGCCTTCACATGCAGCGGCGCCTCGTAGAAGTGCCCCGTGGCTTCGTAGCGTAAATCCAGCATGTCCAGCGTCAACTCGCCACCGGCAATCACGCAAGGCCTGTGGCAGGCCACCCACCGCGCGTCGAATACGTCGCGGCGCACCAGCGAAAGCGGGCTATCGTCCTCCGGGGCAGCGCGCTCGATCGCCGTGTGCACACTGGGATCGTACACACGGATCGTCTGGCCCTCCACGTCCACGGCGTACGGCACAAAGATCACGTCGTGAAACACGTTTGCCAGGCATCGCGCCACCGAAGTCTTTCCGTTGCCCGACGGCCCGTGGAGCAGCGTAGCGCGCCCGGAGTTGAGCGCCGGCCCGCACTGTTCGATCATCGCGTCCTCGAAGGTCAGTGCGCTCGTGGCCTTGCGGATGCGATCGAACGTCACCACTTCGTTGGTAATCTTCTGCAGGTTTACCTGCCTGGTGAATTGCTCCAGCGGCACCGGCGCGGGGCCGATGTACCCTGACCGGTTCAGCACGTCGAGCGTCCAGCGCCGCCCCTCATCCGTCATCATGTAGGCCAGTTCACCCAGGTTGCCGCCCTCACGCGAGCCCAGGGTCATCAGCAGCTTGCGTTCCACTGCCATGCGCACCAGGTCCAGCACCAGAGGGAACGGCAACTTGATGGCGTTGGCAAACTGGCGCACCGATTCCAGCCGGCCCGCATAGATCAACTTCATCAGCAGGCCCATCAGATCGGTTCCCTCCAATCCCGTAGCCGCAACGTCGGCGGGCTCCGCAGGCAAGCGATCCAGAAATCCCTCGAGCTTGCTCTGCGTAATGGCGCCCGTCGCCACCAGGCTTTCACCCAGCCTCCCGCCATGAACACTCTGATGCTCGACCGCGCGGTTGATCTCCTCCGCGGTCACCATCCGGCCGCGGATTAACAGATCACCCAGCCGCAATGACGTAGAAATAGTGCGCCTCCGGGGGCGATTTCCGCCTCTTCGTGATTCTTCGGCAACTCCCCGGCTCAGCTTGAGGCCGCGTCTATCCATTCCCAACTCTTCGTCGGCCCACGCCAAGGTCAGGGCCGGGTGCCTGTCCTGGCTCCGCTAGGGCGGGATCAGAAACAGCGACTTCACACTCGGCCGGTCTTGAGTCAGGGCACGACCGGGGCACCGGGGCGCCGGGGTACCCTCTGGGTCGGGCCGGGTCGCGTGCCGAAATGAGCCCCAAAACGAACGGGGCTTCAGCCCCTGAGCCAACGCCGCCCCACCACTCGCGGGTTCTTACTGGCTCACCTACGGGCCGCTAAATTCAATTGCGGGTTTTCCGCGCCGCTCGCCGCTGCGCGTCAGTCCGCAGCAGGAGCCGGAAAGTACTGGGAGTCAGTCTCTTCCGCAAGCCGCTCTCGCTCGCCAGGCACTCTCACCGCCCACCCCGCGATGAGCACGCTCGGTGCCGCTGCAGCCTCCAGCTCGCCCAGCGCGCCAAGAGTCGAGTGCACCACCCACTCGTCCGGCTGTGCGGCGCGCGAAACCACGGCGCACGGCAGCTCTGGCGGCAACCCCTCCGCGAGCCACTCCGCGGCCAGCAGAGTAAGGTCACGGCCCGGCATGTAGACCACGCGCGTCGCAGCCTCCAACGCGGGCAGCGCCGCGCGGTTGTGCGACTGCGCATGATGCCCCGTTGACAGAATCACGTGCGACGCCCAGTCGCGATCGGTGAGTGAGCGGCCGATGGCCGCAGCCGCCGCAAACGCAGCAGACACACCGGGAACGATCTCGAACGGCACGCCTGCTTCGGCCAGCGCGGCGATCTCCTCAGCCGCCCGGCCAAAAAGAAGTGGATCGCCGCTCTTAAGCCGCACCACGCTGCGACCGGCACGCGCCTGTGCGATCATGAGTGCGTTGATCTCATCCTGCGTGATCGCCTTCGCTCCGCAGCGCTTGCCCACGTTCACCACCTCGGCGCCCTGCGCCGCCAAATTGAGGATCGCCTGCGGCACCAAATCGTCGTGCAGAATGCCGTCTGCGCTCTCGATCACTCGCAGCGCCTTCACCGTCAGCAGTTCGGGATCGCCTGGCCCTGCGCCAACCAGAGAAACCACCCCAGCCGCCGCGCGCGCCGCTTCCCTGCCCGTTCGCGCCAACTGCTTTGTCGCGCACAGAGCGGAATCGCAAATCTGCCGTGTGGCAAGCTCATGCAGCAGCAGCCTGCGCTCTTCGCCGCGCGGATGCGTCCGAAGCACCTCCCGGCGCAACTCGCCCAGCTTCGCGAGCCACGGCCCAAGATCTCTCGGTAACTGCTCGTCGATCTCCCGCCGCAGCCGCTGAGCGACGGCCGGACTCTCCCCGGCGGTGGAGATGGCGATTTGCAGATCACCCCGGCTCACCACCGAGCCGAAGAAGAAGTCGCAGTTGGGAATATCATCCACGCTGTTGCACGGGATGCCGCGCGCCACGGCCTCGCGATAAACCGCGGCGTTCACCTCCGGCACATTCGTCGCGGCAATGACGATAAAGTTCCCGTCGAGATCTGCAGGCTCAAACGCTTTCTGTACCCACTCGAGCTTGCCCTCCGCAGCCAACTCCCGAATCTCAGCCCTCGCCTCGGGCGCAACCACACGCAGAAGCAGGCCGGTTTTGAGTAGCGACCCGATCTTCTCGAGCGCAACAGTCCCCGCCCCCACCAGCAGGCACCGCCGCCCCTCGAGTTTCAAAAAGATCGGTAACAACCTCATATCGTGGCTCTCACTTGTCAGCGAACAGTTCTCAGATGATGCTTCTGTTCCCTGTTCCCTCGGTCCCTTGGTCCCTCTGTCCCTGCTTCTCTCACTCCGCCACCGCATGCGGCACCGGCCCCGCCGGCAGGTCGCGCTCCACCGGCTCCAGCACCTCGCCGGCAAGCTGCGCGCGCAATTCGTCATTGGTGTGGCGCGCAAACCAGGAGCGCAGATTCTCCTCCGGCATGCGGTTCACGAGGTAGCGCCGCAGCAGCCGCTCGATGGCCTCGGGAACCAGTGGCGCCGGGCAGCGGTAGCCCACCGGCCGCGCCACGCCCGCATGCTGGCCCACCGCTCCCCCGAGGCAGAAGTAAAATGCGTCAGTCAGCCTCCCCTCATGCTTGATCTTTTTGCCCTCGAGGCCGATGTCCGCGATCCAGTGCTGGCCGCAGCTGTTGGGGCAGCCCGTCACGTGCAGCTTCAGTTGCTGATCGAACTGCGGCAGACGCTCTTCGAGTTCGTCCACCAGCCAGCGCGTGAAGCCCTTGGTCTCCGAAATCGCCAGCTTGCAGAACTCGGTGCCAGTGCAGGCAATGGCTCCGCGCCAAAAAGTCGATGCTTCAACATGGAGGCCGATCTGGCCCAACTCCCGCGCCAGTTCGCCGGTTTTGGCGTATGGCACGTCGATGATGACGAGATTCTGCGAGACGGTCGCCCGTAGCGCGCCGCTGCCAAAGCGCTCGGCCAGCTCGGCTGCAGCTTCCAGTTGCTCGCCTGAAATGCGGCCGCGCAGCACCGCAGCCCCAACATAGGCCAACCCCGGCTGGCGCTGCGGATGTATGCCCACATGGTCGCGCAGAATCTCGTCGGGAATCTCTTCGGGCACGGCTGGATCGAGCTGGAAGCCGATCCTCGCATGAAGCTCATCGAGGAAGCGCTCCGCCGTCCACCCCTCGCGCATGAACAGGTACTTCATACGCGCCCTCTCGCGGTTCTCGCGCAATCCCTGCTGGTCCCGGAAGATCTCCGTCACACCTCGCACCACGCGAACCGCCTGATCCGGTCGCACAAACGCATCAAGGCGAACAGCCAGGTGCGGCTCGCACGAAAGGCCGCCGCCCACGCGCAGCGAATAGCCCACTTCGCCGTCGCGCTCAACCGCCGTCAACGCAATGTCGTTAATCTCGGGATAATTGCACCATGAGGGGCAGCCAGTTGCTGAAATCTTGAATTTCCGCGGCAGGTTGTAGAACTCGGGATTCGCCGTCAACTCGTGCGCAATCCCGCGCGCAATAGGCGAGGCGTCGATGAGCTCGTCCGCGGCCACGCCGGCCAACGGGCACCCGGTCACGTTGCGCACTACGTCACCGCAGGCGCCCTTCGGCGAAAGGCCGATGGCGTCAAGCGCGTCCACCACCTCGGGCAGCGACTCGGTCGTCAGCCAGTGAAGTTGAATGTTCTGCCGGACAGTGATGTCGGCCATGTTGCGCGCGTGTTTGCGCGCGATTCCGCCGATGGTGCGAAGCTGGCTGGCCGAAACGATGCCGTTGGGGATGCCGATGCGCATCATGAACCAGTCCGTGGCCAGGCCTTCGCCGCCTTTGCCGCCGGTCGCGCCCACGCCGTCGCCCTGTGTGTACACGCCCCACCATTTGAAATAGGCTGAGGCCCACTCGGGCACTACGCTCGACCGCCCCGCGCGCGCGAACGCACGAACCTCGTCGAAAGCCTCCCAGGGATTCTTTTCGCGCTTCAAGCGCTCCATCCGCTGGGCTTTGGTCTCTTTTTGTTGTATCGCTTCAGTCATCTCTTCCTTTTTCTTGAGCAGAAAGTGGAATGCCCGCGAGAGCTTGTGGCTCAATCGCGGGCATCGGGGAAGCCGTGGACTTATATTGAGAAGTTCAGACCCACGTCACCGTTGCCGCGCGAGCAGCATACAGCAACGACAACAGGTCATCCCATCCATGAGCAGAATAATAGACTGAATTGGTCCGATTTGCAACCCCATGCGCCGACAGGTCGTGGGTTAGTTTGAATGTGCCTTGAAAGGGCACGACCGGGGCACCGGGGTACCCTCTGGGTCGGGCCGGGTCGCGTGCCGCATATCGCGCCAAATGATTCGGGGCTTTAACCCCTGAGGGAAAGCTTTGCCAAACTGACCCAATACAGCCAACAGGGGAATGGCGCCCGGAATCAGCCACCAGCAGCTTCTTTAGTCAGTTCCTCAAGGATCTCGTGCTCGGCCGTCCCCGCGGCCCGGGCGCAATCGGCGGAAAGCTCCATCGAGATCGACTGCTTGGGATCGATGGCGATAGCGTACAAGGTCACCTCGCGCGTTCCGCCCTGCATATAGAAAGCGTCGAGCAGATCCTTTACGCCGATGTCGTGAGCCGTCAGCGTGGGCGGATAATCGCGCGAGAAGCGTGGCGTCGTGCGCGTTACAGTTCCCGGAGGATTTCCGTCTGCCGCTGCATCAATCAATATGATCCGGTCGGCGTTCTGGAGCGGCTCCAGAAGAATGAAGCCGCCGGTCCCACCGTCCAGGCACTCGACACCGGCCGGCAGCGTGTGCTTTTCCAGTGCCCGCACCACATGAACGCCGACGCCCTCATCGCCCATGATGACGTTGCCGAGGCCGAGCACCAGCGTCTTCTTATGCGCGCTCACCAACACCTCTCGTCCTGCCAGCGGTCCACGAATGCACAGAGCAGAGGTGTTGTCTTCTAGTCCCTACTCCCTGTCTTCTTGTTCCCTTGTTCCCTTGGTCCCTGCTTCTTGCACCCTGTCAAACTTCCATCCGCCTATGATCGAGGATACCGTGCCGCGTCCCTCGATGTAGTCGTGATAGAACGAAAGATAGATGTGCACGACGATAAAGGCCACAAAGAACCACAGGAACGTGTGGTGCCAGAAGCGCACGCTCATCTCGCCGCCCATCAGCGGTACCACCCACTTGAACATCTGCGGCATCCACGAGGTGCTCATGCTGGAGTAAAGCGCGAAACCGGTGATGGACTGCGCCACAAACGCAAGAAAAGTCAGGAAGTAGATGAGCGCGGCCAACGAGTTATGCCCGGTGGAAATCTCTCCGTGCATCTTCACCTGCAGCACGTCGGTCTTGATCACGTCCACAATCTCCTGCCGCTGCCAGCGCTTCAGCGGGAAGAAATTGGTCCACTTGGCGTACTTATTGCCGACGAAGCCCCAGTAGAGCCGCGCCAGAAAGTTGAAGACGTAGACGTATGCAGCGGCGAAATGAATAAATCGCACCCATCCAAACCAATACTGCTGGTAGGCCTCCGCTGCGTTCGCCAAATGCATAGGGCGCCCGATCATGTAGCCGGTGATGCACAGCAGGGTCAGCGCGATCGCGTTGATCCAGTGATACGCGCGCACCGGCAGCTCCCACACGTACACGCGCCGGTACTCGACCGGCGCCCCGCCGTTCGCCCGAAACACATCTCTTACACCAGTGCTCTGTGTGCTCATCGCCATTACTCGAAGGAAATCTGGTGAAGGTGCCGTCCCTGCGGATCGTACAGATGCACGGCGCAGGCCAGGCACGGGTCAAAGGAATGGATGGTGCGGATAATTTCCACCGGCTGCTCCAGATTCGCCACCGGCGTCCCAATCAGCGACGCCTCGAATGACGAATGCTGCTGCTTGGCATCGCGCGGCGAGCCGTTCCACGTCGTGGGCACGACCAACTGATAGTTCTCGATCGCGCCGTTGTGGATCTTGATCCAGTGCGCCAGTGCGCCGCGAGGAGCTTCCTCCAGACCAACGCCTTCGCAATCCGCCGGCCAGGTCTTCGGATCCCACCTCTCGCCGTTGAACGTGGACACATCGTTGCTCTTCACGCGGTCCATCAGTTGGCCAAAGAAGTCCTTCAGCCAGATCATGGCCAGCGCTGCGTCAATGCCCCGCGCTGCGGTGCGGCCCAGCGTGCTGAACAGCGCATCGACCGGCACGCTCAGCTTGCCCAGCACCGCGCCCACCGTTTCCTTCACGTCCGCGTGGCCGGCCGCATACGACACCAGCAGGCGCGCCAGCGGTCCCACTTCCATTGCGTTGTCCTTCCAGCGCGGCGTCTTTAGGAAGGAGTACTTGTCGTAGCCTTCCAGGCTCTCGAACGGCGGCTTCGGGCCGGTGTAGTTGATCTTGGTCTCGCCCGCCCACGGATGCATGCCCACGTTGTCGCCGCCCTCGTAGCTGTACCAGGAGTGCGCGATGTACTCCTTGATCTCCTGTGCGTCGCGCGGATTCACGGGATACACCGTGCCCAGGTCGCGATTGAGCACGGCGCCACGCGCATATTTGAACGCATCCGGCTGGTTGTAACCCTTGGTCGGAAACTCGCCGTAGCAGAGATAGTTGTGCAGCCCGCCGCCATACTTCGCCCACTCCTTGTAGAACGAAGCCACGGCCAGCAAATCAGGAATGTACACCTCGTTGACGAACTCGTCCGCCTGGCTGATCAACCGCGAAACCAGGTTCAGCCGGTCGGAGTTGATGGCCGCCACTTCATTCACGTTGATGGAGCACGGCACGCCGCCTACCAGATAGTTGGGGTGCGGATTTTTCCCGCCAAAAACGGCGTGAATCTTCACCACTTCCTTCTGCCATTCCAGCGCGTCCAGGTAGTGCGCCACGCCGATCAGGTTTACCTCCGGCGGCAGCTTGTAGGCCGGATGGCCCCAGTAGCCGTTGGCGAAGATGCCCAGCCCGCTGGCGGCAAACGCCTTGATCTTGTCCTGCACCGCGGTGAAATACGCGGTGGTGTTCTTGTCCCACTTGGAGAACGATGCCGCCAGCTCCGCAGCCTTCTTGGGATCGGCCTTGAGCGCGTTGACGATGTCCACCCAGTCCAGCGCGTGCAGGTGATAGAAGTGGATCACGTGATCCTGCACGTATTGCGTGGTCAGCATGATGTTGCGGATCAGCTCCGCCGTGGGCGGCACGCTGATGCCCAGCGCATCCTCAACCGAGCGCACGCTGGCCAGCGCATGCACCGTAGTGCACACGCCGCATACGCGCTCCGTGATCGCCCAGGCATCCCGCGGATCACGGCCGATGAGAATTTTCTCGATGCCGCGCACCATGGTGCCGGAGCTGAATGCGTCGGTGATGACGCCGTTTTCCACCACCGCTTCCACACGCAGGTGGCCTTCAAGACGAGTTACGGGATCAACGACTACACGCGTTGCCATAGCGATTACGACTCCTTGTGATCTTCAGCGTGCACTTCCGCAATCACGCTGCGCTTGCGTATGTTGGTCACCACGGCGTGGGCCGCAACTCCGGCCAGCGTGGCCACTCCCACTGCCGTGCCCACCGTATCCGCCGTGCTCTCGATTCCGAAGCCGGGGAACGAGGCCAGGTGCTGATAGAACGGGCCGTTGTCCCAGAAGCCCGCTTCGCTGCAGCCGATGCAGCCGTGCCCCGACTGGATGGGGTAGCTCGTCCCTTCATTCCACCGCACCACCGAGCAGGCGTTATACGTCACCGGCCCGCGGCAACCCATCTTGTACAGGCAGTATCCTTTGCGCGCGTTTTCGTCGTCCCACGACTCAACGAAGAGCCCGGCATCGTAGTTCGGCCGGCGATAGCAGGTGTCGTGCACGCGCCGCCCGTAGAACTCCTTGGGCCGGCCCTGGCTGTCGAGCTCCGGAATCGAGCCCAGCACCAGCAGGTGCGTCACCACGCCCATCATCACGTCGGCAATCGGCGGGCAGCCCGGCACGTTGATCACCGGCTTGTTCACGAGCTTCGAGATCGGCGTTGCTCCGGTCGGATTCGGCTTGGCCGCCTGCACGCAGCCATTCGAGGCGCAACTTCCCCAGGCCACAATCGCCGCCGCGTCCGCGGCCACAGTCTGCAGGATCGATTCTGCGGTCTTGCCGCCCACCATGCAGTACACGCCGCCATCTTTCGTCGGCACGGCGCCTTCCACCAGCACGATGTACTTGCCTTTGTTGTTCTTGATGGTGTCGTTCAGGCTCTTTTCCGCCTGGAACCCCGAGGCCGCCATCAGCGTCTCGGTATAGTTCAGCGAGAGCACGTCCAGCAGCGCGTCTGCCACGATGGGGTGCGACGACCGGATGAACGACTCGCTGCAGCAGGTGCACTCCTGGAAGTGCATCCACACCACGGCCGGTTTTTCCTTCTTTTCAAAGGCCGAAACAACCTGGGCCACGCCCGTCTGTCCCAGCCCGGCCACCGCCGCGGCTGCGGTACAGAACTGTAGAAACTCTCTGCGGTCGTAGCCCTTCTGCTGCATTGAATGCCAAATGGAAATGCCCATGCCTACCTCGCTCACAGCACTTCGCCGGCAAATTCCCGAGTGCTAGGAGGCTTGGAGCATCTCAGGAATTTGCTAGCTAATGTGAGCGAAGTTACTTAGCAGAAAGAACGAGTGGCTGTGAGCGTCATCACACGTGTTACAAATCACTTTTGTCCAACTGAGCAGTCAGCAGGCCGTGATGTGACTCACGCTAGGGAGTGGACGCGATCCGGCTTCTTTAGCGGCAAAGAGCGACGAGTAAATGCAGCTTTGATATGTTTTCGCGAGATCTGGCCGAGACAGATTCGCTTAAGAGGTGGCAGTGGCAACGCCGGACAGTGAACCGCGGCTTACGCCGGCTTCTCCACCCGTGCCGGCGCCTTCTCTGGCGCCTTCACAGGCCGCGTGGACGCCCACCAGGTGAGCGCAATGCCCGCCACCACGGCCCCCGCGCTAGCCAGTTGCGCATTCGATAAGCCCCAAAGAACCTTGGGGTTGCGCCGGATAAACTCCACCAAAAAGCGAGCCATGCCGCTCAGCGCCAGGTACTGGCCCACAATCGCGCCGGCCGCGTGCGTCTTGCCGAGGCGCCACCACAGCCACCAACCAATTAGCAGCCCGGCGGCCAGCTCATAGAGCGGCGTCGGGTACACAGGAACCAGAACTGGCTCGATCCCATGCGGAAAGGCCACTCCCCAGGCGCGAAACGTGAACCCGAGAATGTAAACCGGCTTGATCGCGATCCCATAGCAGCCGTCCCCGGAGAGAAAACATCCGATGCGCCCCACGCCGTACCCGATCGCCGCCGCGGGAGCCAGCAAATCCAGCGTGCGCAAAGGGCCAATCTTCGCTCGCCAGCCCATCAGCAACAGCGCCGAGATGCCAAAAATCAATCCGCCATACCACGCAAATCCGGCGTTATCCCATAAAACACGCCAGCCGCTGGTCCGAAATTCCTCCGGCGAGTCGAGGACGTGCCAGATCTTGGAGCCAATGATGCCCGCCACAAGGGCAAACGCCACCATCCCCACCGCATCCGCGGTCAGTCGAGCCCGCTTGAATGCCCGGTCGGCCACGATCGCGCCCGTCACCGCGGCTACCCATAGCATCAGCCCGAAGGTGGGTACGTTGAACGATCCAATGTGCAGATACGGAAGCATCTCTTCACAAGTATAGCCGCGGACTCGTCGATGTCCGCCGCCCTTGGGTGCCCCGCCCTGGCTCTGCTAGGACGGGTCCTGCTGGCTTGCCGGCTTGTTGACCCGCTGAATCGCTCACCTGCTGGCCCGCTGACTTGCTGACTCGCTGCTTTTTCCCCCGATTTACACAGCTTGTCCAAATCGGATTCCGCGCGATACTGTGTGCATGATGGCTACCATGACCTACCAAGGCCTTGATGTTCTTTATTCCCGCCAACAAATCGCCGATCGCGTTGCCGAGATGGGCGCGCAGATCACCCGTGACCTGAACGGCGAAAAGCTTGTGATGGTTGGCGTGCTCAAGGGAGCGGCATTCTTTCTGGTCGACCTTTCCCGCACCATCCAGGCCGACGCCACCTTTGACTTTGTCGCCGTCTCCAGCTACGGCAACGGCCAGCGCTCTTCAGGCGCAGTCAAGGTCATCAAGGATCTCGATCAGCCAATTGAAGGCAAGAACGTTCTCATCGTCGAGGACATCCTCGACACCGGCCTCACCCTTTCCTATTTGCGCAAGCTCCTTCTCCAGCAGCACCCCAAGACATTGCGCATCGCCACGCTGCTGGACAAGCCCTCCCGGCGCATCGAAAAGATCGAGGCCGACTACGTAGGATTCTCCATCCCCAACCTCTTTGTCATCGGCTACGGCATGGATTACGCCGAGCGTTACCGCAATCTGCCCGACATCTGCATCATGGCGCCCGGCCAACCCGCCTAGCGCATCGCAATCTCGATTCCCACCGTGATACGAACCATTCCGCACCATTCTGGGTCGACTTATTTGGTCCCGGCTCAGGCGGCACCGTATACTCATCTCCCGGAGACCGCGGATCAGCCGCCTGGAGGGCAAAATCCGCTTGGCGCAAGGAGCATTCCCCCATGACTGCTACCATCCCCATCCAGAACTCTGACCTGGATTTTGACTATGGGACATTCGACTCCGCCGCATTTACCGCCAAGGCGCTAGCCGGCTGGCAGTCGCTCGCCGCCGTCATCGATCACACGCTCCTCAAGCCCGGCGTCACGCGCCAGCAAGTTGAAGGCCTCTGCACTGAGGCTGCCCGCTACCGCTTTGCCAGCGTCGTAGTCCTTCCTGTCTGGGCGTCCACTGCGGTCGGTCTGCTCGCCGGCTCCAGCGTGCCCGTCGGCGTGGTCATCGGCTTTCCCCTCGGCGCCTCGCTGGTCTCCACCCTGCGCCAGGAGGCCGCTGCCCTCATCCGCCTCGGCGCCCGCGAGCTCGACATGGTCCTTCCCATCGGCCAGCTCAAAAGCGGCAACCACCACGCCGCCCATCACACCATCCATGCTGCTGTCACAGTGGCTCATCACCACGGCGCCCTGCTCAAGGTCACCTTGGAAACTTCCCTGCTGACTCTGGAAGAGAAGCTGCGCGCCGCTGAGATCGCCATCCAGGCCGGCGCCGACTTCATCAAAACCTCCACCGGTTTCGCCCAGGGCGGCGCTACCGCCGCGGATGTCGCTCTCCTCCGCGGAGTTGCTGGCGCACGCTGCGGCATCAAAGCCTCCGGCGGCATTCGCACCCTGGCCAACGTGCGCGCCATGCTCGAAGCCGGCGCCAACCGCATCGGCTCCTCAGCTTCCATCGCGATTCTGCGCGAACTCGGCGCCGAGTAAGGCAGCTGCTAGCTTCTAGCCGTTAGCTTTTGGCTTCAAGGGATCGAGGCCGACCGTGTCGCTCAAAAGGATTCGTCGAGACAAGGGCCACCAAGGCCGTCAAAGACGAAGTTCGCGGCGAATCCCGCTGCTCATTCCATCGCAGGCGGACGTTGAGCCAATGCTGGAAGCTAGGAGCTAGAAGCTAGAGGCTGTTCACTGCGTTATGATTCCGATCATCCCCCTATGACCTCAACGCCACCATCGCCAGCAGCACACGAGTTCGAGGGCGATTATCGCCCTGCCGACCCTGACAGCTCGCCGCCTTACCTCGACCCCATCAACGCTCGCATCGAGCCCGCCGATGTGGCCTACCTCATGCGCCTCACTGACGCGCTCAACACCACCCTCGACCTGCAAACCCTCCTCGCCCGCACCTCCGAGCTCGTTCGCGCCCTCATCCCTTACCACATCTTTGCCATCTTCCTGCTCAACGACCGCACCCATGAGCTGCGCATGCGCTTCCAGATCGGCCACACCCCGCAGGTCGAGCGCACGCGTCTTCCCGTCGGCAAGGGCGTCGTCGGCCAGGTCGCACTCACCCGCCAGCCCATCCTTCTCAACGACGTCTCCACCGCCGATTACTACATCCCCGCCAATCCCGACGTGCGTTCCGAGCTGGCCGTGCCCCTCATCGCGAAAAACCGGCTCATCGGCGTCATGGATCTCGAAAGCGACCAGCTCGATTTCTTCCGTCCTGAGCACCTGCACGTGCTCACCATGACTGCGTCGCGCATCGCGCAGTCCATCGAGAATGCCCGCCTCTATGCCCGCATCTCCCGCCAGGCGCAAACCCTCGAGGTCCTCAACGAAATCGCCGTCGAGCTAGCTTCCATTCTCGATCTCAATCCCCTCCTCGAGCGCGTCGGCCAGCTTCTCCGCCGCCTCATCGACTACCAGATGTTCACCATCATGCTGCTCGACGAGAAAGGCGATACCCTCATCACCCGCTACGCCTGGCGCTTCGGCTACGCTCACGCGCCCATGCGCCGCATTCCCATCAGCAGCGGCCTGGTAGGCGCCGCAGTCCGCGAGTGGCGCCCCATCAACGTTCCTGACGTCAGCCAGGACCCGCGCTACCTGCCCATGAACCCCGAGACTCGCTCGGAGCTCATCGTCCCGCTCTTTTACAAAGGCCGCATCATCGGCGTGCTCGATCTCGAGCACACCCGTCCCGGCTTCTTCAATGAAGAGCACGAGCGCATGCTCACCACGCTGGCCTCGCAAATTGCCATCGCCATCGAGAACGCCCGCCTCTACCAGGCCGTCCATCGCCAGGAGCGCCAGCTCGAGAAAGACATCGCCATGGCGCGCGAGGTGCAGCTCCGCCTGCTGCCGCCTGAGGCTCCTTCGCATCCTCACGCCGACATGGCCGTGCGCTTTCTGCCCGCGCGCACCATCGGCGGCGACCTCTACGATTTCCTCGACTACGGACCCAACCGCACCGCCATTGTCCTCGGCGACGTCAGCGGCAAGGCCGCGCCCGCCGCTCTCTTCGCCGCTCTCGTCAGCGGCATCATGCGCGCCGCCGCCGCGCACGCACCTGAACCGGCCAAGATGCTCGCCCTGCTCAACAACGCGCTCCAGGAGCGCAAGCTCGAGTCCCAGTACGTCACCATGCTCTTCGCCCTCTGGAACGACGAGAACCAGACTCTCCAGGTCGCCAACTCCGGCGCCGTCCAGCCCGTCTTCTGCCGCGCCGGCCAGTCGCTCCCCGTCCGCGCCGAGGGCTTCCCCCTCGGCATGTTTCCCAACGTCACTTACGAAGAGTTCAACGTTGCCACCCAGCCCGGCGACGTTATCATCTTCGTCTCCGACGGCATTCTCGACGCTGAAAACGAGAAGGACGAAATGTACGGCGAGGATCGTCTCGCCGGATTGCTCTGCGAAAGCCGCGAACTGCACGCCCAGGAGATCGCCGACGCCATCCTCGCCGATGTCATTCGCTTCCAGGGCGCCCACGACCGCTTCGACGACGAAACCATCATCGTGCTCCGCGTGCGGTAGCCGGGCGCCCTGCCACGGACTCCGAAAGACCCACCATGATCGCCAAAACCATCATCGAGCCATTCCGCATCAAAAGCGTCGAGCCCATTCGCTGGACCACCCGCGCCGAGCGCGAGGAGCTTCTCAAGGCCGCCTACTACAACCTGTTCCTCCTGCCCGCCGACGACGTCCTCATCGACCTGCTCACCGACTCCGGCACCGGTGCCATGTCTACCCATCAGTGGGCCGCCATCATGGAGGGCGACGAAAGCTACGCCGGCAGCCGCAGCTTCGATCACTTCCGCAATTCCATCCAGGACATCTTCGGCTACAAGCACGTGATTCCCACGCACCAGGGCCGCGCCGCCGAACGCATTCTCTTCGGCGTGACGTGCAAAAAAGGCGACGTCGTCCCCAACAACACTCACTTCGACACCACCCGCGCCAACGTCGAGTTCACCGGAGCCGAGGCCGTCGATCTGCCCATCGCCGAGGGTCGCCAGCCCGCCTTGCTGCACCCCTTCAAAGGCAATATGGATGTGGCCGCGCTCGAGAGCCTCATCGAGCGCGTCGGCCGCAGCCGCATTCCTCTCGTCATGCTCACCGTCACCAACAACTCCGGCGGCGGGCAGCCTGTCTCGATGGAAAACGTGCGCCAGGTCAGCGCAGTGTGCAAGCGCTACGGCATTCCGCTCTACTTCGATGCCTGCCGCTTCGCCGAGAACGCATGGTTTATCAAGCTGCGCGAGCCCGGCTACGCCGACAAAACTCCGAAAGAGATCGCGCAGGAGATGTTCCGTCTGGGCGACGGATGCACCATGTCCGCCAAGAAGGATGGCCTGGCCAACATCGGTGGCTTTCTCTGCACCAACAACGATCTGCTCGCCCAGCAGGAGAAGGATCTCCTCATCCTCACTGAGGGCTACCCCACTTACGGCGGCCTTGCAGGCCGCGATCTCGAGGCCATCGCCGTGGGAGTGCAGGAGGCGCTCGAAGAGGATTACCTGCGTTATCGCATCGCCTCCACCGCCTACCTCGGCAATCACATCGCCGCGGCGGGTGTGCCCATCGTCCAGCCGCCGGGCGGCCACGCCATCTACCTCGACGCCCGCGCCTTCCTTCCTCACATTCCCTCGGCCCAATTCCCAGGCGTGGCGCTGGCCTGCGAACTCTATCTCGAAGGCGGTGTCCGCTCCGTCGAGATCGGTACGCTCATGTTTGCCACCGCCGCGCAAATGGACCTCGTGCGCCTCGCCATTCCACGCCGCGTCTATACCCAAAGCCACATCGACTATCTCGTTGAAGTGATCCTCGAAGTCTGGAAAAATCGCGAGCACATTCGCGGCATGCGGCTCACCTACGAAGCCCCGTTCCTGCGCCACTTCACCGCGCATCTCGAGCCGATTCCCTAGCGCGTCACTTTCTGTACCGCCGGCCTCCAGTTCGGGGTCCCCAACGACAGGTCTTCGTCGTTTTGTGGTGACTGGCTGTCGTGCGGGCGTCCACGCCCGCACTGCTTTGTTTGGGGCTGGCTTGAAAGGGCACGACTTCAGTCGTGCCGATAACACCAACCTAACAAGTGCGGCTTTAGCCGCTGAGGGAAGGTTTCCATCAAACTGAGCCACTACCAGCGCGCTCGCCAATACAACTCACACGCGCCGTCCGATTCGATAGACTCGTAACGGCAGCTCTTCGCTCTCAACGCTCAGCTCTTACGCGAGGCACTGAGGAACCGATCATCGCTGTTCGCGCAGGATCTGGCTGGAAGCTAGGAGCTAGAAGCTAGAAGCTGTCTTTCGGAGTCCGCTTGCCCCTCACCGCCCAGGAACGCCTCATCCGCCCCGCGCGAAACATCATCGGCAGTCTCCGTCTGCCCGGCGACAAATCCATCAGCCACCGCTATGCCATGCTCGCTGGCTTCGCCGAGGGCACATCGCGCTTCACCAGTTTCTCTACCGGCGCCGACTGTGCCTCGACCCTTTCCTGCATGGCGGCGCTGGGCGCAAAGGTGAACGGCATCAGCGCCGGCTCGGTCGAAATCACCGGCCTCGCCGGCCGCGTCACCCCTGCCGATCATCCCCTCGACTGCGGCAACTCCGGCTCCACCATGCGCATGATCTCCGGTCTTCTTGCGCCGCAGACCGGCCGCTTCACCCTCACTGGCGACGCTTCGCTCTCGCGCCGTCCCATGGAGCGCATTCGCAAGCCCCTTGCAGCCATGGGCGCGCGCCTCACCCTATCCGATGGCCACGCGCCGCTCATCATCGACGGTGGACCGCTCAAGTCCATCGACTACACCACGCCCGTCCCCAGCGCACAGGTGAAAAGCTGCATTCTATTCGCCGGCCTGCAAACCGCCGGAACCACGACCGTCCGCGAACAAGTCCGCACCCGCGACCACAGCGAGCTGGCTCTGCGCGCCTTCGGCGCAAAGCTCTCGCGCACATCCGACTCCGTATCCATCTCCGGCCCACAGACACTCCACGCCATTGACGCTGCCGTTCCCGGCGACCTCTCTTCTGCCGCATTCTTTCTCTGCGCGGCCGCGCTCTTCCCTGGCTCCAGCCTGGTCATCGATTCGCTAGGCCTCAATCCCACCCGCGCTGTACTACTCGATGTTCTGATGACGCTCGGCGCAAAAATCTCTGTGTTGAATCTTGAAGAGAAACACGCCGAGCTTGTCGGCGTCGTGCAGATTTCAGCGCCGCCAGACGGGCTTGGCACCACAGAGGTAAGCGGCGCGCTCGCGGCGCAGCTCATTGACGAGCTCCCGGTGCTGGCGGCCATCGCGCCTTACACCAGCGGCGGCATCCGCATCCGCGGCGCGCGGGAGCTGCGCGTGAAAGAATCCGACCGAATCGCCCTCGTCGCAAAAAATCTCCGCGCCATGGGCGCTGAGGTCGTTGAATTTGAGGACGGGCTCGACGTTCCCGGCGGCCAAAGCCTCCACGGCGCCGCCATCGACTCAGGCGGCGATCACCGCATCGCCATGGCCTTCAGCGTCGCCGCGCTCCGTGCTGAAGGCGAGACGCTGATCCAGGGCGCTGACTCCGCCGCCATCAGCTTTCCCGAGTTCTTTGACCTGCTTGATCTGGTTGCGGAGCGGTAACCATTCCGGCTCGCTTCTGCGCGTTGGAAGAAAAAAGAAGGCCCGGCGTTAAGCCGGGCCATCCTGCTTTTGGTCGTGGTTGAGTCTGCACTCTACTGGGTCGGCGCCTGCGTCGGCTGTTCCTGCACGGCCGGCGGAGTCATCGACGGCTCGTTGCCCGGCTTCGCCGCTTCCACGCCGGGCACCACCGGCGCCGTCGTCACGGTTCCTGTAGCGGCCTCCGGCAAATTGATCCCGTAATGCTGCAGAGTCGAAGCCAGTGTCTGATACAACCCAGCGCGGTCCTTCGCATAGCCCGCATGAGCGGCAATCAGGTTGGCCTCGGCCGTCGCCAAATTACGCTGTTGCTGCAGCACATTGGCGGTCGTTGACGCCCCCAGGTGCAGCTTCTTCACCTCTGCGTCCAGACTCTGTTGGTTGTAGTCGCGCGCCGCAGTTGCCGCCCGCACCTGGGCGCGGTCGTTGCTTAGCGCGAACATCGCGTTCACCACCTGCATGCGGATTTGGGTGTGCAGTTGCTCCAGCCGCAGCTCCGCCTGCCGGTACTCCATCAGCGAGCGCTCCTGCACCGACTGCGCTTCGCGGTTGCGGAGCGGGATGGTCAAGCTGAAGCCCACGCCCTTGTCCGGCGCGGAGCTGTTGAAGAGGCGCCCTACTACCGTGCCGTAGCTCACCGTCGGAAACTGGCCCGGCGGATAGTTCGTGCCCGTGAAGAAGTTGTATGCGTTCGGGCTCTGCGACCCTCCCAGTGCGCTCGAGCCATAGAACGCATAGGCGTCCAGCGTCGGCATCAGCGCATTGCGCGCGCCCCGCAACGTGATTTCGTCGTTGCGAAGCGTCAGCACCGCCTGCTCCAGCTCCGGCCGCTGCTGGAAGGCCTCTTGCACCAGCGCTTCCACCGGCTGGCTCTCCTCGGCGAGAGCTTCAAGGCTCACACGGTCGGTCGGAATCACTGGAGCCGCCGACAGCTTGGAATCGTTCAAGTTGCGCGTGACTGCCTGCTTGATGATCTGTTGCTGGTAGTTCAACGCGCTCTGCGCGCTGATCAGAGCCTGCTCGTCTGTGGCCACGGTCGACTCGGCATTCACAACGTCCAGCGGAGCCATTGTGCCGATCTCCAGCTGCTTCTTGTTGTCGGCCAGCAACTGATTGCTCTGCTCCAGAGCGCGCTCCTTGGCCTGCACATCCTCATAGGCCTGCACCAGGCCCCAGTAAATGGTCTCCACCTGATTCACGGTGTAGAGAATCTGCTGCCGAAACGACGAATCGGTGATGCGCCGGTCGTTCAGAGCCTCGTAGATGAAGCGCTTGTTCACCCATATGCCCGCGCCCTGCAGCAGGTGTTGTGTCAGCGTGGCCTTGAAGTTCGAAGACAGATACGGGCTGTAGTCCGTAAACGGGTTGTCCGACGTCACCCTTGAGTTTTGAAACGCAACAGCCAGGTTCGCGCCGGTAACAATACCCTGGTTAAGGGTGAAGTTGTAGAAGTCCGTGTTCGTCGTCAGCGACGATTTGCCGCCGGAAAACAGCGTGTTCACCTGTGGCTGCTTCGCCCGCTCCAACTGGATCGCTCCGGTGACCGTTGGATCGAAGTTCTCTGGCAAAGGCCCCGCGCCCGCCGTGGTCAGCGTGAGCCCTGAGACGCCCGAACCAGCACCGCCCGAGCCGACCGTCGTACCGCCCGGTCCGCCTCCTGTGCTCAATGTCGACGCAGAGCCACCCAGCGTTCCTGTCACCAGGCCCGACGGAGCTCCTCGCGGTGCTGCGCCGGTCTTCGTGCTGAGAACATCCGCGTCTGCAATGTCCAGGTCGTAGCGGGCGATGGCGATGTCGTAGTTGTTCTCAAGCGTCAGCGCCAACGCGTCTGCGAGACTCAGGTAAATCTTGCCGTCCTTCATCAGGTCGGTCAGACGCACGGAGTTCAAAAAACTCGCCTTGGGAATATTCGTGTGCCGGTAGATATTGATTGGATTGCCCAGCCAACCGGCGAAGGGCCTGGAGTAATCCCGGCTCGACGTTCGCAACGGAAACGGCTGTGTCGGCGCAGGTGTCGGTGCCGCCGGCAGCGCCGAGGCCGCCTTTTCGGGACCGCCGGAGCCGGTTCCTGCCTGCTGGCTATAGCCCGGCGGCATCGTCGCCGCCAATGTCAGCAGAACAGCCGCAACAGCGCGCAACCGGCCACCCGCCTCATAACGCGCTCTCATGTTCTGTTTCGTTCCTTCGCGTTCCCTGCCTGCCGCACTCCGCTCCCCATCAGATACACCCGCCCTGTAAAAATGCATGTTCCCTCTCCACAATTTGGTTGCGCCGCCTGGTTGCCCTGTCTGGATTGTTGCGCCTCCTGGCGGCCCTTCGACCGCTTCGGATGCAAGTGTCAGGTATGTCAAAACGATTATCGCTTCCACATGGGCCTGAAAGGCTCATCCTTGATTACGAAATGGATACCCCTCTCGTTCCCCGAAGCCGGTGGTTTCATACGCCGCCCTTACACCGGCCACTCCTCTCAACCTCGCTCGAACACCATATCTCGTGCCTCGGCCCTGATCTCGTGCGCGAACTTTGTGCGCCTCGCACGGAAGAACTCGCATCTCCACAGCCCGCTTGAACTCATGCGCCCATCCGTCTGCCCGCCTGCCCGACCGCTGGCTCGTTTGTCCACACACTCGTCCGTTCGTCCGTCGCTGTGCCCAATTTTTAACTAACTGGTTAGTAAAATACCGCCAGACCCGCCCCGGATGCAACCCCCCGCTTCACCGTTGACAGAAGCCGACGCGGTTAGAGATGTCAAGCTCCCCGCCCACACCGTTCCCTCCTTCCCGGCCCCGAAGGTCGCTTCCCAGGCGCCACGCTTCTCCTTTTCTTTGAAGCACATAAGAACGCAACCCGCCATCGCCGGAGCGCCAAAGATTCCTCTCCCCAACTTTGCAGAGAATTACCGTCGTTTGGCGCACAATGGTTCCATGATCGCAGCGCAGACCAGGATCGCTCCCCTCACTGGCCCCCAGCCTCGGAGCCCGCTCTTCTCGCTACTCCTTACTCCCTACCCCTGCCTCTACCCCTACCCCCCTACGTACCCCGATGGGGTATTAAGACGGTCTATTTCCCAACGTAAGTCGTTCAGAATCAACAGCGGCCCGTCTCAAAATGCCGAAAACTGCGGCGCAAAACGTCGCTAAACGTCGCAATTTGTTCACAAAAGGTGCCCTCTTCCACCGTAATCGGTCGTTGCCCGGCACTCCAGAAAAGCCATGTCCTCCCTTTCGACTCGCGGAGAGGCTCTCGTGTCATCGAGACCGTCAGAAAACGCCCGCACCTTCCTTGCCCAGGCTGCAGCCGGCATCCAGTACCCTGTTATTCAGCGACCCCCGAGCGACACACTTGCCTGACTCCGCCCAATCCGGCTCCGATCTCCACACTTGGAAGCTCACCCTCGCCTACGACGGCACAGATTTTCAGGGCTGGCAGGTGCAACCCGGCCTTCCGACCATCCAAGGCGAACTGCAGGCGGCCTTGGGTCGCATTACCGGCGAAACACCGTTGCCCCAGGGCTCGGGCCGCACTGATGCCGGAGTGCACGCACTGGCCCAGGTGGCCAGCTTCGCATTGCGCGCTCCCATTCCGCCTGAAAATTTACATCGCGCTCTCAACCGCACATTGCCCGCAGCTATCAGAGTTTTGGAGGCCAGAACGGCACGAAGTGCATTTCATGCGCGCCGCTCGGCAATCGCCAAAACCTACGAATACCGCATCTTCCGCGGCGCCGATTGCCCGCCTTTCCTGGCTCGCTATGTCTATGCGTGCCCCTGGCCACTGAATCTGGACGTGCTCCAGGCTTCTGCGCGGTTCTTTGAAGGAGAACACGACTTCCAGAGCTTTGCCGCAACCGATCCGGACTCCGCGCACCGCGCCGCCCTCGAATCCGCTCCCTCCGCCGAAACCGACACCGATCCGCCCGCGTCACCGCCCGGCTCCACCGTCCGAACCATTTTTTCTTCAGCCTGGGAGCAGCGCCCAACCGGCGCCAGCGAACTCTTCGTCTACCGCGTCCGTGGCAACGGATTTCTGCATCACATGGTGCGCAACCTTGTGGGAACCATGGTCGATGTCGGCCGCGGCCACCTCGCTCTCCAAGAGATTCCCCGCATTCTCGAGGCACGATCCCGCTCCGCAGCCGGCCCAACAGCGCCCGCGCGAGGCTTGTTTCTCCATTCCGTTGAGTACCCTCTCGACGATTCCCTGCCCTCCGATGGCTGAGCTTCTGACACGCGAATCGCCATGCACGCAGTCTGCCCCTGCTACTCTGAATGCAAACCATGCCGGTTCTCTCTCCAACCTCGGCATTCTCGCGAATCACGGCACTGGCCGCACGGAGGCCGATTCATGCCGCGTTTGCTTGGTTGCACGGGAATCCAAAGACCATCATGGACTGGCAGGTGCAACTGGTGGCGGTTCCCGGGCCGACTCACGGCGAGCAGGCGCGTGCCGAGTGGCTTGCCCAGCGTTTTACCGGCGCAGGCCTCAGTTGCGTTCAGATTGATGCTGCCGGTAATGTCCTTGGCATTCTGCCCGCCGTCCGCGACGGCGAACCGCCCCATAACACCGGCCCCGTCGTCCTGCTCTCGGCCCACATCGACACTGTGTTTCCCGCCGGCACGCCAATTCACCCGGTGCTCGACGGTGACCGCCTCGAGGCTCCCGGCGCCTGCGACAATGCCGCCGGTGTGGCGGGAATGCTCGCCGTCGTCTCCGCGCTGCGCCGCGCTGGCGTAGAACTCCCCACGCCCCTTGCAATCCTGGGGAACGTCGGCGAAGAAGGCGAGGGCGACTTGCGCGGAGTGCGCCACATCTACGAGCACAGCGCGCTGGCGGGCCGCATTGCCGCTCACATTGTCTTGGATGGCCCTGGCACGGACGCTGCCGTGACCCAGGCCCTGGGCAGCCGCCGCTACCAGGTGACCATTACCGGCCCCGGCGGGCACAGCTTTACGGATGCGGGCACGCCAAACCCCATCGCGGCCCTCGCCTCGGCCCTCTCCACGCTCGCGGAAACGCCACTGCCCGAGGAGCCGCGCACCACGCTCAACCTGGGGACCATTCGCGGCGGCATCAGCGTGAACTCGATTCCTGAAAACGCGCAGGCCACCGTCGATTTTCGTTCGACGGACCCCAGCCAGCTCGTCCGCCTCGAAGCCGTGCTGCACCGCGCCCTTGAGGATGCCGTCGCGCGTTGCAATGCGAAGGCCTCAGAGGCAGGCTCGCGCAGTCGGCTGTCCTTCGAGATTTCCAAAATCGGCGACCGCCCCGCCGCGCAACTGCCTGACGACTCCCCACTGCTCGCCACGTTGCGTGCCGTTGACCGGCATCTCGGCCTGCGTACCGATCTCCGGCTGGGCTCGACCGATGCCAACCTCCCTCTCTCGCTCGGCGTTCCGGCCTTGTCCATGGGCGCGGGCGGTGAAGGCGGCGCCGCGCACACGCTTCGTGAGTGGTACTCGTCGAAAGACCGCGAACTCGCGCTCAAACGCGTGATGCTGCTTACTCTTGCCATGCTGGAATGGGCGGCCGAACAGTAACGCTGGTTTTTGAGACCGTTCCCACCGCCTGACGCCAAGGCACGGCTCTTTTGCTCGCTGCCGCGTCTAAACTGTCGAGGCGCGGCGTGCGCGCCACCGTTGCTGGCGTACCGTCAGTGTGCTCCAGCCCAGCCGGACGGGCTTGCAATTGGCTATACTGGGAGATGGCGCCATGAACAGGCCGGCCCACGGCATTGGCGCCGTATGAGGTCACTGAACTCTATGAAATGGCTCTTCGAACGGCTTCGCTCGCGCCGTCTTGCCTCCGCTTTTGTGGTGCTCGCCACGCTCTCGGCCGCCATTGTGGCCGGCTCGTTTGCCGCCCACGGCGTTCGTGGGCAGGAGAATCAGACGAGCGGCTCCGACGCCACTCCCCTGAAGGTTGTCACTTCGCCAACCCCACCCAATGACTTTGTGAGAATCGCCAAGGCGGTCGGGCCGGCAGTAGTGAACATCAATACTCAGACTCTTCCCAAGGAGTCGGGCAACCGCGGGCACCGCAACTTCCATTTCCGCACGCAGCCCAACCCGCAAAATCCTGACGACAATCAGGACAACGATCAGAACAACAATCAGCCGGGGCCGGACGACTTCCAGAATTTCTTCAACCGGTTCTTCGGCGGCCAGATTCCCGCGCCCGATGAAGGCGACAACGGCGTGCAGGAATCCCTGGGCTCCGGTTTCATCGTTGATCCCAAGGGCTACATCATCACCAACGAACACGTGATCGACAAAGCCGACAAGATCTACGTCAAGCTTTCCGGCGACCCCGACACCACGGATCCCGGCCGTCCGGCGCACGTGATCGGCACCGATAAGGCCACCGACCTCGCGGTGATCAAGATCGACACCAACACACCGCTGCCGACAGTCAAGATGGGCAACTCTGACACGGCGCAGGTGGGCGACTGGGTCGAAGCAATCGGCAGCCCGTTTGCGCTGGCGCAAACCGTCACCGCCGGCATCATCTCCGCGAAGAACCGGACCATCGACCAGGGCGCGCCTGGCCAGTTCCAGCACTTCATCCAAACTGATGCGGCTATCAATCCCGGCAACTCCGGCGGCCCGCTGCTGAACATGTACGGCGAGGTTATCGGTGTCAACACGGCCATCTACACGCAGTCAGCCGGCTATCAGGGCATTGG